>WYBU01000099.1 GCA_011525745.1 Planctomycetaceae bacterium | reverse complement strand
GCCCTCGGCTGTGAATGGGGCACAGCCGCCCCCGGCTGTGAAATGGAGCAAAGCCGCCCCCGGCTGTGTATGGAGCACAGCCGCCCCCGGCTGTGTATGGAGCACAGCCGCCCCCGGCTGTGAAATGGAGCACAGCCGCCCTCGGCTGTGAATGGGGCACAGCCGCCCCCGGCTGTGAATGGAGCACAGCCGCCCCCGGCTGTGATGCCGCAACACCAACTGACGTGCGCCTCGTTAACTGTGCCGCGGCGCCGATCGGCGCAAGAGTAACGCCCCTGATTTCCCGTCACCCCCGCGCAAGTGAGCGTCCAGCAATTGTCCGCGCAATCCTGAATTCTCGCCCGCGCGGGAATCACGTTGGCGCACTGTCGTTAACACCACTGATGCCCACACCGATTGCCGTGTTACGGACCGCTACGTCGGAATTTCAACTCTCAAACAGCGCCTCCAGGAACGCGCCCACGTCCTCGCCATCCGCCGCGCCGTCCCCGTTCATGTCCGCCCTCGCCACGTGCTGCGGATCGATATCCAGCCCCAGCAACACGGCAACAAGCAACGTCCGGTCGGTCTCGCCCACGTCGCCGTCCCCGTCGATGTCGCCGGGCACGGGCACGGGCGTCAACGGAAGCGCGATACTGGCCATCAGTTCCGGTGGGCAGCGGCCGTTGTTGCTCCACAGGTCGTATAACTCCTGCCCTTTCGTGTTGGTGACATTTTCGTCGCGCAGAAACTCGACATACTCGCGGCTGGTGCTCTGGTAGTAGAGGTTGATCTGAACCTGCGTGGCGCCCGGCGGAATCTCATAGGGCGTGTCGTCCCAGAAATGCGAATCCGCATACGTATGCCCGACCGGCGCGCCGCCGAACTGCTCATAGCTCGCGTTCGTGAAACCGCGCGGAGGGATGCGATTGTCCTTGTAGATGCGGTTGTTCAGCACGAAATGGAACGAAGGGCCGGGTGAAACGCCCACAAGGCCCGCCGTGTCCGAATCCAGTCCGGGCTTGGCTTCATAAACTTTGATCTGTTCGTCGTGAACCAGTTCGCCGGTCGCCGATACGTAGGCGCCTGATTCCTCGATGAGCGAGGGCGCGTCGTCGAAGAACTGGACATGCAGCCATATCCGGCGTCCCTCCGGATATCCGGTCGGCAGCTTGTGTCCCGTCTCGTTGACCACCGTCACCAGCAGCGTCGCGCCGTTCTGAACCGCCGTCAGGCTGGCGGCGTTCGTCAACATGTATCGCGCCCGCACGATGCCGGCCGCGATGGCGTCGGAATTCACTTCGCTCGGATACAGCGCCGGCAGCAGGCCGGCCAGCCAGGTGCTGCCGCCGGTCATGTCGTGCAACGGCAGCAGCGTGCGGATCGGTGCGGCCGGATCGTTGCACCCGGCGCCGGTAACGGCGCGCATGTGACAGTCCTGGCACACGGCCACGTGCGTGCGGTTTCCGCCGAACTGCGGTGCAAAGACGCCGCCGGGCGAGTTGTAGGCGCTGTGGAACCACTCGCTGTAGGTCCGTTCGATGGGCATCAATGAGTGGGCGCTCGTGTCGGTCGCGGGCGCATCCAGCGGCGCCGGCGGATAGTTGCCGTTCGCGTCGCGCTCGAACGCCGGATTGCTCACGTCGTGACACGTCCCGCACAGAGCCGCCTCGCGATGAAACGGCGAGACGAGAATCGGATGGCCCAGCGTCGCGTCGGAGAACGGTCCGCGGCGCGTGCCGGTCGGATCGACGACGAACATGCCGTTGCCGAAATCCGTCGGCGCCGCCGCCAGCGCCGCCAGAATGCCCGTGTCCTCGGCCGGATTGGCGGTATCGGGAACCGGATCGACCATGCGATGGCACAAATCGCACGCGACGCCCATGCGATCCGACGGGAGCATCTGGCTGCCCGAAGTCGGCACCGAGCGCCCCGCCAGCCAGCCCGCCGGCAAATGACACCGAAGGCACAGATCGCCCGAGTCCGGCGCATCCTGGTTGGCGATCGCCATGCAGGCCTCGAACAACGGATCGCGCGAGGCATGCGCCATCATGCTGCCCTGCCAGTTGCGAAACGGCTCGACCGCGGCGTCGTAGCCGCCGTGGCAGGTCGCACAGTCGTTCGGATCGGCCAGGGACGTGGCGTCGTGCGGCTGCGTGCCCGGCAGGTCGAAGTCGCGCAGCGTCGAGGGGACGATCCCGCCGGAAGGGGCGACCACGGAGAAAGCGTTGTCGCCGGCGTCCTGGCCGGGATTGCCGGCGTTGTCGACCGCCACCACGAGTACCCGCGCCTGGCTCGTCGGTCGATTGGGAACGAAGACCTGATGACTGCCGGTGTTGCTCAGCCCCAGCGCCAGCGGGCGATATATCTGACCGTTATCGTCCGAAAGAAACAGGTGGACGGCCGCCACGCCGCCCGCGTCCGTCGCGGTCCACTCAATCGTCGCGGCGGCGTTGCCGGTCCATGATTCGCCGCCGTTGGGCGACAACACCGTCACCGCCGGCGGCGTGGTGTCCGACCCGACCGTCGGCACGAGATAGGCCATCAGCTCGGCCGGGTTGACGTTGGACACGTTGCCGACGTTGGCCGGCGTCAGGCCGGGGAACGTGGGGGTGTTCGAGTAGCCGGCCAGATCGGTGATCTCTGCCAGCGACGTATAGCTGTCGCCGTCGTTGTCCTCGTTCTGAATGGACCGAATGGCCTGCTGTCGTCCCGCCTGCGTGTTGGGATAGTTCCCGATCACCTGCGACAGGCGCTCGCCATAGGGATTGCGCGTTCCCCCACCGTTGAAGTTGTAATGACAGACGCCGCAGTGAAGCGGATGGCTGGGAACGCTGTCCAGCGCGCTGCCGACGGCGACCGGATACTCCGCAAAGAACGCCGTGCGGATCGTGGGCCGCGCGAGCACTTGGGATGCGATCAGCAGTGTGACAAAAAGAGTCACAACAACAGACACGACGCGACGCGGGCAACGCGCTGGGGGGGCCATGGCGTTCCTCCTCACATCCCGCCGCCTGAACGAATTGAGGATGTCGACCGGCCGCGCCGGCGGCGGTATGCGCGCGCACCCGGCCGGAAGTTGCCGGTCCACACCGTTGCAACCCGTATGCCATTAACTTGCGGAGAGGATGTCAGTCAGCGGGGTCCTCTGTGCGGGCCGAGCAGCCGCCCGCCGTCAGCGTTCTGCGATACGCCGTGACCCCCGCGCGGGCGGGAGTCCCGCGATCACTCACACACCTCTGGATTCCCGACTTCGCGGGAATGACGTTCGGCCGCGGTCGCGCGCCCCGGGGCGGCAGTGGACGGCATGGACCGAATGGACGACCTGGACGGTTAAACGTTGATACGGCTGCGAAAACTACCGTTCGCCCGCCTGCCGATCGCCCCGTCGCCGCGCGCGGGCCGCGCCGGCGCCGGGTCGCTTACCGCCGTTCGCCTTTCCCTCGCATTTCGTTTCGACTCTTTGGCTTTTCAATCCTTCGACGTTTCATTTCGACTTTCGACCGTTATTCCTATGTGCGCTTGAACTGCCGCTCCAGGTCGCGCAGGCTCAGGCGCAGCGTCGTCGGCCGGCCGTGCGGACAGTTGCTCGATCGCTCCACCAGGTGCCGCCGAGACAGCAGCGCTTCGATCGCTTCGGGCGTCAGCCGGTCGCCCGCCTTGACCGCCGCCTTGCAGGCCATCATGTCGAGCACGGCATGGATGATCGCCTCGGGATCGCGCCGCTCCGAGTCGGCCAGCTTGTCCAGCAGGTCGGCGGTCAGTTCGCGCACGTTCAGATCGCCCAGCAGGCTGGGACACGCGCGGACGACCACGCTGCGCGGTCCGAACGGCTCGATCTCCAGTCCCAGCCGCAGCAGCAGTTCTCCGGCGCCTTCCAGCGCCGCCAGTTGCTCGGGCGAGGCGTCGAGCGTTTCGGGCAGCAGCAGACGTTGCGACTCGAGCGGGCCGCGCGTCATGCGGGCCTTCAGCTCCTCGTACAGGATGCGCTCGTGCAGCGCGTGCTGGTCGACGATCAGCAACCCGTCCGGCGTCTCACACACCAGATACGTATTGTGAATCTGCAACGCGCGGCCCGGTAACGCGTGCGGCACGGGGCCTTCGTCCCTGCGCGCGGCCGGAATGGGCATGGCGTCCGGCGGCGCAGCGACGATGCGCGTTTCGTCGCGCGGCAGCCGGTCGCGCCCGATCATGGCCGCGGCGTCGAAACGCGACTCCGGCGGGATGGCCGACGCCCGATGCGCCGACTCGGCCGATTCATGCGACAAGGGAAATTCATGCTCGTGTGGCTGTCGACCGGGCCGGCGATCCGAAGGCGCGGCCGGGATTGACGACGCACCCGCGCCGACTGAGCTTGCGTCGCCGGAGTGCCCGGCCCATCCCGCCGTCGGCGGTCCCAGCGCCTTGAGCCGTTCCGCCAGGGCCGACATGTTGGCGACCGTATCGGCCGAAGTCGTCCCGCCGGCCGCCGCCGGCTGTGTTCGCAGCGACGGCGTCAGATCGTGCGAGAGCAGCGTCTCACGCAGCACGCCCAGTACCTGCGATTTGACGCGCCCCGCGTCACGCCAGCGCACCTCGATCTTGGTCGGATGCACGTTCACGTCATACGACGCCGGATCGGCCGTCAGAAACAGAAACACGACCGGATACCGCGCCGGCTCGATCAGCCCGCGAAACGCTTCGCGCAGCACGAAGCCCGACAGATCGCGGTCGCGGATGAAGCGCCCGTTGAGAAAGACATACTGCCATTTGCCGCTGGCGCGCGACGCGGCCGGCGGGGCGAACCAGCCCTCGATCCGCAGGTCCGGCTCCTGCCGCCGAAAACCGATCAGGTCGTTGGCCAGCTCCGGCCCGAAGAAATCGCCGATCCGCGCGCGGCGGTCGGTCGTGGCCGGCAGCCGCCGCACGGCGCGGCCCTGATGCGTCTGCGAAATCGTTACGTCCGGCCGGGCCAGCGCGATCCGCGCGATCTGCTCGGTGACGTGGCTCAGTTCAGCGGGAATGGTGCGCAGGTACTTGCGCCGAGCGGGAACGTTGAAGAACAAGTTGCGGACCTCGACCGTCGTGCCGGGCGGAGCGGCGCACGGTGTGACGTCGCCGACTCGGCCGTCGCTGCATTCGAGGCCGGCCGCCTCGAGCCGGTCGGCGCGGCGCGACACGATCCGCAGCCGCGAGATCGAGCCGATGCTGGCCAGCGCCTCGCCGCGGAAGCCCATCGTGCCGATGGCGTTGAGATCGTCGACCGTGCGGATCTTGCTGGTCGCGTGTGGCGCGACGGCCAGCGGCAGCTCGTCGGGTTCGATGCCGCCGCCGTCGTCGCTGACGGAAATGAGCGTCGTGCCGCCGTCTTCGAGCGTCACGTCGATGCGCGTCGCGCCGGCGTCCAGGGCGTTCTCCATCAGCTCCTTGACGACGCTGGCCGGCCGCTCGATCACTTCCCCCGCGGCGATCTTGTTGACGAGCACGGGATCGAGACGCTGAATGTGCGGCATGGAGGCATTGTACGATGGGAAATCATATTGCGCGGGTGGCGCGCGGCGAGGGCGCTGCGGGCCGCCGGGTGGAGCGGTGAACCGCGTGGCGCGGGCTTTCAGCCCGTGCGCATCCGAGCCGCAAGCGCCAGCGCGTCGGTCCTGGGCGCCAAGTCGGCGAATCAACTACGTTGTTGCGCACTCGGATCTGGCGCCTGTCGGAGCGCCGGAAGCACGCCGCAAGCCACCAAGGTCTCACGAAGGGCCAAGCCGCTGCATCCCGCTCGCTGGCGCCTCGCGGCTCAGAAACACCGCAGCGCTGGCGCTTGCGGCTCGGACGGGTCGAAACGCTCGGATCGGCCGCGGAACCGCCCGATCGAATCAGACTGGGCCGTCCTGCCTCTACCGATTTGCGTACATCGCCTCGTAGTACTTCTGATAATCGCCGCTGACGACGCGGTCGAGCCAGGCCTGATTTGCGAGGTACCACTCGATCGTGCGCCGCAGCCCCTGTTCGAACGTCACCGACGGCGTCCAGCCCAGCTCGCGCATGATGCGGGCGGCGTCGATGGCGTATCGGCGGTCGTGGCCGGGGCGGTCCTTGACGTACGTGATCAGCGACTCGGGCTTGCCCAGGATCGAGAGAATGGCGCCAACGACTTCGAGATTGGTCTTTTCGTTGTTGCCGCCGATGTTATAGACGCGCCCGATGCGCCCGCGCGTCAAAACCGCCCACAGCGCCGTGCAGTGATCGAGCACGTACAGCCAGTCGCGGACGTTCAGGCCGTCGCCATAGACGGGCAGCGGCTTGTCGCGACGGGCGTTGTTGATCATCAGTGGGATCATCTTCTCGGGGAACTGGTACGGTCCGTAGTTGTTCGAGCAGCGCGTCACGATCGTCGGCAGGCCGAAGGTGTGCAGATAAGCGCTGACCAGATGATCGGCGGCGGCCTTGCTGGCGCTGTAGGGCGAATGCGGATCGAGCGGCGTGTCCTCGGTAAAAAAGCCGCTCTCGCCGAGCGAGCCATACACCTCGTCGGTGCCGACGTTCAAAAAGCGGAAGTGCGCGCCGTGTCGCTCGGCCGTGCGGGCGGGCGTCGAGACTTCCGCGGCGGTGCGCCCGCAGGCGGCGGCGGGGCGGGTCTCGGCCGCCTGCGCGTCGGGGAAAGCCTCGGCGACGTAGTTGCGCGCGGCGTGCAGCAGCGTGAGCGTGCCGGCGACGTTGGTTTGGACGAAAACCGCCGGCCCGACGATCGAACGATCGACGTGACTCTCGGCGGCGAAGTGCACGATCGAGTCGATTTCGTGCTCGCGCAGCAGCCGGGAGACCACGTCGTAGTCGCCGATGTCGCCGCGGACGAACGTGTGCCGCGGATGATCGGCGTACTCGGCGAGATTCTCGAGGTTGCCAGCGTAGGTGAGCTTGTCGAGGTTGATGACATGCGCGTCGGCGTGCTGATCGAGCACGTAGCGCACGAAGTTCGATCCGATGAACCCCGCGCCGCCCGTGACGAGCAGGCGTTGGGGACTGAAAGATGGCGGTTTCATGGCGGCTTCAGTTTACGGCGCGGAAGGGCGGGTTGCGAGCGCGGCGCGGATCGTGGTGTGGCTCGGGCGGTCCACCGCGAGGCGGTGTTCACTGATCGGAGCCCCAAGCGCAAGCGCCGGGGTTGCGCGCCCCGCGCTGATGTGCCGCCGCGCTGGCGCTTGCGGCTCGGATCAGAGCGCTTGTGGCTCGGAAATGTCCGCGTGGCACGGGCTTTCAGCCCGTGCGGCGTGCCGCCCCGGGGGCGGGGGGTTGTGTTTAGCACCGGGGGAAAGCCCCGGGCCCCCGGCCCCCGCGCG
>WYBU01000098.1 GCA_011525745.1 Planctomycetaceae bacterium | reverse complement strand
GCCATCGGATCGGCGTTGCCGACGTCCTCGGCGGCGCAGATCGCGATCCGCCGCGCAACGAAACGCGGGTCCTCGCCCGCGGCCAACATGCGGGCCAGCCAGTAAACGACCGCGTCCGGATCGCCGCAAATTGACCGCGCCGACGGCGATGGCTCCGATGAAGTTCTTAACTCCCGCGGAGGTGTGCCGATGTTCTCGAAGTTTCGGTGCGTAATTGTCGCAGCAGTCGTCGCGGTCGTTCGGGTGCTAGCGAACGCGTGGACGGTCGTTGCCTGGCTGGATGCGCTTGGCGCGGTCGGTCTGGCGTGGTGGATTCACGCGGAATACGTGACCGGCACGGCGATCACGCTGATCTTGGTGTTGTTGTTCCTGAGCCTGTCGACACATTGCACTCGCGGGGCGCGATGTCGCGTGTGCGAGGAGCCGATTCCGCAGGCGCGGTATTGTCCGGCGTGCGTGAGTCCTCCATGGTGCCAATGGGATACGGTCCAGGGTTTCGGCCGACGATTCGTCAACCGCATTCGGCCCACGTCGCGCTGGCCCAGTTATTCCTTAATGTCTGGTGGCGGCCAAAAGACATGGTCTCCGCCGGCCTCGCCCCATTTGCCATCGTGGTTGCCTCCGTCGTCCTTTTCGTTTATGCCGAAGCTGTAAAGCCTCGGCATTTCATCGATGAGCGCGTACTTGAAATCGGCATCGGAAAAAAGATCGATCCGAAGCGTGGCCAAGTTGGCGAGCTTGAGCTGGTCGAGGCTTCCAGGCCACTTGCCGTTTTCGGCGTGGTACTGATGAATCCCCAATAGGAGAATCGTCGCGCGGCGCTCGGTTTCGGCCCTCACCATTAACTGCCAAGAGCGGGCGAGAGACGGAATCACGAATCGCATGAACGGGTTGTCGCCGAGGCGCGTCTCGTTGCGACCCTCGAATGCCATGATTTTGTGCAGCGAAGCTCGATTCGGCGAATCACCGGTGAGCGTGATCAGTTCTCGAAAGTATGCGTCGATCCGTTGGGCGGTATCGTGTGGATTCAGGGCGGCAAAGGCCGCATCCTGACCTTTAAAATCCGGCGAGCCCATCGCCTTCTCAACGCCGCGGACGAGTTCGCCCCAACGTTTGACATCCGGCTTGCCCTTGGGACTAACGTACTGAAGCAGGTCCAATGCCGTTGCCCATTCGACCATGATCGCCCTGCGAAAATCCGGTGCGCCTGGATCGTCCTTTTCGAGCAGTGCCACGGCGGCGGCGTAGTCCTGCGGGGCAAGGACGCCTGCCGCCGACGCCGCGCGGATGTCGCGATAGACCAACGCGCGTTCCGCCAAGCCAACGAGCACGCCAATGGTTAGACCGCACTGCTGCATTTGACCGGCGCTTCGCAACACGACTTGCCAGGCGTCGAGCATGGCCTGCGCCGGCTTGTCCTGTTTTCGCCAAGCGCTAACGAGGACGATCTTGCAGGCGTTGCGGCTGATCGCGAGCTCCGGCATGATCACCGCGATCAACGTCGGCGATTCGGCAGGACAGGGATGCCAGAAGTCGCGCACCATCGCCGCCTTCTTGGCGATGCGAATGAATCGCTCCTGGGAGTCGAGAAACCGGGCAAGTTCGACATTTGTCTGCGGCTCCCAGATTTTTCCGAGAGCGGCCTCGAATTGCTTTGCCGCCTCCCCTACGGGCCACTTCAGATGCGCCCCGGTCGGCGATTTCTCGTCTAACAATTCGGAATAAAGGTCCAGCGCGTTCCTGATTCGGCCGGCTCGGACGTAATTGTTGTACCATGCGATGTAATCGACCGTCTGATCAAACGTGAGGCGCGGCGGCTCATCCGACAGACCCACGAAGCATACAGCAATCGCCAGAAACGAGCTTGGCGCAACCATCGGGGGGGCTCCTTTGCGGCAACACGATCAAACGTTAAAGTGATTCCAATGGCGTTAGCAGCCTATAGCGCGCGAGGTCAGTCAACAAGGCCTGCTGCGTTGAGCCAATAATTCAGGTTCGCGGCTGTGAAGATGGCTGCGAGGCCGACTCCGCGGCCGCAAGCTTCGCGTAAATGGCGTCGGACTCGGCATCAAAGTCGTGCGCGGCGAGCCAAGCCGCGCATTTCCGGAGCGTGCCGGCCGTCTCGTCAGCCCTGGCCGGCAAGGCGCGCTCGGCATCCGCCGCCAACTGCTCAAACAGCCGCTTGCCGAGGTCCGGGTGCTCGTCGAGCCACGATCGGAGCACATCGAGCTGGCCCCTCAGCCTTCGCACGGAGAAAGCGGATGGCGCGTGCGCCGACTGGCTGCCGGCCTTGAGAAACGCCGTCACGAGGGGCAACACGCGCTCGTCACGGCCAAGGCTGTGAAGCAATCCGGCGTATTCGAGCTGTATCTGCATGGCCGACTCCGATTCCGCGCCGACGGTCGCTTTGATGGACTCGATCAGTTGTTCATACAGTGGGATGGCCCCGACACGATCGCGCCGATGCAACACCTTGATTTGGATGGCCGAATTCAGAGCCTCCAGCAATTCAAAACTCGAAGTACCCAGGATGTTCCGCGCGCGGGGGATCGCGCGGGCCAGCATATCGCCCGCCACGTCATCTTGTCCGGCCCTGTGCAGCCAGCAGGCGAACTTGAGCATTTCGCGCAGGGTGCGTGGATCGTCCGGACCGACCGCGTACTCATACGCCTCGATGGTCTGCCGCCACATCGAACAGACTTCATCCTTTTCATCCCTCGAATCGCGGGAATGCAGGACGCTTGTCAGGTCCCTCAGGCAATCGGCGGTCCGCAGGTGCCGGCGACCGAAGGCGCGCTGCGCGGCCTCCACGCGATCGCGGCACGCGCGCTGCGCGCCGGCCAGATCGGCTTGCTTCACTTTCAGCTGGGCCAATGCCTCCAACGAGGACACGAGCAATGCGTCGTCCCGCGCGCTGGTGGAGACCTCCAACGCCTTGTCGATCATGCGGGCGGCGAGGTCCGTTCGCTCGTGATTGGACGCCGACGCCGCGTAGGCCAGCAGCACGCTGACGGCCATCTTGTCGCTGGAATACAGCCGGCGGCTTTCGTCGAGAACCTGCTCCGGCGTCTCGAGTTTCGGCCCGTCGGCCCCGACGTCTTCCAGCACGGCGCGCTGAAGCAGCCGCACCATAGCGGCCGATCGCGCGGCCTGAAGGGCGACGGCAATCGCAAACGCGGCCAGCAGCACCACAAATGCCGCGGCCGCCGCGACGGGACCCCGATGGCGGCCCAGGTGCTTACGCAGCACGTACCAGGTGCTGTCCCGCTTGGCCTCGATCGGCTCTCGGCGCAGGTAGCGCTCCACGTCCCGCCCCAATTCGCCGGCGGATTGGTATCGCCGTTCACGCTCCTTGCTGAGGCATTTGAGGACAATGGTCTGCAATTCATCGTCGATTGGACACTGGCCCGCGCGGACGGGATGGTTGGCGCGCTGGGTCACGCCCAGTTCACTCTTCCAACCGCGGGAAGGCGGCGTGGGCGGCGCCTCGGCGATGTGCCGCAGCACGTCGGCCATGGCGCCCGCCACTGGGTACGGATACTGTCCCGTCAGCATTTGGTAGAGGACGACGCCCAGACCGTACACGTCCGATCGAACGTCGACCTGGTCGGCACGACCGCGGGCCTGCTCCGGCGACATGTACGGCAGCGTGCCGACGACCTGTCCCGTAACGGAGACAAGCGATTCTTCCGAACTGACCAGATGCCGCGCCAGCCCGAAGTCCAGCACCTTGGGCTGGCCGTCCGAATCCACCAGGATGTTCGCCGGCTTCAGGTCGCGGTGGATCACGCCGCGCTGGTGCGCGTAATTAACCGCGTTGCACACCTTGGCGAACAGCTCTAAGGCCGCCTCCAGCGCGAGTTTGGCCTCGCGCACGTAGCGATCCAGCGGCACGCCGGGGACATAGTCCATAACGCAGTACTGCCGGCCGTCGTTGGTCCGCCCGGAGTCAAAGATGCCGATGATGTGGGCGTGTCTCAGCTGGGCGACCAGCTCGATCTCGCGCTCGAACCGCCGCCGAGCCGCCTTCGAGGCATACGGCCCTTCGAGCAGCACCTTGATCGCCACCTTGCGCTTGGTTGCCCTCTGAATGGCCTGATAGACAATGCCCTGCCCGCCGCGATGCACCTCGCGCACGATCTGGTAGCCGGTGAACGCGTCCGAGGCGACATGCGGAATCGCGCTTGCATCAGCTTGCCGCATTCCTTTGGTGTCAGAAGGCGTTTCAAGCGTCGCGTCCTGCTCTGGGGGCAGCGACGTGCGTGTTTGCAGACGCTCGTCGTGGTTCGACTCCGGCTCAGCGGGCATGCCAATCCCTTGAATGAGTTCTAATCAGTGCGATCATACCGCCGCAAATGGAGCGGCGGGGGCACAAATTCGCCCCGGCCCCACGCAGACCCGCCACGGAGAGCAGACTGGTTCGTGATCCGCGTCGACGCGGCTTAATGCCGCGTAGGAGGAATCCCCGCCACGCAATCTCGCCGTTTAAGTCTTTCGGTCCCCGGCCAAACCGACGGATCGGCTCGGACGCGAAAGCCATAAAGGGCGATCTCGCTCGAGGACAGGGATTCGCAATTCCTCGTCAGTCGTCGGAAACCTGTTGCCTCTCGACCCGGCCGTGATTACATGGTCCCTCCCGGGACCACGGGAAAACAAACGAGAGTGGTCGTCCGCCCCGGCGCTTGCCTGGCTTAACTGCCGGGTTCGGACTCTTCGATTCAGCGGAACCCCGACCCCATGCATCGCTCCGGGCTCACGCAGACCCGCCAACTTGAATCAGCCGCTCCTGCGGGACACGTCAGCTTTAAGAGCGGGGCCGCTCAGAGGTTGAGAATTTTTCTTGAGCGAAGGACTGATTTCTTGTTCAGTGACGACGGCGTTCGCGATCGAGCGCGCGGCGTCGGCTCGCCGTTCGTCATGTGAATCATGCCGACGCGATAACCGAGCTTGACCAATCGGGCGATCGTGCCGCCGCAGCCGATCTCGAGGTCGTCGGGGTGCGGCGCCGTGAAGATAAT
>WYBU01000097.1 GCA_011525745.1 Planctomycetaceae bacterium | reverse complement strand
TACCTGAAAGTGATTACCTTCTCATCGAGTGGTACAGTGATCCCTTTACGGACCGCGGCGTGGTCATTGCGTTATTGGGGCCGGCGTTTCAACCAGTGTGGACTCTGGCGTTGCCACGCGATTACCTCATGAGTGACCGCGACACGCAGTCCCTTGCTTTTCAGTTTGTTGCGCGGGCCGGGACTATTTCGTGCCCTGGAGTAGCGCGCGAATTCGAGGTGTACGAAATGAAAGCGCAAATGATTCACCGATATCGGATTTCCGACGACAATCCAAATGCGCCAGCGGTTGTGCAAATCCACTCGAGAATGCCTGAATCGTCTGAGCACTGGAAAGCTCGTTTACGTTCACTCGGCACCCCAGAGTTGCGGTCGCCGGAAGCCAGGATACCTACAGTGCCTCGCTCGCGCCGCAATGTACCGGTTTCGCAGCCTACGAGCACATCTCGCCCACGATAATCTTCTGTAGCTGGCAATGACATACAGCCTCTCGCCCGATCAGTTCTCCAGAACGCGATCATACGTTGCGAAGCTCACCGGCCTCCTTAGGGGGCCATGCGACACTGCACGTGCAAGCAACGAACAAGTCTCAATGAACTCACCGCTGGCTGCATTTGTGCCTCCCACACCCTCGGCCCCTGCCCGCTGACTACAACAGGTGTGAGCGCTCCGGCGTGTTTCATGCGTGATATACTCCAATCAAACCGAGAAACGCGGAGCTCGGAACGCTGTGCAAGATTGTCGAGTAGGCGGGAGCGTCGGTCCGCGCGCCGCTGGCCGGCAAGCGTATTCGCGCCCGTTCCGCTGTCGTTTCTCCGGCTTCACCGTCCTGTCCTCATTGTGCGCCGCGCATTTCCTAGTAGCACGGTCCGCTACGCGATAATCAGACGTTTTACCGAGATTCCGTGCCTTACGCTGCCGCCAATTCCCAATCGCTGTTTCACGTGAAACACACACGCGGCCGGGAGGGACGCGCGGGCTGCAAACCCGAGCTACACGACACAGCCGAGGGCGGCTGGGCTACGTTCGCTGTGTCACGTGAAACTCGACCGTGTTTGACAGGGATTCACGCCCCGAAGGCCCGCACCGGCGATACAGCCGTGGGCGGCCGTGCCCCATTCACAGCCGAGGGCGGCTGTGCCCCATTCGCTGTTTCACGTGAAACGCGACCGTGTTTGACAGAGATTCACGCCCCGAAAGCCCACACCAGGCGACACAGGCGTGGGCGGCCGTGCCCCATTCACAGCCGAGGGCGGCTGTTCTACATGGACAAGTCGAACAGACTGCTCCGCAAGTGATGATGCGTCGGCTTACAGATTGCCCCGCTTGCTTTGTTCCAGTTCCAGCGCCTCGAACAGGGCCTTGAAATTCCCCTTGCCGAAGCTCTGGCTGCCGCGGCGGCAGATGATTTCGAAGAACAGCGTCGGACGGTCCTGGAGCGGCTTGGTGAACAGTTGCAGCAAGTAGCCCTCGTCGTCGGCGTCGACCAGGATGCCCAGATCGCGAATCTTCTCGTGATCCTCCTTCACCGGCGGCTTGTCATGTTTCTGGAGCGTCGTGTTGACGCGGTCCCACACGCGCTCGTAATAGGCCGGCGGGATCGTCAGAAAGTCGACGCCCCGGCCGCGCAGCTCGGTGATGCTCGACAGCTCATCGTCCGTCCGCAACGCCAGGTGCTGCACGCCCGGCGTGTTCTGATGCCAGTCCAGATACTCCTCCACCTGGCTCTTGCGCTTTCCGGGCGCCGGTTCGTTAATCGGCATCTTGATCAGCCCGTTGCCGCTGGCCATCACTTTTGACATCAGCGCCGAGTACTCGGTCGAGATGTCCTTGTCGTCGAAGTGCTTGAACATGCTGAATTCCAGCACGTTTTCGTAGAAGGCCACCCAGTGGTTCATCTTGCCCATCTCGACGTTGCCGACGAGGTGGTCGACGAACTTCAGCCCGCAGGCGTGCCGGCGGTTGTAGTCGTTGACGTTCAGCCCCTCGACCTTGCGGTAGCGCGGCATGAACGGGCCGCCGCGCTTGACGTTCGTCAGGTCGTACGCGCCGCTGCGCGAAACGAAGGAGTGAACGACGCGCCCGTACGTGCGGATGCCCGCCGCGGTCACCGTGCCCGTTTCATCGCGCATCGTGCGCGGCTCGTAAGCGACTTGCGCCCCGTTGCGGACCGCCTGCTCGAACGCCTTTTCGGCGTCGAACACCGTAAACGCCACGTCCTTCACGCCGTCGCCGTACAGCGCCACCTCCATACTGGCCGGATGCTCCGCCGACAGGCCGGAAGTCATTACGAATCGGATGTTGCCTTGCGTCAACAGATAGTGGGCGGCGTCGCGGCTGCCGGTGGTCAGATCGGCGACTTGCTCGATCTGGAAGCCGAAGCAATGGGCGTAGAAGAAGGCAGCCTGCTTGGCGTTGCCGACGTAGAAGCGAACATGATCGACGTCGATCAGGTCGAGCGGGTTGGCGGCGCGGGCGCCCTGTCCGGCGGTCTGTTTGGCGATGCCAGGTGCGGAAGCCATGTCGACGGTCTCCTGCAAGTCGGGGTGTTATCACGCTCATGATAATACGGCGCGTTTTGGGATTGAAGCTTTGTTCCGGCAGCCCGGCATGCGCGTTGGAGTGCCTTGAGAACCCATCTTGGACAGCGTCATCCGATTTATAGGACGATCATCACATTATTGCAGTCCGAATATCCTGGATTATTTTCTGGATTTCATGAAACCGCCTCGGGTGATAACTCGTCTACGTGATAGCAGGCGAGCGTTGAGGAAGGGGAGACCGCGCGTGCAGAGGGCGTATCCGCACCGGCGTCCCGATCGGAGCCGAATCGCAACGACGGCTCTCGTCAAGCGACGAATGAGTCCCGGCAACTTCGAGATACTGAAGCATGAGTAGACCTCGCCTCGTGGAAGTTCTATCCTGTAGGCGCTGTCCGCATAACGAAGAACCGCGTCACGGCCCTCCGGGTGTTCCGGCCTTGGGCCTGGTTCGCACCATTTTGTTCAGTCGTATGGGAGGTTGATTCATGAAGAACGTCACCAAGTTGTTTGCGTTGGCCCTGGCGATCGTCGCCATCACGGGCGCGTCGTGGGCGTTGGCCGGCGGCCCCGAATGTGCCAAAGCCGCCAAGGAAGGTTGCTCGGCGTCCAAGGACGCCTGCACCTCGACTTGTGAGCTTAGCAAGTGTGCGCCCAAGATGGTGATGCAGGTCGGCGACAAGTCCTTCGAGTGTCCGATTTCGGCGGAGGAAGCCGCCAAGAAGGACGGCAAGAGCGTCGTCTTCATGGTCGGCCACACCAAGTACGAGAACAAGGACAAGGCCATGGCGGCCTACGCCGACGTGCTCGATCAGTACGTCGCCAACTTCGCTACGGTCCGTACGCAGGAGGAGTGCATGAAGGCGTGCGCCAGCTCGTGCGGCTCGTCCGAGGGTCAGGCCAAGACGGCTTCGTGCTCGGCGGGCAAGAGCGAGGCGACCTGCTCGGCCGGTAAGGCTGTTGCGGCGGCCGGCGGCACGTGCAGCGCGGGCAAGGGCGACACAGCGACCGCGAAGAAGACGGGCGCCACCGGCGGAGAGAGCTGCCACGGCGAGAAGTCGGGCGGCACGGTTGTGGCCAAGACCGACGGCAAGACGGTGATGTATTGTGTGGCCGGCCAGTGTGTTGACAGCAAGGAGAAGGCCGAGCAGATTTCGAAGGTCGTGATGGCCGCGATGAAGGACGTGTCGATGAAGTATCGCGTCGGCGACGAGGAATTCTGCTGCGACAAGATGGCGGGCGAGAAGGCCAAGTCGAACGGCGGAAAGATCGTGTACGTCGTGGACGGCAAGACGATCGAGTGCGACATCATGGCCCGCATCCAGCTCGACCGCGCCAAGATCATGGCCGCCTCGAAGGCTCTGGAGAAGGCCAACGGGAAGGCCTAATCCGGCGACGTTTGAGAAACTGAAAGGACGTTGCCGCGCGAGCGCCTGATGAGGGCGCGGCGCGGTCACGTGAATAAACCAAGCGGCCCATCCGTGCTTACCCGCGCGGATGGGCCGCTTATTTGTTTGTCAGCCATGTCGTAATTGTTTGAGGTGCAAGTCCTCCGCGGGATGTGATGACCGCACGCGCCAGGCCGACCAACGCTGGCCGCGGCTAATCCGCCGCATCCGCCGGAGCGGGCCAGAGCGGCCCAGCGGCCCACGCTCGGATCGTGGAGTCTTGACAACCGCGCGCGAGGCGCCTTTTATTGCCGTATCCGTCGGTATTCACCGGGGATTGCGCATCGCGCGTCAAGCGTGGAGCGACATCGCGTTCCCGATCCTTCGGCGCTCCCGCACCAAAAGGCGACCAATGGCGGCAAAACCGGCCGCGGCCGAAGCCCAGGAGCGCTCATGACCAACGACTCTATCCCGCGAGGGGTTATCCGAAACCTGGGGCGCCACATGCCGACGATCGCCAGAATCGGCCCGTATCGGATATACTTCTACAGTCACGATCGTCGCGAGCCGCCGCACGTGCACGTGGATCGCGATGCGTACACGGCGAAGTTCTGGCTGACGCCCGTCGAGCTGGCGTGGTGCAATATCGGCTTCCGGCCCAAGGAATGGTTGACGGGCGGGGACGCCCATCCCACCCGTTCGGCGCATCGTCGTGGAGCGCGCGGCGGAGTCTCTGGAGGCTTGCCATGACAACTTCCCCCCCGAAGCCGGGTGAGCGCGTGGCGGACGTGCGTTTCGACGACGACACGTTGAGCGTCGATCTGGCAGACGGCCGGACCAACACGGTGCCGTTGGCGTGGTATCCGCGTCTGCTTGATGCTACGCCGGCCCAGCGGGCCAACTGGCAAGTCTGCGGCGGCGGCTTTGGCATCCACTGGCCGGAGATCGACGAGGACCTGAGCGCGCAAGGCTTGCTTGAGGGGTCGCCGGCGCCTCGTCGTTCGGCGGCGGCCAAGCGATGAGCGGAGGGCGGCATGCTTTCGCCGTGAGGCGTAAGCATGCTCACGCTGAGTACAGCGAAAGCGTGCCACCCACGACCGGGCGATCCGGGCGAGCTTGAGTTCCTGCCCTTGGATCCTGTGAAGCGTCGTGCATCAAGGGCAGGCACGCGGGTAGCCTACACGCGCGACGGTGCCGGCGCGCAGCGCGGCGAGCCAGCACATTACATGCTGCGCTGGCCTGCCTTGACGCCGCGCGTGCAACTGCGACGTGATCGCCTCGCGTGTCAAGGGCCTGAAAGGGCCGCCCGGCCTTGATGGGCCTCGCCGAACGACGTTCGCGGCCGTGCAGCCGGGCATTGCGGCATGTCAAGGGTGGAGCGAGACGCGATGCCGACGATTGAGGCGTGAGGAAACGTACGCCGCAGAGCAGCTATACCGTAGGAGACTCGAAATGGCCATACCGAAGCGCGTCGCAGAGAGAATCGTAAGCTCCCTCAAGAGCTTTCGGAACATCCTCGAACAGCAGAAGGCTCGCGACGTGTCGGAAGCCGACACCGTTACCGTCGTCAAGGACTTGCTCAGCGAAATCTTCGGATACGACAAGTACGCGGAGGTGACCAGCGAGCATTTCATTCGCGGCACGTATTGCGACCTGGCCGTCAAGCTCGATACCAAGCTGGCCTTCCTGATCGAGGTAAAGGCCATCGGACTCGATCTGAAAGACAGCCACATCAAGCAGGCGGTTGACTATGCCGCGAACCAAGGTTGCGAGTGGGTCGTCCTGACCAACGCGGTCGAATGGTGCCTGTATCACATCGTCTTCAAGAAGCCCATCGACAGGCAGGAGATCGCCCGCTTCAACCTGCTCCAGGTCAGTGCCAAGAATGAAGGTGACCTCGAAAAGCTCTATCTCGTGACGCGCGAAGGATTCGCCAAGAGCGCCCTCGCGGAATACCGCGATCGGAAAGACGCGACGAGCCGATTCATGCTCGCGGCCATCATCCTGAATACCGACTCAGTGCAATCGGCTATCCGGCGGGAGATTCGCCGTGTCAGTGACATACTGGTCAAGCCCGAAGTCATCGACAAGATGCTGCGCGAAGAGGTCATCAAGCGGGAGACAATTGAAGGCGAGCAAGCCGAACTTGCGACCCGTCGCGTCTCGCGCAGCGCGGAGAGGAGCATTCCGAAGGGAAAGGACGTAGAGGACGAGTCAGTCCCAGCGCCGGTTCAACCGACATCCATGACCATCGCTGCCGCAGGGCTGTAAGCGAAGCCGTAGTTGATCTCCCCGTCACCGCTGCCGCGCTTGGTGCCGGCGGGTGGCATGATTTCGCCGTGAGGCGTAAGCATCTTCACGCTGAGAAGAGCGGGAGCATGCCACCCACCAAAGCGGCGTGCCCCTAACCCAACCAGCAGGCAATACTCCAACTGCCCCCCGGCACCCAACGAAACGCGTCGCCGTCAACCGCCATCCCGGCGCGCCGGGACAGACGGACGGGAACGACAGGTGCGCGGCCACCACCGCTGGTGCGTGAATCCCTTCTCGCACCCAGATCGGCGGGAATCCGTTCCCGCGTCTGCCCGGGCGGGATAAGAATCCCGCGGCAGTGCGTGCGAGATGGTAATCCCGCACGAGCCTGCTCCCGCGGAAGACCGACGCGCGCGCGGGCCGCTTGGGCAACCGCCGGTCCGCCGCATCCGCCGCCGACAGAAGACCGACGCGCGCGGGCCGCTTGACGATGCCACGCTCACCCGGCTTTCGGGCGTGGCACGCGCGTCGCGCGCTCTTCCCCTGCGCGACGCATCCGCTAGAATGCACCGAGCGGGTCGGAATGCGTGCGCGCGGGCGAGCGACCGCCCAATCCGCCCCGAGGCCCATCGAAGCGTCGTGCGCCATCGGGCCGCGCGAACGGCGAGGAGCGACCGTTGCCACGCGGAAAGATTGAACTGCCTCATCGACTGGAAGAGATCGCCGTCCTCGATCCCAACGGTATCGTGGACGAAGCGCTGGAACCCCAGCTCAGCCCGCAGGAGCTGCGCAAGCTTTACCACGGGCTGGTGCGGTCGCGGAGGTTTGACGAGCGACTGATTCGCCTGCAGCGGCAAGGCCGAATCGGGACCTACGGCCCTTCGTTCGGTCAGGAGGCCGCCTCGCTCGGTCCCGCGTCGCAAATCACGCCCGACGACTGGTTCATCCCATCCTTCCGTGAGACGGCCGGCATGTTGTGGCGCGGCTGGGAAATGCACCGCATCATGCTCTGGTGGGCGGGGCACGAGTTTGGCGCCACGGTTCCGCAGGGTTTGAACGATACGCCGATTGCGGTTCCCGTCGGCACGCAGGTCCAGCAAGCCGCCGGCGTGGCGTTCGCGTCGCGCTATCGCGGCGACGGCACGGTCGTGCTGACGTTCATCGGCGACGGCGCCACGGCCGAAGGCGATTTTCACGAGGCGATGAACTTCGCCGGCGTCTTTCGCCTGCCGCTTATCTGCATCATTCAGAACAACCAGTGGGCGATTTCGCTGCCGCGCTGCAAGACCTCTGCCGCGCCGACGCTGGCACAGCGCGCCATCGCCTACGGCATCGACGGGATCCAGGCCGACGGCAATGACATTCTGGCGATGATCGTGGCGACGCGCGAGGCTGCGCAGAAGGCTCGTGCCGGCGAGGGGCCGACGCTGATCGAGGCGGTGACTTATCGCATGGGGGTACACACGACGGCCGACGATCCGAAGAAGTACCGCAGCGAGGAGGAAGTCGAGCCGTGGAAGCAGCGCGATCCGATTCTGCGGTTCTCGAAGTATCTCGAAAAGAAGGGCGTGCTGGATGAGAAGGGGCGCGAAGAAGTGGAGCAACAGGTGGTGGAAGAGATTCGCGTAGCCGTGGAGAAAGCCGAGCAGTACAAGCCCGATCCGCTCGACATGTTCCGCTATCACTTCGCCGAGATGCCGCCGCACCTGGTGGAGCAGATGCGCGAAGCGGAGCGCGCCATGATGCCGCCGGAAAACGAAGCGCCCGAAGCGCGCACGCGGCAGGGCGTGGCGGTGTAGGTTGAAAGTCGAAACGTCGAAATATCACGCGCACGCAGAGGCGCGGGGACCGCAGAGTACCGACGACTGAAATCTGCCACTGCAAAAAGCAGATAGCTGATGGCTCACAGGTGATCTCATGCCGCAAATGAACATGGCCAAGGCGCTGAATCTCGCCATGCGCGAGGCGCTGCGCGAAGATCCCAACGTCCTCGTCCTGGGCCAGGACGTGGGCAAGGACGAGGGCGTATTTCGGATAACCGAGGGTCTCTACGCCGAGTTCGGCGAGAACCGCGTCGTCGATACACCGGTGGCCGAATCGGCCATCGTCGGCACGGCCATCGGCATGTGCTTCAAGGGTCTGCGGCCGATTTGCGAGATGCAGTTTTCCGGCTTCGGCTACCACGGGTTTCACCAGATCGAGAACCACATGTCGCGCTTCCGCAATCGCACGCGCGGACGCCTGACGTGTCCGATGGTGGTGCGATTCCCTTACGGCGGCGGAATCCGCGCCATCGAGCACCACAGCGAAAGCCGCGAGGCGATCTGGGTGCATCTGCCCGGGCTGAAAGTGGTCGTTCCCTCCGGGCCGCGCAATGCGCGGGCGTTGCTGCGGGCATCGATCCTCGATCCCGATCCGGTGATCTTCTACGAACCGAAGGCCTGCTATCGCTCGCACCAGGAAGAAGTGCCCGAACAGCCCGAGACGTTCCCGATCGGCAAGGCCCAACTCGTACGCGAAGGCCGCGACGTGACGCTGATTTCCTACGGCGCGTCGCTGCGGCCGACGCTCGAGGCGGCCGACGAGCTGGCTTCGGATCACGGCATCGACTGCGAAGTGATCGATCTGCTGACGCTCTCGCCCCTGGATACCGAGACGATAACGTCGTCCATCGAACGCACCGGCCGGGCGGTGGTCGTGCACGAGGCGCCGCGCACCTGCGGCATGGGGGCCGAGATCGTGGCGCGCATCGTCGAACGCAGCCTGCTGCATCTCGAAGCGCCGATCAAGCGCGTGACGGGCTACGATACGATCATTCCGTTCTTCGCGACCGAGAAGTACTATCTTCCGGACGCGGATCGCGTCATCTCGGGCGTGAAGGAAGTGGTGGCGTTTTAGCGAAGCGTCGGCGGAATCAACGGAACCACGACCCTTCACGCTCCCGCCCCGGTCGCGGTTCGATTGAGGCATGAAGACGTTTGACTCGTGTCGGCTCGATAACGCCGCAATGAGCAGGACCGAAGGATCATTCAGAGGCAGAATCAACGAGTTGAAACATGGCATTTGAATTCAAACTCCCCGATCTGGGCGAAGGCATACATGAGGCGCAGGTCATTTCGGTGCTGATCTCCGAAGGGGATACGGTCACCGAGGACCAGCCCATCATGGAGGTCGAAACCGACAAGGCCGCGGTCGAGATTCCCGTGCCGCGGGCCGGCCGGGTCGAGAAGCTGCTGGTCAAGACCGGCGACACGATCAAGGTCGGACAAGTGCTGGTCGTTATTGCCGAGGGCGCCGCCGGTTCCGCGCCGGCGGCGAAGGCCGAACGCGTGGCCGCTCCGGCCGCCGCGCCGCAGCGGGCCGTCGCCCAGGCGGCCGGGGCGGGCGGCGACGGATCGACGCGCACGGCGGTCGCGGCGCCCTCGCGCATCGTCGCGCCACCGCCGCCGATACCGGTCGAGCCGGCGATTCAACGCGCCGGTCCGGTTCCGGCGACGCCGGCGGTTCGCCGGATGGCGCGCGAGATGAACATCGACATCCGTGCGGTGACCGGCTCCGGTCCGGGCGGGCGCGTGTTGCAGGAAGACCTGGAGCGTGTCCGGCAGGGAGGTGCTCGCGCGGCCGGTGCGCCGACGGCACAGCCGGCACGGGCCGAATCGCCGCGCGCGACGGCATCGCCGACCGCCGCGCCGGGCGGCGAGGGCATGCCGGACTTTTCGCAGTGGGGACCGATTACACGCGAGCCGGTGTCGCAAATCCGCAAGACGATCGCGAGGCAGATGGCCCGCTCGTGGCAGATGGTGCCGCGCGTCACGCACGGCGACGAAGCCGATCTGACGGAGCTGGAGGCGTTCCGCAAGGAACACGCGGCGCGCGTCGCCGAGGCCGGAGGCGGTAAGCTGACGATCACGGCGTTCATCCTCAAGGCGCTGGCGGCCGCGCTGAAGCAGCACCCGAAACTGAACTGCTCGTACGACGATCAAACGAACGAAATCGTCTGGAAGCACTACATTCACATCGGCGTGGCGGTCGATGCGCCGCGCGGGTTGATCGTGCCGGTGTTGCGCGACGTCGATCGCAAGAGCCTGGTCGACCTCACGCGCGAGCTGGGCGAGTTGTCGGCGCGCATCCGCGAGACGAAATTCGACATCGCCGAGCTGCGCGGCGGGACGTTCACGCTGTCCAACGTCGGAGCGCTGGGCGGCACGTTCTCGACGCCGATGGTCAACTATCCCGAGACGGCGATTCTCGTGACGGGGCGGCTGGCGAAAAAGCCGGTGGTGCGCGACGACCGCATCGTGGCGCGGGCGATGATGCCGCTGAGCCTGTCGTTCGATCATCGCATCATCGACGGCGCGGATGCGGCCCGGTTCACGAAGACGCTGGTCGAGCTGGTCGAAAATCCGCCGCTGTTGCTGATGTCGATTTGACTCCGCATCGCGCGGCGGTTGAACCAAACGGCGCCACGCGCTCCTGAACCGAATCGCGAACCGCGCTCCTTAACCGAACCGCGACCGTAAGGGAGCGGCGGGAGGCGCATCGAGGCAGCACAGGCGTCCGGATAGGAATCGGCCGGCGTGCGGCGGAGCATGAAGCGTGCGTTCGCAGCGGCAGATTCCGCGGCGCTCCCTCACGGTCGCGGTTCTGTGAAGGCGGTGCTTCGGCGCGATTGTCGAAGGGCGCCACGCGACACAGCCGGGGGCGGCTGTGCTCCCTGCCGTCTACGCGTGTACCGGCGACACGATGCGCGATCCGCGAACCACGTAGCGCGTCGCGCCCCAGCGGATCGTGCCCCGGCCGGTCATGATGAAGAACGCCCACACGAGCAGTCCCACCGTCAGAATGCAGCCGATCGGAAACAGCCACAGTCCGCCGCGCTGCTCCAGCGTCAGCGCGAACAGTCGGCGCAGCGTGGCGAACATGCCGGCCGCGTGCGCGACCGCCGCCGCCGTCCACGCGATGCACAGCGCCGAATCGAATCCGGCCGCGCCCAGGCCGGCTGCCAGCGGCGCGATCCAGAACGGCGCGATGCACGCGCCGAGCATGATCTGCGTGCTCAGCAGCAGCTTCCAGGGGCTGCACAGGCTGCCGATCAGCACGCGCGCCAGGCCGTTGGCGCAGCGGGCGAACGTGCTGTTGCGCGAGGCGACGTAAAGCCCGGCGCCCAGGCCCACCCAGCTTCGCAAGCCGGCGCGACGGGCGTTCTCGGCCAGCATGGCGTCCTCGGCCAGTTCGGCCCGCACGGCCTCGTGTCCGCCGATGCGGCCGTACGCTTCGCGCCGCACCAGCAGAAACTGACCGTTGCCCATTGTCGCCTCGTGGGACTGGGCCGCCGCTCCGCCGCCGAGCAGCGACCAGAACGTCAGCAGCCATCCGGCGGCGGGGACCATGATGCGGTCGGCGGGGCTGCGCAGGCCCAGTCGCGGCCAGAGGGTCAGAAAGTCGATGCGGTCGCGGGCGGCCTTGTCCATCACGGCGGCGATCGCGCCGGGCCGCAGGAAGACGTCGCTGTCGATGAACAGCAGATAGTCGCCGGTGGCGCTCGCTGCGCCGACCGACAGCGCGTGCGACTTGCCGATCCAGCCGTCGGGCAGCTCGCGGATTTCGACCGGGACGATGCGCCGATCGTTCCGCGCCAGTTGCGCCACGACTTCGCCGGTGGTGTCGTGGCTTCGGTCGTTGACGACGATGATTTCGTGGAGCGGAAAGTTCTGGGCGCACAGCCGGAGAATGCAGTCCTCGATGTGATCGCCTTCGTTGTGCGCGGCGATCAGCACCGAGAGCTTCGGATCGGCGGGGTCGGACGGCCGGTCGGGACGGGCCGGCAGGCGCATGGCGTCGAGCGGCGCGCGGCCGACCTGCACGGCCCCGATCAGCCAACGCAGCGCGATCAGCATGTAGAGAAGGCAGAGCACCCACAGTGCTGCGGTCATGAAAGCCATCCGTATGCGTGGTTCCCGCGGCGGCGTCTCGTCGCCACTCCGCCGCGCGCGGCCGGGGAAGTTAATCCGATGGCGGCGGTTTGTCCATGCCGGGGGGACGGTGGATTACACTTCGCAGCGTTTGACGCCTCGCAAGGGGTCCGGGGAATCGACTACTCAAGCGAAGGTAGGGCGGTGAGCGCAACGCCTGGATCGAACGAGTGCGACAAAAGTCGAAGCCCAGGCCCGTGTGCGGCAGGTGAAGGCGAAAACTCTCAAGGGGCCTTTATTCGTTCGCCGCTTCCTGCCGCTTTTGGACCGCCAACAGAGTGAGCGACGCGTATGCGGAAAACGAGCAGTGCAAGAGCGGTCATGAGACGGAGTTATCGCGCCGTTGCCTCCCGGTACGAGCGTGATCGAGCGTCTTGCGGTGGACTTCAAAGTGTGTGAAGCTCTTTAGGACATTTCCGATCCATGCGCGGAGAACATCGCACACTGTCAGACTGGTGCGTCTGTTCGCAGGGCAAGTAAGTCGCAGGCCATCCGCCATTCATCGAGATGGCACGCAGTGAAACGCACGCGATCCTGCGATCGTGCCGTGTGCTGCGGCACCTGCTATTGGTTGAAGTGTGACGTTGGGTCTGATTACTATCTGAACGGAGAAGTATGATGGAACGGCTTCCATTGCCCCGCACGTCGTGGGGCTGGTTGGGTCTGCTGCTTTTCGCATTGGCCGTGTTTGCGTACGTCGGATGGTCATCGGCGGTGCCCGTGCCTTCGCAGGCGGGGATTGTTGCGGCGGATTCATTGCGCGGACACGAACTGGTCGAGCATAGCGGGCGATGGGGCGACGGGCCATGGATGGTAGAGCATTTTGTCGTGTTGCCGCATGAAGGCGTAAAGCGCGGCTGGCTCATTGTGCAGAAGCAGCAGGTCGAGCATTACATTCCGGTAGAAACGGATGGAGATGTGGCCGACCTCTGGCGTCGGGTGCGCGGCGCAGCGCCAGACCATTTGCGTGGCGAGCAAAGTGAGGCGTATCGGGATTTCTGGCGATGAGCACGTCGTGTCAATCGTCCACAAGTCGAATCGCGAGTTGAGATTCGGTCGTTCGAAGCGTAGTTTCGAGTGGAAACACAGTGGTTCGTCCAAGCGGGCGTGCGTTGGAGCCAGAGCCGTTGCGCTGCATCGAATTATTTACACGATCCGGTTCCTTCGGACTGACTGGGACCGTTGAGTGTCGTTCATGAAATCTGGTCACTTCGCGGCCCGCGGATCTGCCATCACGTTGCAACCGATTCACGAAATTTGCCGCATTACGGGCGGATCAACTCAACGGGAAATCCGCGCGCCCGCCCGGCGAGTCTGCGCGAACAGTACCATGTAACCGCAATGCAGACGGGCAGCGTACACAGCAGCCACGCAAGAAGCCTGGGAAGCCCGAGGTTCCGGACGCTGTAGAGGTCGTCGGGCGGTCCAAACAGGGTCCACTTGAGCTGGTTGATCATGTAGTGAAGCCCTGTTTCATATTTCCACGCTAGCAATGCGAGGACCGGTATTTCCCAAAGTAGGAACATCGCCGAGACGGCCTTGCGTTTCGGCCGATGGTCGTAAAACCGGCAAAGAACGAAGATGGCGGCCAGCGTCGCCGGCGCCGTCATGACGACGTAAGCAATGTAGGCATCCAGGCGTTGATAACAACCGATGCTGGCCTGTACGTCGCCGAGTAGCGACGTGTAGGCCGCCAACACCGCACGCCAAACGAAGAAGCCGTAAACGTAGTGCTGGATTGCGCAAACGGCCTGCCAGAAAGCGGAAACGAGGAGCACGATCCGGACGTGCCCTGCAGTGCAGGGCGGCGCCTCTATCGAGCCTGAATTCCGCATCGTTTGCGCTCGCCCTCTGGCCTGGCGAAGGGAATCAACTGAAAATACGAGTATATGCGATTGAGAACCGCGCCGCGTCGGCTGGTCGTGTGCGCACCCTGCTCCTTACGGCCAAGATCTCCGAGCGACAAACCAAACGACACGTTGGGAAACAGCCACGTGGGCATCTCTGCACGCCCGTATCGTTGTACGTTCTGCTGATTGACGACTCAACATGGCCAAGCCCTCGCGAGGTGAGGCGTCAGACAACTTGAGCCGCTACCGCGCGAGGGCTTGACCATGCCACCCCACGGGCCGAAGTCGTCATGACGAATCAGTGGTAACTACGGCCGAGCGCTGTAGTGAACAGAGCGAACGTCGTATCCTGACTCACTCCGCCGCGCTGGGCTCCATCGCGCGCCGGCCCGTCGGGGCGGGGCGCGACGTGGCGGGGGGGGCGGCGTTGCGGGCGGCGCCGTTGGCCGGCTGCGAGGCGGGTTGCGACGTGAGGATCAGGCGCTCCAGCGAGTGGCGCGAGGCGCCGTTGGCCTTCAGCGGCATGGTGAACTTGCGCGGCGAGCCGATGCCGCGCGTCGGAAGTGCCGAACGCACCGGCGGGGCGATCAGTTTCTTCCACTGCTCATTCGAATCGGCCGAAATTCGGCTCGCCGCATGCGCGTCGCCGTTGGGCGCAGCGATCCGGCCGTCGGCAGCGCCGTTGGCGCCCGCGGGCTGCGTCGCGCCCGGCCGCTGCGACTGCACGACGATCGGCCGCACGGGCGGCTGCGTGGAGACCCCGACGCGAATCGTTTGCTGCTCGGCCATTTCCAACGAAAATTCCTTCTTTTTCGGGTCGTCGCTGACCAGCGCCATCGACAAGTCGCTGCGCAGCGTCAGCGAGTGCAGCCGGCCGCGCTCGACGTCGAAGCGAATGTCGCCGCTCCATCGCGCGTTTTTCAGCACGATGCTGGCCTCGTCGCCGGCGGCCTCGGATGCGTCGGCCTCATTCACCGCACTGTCGCCGTTCACGCCGATCAGCGCGGTGCGCCCCCCGTCGGCGTCGACAATCTGGCGCAGCGTACAGGTCAGCCGGTGCGTGACTTTGCCGAAGGTCGGCTTTAACTCGTCGAACTCGATGGTCCACGACTCGCCGGCCGCGACGGGCGTGGCAGGCAGAAAGTCGGTCGTCAGTCGAGCAATGAACCGTAAGATTTCCTCGCGGTCGTACAGGGCACGCGAGCGGATGGCGGGACGCGGGCGAGCGCCGGCGGGTCGGCTGGCGGCCGTGGTCGAGGGTCGCGAGGCGACGTTCGCAGCGGGTTGTGAGGCGGCCGTGCTGCCCGCAGGCGTGGCAGGCGCGGACACTGGAGCCGTGGTTTTTTCGGTTACGGCGTGCGGCTTGTCGGCGGATCCGCCGCTGACGGCGGCCGTGCCGTTAGGCTTCTGGCGCGCGACGAGTTTTTGTCCGATCAAGGCGGTCGCCGAGCGTGTTTCCTGGTTGGGCAGATCGGTCAGCGAGTCGAAGCGGTAGTCGCCCTTGAGATCGGACTTCTGGTATTGCACGCGTTCGAGTATCCACTCGATGTTGGCGCTGCCGTCGGGCGCCAGGCTGTGGATGCGCTCGGCCCACTCGTCGACGTGCTTGCGGCGCGTGACGAGCGGGACGTTGAGCAATACGTGGCGGGTGGAGATATCGCGCTCGACGACGTAATAGAGGGAGTCGTCGATTCTGAAGTGGCGGCGCAGGGCGTGCTTTTCCGTCGAGGTCGGCTGCGACGCCGACCCCGCGACGGCCGTGACCAGAAGCGTGAGCAGGCCGACGTTAAGCGTGAATCGACTCAACCGTCACCTTGAGGTACTGCTGGCGGTGACCCTTCTTGAGCCGGTATCCCTTGCGCCGGCGGTACTTGACGATGGTTTCCTTGGGTCCTTTGACGGCCTCGACAAAGCGGGCGACGACCCTGGCATCGGGAAGATACGGCGTGCCGACGCGGGTGGATTCGCCCTCGCCGACGAGCAGCACCTGGTCGAACTCGACCGTACTAGCGCCTTCTGGCAGGTTCCGCTTCTCGACGTAGAGCGTGTCACCCTGCCGGACCTTGTATTGTTTGCCGCCATCGGCGATGACTGCGTACATTTATCGGCTCCTGCGTAAAAACAATCGAGAAAGTATGGGCGCGGCGGGGGGGAAAATCAAGGGCAGGGTGCGAAAGTCGAAAGTCGAAATGAAACGTCGAAACCGTGGAACTGGGAGACTGGGAACAGCAACAGGGAGCAGCGGCGAAGCGACGCTGAATCCGTTCGGAGGCGGCCGCCGCATGGACCGCGAAAGAACTTACTCGCGCGGGGTGGGTTCGTCGGACTCGACTTCGCTCGATTCATCGGCGCGGTGCGGGGCGGTCGGCGGTCGGGGCGCGACGTCGCGAGGCGCGGGCGGGCGCCACCAGCCAAGTACGACGTAGTCGACCGGCCAGCGCCGCGCCAGGCCGCTGGGGTCGAAGTCGATCGTCATCGGCGACAGGCGCAGGTCGGTCAGCCGCTGCCACGATTCGCGCGGTTCGACCAGATCGGGCAGCCCGGCGACGCGCAGGCAACGCGCGAAGCGCTCGGCGGCGCGCAGCCCGTCGTCGTTCAGTTGCGTCGGGTCGGCGCGGGTGACAAACGGCAGCACCGCCACTCGATCGGTGCGGCTCGTGACGCGCTGCACGACGCCGTCGGCCTGGGCGTCGATGGTCGTCGGATCGTCGTACCGCAGCGGCGGGAATGTGACGATCGTGCGGCCGGCGCGAACGTCGATGAGCCTGATCGTCAGTTCTCCGGCCTCGCTTGTCGTGCGAATCGGATCGCCGCCGGAGCGGCCGAGTACCGCGTTGTCAACGATTTCAACAACGCGCGCGAACGGCTCATCGGGCGGCAGGACGGCGACGACGCGGCCGTCGCGGGCGATGACAAAGCGCATCGGGCATTCGTAGCTCCAGTCCGGCGCGAGCCAGTTGCGCAACGCCTCGCGCGAGACCTCGGGCACGACGACGCAGGGGAAGTTGCCGCGGACGCTGGCGAGCAACGGGCGCACCTGTCGCTGCCACTCGGCGGGATCGTCGAGACTGCACCCGATCACGCTGAGACCGTCTGCGTGCAGGCGATTCTGAAGCAGCGCCAGTTGGCGCAGCTCGGATCGTGCGCCTTCGGAAAGCCGCGTCCAGAAGTAGAGCAGCACGATGCGTCCGCGGGCGCGGTCGATCATTCCGCGCACGCCGGCCGAATCCGTCACGGGCGCGTCGATCGGATAGCGATAGCCGGTGCGGACGTCGATGGGATCGGGGTTGTCGCCCAGGCGGCCCGCGGAATCACGGTGGCCCGGCCGGCAGGCGGGGATCATCAGAATCAGCGCGACGACGAATGCGAAGCGGGGAAGGGACATAGGTGCACAGCGATGGTTGACGAGCCTTTTTGTCGCGTTCGAACGCCGACGCGCGAATGCGATTCCTTTCGAGACGCACGATGGTGACGATTTCGATGGGCCCAGGCCCCACGCACGCCAATACCGTCACGGTCGACACGGTCGTCCGTTACGTGACGGCCGCGGCGGCCTTGCGCTGTTCGTCGGCGCGCTGCACGAGCGTGTCGCGCTTGCCGCGCACTTCGCTGGCCATGCGCGTGTTGGGAAACTCGCGCACGATCTGGTCACCGACTTCCAGGGCGCGAATCCACTGCCGTTCCGAAACGGCCAACTGAAACTGCACGCCCAGATTGTGCAGCTTGGCCTTGAAAACGTCGCGGGCTGCTTCCTTGATCGCCTCTGCCTCGCTCGGCGTCAGATACTGATCCAGCTCGCGCAGGACGCGGATGCCGGTGTCGACATCGTCGCGCTGCACGGCCTGGTCCCACTCCTTCAGCAACCGCCGCTTGTGCTCGTCCCAGCGGGATTCGAGTTCGGCGGGCAGTCCCTTGAGACTGGGATGATCGGGGTGGTGCTTGAGCAGCTTCTCGACCATGCGCCGCGCCTTGTCCCAGTCGCGCGAGGCGACGAGGTTCTGAACCTGCCGCACCGATTCCTGAATCTTTCGCTCGACGAGCGTGGTGCGCGAAGTGTCGATCTCTTCGCGAAGCTGCTGTGCCTCGAGCTTGTAGCCGTAACGCGTTTCGAGCTGGTCGACGAGGTAATAAGCCGCCTCCCAGTTCTCACGCAGAATGTCATCGTTGATGGCCGATCGCAACACGTCCTGCTCGCGGTCGCGATGGGCGATGCTGCGCGCGGCGTCGGAAAGCTGAATGTTCTCGGCGATCGAGCGCAAGTGGCGCGACTGTTCGTCGGTTGCGACCTTGATGTCCAGCAGCGCGTCGTAGGCGCGGAAGCCGTGCGATTCGGTCTTGCCAGCCAGTTCCAACAGACAGGACATCAGCGCCGCCCACGCGAGAAAGCCGGCCCCTCCGGCGACATAGGCGATGCCGACGAAGCGGTGAACGGCTGCAAGCCAGGGCGGGGCGGGGTCTTCGCCCATGGCGACCGCGTGCGGCGAGGGGAGGAACCATCCGACGGCCATGGCGGTGCCGAAACCGACGAGTGCGATTCCGGCGATGACGGCCAGCAGCCACGCCAGCGAAGCGACGCGGCGAAAACTCTGAAATCGTAGAAACTGGTAGATCATTCAGGAGGGTCCTTCGCGCAGCGCCTCGGGCGGCCAGCCCGGCGGTTGGCGGGGCCAAATCTACGAATTGAAGCGATGATTGTCAATTTGCAGAGGGGCGCTGTGAGAGACACGGTCGTTGGGAATGGCGGAACGGGCGCGGGGCCGCAGCGCGGCCCGTCGTAACGCTCACGGTGGATTGTGTCGGACCGCGTCCTTCGAGAGCCTAGTGGATCTTGGTCGGAAGATTGTTCGCAAAAGCGCACGCACGGCGTTCGGTTTCGGCGATAATGCGATGGGCTTCGAGGGCTTTCGATTCCGCGTCAACGAGGATACAGCAGGCGCGGAGGAAGGCCATACTTCCGATAATAGCGGCCGTGGAGTTGAATAGCATTGCTTCTACGATGTAACGGCCGGCATCCAGCAAGTATTCGAGAGAAGCGTCCACTGTCGTCGGGCCTCCCGCGAACGAGGTTTCGGATGATTCGGCTGGACAATCGCGGGAAAAATGCAATAATGATGCTGATGTGAACGTTAACTTTTCCCCTCATCGGGCGTTCACAGCTTCTCTCGCGAGCCAAACATGAACCGGGTCGGAGCGATCGACTTTCGCGTAGTTCGGGAGCACACCGAGCGCATACGACCGCTGCTGGTCGAGCGACACGCCGACGGAATCCTGCTGTTTACTCCAGCGAATATCCTCGGCTTTTCGGGCGCGCCGCTGGGTCCGTCGGACCGAATCGTTTGTGGGCTGGTTAGCGGCGACGGCGAGGCGGCGCTGGTATGCCCGGCATTCGAGGCGCCCGATTCGCGGTCGATACCACCGCAGACGCGCGTGTTCGCGTGGCTCGAGGATCAGAGTCCGTACGAGGCCATCGCGAAGGCTGTAAAACACCTGGGACTGGAACGCGGCACGATTCTGCTCGATCCGGCGGTCTGGATCGAAGTCCAGCGGCGGCTGGCGCAGGCGATGCCGGGCGCTACGTGGCGCGAGGATGACGGGGCGATCACGTCGGTGCGACAGGTGAAGTCGCCGCTGGAGGTCGAGGCGATCGCGCGGGCGTGTCGCCGCGTGGGACAAATTTACGCGGAAATCGGCAAGCGGTTGTCGCCGGGCATGACGGAACTGGAGCTGGCCGGTCAGGCGGTCATCAGCATGGGCGACGGCTCGCTGAGCGGGGCGCTGCCGCTGGCGCAGTCGGGACCGAACGCGGCCATCCCGCATCGTCCGACGAGCGACCGCGCGCTGAGCGACGGCGACTGCCTGGTGGTCGATTACGTTCTGGCGGTGGCCGGTTATCACGGGGACATGACGCGCACGTTCGCGGTGGGGCGCCCGCGGGAGAAGTGTCATGCGGCCTATCAAGCGGTGCGCGCGGCGCAGCGAGCGGCGATCGAGGCGGCGCGGCCGGGAGCGACGTGCGAATCGGTGGATGCCGCGGCGCGGTCGGTCATCGAGAAAGCAGGCTTCGGCGCGTTCTTTGTGCACCGTCTGGGTCACGGCATCGGGCTGGACTGCCACGAGGCGCCGTTTTTCGTGCAGGGCAACCGTACGAAGCTGGCGCCGGGGATGTGTCTGACGATCGAGCCGGGCGTGTACGTGCCGGGAGAATTCGGCGTGCGGATCGAGGACGTGGTGGCGATTACGGAGAACGGCTGTCGGATTCTGTCGGACGGCGTGCCGACGGATGTGTCGGAAGCGTTTTCGCAGGGTCCGCTGTGCGGTCCGTGAGCCGTAGGGTCCGCCGAGCGGACCGTCAGCGTTCTGCGACGAGCTTTTCGTGGTGATCCGTCGTTCCCGCGCGGGGCGGAACTTCAGCAATGTGCGACGTTGCGCGGCCGTGGGCCAAGTGGACGGCATGGACCGCATGGACGACGTGGACGCGAGAATTCTGGTTTGCCCGCCCGGTATTGCAGGTCAGTATCTCGCAGATCGCGCCCTTGAACGCGCGACGGCGCTCCGTCGCTTTTCACCTTTGCCCGATGCTTGCTTTCTCCTTCGTGACTACGCGCCCAGGCGCCTTTTTTTCGACGTCTTGACGTTTCAACTTTTTGATGTTTGGACGTTTCGACTTTCCCTTCGCCATTGGAACGGTGTTATCATGCCCGCATGGTGATCGAACGTGAACAGTGCAACCAGTTGGACTCCGTCCGCGGGTTGGAATGGCTGGTCACCAGCGGCGCGGGCGGGTTCGCGATGGGGACCGTGCCGGGCATTCTCACGCGGCGCTATCACGGCCTGCTGGTCGCGGCGCCGCGCTCGCCCGTCCACCGCCACGTGCTGCTGGCCAAGCTCGAACCGACCGTGTGGATCGACGGGCGGAAATTCGACCTTTCGTGCAACGACTATCCCGGCGCAATTCACCCGCGCGGTCATGAGCTGCTCGACTCGTTCGCGCTGGAGGTGCGCCCCTGCTGGCGATGGCGCGTCGGCCGCGCGCTGATCGAGCAGACGCTCGACATGCTGCCCGGGCAGGACACGATCATCGTGCGCTATCGCCTGCTGGAAGGACCGCCGTCCGTCGAGTTGGATGTGCGTCCGTTGTGCACCGGCCGGTCGTATCACGCACTGACGAAGCGCGGCGGGCAGGGCGAGCCGCGCATCGCAGCCGCGCCGTGCGGCATTACGATCAGTTGGGCGAACGATTCGCCGACGCTGCATCTGGCGTCCAACAGCGTGTATGTGCCGTCGCCCGACTGGTTCTACGACTTCTGTCTGATGGTTGAGACCGCGCGCGGCTACGACGACCGACAGGACCTGTTCTCGCCGGGCTGGTTTCGCGCGACGCTGAAGCGCGGCAAGGCCAACGGCCTGCTCGTGGCCGCTTCGACGCAACCGATCGACGCCGCGTCGATCTCGCTGCCGCCGGCGCGGCCGCGCGCGGGCGACCGGCCGAACCTGCCTTACGACCGCGATCCTCTGCTGGCGCCGCTGGTGCGGGCGGTGCGTCCGTTTCTGGTCGGAGGGGCGGACGGTCGGGCGACGGTGATCGCCGGCTATCCGTGGTTTGGGGACTGGGGGCGGGACACGTTTCTGTCGCTGCCGGGGCTGTGTCTGGTGACGGGTCGGTTTGACACGGCACGGCAGATTCTGACCAGCTTCGCGCGCCACGTCGATCGCGGAATGGTACCCAATCGTTTTCTCGATTCCGGTTCCGGGGCCGGCGCGGACGACGCGGAATACAACACGGTCGATGGTTCGCTGTGGTACGTGCACGCGATCGGGCGCTATCTCGACTACACCGACGACGTGCGCACCGTGCGCGAGTTGTATCCGGCGGTGATCGAGATCCTGACGCACTACGCCCAGGGCACGCGCTACGGCATTCGCGTCGATGCGGACGGGCTGCTGGCCGCCGGCGAGCCGGGCGTGCAGTTGACCTGGATGGACGCGAAAATCGGCGACTGGGTGGTCACGCCGCGGATCGGCAAGCCGGTCGAGGTCAACGCACTGTGGTACGACGCGCTGCGCGTGGGCGAGGCGCTGGCGCGGCGCTTCGACGACGCGGCGCGGGCGTCGAAGTGGAACGAGGCGGCGCTGCACTGCATGGCGACGTTCAACGCGCGGTTCTGGTACGAGCGCGGCGGCTACCTGTACGACGTCATCGACTGCGATCACAAGCCCGAGACGCACGACGCCTCGTTGCGGCCGAACCAGCTCCTGGCGATCAGCCTGACGCATCCGATCCTGCGGCATGACCGGTGGGAGGCGGTGCTGCGCGCCGTCGGCTCGGCGCTGTGGACGCCGATGGGGTTGCGGACGCTGTCGCGCGATCACGGCGACTATCAGCCGCACAATGCGGGCGATCAGCGGACGCGCGACGCGGCGTATCACCAGGGCACGGTCTGGCCGTGGCTGCTGGGACCGCTGGTGACGGCGGCGGTGCGGGCCGGCGGGGCGTCGGCGACGGCGCGGCGGGATGCGCGGGCGTATCTGAGCGGGCTGGAGAAGCACCTGAACGAGGCGGGGCTGGGGGGCGTCAGCGAAGTGGCCGACGCCGAGCCGCCTCACACGCCGGGGGGCTGCCCCTGGCAGGCGTGGAGCGTGGCCGAGCCGCTTCGGGCGCTGGTGGAAGACGTGCTTCAGTTGGGGCGTTCGCCGAGGGCGTAGGGCCGGTCGAAATCGACACACAGCAGGTGTGATATCGCCGAGCCGGACCGCGGCCCTGTTCGCGAACAAGGCGGGAGCGTGAAGGCAGGGGCGAGTTAATCTCAGGAAAACTCATGCGCACCACGTGGTCTGCTTGCCTTGTGACGCGCTTCTCACATGCGTTCTCGGCAGGAACCGAGTCGACGTGGAAGTCGGCGCATCGTTCGTTGAGTAAAGCTCACCTGACATGGAAAGGAAGTGACACATGGGTCGTCCGGTTGTGCATTGGGAGTTGTGGTCGAAGGAGCCGGAGAAGATCGCGGGCTTCTACCAGAAGGTCTTCGGTTGGGAAGTGCAGCATATTCCGGAGCTGAAATACCGCCTGGTGAACACGGGCGGCACGAGCGGCATCAACGGCGGGATCATGACGCCGGAAGAGGGGCCGTGGCCGGGCAACATGGCGTTCTACATCGACGTGGACGATCTCGACGCGTATGCGCGCAAGATCAAGGAGGCCGGCGGGCGGATGATCGTCGAGAAGATGGAGGTCCCCGGCGTGGGTCAGCTTTCGCTGTTCGAAGACACCGACGGCCGGGTGCTGGGGATGTGGAAGCAGAATGCGTGAGCCGCGACGCGAGGGGCCGCGCGGTGCCGCGAAACTTTCCCGATTCCGGCATGGGCGGGGCGGGACTCGAACCCGCACGGGGCTTTCGCCCCAGGGGATTTTAAGTCCCCTGCGTCTGCCATTCCGCCACCCGCCCTGGGGGTCGCATGGCACACTTCAATCGCGCGGGGATTGTAACTCGGTTGCGGTGCGCGCGTGTGAGGCGGGTGGAGTTGGACAGTGTTGCGGCGGGGTTTTACGATGGCGTGGAAATCGGGCGTCAAGGTGCGGATTGGACATGTGGCGCGGGTGATATCATCGCTTCGCGGCGGGTTGTGACGTCATTCCCGCGGAGGGGGGAATCCAGCGTCGTGCGGACTGACCGGACCGCCGTCTGCGCGGGGGTGGCGGAGCTGTGTCGTTGCGCGGGCGTGACAGCGCTGCGCTCATGCGCGACGGGCCGTTTGAATCGATTTCGCACGGGCTTCAAGCCCGTGCCGCGCGATCCCCCGGGCTTGCGCCGAGGGGTCCTGATTTGCTGGGGCTTCAAGCCCGTGTCACGCGAGAGCATTCGATGAACCTGACTTATGTTGTCATATTCTGGCTGCTGGCGCCGCTGCCCGCCGCGCAGCGGGCGAGTCAGCCGGCGGTCGGCGGGGATGACGTGGCCGACCTGCGCCCGCTGGTCGATCCTCGGGGGGATGACTGGCTCAGCGAGACGCAGGGCGAATATGCGAGGCAGCAGCTTGGTCGGCTCAACCGCATGTTGGTCGATCGCCGCGGCCTCGATCCGGCCGGCGCGGGCGAGCTGTTTGAGCCGAGTTGTGCAATCGATGACCTGCGTCCCGGCGGCGGGCAGGAGCTGTCGATCGGCGCAATGCGCCTTCGACGCGTGCCGGGTGATTTGGCGGGAAGCGATGCACCGCGCGACGCCGGTCGGCCGACTGCCCCGCGCGATCCGGTCGCGGCGTTTCGGTCGCTGATGACGCCGCATCGCGGCGGCGAGGCGATGCAGATGGAGCTGAAGATCGTACGCGTCGAGCCGGCGGCGGAAGGCTCTTTTGCAACCGAGGTCGTCTATCACGCCTTCTCGCGCACGGTCGAGCGGCGCGTGCAGCAGAACGCGCGTTGGCGGATTCGCTGGACTTCCGGCGAAACGCCCGACCGCCCGCGCATCGCCGCGATCGAGATCGGTCCGTTCGAGGAGATCGCCGCGCCGGCCGCCCCGTTTGCCGACTGCACGCGGGCGGTGATCCGCGATGATGCGACGTGGTCGCCGCAGTTGGCGCACGGCTGCGACTATTGGTGGGGGCGAATCGACTCGCTCGGCGAGATCAACTTCATGGGTCACAACGGCATCGCCGTCGGCGACGTGAACGGCGACGGGCTGGACGACGTGTATGTCGCGATGGGCACCGGACTGCCGAACAAGCTGCTGGTGCAACAGCCCGACGGATCGGTTCGCGACGTGGCGGCGGCGGCCGGGGTCGACTGGCTGGACGACACGAAAGGCGTGCTGCTGATCGACGTCGACAACGACGGCGACGAAGACCTGGTGCTGGCGATGGGGCCGTCGATCGTTTTCTGCCTCAACGACGGCACGGGGCGGTTTGTGACGGCCGGGGCGATGCGCTCGCAGAATCCGGCGGCGTTTTATTCGCTGGCCGCGGCGGATTACGACGGCGACGGCGATCTGGACATTTACGGATGCCGCTACGTGGAAGTGCAATACGGCGTCAGCGTGCCGACGCCGTTTCAGGATGCGTCGAACGGTCCGCCCAACATGCTGCTTCGAAACGACTGGCCGCGGGGGTTTGCCGATGTGACCGATGAGGTCGGGCTGGGTCAGAACAACCGGCGTTTCAGCACGGCGGCGGGCTGGGCGGATTACGACGGCGACGGCGATCCGGATCTCTACGTTTCCAACGATTTTGGTCGGAATAATCTGTATCGCAACAACGGCGGGAAGTTCGTGGACGTGGCCGCACAGGCGGGCGTGGAGGACCAGGCGGCGGGGATGGGGGTGAGCTGGTCGGACTTCGACCTCGACGGCGATCTGGATTTGTACGTGAGCAACATGTATTCCGGCGCGGGCAACCGGATTGCGTATCAGCCGCGCTTCATGGCGGGCGAAGACGCGGGGACGCGCGACGGCGTTCAGCGGCACACGCAGGGCAATTCGCTGCTGGTGAACCAGGGCGACGGGACGTTTCGCGAGCGCGGCGACGAGGCGGGCGTGCGGATGGGGCGATGGGCATGGGGGGCGCGGTTCGTCGATTTCGACAACGACGGATATGAAGACATTGTGTGTCCGAATGGGTTCCTGACCAACGCCTACGAGGACGATTTGTGAAGTTTCTTCTGGCGGCGCGTCGCGTCGCAACATTCGGCCGAGGTCGCTTCGCCCGCCGCGGCGGCCACGCAGCCCTATTTCCGCGGCTGGTCGGACATGGTGCGGCTGATGCGCGGCGGCTTTTCGTGGAGCGGGCGCGAGAAGAAGTGCGTGTTCGTCAACCTGCGCGATGGGACGTTCGCCGACGTGTCCGGGCTGAGCGGGATCAACTACGCCGAAGATGGGCGGGCGGTCGCGGTCAGCGACTGGGACGGCGACGGCGATCTGGATTTGTGGATGAAATTCCGCAGCGGGCCGCAGGTGCGGTTCCTCCGGACGGATTCGCCGGCGGGGCATCATTACCTGTCGCTGAGGCTGATCGGCAAGACCTGCAATCGCGATGCGATCGGCGCGGTGGCGACGGTCGTGCTGGTCGACGCCGGCGCGACGAAGCGGGTCGTGCGGCACGTCGCGGCGGGCGACGGCTATCTGTCGCAATCGAGCAAGTGGCTGCATTTCGGCCTGGGGACGAGCGCCAAGATCGAGAAGCTGATCGTCCGCTGGCCCGGCGGGCAGACGCAGGAAATCGCCGGCCCGCGCGTGGATCAACGTTACGTGCTGCGGCAAGGCGATCCGCTGCCGATTCCGCAGCCGCCGCGGCGGGTCACGATTGCCGAAGCGCCGGCGACGCCGATGGCGCCGCCGTCAACGGCGCGGCTCGTGCTGAAAGTGCCGCTGCCGATGGCGCCCGAGCGCTTGCGGGAAATAGCGCCGCCGTCGGACAAACCCGGTCCGGTGTTGCTGAGCCTGTGGGCAAGCTGGTGCGCGCCGTGCGTGTCGGAACTGAAGGGGTTGGTTGCCGGGCGTGACCGAATCTCGGCGGCGGGCGTGCGGATATCGGCGGTCAATGTCGACGAGGAGGCGAAGCGCGATGCGGCGCGGCGGATGATGCATGGCATCGTGTCCGATCCGGCGGCGGCGGCGTTTCTGCACCGTGTTGACGCATCGCAGCCGGCGATGGAGTTTCTCGACGCTGTGCTGAAGCACGTGCGCGACAAGGAAGGGCTGGTGTCGCTGCCGATGAGCCTGTTGTTGGATGCGGGCGGTGCGCTTCAGGTGGTGTATATCGGGCCGGTCGAAGCGGACACGCTGTTGACCGACGCGGCGCGGTTCGGCGCGGGGCAGACGCCGCCGCACGAGCGATCCAGCTTTCCGGGGCGATGGTACTTCGGCGTGGAGCGCACGCTGCCGGACCTGGCGCGCGAACTTCAATCGCGTGGGCTGGTCGACGAGGCACGGTTCTATTCGAGTACCGCGCCCGCCCCAACCGAACCGCGACCGTGAGGGAGCGGGGGGTACGCTTCGAACGGTCGCTGGCATGAGCAGCACGGAGTGGGTGGCGTTCGGCCGGAACAGCGGCGCACTTCGTGGTCGCGGCGTTTTCGGCCGCTCCCTCACGGTCGCGGATCGGATCAGCCAGTCGGTGTTGAGTTTCGAGCCGCTCCCTGACGGTCGCGGTTCGGATCAGGAACATCACATTCCTTCCCGTCGGCCTGCGTGGTTGATGCGACTGTCGTCGGGCATCAGCACTTCGTCATAGCCCACCGCGCGGTTGAGCAAACGCCGCCGCTGCGGCGCGGCCCAATCGAGCAAGACGTTGAAAAAGCTCAAGTTCGGCGCACCGGTTTTGCGGCGAAGTTCCGCCACGAGCATGGGGCGCAACTGGGCCAGACCGGGCCAGATGACGAGCTGTTGCTCACCGTGGTCGATGCGCACGACGCCGGGCCGGGCCATCTCGTCGCGGACCGCGTCGTTCAGTTGCACCTCGAGCACGTCGCCGAGAAACGGGCGGCGTTGGAGGCCCGGTCCGACGACACGGCCGTCGCAGAGCGCGAATCGCACGCGCCAGTCGTTGCCGGCTGAGTCCAGCGCGCGGCGGCGCAAGTCGGCGGGACGCAGTTTCTCTCCGTCGAGGATGAATGCGAAGGATGTCTCAACGTCTCGGGCCTGGCGGTCGGGCATGGCGCGCGGGCCGGCACGTCGGCGATGTTCGCGGATCAACTCGACGACGCCGCGAAGGACGGCAGCGTTGTGGGCGTTGATCCAGTAGGCGGTGCGGTCGGCGGGCTTGGCGAAGAATCGCGGCGAGAGATTCGGGCCGCAGCGGGCCAATCGTGACAGGGCGCGGTCGAGCGGAGCGGGGTCGTCGAGCAGGGCGGCGTAATCGACGCCGTCGTCCCGGACGGCGCGGCGCAGGCAGAGGGCGTAGTCGGACCAGTCGAAAGCGGTGGGGCCTGAGCTGGTTTGCGTTGCCGGGGGGGGATTCGGACTGTCGGCGGGCAAGGAAATGAGCTTCGGACCGCAGCCGGACACGATTGCCAGTAACGCGATACAGTGTGGGATGCGGCGTCTTGAGTTCACTTGCGACGACGGGCTGAGGGGCCGTTCCCAATGACCACGGCCAAGCGGCCGGGTGGGGCGTTCCAGGTCCAACTGAGCATCACTTGGGCCGGCCGCTTGACCGTGCCACACGAGCGGGAGCACGACGGCGCGCGCGTTCTTGCGTTGGTGCGTCGGGGCGGCTTTACTGCGCGACTGATTGTGCCAGCGGCGCCGCAGGGCGACGGCGGAAACGTCGGCCGGCAGCGCATTGAAACTCAGGAAGCCCGCACGACCGTGCGCCGACGATACCCCCTCAATCCCTGTGACTACCTGTTTCTCGCGCATCACTGGATGATGCAGCAGGCCGGACAGATCGGCAACCTGCCCTACATGGTGATGGACCTGGATGGCGGTGTGAACGCCGACGCCATTTCCGCCGGCGTGCGTCGGGCACTCGAGGCGCACCCGGTTCTGCGCGGCCGGATTCGACTGTCACTCTTTTGGGCACGGCCGTATTGGCACGTGGACGACGGTGACGAGCTACCCCTGGAAATCGTGGATTTGAGGAATGAGCCGGACTGGCGGGCCGCGGCGGACGCGCGAATCGAGGCCGGTCTGGCGCGCGGCTGGGACGTGTATCGCGCGCCGCAAGTGAGGATTGAACTGTACCTCGGCGGCGACGGCCAGGCGCGGCTTTGCCTGCGCTGGCCGCATGCCCTCATGGATGCGGAGGGGGCGCAGCGGTTTCTGGCGGAAGTCGAGCGGCTGGGCGTGCGGCGCGGGGGCACGGGGCATCCGGATCATGACACGAGCCGGCGAGATGAACCCTTCAACCGAACGCAAGGCGGTGAACACAGGGGTGGAGTCGGGAACGGCTCGTCAAACGGCGATCAGGCTTCGGCTGGCGATAAGCCGCTGGACTTGCTGGCCGGGCGCGGGCTGTTGGATCGCGTGGGACTGTTTCGCCGCGGATTGAAACTGTATCGCGGCGCCGACTGCGGCGGCATCGAGCGATTGGCGCGCGGGCCGGCAGCGGGTGGGACATGGCGCATCTGTTCTCGACGATGGGACGGCGACGAATGGTCGCACATTCGCCGGCGGGCGGCAGAGCGGTGTCCGCAGGGGTCGGCGCGGTTCAGCCGCTATCTGGGCGGTTGCGTGCTTCGGGCCTTGCATCGGTTGCTGGAGGAGCGGTCCGTTCCGGTGGAGGAATGTCTCGTGACGCTTCCGATGCGCGTTCGCGGCACGCCGGCGGCGCGACCATTGGTGGGAAACTATCTTGTTTCGGCCACGTTGTCGGCGCGTCGCGATGAAATCGCCGACAAGCAGCGATTGTTGGACGGCCTGTCGCGCCAGATCGAGGGATTCCTGAAGGATGACGCCGATCTGGCCAACTGGGCGCTGGTGTGGGGCGCGAGCTTCCTGCGTGCGCGCCAGTATCGCTGGCTGCTTTCCGGTTCATGGGGATTACAGCCGTATGCTTCGGGGTTCTCTTATTACGGCGAGATCGACCCGCCCATTCGACGGTTCGGCGGAGCGCGAGTGACGAACTTGTGGGGCAGCGGGACGATGTCGGCGCCGCCGGGATGGAATCCGGTGTTTTCGCGATTCGGCGAGAGTCTGAACCTGGGACTAACCTGGCTCGAGGGGTACTTCGATCGCTCAACGGCGGAGCGGTATGCGGGGCTGATCGAAGGGGAGTTGCTGAACGGGTAGGGCAGTTATAAGACCTATAAGACCAATACGCCCTATAAAACATGGCCACGCGGCGATTTGCAGCAGGAATCGAAAGGCACATCACGGCTACGAAAAATCCCGACAAATATGTCGATTTTACCCATTGAGACTGAGTCTCAATTTGCTATAGTTAATTGCGATGCGAAGGTTTTGGACTACGAGTTGCCACCATCAACTGTCGAAGCCCGGCGGAAGAGGTCGACGATAGCCGGCAAAAGGAAAGAGCGGCGACATGTCGAGCAGCCTGAAGCGATTGGCGAGTGTCGAGCGCGGCGAATCGGTCGTAATCGAGGTCGTTGGAGCGGCCGGCGCGCATGGGTTGCGCCTGCGGGAACTGGGGTTCGCGCGCGGCCGCAAGGTGCGCGTGCTCGAAACGCATGATCCGATGTTATGCGTCGTCGATCAGGCACGAGTGGGGCTGGCGCGGGAGTTGGCGGAAGGCATCCTGGTTCAATAGTGGCACACAGCGCTGCTCGGCGGCGATAAGGCCGATTTCACGCGGCGGGCGAATATGCAGTCCGCGCTGGCGAGCGTGCGAAGGCGGAAGGTCGCCGGCACGTTTGTGCGTTTCAAAGCTCGTTTTCACGTCACACCGCATGATGGGATGAATGTCGGCCGTGCTCGTCGATGCCGCTTCCAACATCCGGCGCATTGCCGTCGCCGGTAATCCCAATTCCGGCAAGACAACGCTGTTCAACGCGCTGACCGGTTTGCGCCAAAAAGTCGCCAACTATCCCGGTGTGACGGTCGAAAAGCGCGAGGGCACATTGCGCGGGTACGGCGACGTGACGCTGCTGGACCTGCCGGGGGCTTACAGCCTGTCGGTTCAGTCGCCGGATGAGCGCATTCCGCGCGACGTGTTGCTGGGCCGGATGGCGGACACGCCTCGGCCGGACGGCGTGACGATCGTCGTCGATGCGTCCAATCTGGGCCGCAATCTCTACTTCGCCACGCAGATCATCGAGCTGGGGCTTCCTTCGCTGATTGCGCTGAACATGACCGATCGGGCCGCCTCCGGAGGCACGCCGGTGGATGCCGCGGCGCTGGCGCGCGGGCTGGGCGTGCCGGTTGTGTCGACCGTGGGTCACCAGACGCGGGGCGTGGATGAACTGGCGCGGGCGATCGCGGCAATGGACCGGGCGCGACCACCGCAGCGGCACTGGCGGCTGCCGCCGGCGGTCGAGGGAGTGGTCCAACGCATGGCGGATTCCCTGGCCGACCAGGGGGTCGCACCGCGCGACGCCTGCGACGGGCTGGCGCTGCTGCTGCTGACGGATCACCGCGGCGCCGCGTCGCAGGACGGTGAGGATGTCTGGCCGGCGGCCGTCGAAGGTCTGCGCGCGTCGGCCATAACGGAACTCAGCCGACTGGGAATCGACGACGTTTCCGAGCTGATTGTCGACGCCCGCTACACGGTGATCAACGATCTGGTCGATCGGGTGGCGCCGCGCGGCGTGGCGGCCGGGCGTGCCGCCGCGTTGAGCGACCGCATCGACCGGATCGTGACGCATCGCATCGGCGGCTGGATTGTTTTTGTCGCGATCATGGTGGCGATGTTTCTGGCGATCTTCCTGTGGGCCGAACCGCTGATGGGGGCGATCGAGACGGGCCAGGGCTGGTTGCAGGGCGTCGTGCGGGCAGCGCTGCCGGAAGGGGCGTTGCGCGATTTGCTGGCGGACGGGCTGATCGGCGGGGTCGGCTCGGTCGTGGTGTTTCTGCCGCAGATTTGCCTCCTCTTTCTGTTCATTGCGCTGCTTGAGCAGAGCGGCTACATGGCCCGCGGCGCGTTCCTGATGCACAAGCTCATGACCCGCGTGGGATTGCATGGCAAGAGCTTCATACCGCTGCTGTCAAGCTTCGCCTGCGCGATTCCCGGCATCATGTCGACGCGCATGATCGAGAATCGCCGCGATCGGTTTACGACGATCCTGATCTCGCCGCTGATGAGTTGCTCGGCACGATTGCCCGTGTATCTGACGATCATTGCCGTCGTGTTCGGCGGCAACGTGTGGCTTCAGACGGCGGTCATCTGTTCGATGTATCTGTTGGGCGTTGTGGCGGCGCTGCTGATCGCGCGGCTGCTGAAGCGGACGCTGCTGAAGGGTCCGCCGCCGACGTTCATCATGGAACTGCCGCCGTATCAACTGCCGCAGGCCGGCGCGGTGCTGCGGACGATGTGGGAGCGCAGCAGCCAGTTTCTGACCGGGGCGGGAACGACGATCGTGGCGATCTGCATCGTGCTGTGGGCGCTGGCCTATTTTCCGCGCGACGCGGATGGGGCACGACTGGCGGCGGCGCAGCACAGCGCGGCGATGGCGGAGGCGAGCATGGAGGACGCCGACACGCTGGCCGTACGGCTGGCGGAGATCGAGAATGAACGTATCGGGCGGCAATTGCGGCAGTCGTATCTGGGCCGCATCGGCCACGCGATCGAGCCGGCAGTCGAGCCGCTGGGTTTCGACTGGAAGATCGGCGTGGGCGTGCTGGCGAGCTTCGCGGCGCGCGAGGTCTTCGTAGGGACGATGGGGATGTTGTTCAGCGTGGGGGAGTCGCAGGACGATGGCGGACAGCTTCGATCGCGCATGCGGGCGGATGTCTGGTCGGACGGACCGCGAATCGGACGGCCGATCTACACGGTTCCGACGGGCGTGGCGATCATGGTGTTTTACGTGTTGTGCTGTCAGTGCGCCAGTACGATCGCCGTGGTTCGCCGTGAGACGCAGAGCTGGCGCTGGCCGGCATTCATGTTCGCCTACATGACGGTTCTGGCGTACGCGGGGGCGCTGCTGGTTTACCAGGCGGGAACGCGATTGTCGGGATAACGCACGAACAGCGTGTGTGTCGGCTTGTTGAGAGCGCCGCGCGCGTCTATACTCGCACGCGGAGTAGTGAGGCGCGAATGCCGGTTTTTGAGTTTCAGTGTCAGGCCTGCGATCACGCGTTCGAGGAGTTGGTGCGCTCGGCGTCGGAAGCGAGCAAAGTGGTCTGTCCGGAGTGCGGGTCGAAGCGCGCGGCGCGTAAGCTGAGCGTGTTCGCCGCGCGGTCCGGGATGGACGGCTCGGCCAAGGCCGCGTCTTCGCGCGGACCGTGCGGGAGATGCGGCGATCCGAATGGGCCATGCGCGCTGTGATGTGTTCAGGCATGTGAACCTGCCGGCCGATCGAGCCGTAGACGCACCAGTCCGATGGATGAAATGGGCAGGGGCCGTTGAGTCGGCCGCGGGGCTGAATTCAGCATGAACGAGACGCCTGCCAGTGCGCGGACCGCCGATCGCCCACGGGGTGTCGCCGCGCCCGCCGTTGAGGGCGGCAAGTCGATGCCCGCGGCAGGGCTGCTCGCGTGGCTGGCGCCGGGACTGGGTCACTGGTATCTAGGTTATCGCGATCGAGCGATCGTCTTTTTCGTATTCACCACGGTGACGTTCTGGGCGGGCGTGGCGGTCGGGGGCGTGAAATCGACCGTGCATCCGACCCGCAACGGCGCGTGGTTCGCGGCGCAGTTGTGGATGGGCGGGCAGGCGCTGGCGGCGTGGGGCGCGGGGTCATACGTCGAGCGGCACTATCCGGCGAACGAGCAGTTGAAATACACGGCGTTTTATCCCTCCGACAACATCGCGGTCATCTATACGGGCATCACGGGGCTGCTGAATCTGCTGATCGTCATCGACGCTCTGGCGCGGTCGGACGTGCGGACGGTGCAGACGATGCCGCGTCCGCCGACGGGAACCGCGCGTCGCGGGTGAGCGTAGTTGGGGCGAGGGTTGTCGCGCGGATGGTCTACTCCACATGGCCAAGCCCTCGCGGTCGCGCAACGCACGGATTCGGTCGATTGCCCGCGCGAGGGTTTGACATGGCCACACGTTTGGCGGGATAGGAACTGCTCGCGCAGCATGGCGCCGAAGGGATTCATGGGGCTGCGTGCATGACACGCTGATCGACATGGAACTGCCGTCCGATTTCACGCTGTTTCTGACGCCGATCGCGATTACGGGTCCGTGGCGGACGTTGATGCTGATTCCGCTGGCGCTGACCATTGCGGTGGTTTACAAGACGATTCACTGCCGCCGACTGCGCGATGCGCCGATCGCGTCCCTTGTGCTGTGCGCGACGATCGTGATCGGCATGTTCGCGGTGGGGGGCGCGTTGCTTTTGGTGTATGAACTGCTGGCATAGGAGTCGCGCAACATGGCGGATTCCGCCGGACTGGATCGTGTCTTTTCATATCTCGAATCACGGGCCGAGTCGTTTCAACGCGACTGGTTCGACCTGCTGCGAATCGCCAGCATTTCCGCCAAGCCCGCGCACCGGCCGGACGTGCGGCGCGCCGCCGACTGGACGCGCGATCGGCTGATGCGCGCGGGCATCAAGGCCGAGGTCGTCGAGACGGCGGGCCATCCGGCGGTGATCGGCGAGGGTCCGCAGAAGCCGGGCCGGCCGACGGTGCTGCACTACGGTCACTATGACGTTCAGCCCGAGGGCGACCTGAAGCTGTGGTCCACCGGACCGTTTGAGCCGACGGTGCGCGACGGCGCCGTGTTCGCCCGCGGGGCCGCCGATGACAAGGGACAGATGCTGTGTGCGGTCTGCGCGGCGGAGGCGTGGGAAAAGGCCGGCGGCGGACTGCCGATCAACGTCAAGTTTCTGCTGGAAGGCGAGGAGGAGATCGGCTCGCCCAATCTGGCCCCGCTGGTCAAGGAACATGCCCGGCGGCTGGCCTGCGATTATGTGCTGATTCACGACACGGCGAAGTACAGCGCCGAACAACCAGCCGTCACGACGGCGACGAAGGGGTTGATCTACAAAGAGATCATCCTGACGGGTCCGAAGAAGGACTTGCACAGCGGCTCGTACGGCGGCCAGGTGCCCAATCCGGCGACCGAGCTGGCTCGGCTTCTTGCGACGTTTCACGACGACAAGTGCCGTGTGACGATTCCGGGCTTCTACGACGATGTCGCGCCGCTCTCGGCTGACGAAAAAGCGCAGATCGCCCGATTGCCGCACAGCGATGCGGAATTCCAATCCGAAGTCGGTGCTGCCGGGCTATGGGGCGAGGCCGGTTTTTCGACGATCGAACGCCGCTGGGCGCGGCCGACGTTCGAGGTGAACGGGATTTACGGCGGCTACATGGAGGCCGGTTCGTCGACGATCGTACCCTCGCGGGCGGGGGCTAAGGTGTCGATGCGGCTGGTGGCCAACCAGAAGGCCGAGAAGATCGCCAGGCTTTTCGAGGAAGCCGTTCGAGCGCGCTGTCCGAAGACGGTCCGGCTCGAAATCCTCGATCATGCCTGTTGCGATCCCTATATGGCGAATCTGCAATCGGCCGGCATGAAGGCGGCCATTGCCGCCGTCGAAGAGGGTTTCGGACGCGCGCCGGTGCTGATTCGCGAGGGCGGCACGCTTCCGATCCTGCCGATGTTCAAGTCGGTGCTCGGCGCTGACAGCCTGATGCTGGGCTACTGTCTGCCGACCTGCAACGCCCATTCTCCCAATGAGTTTTTTCATCTGAGCGATTTCAACGCTGGAACGCGGACGACGGCGGCTTTATTCGGACTGTTGGCCGGCTGACGGGCGAAGCGACGTATGGCGGAGGCCGGAATCAACCGATATCTTCCGGGCAGAAGCCGCGCGCCGGCTTGTGGACCGGCACGGTCGCCGGTATGCTCGGCGGGCGAGGAGAGAGGCGTTCAGGGATGATGGTTTCTGACGGAGGACATGTCATGCGTTCAACCGTCGGCACGAAGCTGCTGTGGTCGGCGATGGCGTCACTGGCGTTGCTGGCCGGGAGCGAAGCCGCGCTGGCCGGGAATCTGGCCGGTCAGTTGTTCCGCGGATTGACCTACACATTGTCGCCCAACATCGGCCGAGTACAGAACGGGCCGAATTTCGACAACAACTTCTTCTCGCAGCGCATCTCGCGCGATCCACTGACGAACGGCATGAGCCACGAGTGGTTCCGCATCTTCGGCGATGACTCGTACGGAAATCCCGATACGCTCAACCTGGGCCTGCTCAACGTGCAGCTTCGTCAGCCGGATGGCACCGGTTTTCGCGGCGCGGGCATCTACTCGCGCATCGGTTACAACCAGCGGCTGATTCCGAGCGTCTATTGGGACCAGCGCACGTCGGCGCGAAACATTCAGGGCTTTGCCGGGGCGGCCGCCGTTTCGTCGCCGCTGCAATACACGATCGATCTGAACACGGGCACGGACAACACGGTTCTGACGGGGCAGGTGTTGTTCAACTCGAGCGGATCGATCAATGCGCTGGGTTTCTACGATATCCAGCTTGCGGTCAGCAATACCGGCACGATGCGGAACAGCGGCCTGCTCGACAATCGAACCGAAGACACGAGCTTTGACATCGGCCCGGTCAATCTCAGCGGCAACATCTTCATCGACATGGTCGTCGCCGCGATGGACGTCATCGGCGAGCAGCTCGGCGCTCCGGCCGACGCCGTGCAGGGGCCTTTCACGGCCAAGGGCCGCACGGCGGATGACGTGCTGGCGGCCGTTCAGGCCGGCCGTTCGATTTCGGCGAGCGACTTCGGCGTTCTGCTGACATCCGTGCTCAGCGATCCTCAAAGCGGGCGGAATCGGCGCATCGGCGCCTCGACGAATGGCCGTACAGCGGCCGACGTCGGTCCCGCCGCACCGGTCAATCCGATGCCGGTTCCCGAGCCGGGCACAATCGGGTTGCTGCTGCTGGCGGCGGCGATGCTGAGGCGGCGGCGACGGCGCGGGTAATCTCCGATCGGCGTCGATTGAGATTCGACTCTTCAGGTGCGCTGACGTGAGTTTCGCGCTCGCACAGTCGGCGATGCAACTCCTGTCATTAGTCTCGACGCAATAGGACCGTTGCGGCTCGTCAGGCCGCGCCGCCGGGTCGCGTCCAGGTCCGATCATCAAAAAAAAAGCGCTCCGGGGCCGTGAGACGGGGGAACGGCGACTCGTTCAGCGGCAACTTTTGCCCCCTGAGATCGTTATCGTTAAGCGCCGCCCGCCGCACTGCTTGGGGAAAGTGCGTACGACGTCGACGTATCTTCACTCGTTCGCGGCGTGAACCGACGCAGCACAATGAATCGAATAGCGCGCAGCGGCAGAGGTCGTGCGGTCAACGCGAATGACCGCGGCATTCAATCCGTCCGGAAACCGTCGCGGGGGCCGCGAAAAAAAACCTCGCCAAAGTTCCGTTTGCCGCGTCATATACTTTAGAGAGTCTCGGGTCATTCGCGGTTTGAGAATCCCGTTCGGAGGGCCGCGAAGCGGACTAGAACCGCAAAGGCCTGTGCGGTTGAGTCGCGTAGAATGGAGGCCGAGCAGCGAAATCCCGCCAACTTCCACGCGGGTCATGAGAACGCTTGTTTGCAGGACGCGGCAACGCGCCGGCAGCGCGGACGATCGCCCAGCGCGAGGAGCGAGCCGGCGGCTGCGCAGGGGAAAGAGGGGGACGAACATGGACGTCGAAACGCTACGAGCCGAATTCCCGATCACGCGGCACTACAACTTCCTCGACCATGCGGCCATCGCGCCGCTGTCGCGCCGCGCCGCGGACGCCATGCGCCGGTACATCGAGCAGGCTGAGCAGCACGCCTATGTGCTCGGCGGGCTGTATCAGGAGGCCAAGCGCATCCGCTCGCAGGCCGCCAAGCTCATCAACGCGCACCCGGACGAAGTGACGTTCGTCAAGAACACGTCCGAGGGCATCAGCTTCGTGGCGCGCGGACTGCGGTTCTCGCACGGCGACAATATCGTTACGGCGGGCTGCGAGTTTCCGGCCAATGTCTTCCCGTGGATGACGCTGCAATCGGCGGGCGTGCGGATCAAGATGGTGCCCGAGGACAACGGGCGTGTTTCGGCCGAGCGCCTGATCGAGGCGATCGACGCGCGGACGCGCGTGGTGGCGATCTCGGCGGTGCAGTTCGCCAGCGGCTATCGCGTCGACCTGGCCGCGCTGGGAGAGGCCTGCCAGCGCAAGGGCGTGCTGCTGTCGGTCGATGCGATCCAGGCGCTGGGCTGCGTGCCGATCGACGTGCGGGCGATGAACATCGACTTCCTGTCGGCCGACGGGCACAAGTGGCTGCTGGGGCCGGAGGGGGCCGGTGTTTTCTACGTGCGGCGCGAGCTCCTGGGGCACCTGCAACCGACGACGGTCGGCTGGCTGTGCATGAAGAACCCGGACCAGTACTGTAAGTACGAGTTCGAGCTTCGCGACGATGCGCGGCGGTTCGATTCGGGCAGCTACAACCTGGCGGGCGTGTTCGGCCTCGGCGGATCGCTGGACATGCTGCTGGACCTGGGGGTCGACCAGGTCTGGGCGCGGGTACGGGAGCTGACCAACCGGCTGGTGGCCGGGCTGCGCGAAAAGGGATACCGCGTCGTCAGTCCGCGCGAGCCGGGCGAGGAGAGCGGAATCGTCTCGTTCGTGTCCGATCGCCATGATCACCAGCGGATTCTGGAGCATCTGAAGACCGAGCACCGGACGATCATCGCCCTGCGCGAGGGTCGGCTGCGTGTCAGTCCGCATTTCTACAATCGCGACGAGGAAATCGAGCAATTGCTGCGGCACCTGCCGTGATCGCGTGCCCGAATCGGCCGAACCGAACCGCGACCGTGAGGGAGCGGCGATGGATCGAGGGGAGAAACGATACGCGCCGTCGCGACGATTCGCCGGGTGCCGAACCTGTCATGCACGTTGTCCGGAATCACGCGATTTCAGGTTATAATAAAGGCCGCAGCGTCACCGTCCATCCCGGCGGTTGAGGCGATTGCGTTGCGCCCGGGTAATGCCGGATGAACGAATCCGATTGCGAATCGCGACCGGCGCCGGTTCCGAAGCGCAGCACGCTGGAGCGCTGCGTCGCCGCGGGCGTTTGCGTTGTCGTGGTGCTGTGCGCCGTGGCGGTCATTCAGCGCGATCGGCTGCGCGCGTGGTGGTGGACGCGGCAATGGCTCGGCGCCGTCGATGCGGAACATCGCCGCGGTTACCAGACGTTGCTGACGGCGATGGGCGACGATGCGGCGCCGTCGCTGTTGCCGCTGCTGGCCGACGAGCGCGCGGAAGTGCGCGCGGCGGCGGCGGGGATGCTGATTCGGGCCTCCGGCAGGGACGTGCGTGCGGCGCTGACGGCGGCGCTGTCGGATTCGAACGCGGCGGTGCGTGACGAGGCCGCGCATGTGCTGGCGTTTGCTCACGGCGAGTCGGCACTGGCCGAACTGTCGCGCGAGGTCTTCAATGCGCGCGGCGACGTCGCGTTGGCGATTTGCGTGGCCATCGGGCGGATGGAAACGGACGCGGCCGGGCGTTTTCTGGCCGATATTCTGCGGCATCATCCGGAGCCTGACGTTCGCGCTCAGGCGGCCGAGTTGCTGGGGCTGCGGCGCGACGCGGCGGCGACGGCGGCGCTGACGGAGCGGCTGTCGGATGATGCGCCGGTGGACAGGATGTTGTTCATCGAACGCCGCGCGCGGGATGCGGCCGCCTTTGCGGCATCGAGCGGGTCCGGGGCGGCGGTGGACGGCGACATGCGGCGCGGCTGGCGGGTGGCGGACTACGTGCATCGTGCTCTGGAGCAGATACGGTCGCCCGAGGAGGGGCCTGCGACGTCGCAACCGGTCGCGGGCGGGTCCACGTGAGCAACAACGTCGAAACGTCGTTTGACGCGCTGGGACTCGTCGGTCCGGTCAGCCGACAGGAGTTGCAGCGCGCGTACAAGCGGCTCGTGCTGAAGTATCACCCGGACCACTGCGGCGACGATCCTGAAGCGCGCGAGAAGTTCCACCGCATCACGGAAGCGTATGCGACGCTGCGCCGGCTGTACGACCGTCGAGCGGCCGATACGCCGACGGGCCGGTGCATGCGTTGCGGGCGTGTCGATCGTCTCATCCGCGGCATGCACGGCCGGCATTACTGCGCGGGATGTCTGCTGGGCACACGGCGTCGCTATCTGCCGCTGCCGGTGTACCGGTCGATCTGGTGCATACCCGTCTTCGCGCTCGAAGCGATCGCGCTGTGGGCCATCGTGCGGACGATGGCGACGCAGGAATGGGCCTACGCGCTGACCGCGGCCGGGGCGTCGATCGGCGCACTGTTGGCGCTGGGATGGGCGCTGGCACGGGCGGATCGAATCGAGAGGTGACGGCGCTCTTCGGCAGTCGCCCGCGTATCGCGCCTGACCGCGAAAGCGTGTTTGACAAGCCCGATTCGAGTCGAACAGTCGCGGTCGGGCAATTCAATTTTCGCGACGACTTGTCGCCACTCGCTTCACGCGCCCGACCTGGTCGCGTTCCGGGTCGCGGTTCGGTTCAGCTTTCACAATCACGCTCCGACACCGGCCCTGCGAAACGCAAAGATCATCGCGCAGGCCTCCCGGCAACGCCCCCTCGCTTCAGGAACTCAAGATATTCATCCGCAATACGCCGATAGCGCGCCAGGCTGTCGCGCATTCCGCCGGGGCGGTTCCGGATGCGCCACAGCGTTTCATGAGTCTGCATGATGAAATTCATGCCGTCGCCCAAACAGTGCAACGCGCGGCGGCGGGCCGCCGCTTCGAGGTCTCCACTGCACGAAAACAGCCAGCGTTCCGCCGCGTGCAGCATGACCTTGATGGTTGCCTGCAACTCGATCAGTGCGACCTGAGCCTCGCAGTTTCCGGCTCTGACGCTGCAACTTTCCTGCGACAGGCGCGCCAACTCATGCAAAACGGCGATGGCTTCCTCGGCGCCTCGCGGTTGCGGGGCGTCGTCGTGAAGTTCGATCAGAGGGTCCAGATCCGTCTCGATCACCTTGTAGAGCTGGGTTCGGTTCTTCATTGAGACGCCGGTCAGAAGGTAGACGTTTCCCAGCTCGTACCAGAGGCGACCCAGAAGGCCGCTGGGATCATCGAAGCCAAACGTCGAAGCGGCGCGGCCCGCGTCGAGGCCGCGATTGGCCCGTTCGTTCCACGCGACGGCCGCGCCGTAGGTGATGGGGACGACGCTGGCGGACCAATATTGCCGGTGGCCGCCATCGCCCCAATCGGTAATCAGGTAGCCCGTCGCGCTGTGCTCAAGCCCGGCGCGGGCGGCGCGCTGCAAATTGGCCATCGCGTTCCGCGTGCGGCCGCCGAAGCTGCACCAGCTCGATGTGCCGGGGCAGACGTAGTACTCCAAACCGCGAGCGCTCAGATTGTTGCAGCGACTTTCAAAGTCGTGATCGGCTTCGTAGCCCCACTCCAGCGCAATCACGTCGTCGGGAATCCGTGAAATGTGACACGCGTCCGACTGAACGATATCGGCCCACATCTGCATGCGGCGGCCAAGCCGGCTGACGTGGCGATGGATCTTGCGCACAAAATCGAGGTAGACGGCGACACGCCCGCGCCGACTGACCGCGGTGCGCGAGCGGCCCTGGCCCAGCTCGAACGTCTCATCGCAGCCGACGTTGACCCTGCGGCTGGTGAAATTCGGCAGCAGCTCGTCGAGCAGCGCGGAGACCAGGCGAAAAGAGCGCGGATCGCGGGGATTGAGCGTCGAGGGAGTCTCTCGCACGCGCCCCCAGGGATCGCGCCAGGGGCCGTCGACCTCCGCCAGCGGACGATAGCGCGCATGGCGCAGCCAGCGTTCCATGTGGCCGAAGCAGTTCTGATTGGGAACCAGCTCGATGAAGCGGTCGCGACAATATTTGTCGATGTCGCGGATTTCGGCGGGAGTCATCGGCGAGGCGTCTTTCCAGACGGTGCGATGGCGGCGATAGGCGAACGTGTGTTCGGTGTAAAGCTGGAGCTGGTTGATCTTCAGCGACGCGAGCCAGTCGACGATGTGGTACAGCGTCTGCATCGTCGGGACTTTGTCGCGGCTGATGTCCAGCATGACGCCGCGCGTGGGGAAGTCCGGCTCGTCGCGGATGCTGATGCCCGGCAGGCGGCGATGGTTGAGGCGCACCAGTTGGGAGAGCGTCTGAATTCCGTAGAAAAGCCCCGCGGCGGATGGCGCGGTCAGAACGATGCCCCGCGGCGCGATGTCCAGCCGATAGCCCTGATCGGAGCGTGAGGCTTTTGGATCGAGGACGAGCAGGCACACCGCGTCGGCTGTCGATGGCCTGGCGGTGAGGCGCGGGCGCCGCGAGGCGCCGTCGAATCGAATCGCGGAGCGGGCGACTGACGGTCCCAATGCCTCACGGGTAAGCGTCGCGATCCGACGCATTTCCGCGGATTCGGGCGGGGGCGCCACGATTTCGCGAACGCGCGCCAGCGGCAGCGCGCCGCCGGTGTTGCGAACGTGGCGCGGATACGGAGCCAGCAGCAGGCGCGGCGGTTTCATACGTTTTTTGCGGCTATGGCCGCGTTGCGCCGCCACATGTTCAGCGTGGCGCGATCTGTGGCGCTGTCGTTGACGTTTCGCGCGTAGGTCGCTTCGTCCCACGCGAGAATGTCGCCCAGGCGCGGGCGCGGTCCCGGGGGACGCGGTGCGAAGCGAGGTTCGCGCGTCGTCGGCGCGTCGCGATTGTAAGGGCAAACCTGCTGACAGACATCGCAGCCGAAGACCCAGTCGCCGATCGCGGCATGGAGCTCGGCCGGGATTTCTCCGCGATGTTCGATGGTCAGATACGAAATGCAGCGCCGTGCGTCCATGCGGTAGGGGCCGGGGAAGGCCTGCGTCGGGCAGGCGTCGAGGCAGCGCGTGCACGTCCCGCAGCGGTCGGCCGGCGTTGCATCCGGCGCCAGGTCGAGCGTCGTGAGAATTTCGCCGAGGAAGAAGTATGAGCCGAGGTCCTGGTGCAGCACCAGCGTGTTCTTACCGATCCAGCCGATGCCGGCGGCGGCGGCGAGTTCACGCTCGACGATGGCAGACGTGTCGACGCACACTTTGGCCTCGAACGCGTCGGGCAATACCGCACGAATCCGGCGGACGAAGTTCTCGAGGCGCTCGTGCAGCACGGCGTGGTAATCGTCTCCCCAGGCGTACATGGCGACGCGGCCGTGCGGCTGGTCGTCGTGGTCGGTCGGATCGAGCGTGTCGGCAACGCGTTGAAAGTAATTCAGCGCGACAACGACGGCGCTGCGCGCTCCGGGCAGCAGCTTGCTCGGGTCGAGGCGCGATTCACGGCGACGGTGCAGGTAACCCATCGTGCCAGCCATACCATCACGCAGCCAGTCAAGGAAATAGTCGCCACGCGCCAGCGGGCCGAGTCGGGCGATGCCGCAGCGCTCAAAGCCGGCGGCGGCGGCGAGCGACTTGATTCGATCTGAGCGTTCAACGGGCGTCACGTTGAGCGACCTCGGGCACGATGAAGCATAGGCGAAGCTGCAGGGCTGCTCAGTAAGGTGTCGGGGTCCAGGGACTTGTCGAGTCGGCCGCGGTGGTCGCGAACAGTTCGGCATAGCTCATGGCAATGTGATCCGCTCCGGACAGACCCAGTGTCGCCAGTGCGGCGTCGATGGCGTGCGTGTGCGGGCCTTCAATTTCCACGAAGCGGCCCAGACCGACGACGTCGTCGAGTTCGACTGCGCAGTCGCCCCAGCGCCACCGCTCGCGCTGCTTTTGAACCATCAGCGTCTCGTGAAAACCCAGGGCGTTCAGTAATGCCGCGGCCGCCGTCGCTTCGGCGACGCCGGTCTCGATCTCCTCTCGCGATTTGTAGGGTCCCGCCTGCGGCGGGCCTTTGTAGGTCAGAGTGACTCGATTCGAGTCGGCCGATGCGGTCTGATCGGCCGTGGCTTGTTGCAGTCTTCGCCGCTCGCGCAGGCGCAGGCCGCGCCGTTCTCGGCGCAGGGCGCCGTCGGGGCGGTCAAAGAAGCGATCCACCTCGACGACGGCCTCAACGAATGTCCCATGGCACGCGGCGAGCCGTGCTCTCAGTTCGTCGTGGGATGCGACGCGCAGCTTCACTTCGATTTCGATGGGCATGGTGACCGCACTCTTACAATCGGACCGACTCCCATTCGACGCGCTTTGAAGGAACGCGGATCTGCACAACGACGGGGTGCGCCGACATCGAATGCGGCGCCGCCGCCCCCTCACGATCGCGGTTCCGTGAAGCGGCGGCGCCAAGACGCTCAAAGCTGTGCCAGCTTCTTGCGTTCGACCTTGCCGCGGTCGTTGCGCGGCAGGGCGTCGAGATAGACGATCCACGTCGGCGCCTTGTAATGCGCCATGCGCTCCTTGGCGAACGCGATGATTTCCGACGAAAGCGCGTCGCCGGTTTTCACGCCGGGCGCGGCGACGACGAACGCCCTGGGGCGCACCAGACCGGCACTGTCCTCGGCGCCAATGACGGCGCATTCGCGCACCGCCGGATGCTGCAGCAGGCAGTTTTCGATCTCGCCCGGCGACACGAAGATGCCGCCGACTTTCAGCAGATCATCGGCGCGGCCCTCGTACCAGAAGTAGCCCTCGGCGTCGCGGCGAAACATGTCGCACGTGTTGAGCCACTCGCCGCGCAGCCGGTCGCGCGACTGGACCGGGTCGAGAAAATAACCCGTCATCATGCTGTCGCCGCGAATCCAGAGCGTGCCGAGGCGGCCGTCCTCGACGTCGCGGCCGTCGTCATCGACGATGCGGGCCTCGTAGCCGGGAACGATGCGCCCGAGCGATCCGACTTTCACGTCGCCAATGCGGTTGCTGATGTAGATGTGGAACATCTCGGCGCTGCCGATGCCGTCGAGGATTTCGACGCCGAAACGTTCGATCCAGCGCTGGTACAACTCGGCGGGCAGCTTCTCACCGGCCGAAACGCCGATGCGCAGGCAGGACAGGTCGGCGGTTTGTGCCTGCGGCGAGGCGAGCATTTTGTTGATCATCGTCGGCACGGTCGTGAGGAACGTGGGGCGAAAGCGAGCGATGTTTTCGAACATTATTTCGGGCGAGGCGTGTTCCTCGAAAAGGCAGGTGGCCGCCCCGACCGCGAACGGGAACCACAGATTGGTGCCCGTGGCGTATCCGAAGAAGAGTTTGGGGACCGACAGCGTGCGATCGGACTCGCTCATGCGGAGCACCTGCCGGGCGTAGTGCTCGGTGTTGTATGCGAAGTCGTGTTGCAGGTGCATCGCGGCCTTGGGCTTGCCCGACGTGCCGCTCGTGAACAGCCACACGGCCGGATCGTTGGGATGGGTCGGGGCGTTGTCGAAGTCGGCCGGTTGCTCGGCCAACACGTCGGCGAACGACAGGAAGCCGCGCGGCAGACTCGTGGCCGCGACGCCGACCGGCAGGCCGGCGAGCCGCGCGGCGCCCCCCGGCTTGGCGGGCGCTTCGGCGTTGGAGACGACCAGGATGTTGCGCAAATAGCGCAGGCCGGGCAACATGCGGTCGACCGGTTCGACGAGCGAGGCGTCGATGACGGCCAGCGGCGCGCGAGTGTAGTTGAAGTAATAGGCCAGGTCCTCGTGCGGCAGGCGGGGGTTGACCATCGTCAGGACGGCGCCGAGTTTGTGAATGCCCATCACGGCGGTAACGAACGGCGGGCAGTCGGTGAGCATCACCAGCACGCGGTCTTCCTGGCGAACCCCCAGCGATCGAGCCGCGTGAGCGAAGCGGCAGGCGGCTTCATAGACCTGTCGATAGCTGTAGGACTTGTCGCGGAACAGCACGGCGGATTTTTCGGCGCGGCTGTTGAGGTTGTGGTCGAGGAAGTAGGTTGCGAGGTTGAAGGGGTTGGGGAATTCCATAAGTCGCGCTCCAAAAAGCCGGACGCATTTTAACCGCGATACGCTGCGCGCGGTATTCATGCCGTCAAGCCGTTCCGGCAACGGCGACAATAAAAGTCGCCTTGGGCGGCACGTTCAAGCCCTCGCGCGAATGCAGCGACGAATCCGCAGTGGCGCACCACGCAAGGGCCTGGACGCGTCGGACCGCCGGCGGCGCCGCTTCCGTGCACCCGCCCCTCGTTTTGACGCGCATGCGATTCGGGGCTTTACTGTGGGCATGAACTACCGACGCATGGGCCAATCGGGACTCAGGCTGTCCGAGATCGCGCTGGGAAGCTGGCTAACGGCCGGCAACGCCGTCGAAGAGCAGACCGCCGTGGCCTGCATCCGCCGGGCGGTTGAGCTGGGCGTCAACTACTTCGACTGCGCGGACGTGTATGCGCAGCGGCGGGCGGAACAGGTGACGGCCGCGGCGCTGGAGCCGTTCCCGCGCGAGGACTACGTGCTGGCGAGCAAGTGCTTTTTTCCGGCGTCGGCGGCGACGCTGGATCGCGGCCTATCACGGCAGCACATCTTCACGAGCGTACACAAGACGCTGAAGAACTTCCGCACCGACTACGTCGACCTGTTCTACTGCCATCGCTTCGACGAGGAGTCGCCGATCGAGGAGACGGTCCGCGCGTTCGACGATCTGATCCGCATGGGCAAGGTCCTCTACTGGGGCGTTTCGGAGTGGACCGGCGAGCAGATCGAAGCGGCGGCGGCCGTCGCCGGGGCGATCAACGCCCATCGGCCGGCGGTGGATCAGCCGCGGTACAATCTGCTATGGCCGAACATCGAAACCAACGGTGTGATGGCGGCGTGCGTCGAGCACGGGCTGGGGCTGGCGGTGTTCAGCCCTCTGGAGCAGGGGCTGCTGACGGGCAAGTATCGCGGCGGCCGGACGCCGCGCGACAGTCGCCTGGCCGACGAACGGCAGAACGCATTCATGAAGGACCGGCTGAGCGAGGCGAATCTGGCGAAGATCGAGCGCTGCGCGGCGATCGCGCAGAAGGCGGGCGTGTCGATGACGGCGCTGGCGCTGGGCTGGATTCTGCGGCGACCGGAGATCACGTGCGCGATCGTCGGCGCGACGCGCGTGGCGCAGGTGGAGGAGAACGTCCAGGCGGCGGAGGTGAAGCTGAGCGAAGAGGTGCTGGGGGCGCTGGAGCGCGATTAGGCTTGCAGCGTTGCGCGTCATGCGTAAAGTCGCGGCTTAAGAACGAGCGACGCGTCCTTGTCAGCGCGCTTCCCGCAAGCCGTTTTTCACCGGCGGTTAAGAAGATTCGGTGGCGTCACCGTTGCGTTCGCAGGGGTGGCCGCACTCCGGACATCGCTCATGCCTGTGGCCCCGGAGATCGTAGGCACAATTCGGACATTCGTAAGGTTCAATGAAACGGCGAACGTGGTGCAGGATCGTCCGCGCGGAGTAGAACGAGACAATCGTAACCAGGCTGCTGCCGATGAAACCAAGAATGACGCCCGTTACGGCCATATCTAACGACCATCGAGATGGCCTCAGTACTCCCACCGAGCCGACAAGCACGCCGCACATGATGCTGTTCAGTGCGACGATTCGCCATCCAAGTCGGCGCCACACAACATCGCCATCGAGCGGCTCGTAGTAGACAGCGAGAAAAACGAGCGGCGATCCGAGAATCAATAGGAAGAAGCTGGCCGCGAGGGTGATGCTCGGCGAATCGATGAGAAGGACCAGGATGCCGAGAGTGATCGCGACGCAGCGATGGGCGTATTTCGCAGTATCGGTTATCCACTTGTTTGGCAGAACGGCTTTCACGGCTTGGTGGATAATAACGACGCCCATTGCGAGTTACGACCAGTGCGGGATGTGCGCTTCGTCTACGCGCACGATTCAGAAACGCTACCCGCTTTGCGTAAATTGTCGGCGCTCGCACACGATTCGAGAGCGTGAAGAACCAAAGCCAGTTTTAGCTCCAAATCGGCTCCGATGGCTTGCCTGATTCGTTCGCGTGCCTCGTAAAGCGGCAGACCGGCCGTGCCGTGAAGATAGGCCATTGCCGGGACCGCGCCTTTTTCGAGCAGCAGCTTCATGCACTCCTCGGGCAGATCCAGTGAAGGATCGTGCGGGATGAAGCACACGCGCAGCACGCGATCGACGCGCTCCAGCAATCGGGCGCGCGATTCGAACTCACGGCGTCGGCGCATCAGGTCGAACAGGCGCGTCGTGATCACGGTCAGTACGAGGAGCAGAACGACGTTGATGAGGCTCATGGAGCTCGACTCCGGCGGACGCCCACGGCGCGATGCGGATGGGGAGGGGCGATGGGTCAACCGGCAGCGTAGCTGCGTGGCGCCTGAAACAGCCGAAGCTGTGGATCGACGTGGCCCTTGCGCGTTGCCACGCCGTGTCGGTCGTTGGCCTCGACGTCTTCGTTTCCCCATTGCGTCCATCCATCGCGTGGAAAGCGCGCAAAAAGCTCCAGATAGGGGCCGGGTGAGCACTCTTCGATGATGTCGTAAATCTTGTCGGGCTTGCGCGAGTGCTCGCGCTTCTGGCTGGGCAGCAGGTTGACCTGCGTGCGACCGGGCCGCAGCGTTCGAAGGCTGCCGCGGACTCCGAAAAGAACGAGTTCCGTGACGTTGCGAAAGTAGAAGCCGACGCCGCGGCCGTCCGGACCGCCGTCCTTTCTGATCTTGTACCAGATGAGGTTTGTCTTGTACGTGAATCCCCAGCGGCGCATGACCTCCAGGCCTTCGGCGAGCAGCGCGTTGGGCGCCCATAAGTACAGGTGGCTGCGGGCGGCCGCGAGTTCACGCACGGGCAGTTCGACGATCTCTTCCAGTTCCATGGTCGGATAGCGCAGCAGCCTGCGGTGCTCCGGGGCCATCTTGCCCGTACGATTCTGGAACTGCCAGGGCGGGTCAGCCAGTATCGTTGCGAAACGGCCGCTGACCTTGAGCCGCAGGTCTTCGGCCGCGCTTCGAACGGGAGCAGCATCAATCCTCGACATGGAGCGATCTCCGGATGCCGAAAACGAGAATGGGGCAGCCGCCGCCGCCTCCGCCTTCGATTCGTGGTATCAGCTTGGACATCCAGGTTGTGGAAGTTCCATACTTGCGCCAGATGCCCAGTGATTCAAAGATGTCCCGGTACTCATCGCACTTCGTAATGATGACGCCCACGCTGATGACGCGCAGATCAAAAAAGCAGCCGGAAATTGTTCAAATCGCGATCAAAGAACGGGTCCTTGTTGCTCCATTCGATTTCCAAGGCTACGCGGTTGTTGTAGCAGTCGACCTTGTGCGTCGGGCTTTCACTCGCCAGGTCGTCGACCACGATGCGCGTCGACCACATCTTTTCCTGCCAGCCGCGCGAGTAGAACGCGGTGTCGATGGATTGCGTGATCTTCGATCTCCCGCCCCCGCCCACGACGATGTGGGAACGCAGAACGCGAAGACTCGTCAGCACCTCTGTGATCTCGTTCCACTCTGTTGAAAAGTCGGTCTGAAGGATTGCCGAGGCGTGTTTCCACTCCAGTACCTCGTAATCCTGACGCACGAACTCGGGCAGCCCCAGGATCGACATCCAACCTCCGACGAGTGCTGTGCGCCTGCGACGAACACGCTTCAATAACGGAAACCGATTCAATCGTCAATAATCCCGCGCCGCGCGTTGAAATGTCCAATGTGACGGGCGCAACGACATGTCAGATTTCGGACACGATGCCCTCGCGCAGCGCGTAACGCGCGGGGCAGGCGGGGCAGTTCAACGCGGCGCGGGTTTCGTTGAGGCGTTCTCCGCAGCGGCACATCCAGCCGATGCGGCGGGCGGGGTTGCCGACGAGCAGGGCGAAATCGGGCACGTCGCGCGTGACGACCGCGCCGGCGCCGATGAAGCTGTAGCGCCCCAGCGTCACGCCGCAGATGATCGTGGCATTCGCCCCGATGGTCGCGCCGCGACGCACCAGCGTCGGCCGGTATTCGTGCTTGCGCGATACGTGGCTGCGCGGGTTGACGACATTGGTGAACACGCAGCTCGGGCCGCAGAACACGTCATCCTCAAGCGTGACGCCGTCGTAGATGCTGACATTGTTCTGAATCTTGACGTTGTTGCCGATCCGCGCCGTGGCCGCCACGCAGACGTTCTGGCCCAGCACGCAGCGTTCGCCGATGACGGCGCCGGAATATACGTGACAGAAATGCCAGATTCTCGTGCCCGTGCCGATTGTCACGGGCGGATCGATGACGCTGGAGGGGTGAACAAAATAATCCATGATGAACAGCCTTGTATCCGCGCCGGCGGCCGGCGGGAAGGGACTCCCGCGGAGAACGGGTGCGGGGCGCTGATTGTGAGCCATGAGCGCAAGCGCGTCGGCGCTCTTGTAACGGAAGCCCGGCTCCGGCGCTTGCGCTTGGGGCGCGGATCAGCATGGCCGAGCCTTTGAGCGTTAGGCCCGCATCACGAACGGCCTGCCGTTGCCGGCTGCCGTATTTCCGGCTCGCGCGGCTGAAGGTCGCGCCGCGCGGCGGCGCGGGCGGCCGCGTCAAACGGCTCGTCCAGCAGGGTAATCTTGCCCAGCAGCGGGATGTTGTGCACCACCTGCTTCAGCACGCGGCCGTCGTCGTGCACCCACGCCACCGCCAAGTCCGACTCGACTCGAAAACACTCGATCATCTCGCCGCCGTGTTCAATCGAATCGCGCCCCGCCACGCGCACCAGCACCCGCACCGGGCGCGCGGCCTGTTGCAGCAGCAGGCTGACCGGATCGAGCACCTGCACCTGCCACGACTGTCCGACGCGCAGGCGCGGCAGATGGGTGTAGGGCTTGAGATTGTCGCTGAGCTGCTGCGAGACCTGGGCGTCGATGCTGAACTTTTGCTCGAACGATCCGATGCGGGCCAGGCAGGAATAGTCGATTCCCAGCAGATAGCCCTTCAGCTCGATGGGCGTCATCATGCCGAGCACTTTCGTCTCAAACCCCGTCAGCGTGCCGTCGGCCTGAAAGTTCAGCGTCGTGTCGAACAACACGTTCGGCAGCGCCGGCAGTCCGGGCAGCGACAGCGTCGAGAGCGACAGGGCCGTGAGGCTGTACCAGTTCGAGGTCGTGCCCTGATAGCGGATCGAGACCCAGTTCGTGCCGATGCGGCGGTCGTTCTTGTCGAAAATACCCACCTGCCGATCACCGGCGGGGGCCGCGCCGATAGGTTGATCCTGAGCCTGCCAATAGGGCAGCACGTCGCGGTAGAACAGAGCGACGAGAGACGAACCCCACAACAGAATGATGGCGACGCCGAGCAGGCGGTTCATTCGCGATGATCCTGAAAGCCGCGGCGCGGGTGCGGCCTCGGGGAAAGTATATCCGCGCGGCGAGGGTCACGATCGGCGAGGGCGTTGCATTCGCGCGGTGTTGCACGAGGCCCAATGCACCGACGTGGTTGATGTCGTGTCGGCATGGCCAAGCCCTCGCGGGACACCTGCCCAATTCGTCAAACCCGTCCACGCAAGAGCATAACCACACCGCACATTGCTTGCCGCCGTGCCGAGCTAATCATCGACGCGCCACACGACTTCGCCGCCGACGACCGTTGCGATCGGTCGGATGTCTCGCATCGCATCCGCATCGCACGTAAGCAGATCGTCGTCGAGCACCACAAGGTCGGCATAATATCCCGGCGAGAGTCGGCCCAGGTGGTCTTCCATAAACGCCGCATAGGCGGCGCTTGATGTGTATGCGGCGAGGGCCTTCTCGATCGACAAGTTTTGTTCAGGCATCCACACGCCGCCGCCGCGAATACGTCCGGTGACGGCTGCGTACAAACCCTGAAACGGATTGAGCGAAACGATCGGCCAATCGCTGCCGAAGGCCAGCGTCGCACCGCCGCGCAGCAGATCGCCGAATCGATACGACGTGCGTCCGCGCCGCGTGCCCAGCGCCCGATCGGCGAACCCGCCATCCGCATGTTTGTGCAGGGGTTGCATCGACGCAATTGCGCCCAGCGGAGCGAAACGGGCGATGTCCGCGTCATCGACATGCTGAGCATGCTCGACGCGCGGGCGGCGATCGCGCGGGCCGTTTTCACGCAGCAGCGCTTCGTACAAATCAAGCAGCTTTCGATTGGCGGCGTCGCCGATGGCGTGCGCACATAGTTGCAGCCCCGCGCGGTCGGCCGTGATGAACTGCGACAGCAGCAACTCGTCGCCGTCCGCGCCGTCGATGCGCAGCCCGCATGGAGCGGTTGAACCGGCCGCGTCCGCGTACGGTTCGAGCATCCAGGCGGTGCGCGAGCCGAGCGAGCCGTCCATGTAGTTCTTGCACGCGCCGCAGCGCATCCGGTCGTCGCCGGGTTGCATGGCGATCCAGCGCTGAACGCCGAGCGAATCGGGACGCTGGTGCAGAATGTTGTACACGCGCAGGCTCAGCGCGCCCGACTCGCGGGCGCGGCGCATCGCGGGCCAGTTGTTCCAATCGAGCATGTTGTGAACCATCGTCAGCCCGAGCGAATGGGCGTACCGGCAGGCTGCCCGGATCGCCTCGTCGCGATCGGGCTCACTCGCCGGCGGAACGTGACGCTGCACAAGCTGCATGGCCGTGTCGCGCAGAATGCCGGTCGGCTCGCGCGTGGCAGGATCGCGATCGATCATGCCGCCGGGCGGATCGGGCGGCCCGTGGCGGTCGATGCCGGCAACGGCCAATGCGGCCGAGTTGACCAGCACAGCGTGGCAGTCCATGCGCCAAAGGAACAGCGGCCGCTGCGGCGTCACGGCGTCGATCCAGTTGCGGTGGGGGGGCGATGGATCGGCCCAGGCGTCGTTGGACCACCCGCCGCCCTGAACCCAGGCATCGTGCGGATGTTCGCGCGCGTATGACGTCAGGCGTTCGATGAATTCCGCGCGGCCGCCGATTTCCGACAGATCCAGTCGCCGCATTCGCAGGCCGCCGGGCACAAAGTGCAGGTGGGCGTCGATCAGGCCGGGAATGACGCGTCGACGCTCGGCGTTCAACACGCGCGTGTCCGGCCCGACGAGGTCCTCGATTTCGCGCGTCGAACCGAGCGCGACGATGCGGCCCTCAAACGCGGCGAGGGCCTGCACGTCGTGGCCGCGATCCGTGCGGATACGGGCATCAAGCAGGGCGAAATCGGCGGACTGGCGTGTCATGGGTAGTCGGGGGTCATGATAATCGCGGTGTGCAGGCAGGCGAGAAACGCGGTAAATACGGTGGGACGTTACAATCCGGCGGCAGTGGAATCAAAGCGGCCTTGTAACGGCGTGTTCACTTGTGGTCGAGTCGTGCTGCTCGCACTGCTCACGCTGGGCAGCCCGTGCGGCTGCCAGTCGCCGTCTCGAACTCCCGCCGGCGCGGCGCTTTCGCATTCAAAGTCACCGGACACGTCTGGTGACAACGGGGCGACCGCGCAGAAGACAGCCGACCGGACGGTTTCACCCGCGGCGCCTGCTTCACAACCTTCCGCGGACGTATCGACTGCGGACACGGGAATCGCGGACGAAGAGCAGTCCCCCGCGCCGGAGATTCGCCGCTACGTTCGCTCCGCTTTGCAGGCGCCGCCGCCGGGCGTGCGGGTCGAGCGCGACATCGTCTATCGCACTGCAAACGGCCTCGATCTGCGGCTCGATGTCTATCGGTTGCGGGTGGACGCGGCGGGCGGCCGGCCGGCGGTGATCTTCATTCACGGCGGAGGCTGGCGGATGGGGGACAAGAATCAGAGCCGCGTGCGCTTCGTCGAACTGGCCGAGCGCGGCTACGTAGTTTTCTCCATTAACTATCGGCTGTCGGGACAGGCGGTGTTCCCGGCATGCGTCGAGGACTGCAAGGCCGCCGTTCGATGGGTGCGGGCGAACGCCGGAACATACAACGTCGACGGTGAACGAATCGGCCTGTGGGGCGCATCGGCCGGCGCGCATCTGGCGGCATTGATGGCGGTGTCGAGTGATGCGGAGTTTCGCACGGCCGATCGTGGGGATCAATCATCGCGTGTTTCGTGCGTTGTGGCCTATTTCGGCGTTTACGATCTGCGCGACGTGGGCGACGGCGTCGGCGCGAACCTGGTTCAGCAGTTGATGGGAGGTTCGGAATCGCAGCGGCGCGCGGCCTACTGGCGGGCCAGTCCGCTGGCCTACGTCGAAGCCCTGATCGGCCGGCGGATACCACCGCCGCCGGGCCTCGGACCGTTGCGTCGCGCGGCCTCATCGCAACCGGTTGCCAGCGCGCCCGTTACGACGACTGCGTCGGGTGAGGCGCCGGCAACGGCTCCGGCCGCTTCCGCGCCGAGCAGCGCGCCGGTGTCGGACATCGCGCCATTCCTTCGGGTCGAGCGAGCGTTACCGGCGTTCCTGTTCATCCACGGCGACGCGGACCGCGTCGTCCATGTCAGTCAGTCGCGGCGGATGCATCGGGCGCTGCGAGAGGCCGGCGCAGAGTCGGAGCTGATTGTCGTCCGCGGCGGTGTTCACGGATTGCTCATCGGGCGCATGGACCCGCCGCCATCCGAGTTCCGCCGCCGCACGCAGGAGTTTCTGGAGCGGCATCTGAAGCCCGCGAACGATTGAGACTCCCGCGCACGACACACGAAGTTTCGCGAGGGCCGCCGGGACCCCAGGCCATCGCAAGGTTGCGACAAAACGGGCGGGACGCCCGTACCATCCAAACAACGGAAACTCGTCGCGCGCGAGGGCTTGACCATGCCACATCGTGCCATGACGCTTACGTTATTCCGGTTCTGCCGGATAGCCGATGGATAACGCATGAACGAACCCCTCCAACTGGCGATCGTGGGCGTGGGCAACTGGGGTCGCAACCTGGTGCGGCACTTCGCCCATGCCCGGCGGGCGCGGCTGAAGTATCTGTGCGACCGCGACGGCCGGACGCTGGCGACGCAACTCGAAAATCACCCCGGCGTGCAGGGCGTGCGCGATTTCCAGACGGTCCTGGACGATCCCGACGTGCAGGCGGTCGTCATCGCCACCGACGCCCCGACGCACTTCGAGCTGGCCACGGCGGCGCTGAAATCCGGCCGCCACGTCTTTGTCGAGAAACCGCTGGCCCTGAACAGTGATGACGCGGCGCGGCTGGCGGCTCTGTCGCGCGAAGTCAACCGCAAGCTGATGGTCGGCCACCTGCTGGAATATCACCCGGCGGTCGAGGCGATCGGCGCGATGATCCGCGGCGGCGAATTGGGCGACGTTTATTATCTGTATTCGCAGCGGATCAACCTGGGCGTGGTGCGCGCCAACGAAAACGCCTGGTGGTCGCTCGCGCCGCACGACGTGGCGGTCGTCTGCCGGTTGTTCGACGGCGCGCCCGTTTCGGTCAGCGCCCAGGGGCAATGCTACCTGCAAGCGGGCATCGAGGACGTCGTCTTTGCGTCCCTCAAGTTCGCCGACGGCCGGCTGGCTCATCTGCACGTAAGCTGGCTCGATCCGCACAAGATTCGCAAGCTGACGATCGTCGGCACACGGAAGATGGTCACGTTCGACGACATGTCGGCCAACGAGAAGGTGCGGCTGTACGACAAGGGCGCCGAGATCAGCCAGGCGATGCGCGATTTCGCCGAGGTCGTGAACCTGCGCGTCGGCGACATCGTCATTCCGCGCATCCCGGGCGGCGAGCCGCTGGCGCTGGAGTGTCGCCATTTCATCGACGCTGTGCTGGACGACAAGCCGGTGCGCACCGACGGCGAAAGCGGCCTGCGCGTCGTGCGCGTGCTGGAGGCCGGGCAGCGCTCGCTCCGCGAAGGCGGCGCGGCGGTGGTGGTCCAGCGCTAGGGCGCTGCGCTGCGAACTCTTCTGAAAGCCCATCCCACCTCCATCCCATCACGTATGACGCGGTGGACAATCTCGAATTCGCGCGACAGAGCATCCATCGGCGGCGTATCCGGCGGTAGATCACCGTAGCCGAGCACGTTGTTGATGTGCAGCAGCACGAAGTCGGCATCGTCGATCGTCGGCGACGGTGGCGGGGCGGCCTGATCAAGCCGAACGCCGCGGCGCGTCAGCCGAACGCGCGGTTCATCGGCGATGATGTGGTCTTCCCACGGAAAACTGACGACGCGAGCGCAGGCGGGCGCATGATCGCGGCACCAGCGCACCAGTTCCTGTACGCCGTCACTGTTGGTCTGGATCAGATTGCGATAGCCGCGCGATTCGGCCCCCAGCCAGCGCGTGCCGACCAGCCGATGCCCATACAGTTGGTAGTGCGGATAGGCGCGATGCGTTTCGACGGCCAGCCAGGCGAATGGGGCGGCGACGAGCAACAGCCATACGATGACGAGGGCGCGCATCGGCCGAGCGCGTTCCCGCGGTCGCGATGATGGTTCGATGCGCGCGTGCGTGTCGCTCGCCTGGGCGCCTGGGGCACGCGCGGGAATCACACAGCCGCAGGCGGCCGTGCCACATTGGCCGCCGTCGGGCGCCTGCCGCACGACTCGCGCGCTTATTTCGCATACGAATCCGCCGAGCAGTACCGCAATCAGCGGATAAACGCCCATGAGATAAAACGTCTGTCGCAGCGGCAGAAAGCAGAACGCCACGATGCTGAACAGGATCGTCATGATCGCCGCGCGCCAGCGCGCATCGGACGCCTCGCGCACGCCGGCGTACAACAACGCCGCGACGCTCAGCAGCCCCATCGGCCACGTGCCCTTGATGAGCAGCACGCCGGCATACAGGCGCAGATGATCGTCCCACAGCGCCAGCGGCACGCGATCGTCCCAGCGAAGAATCCGGCGGATGATGGCACGAGCGATGTCCGGTTCCAGCACGTGCACGGGCATCAGCAGCACGACGGTTGCGCATGAGACCAGCACGAGTCCCGCCAGGCTGCGCAGCCGTGTCGATGTCGGTAAGCGTGCGGCGTTGTCGTTGCGGTTCATCGGGCTGATTTCGCACAGTGCGATGACCGGCCACAGAACGAGGGCAAACAGCTTCGCGCCGATCGCCAGGCCGATGGCGACGCCGAGCGCGAACCAGCGCGAGCGCGTCCGCTGGATGTGGAATCGCGCATAGGCCCAGATCGCCAGCGTCGTCGTCAGCGCATAAAAAATGTCGCCTTCGGTCATGGCGACGCGCGCAAACGCCAGGAAATAGGGCGACAACGTCAGGAACGCCGCCGCGATCAGACCGGCCACCGGTCCGAAGAGGCAGCGCCCCAGTCCCGCCGCGGCCAGGACCGTCAGCCCGGCGGCGATCGCGCTGACGTGCCGCGCCATGCCCAGATCGTCGCGCCCGCTCAACGCGAACGCCGCGGCCGTCACGTACATCGGCAGCCGCATCTGCGAAGCATCCAGCGGCGGATGTTCCCCGCGCAGCGGATCGGCCCGCAACGCACGGGCGACGGCCAAGTCGATCGGCTCGTCCCAAAGCGGTTCGATCTGCCGGCCTGCGGCCAGCGTCATCGCGTAGGCGCAGACGCCGATCAGGATCGCGCCGATCCAGAATGGCAACGACTGTCGCGGCGGCGAATCTGTTGCGTTGTTCACAGCGGGGATCGGGACAATTTACGTCGGCGATAACGTATGATTCGAAACGCTGCGCGGCGATATGGCGCACCCCGCCGCTTGTCGTTGGTTTCGTCCAGAAATAACGTGCGCCGATTACCGCATTCGCGCGTTGCGTGGCTCAACACGGCCAAGCCCTCGCGAAATCTGACAAGACGGGCGTGACGCCCGTACAACCCGAACAACACAGGCTCGTCTTGCGCGAGGGCTTGACACTGCCACGCCGCCGTTTGGCCGCATCACGGCCGCGAGGCGATCGCCTGGGCCAGCGGATTCACCACGAGCGGCACGACGCGATCGGTGCACCATTCATCGGCGATGTCGCATAGTTGCCGATAGCACGCCACAAGCGAATCCTGCTCGCCGAATCCCCAGTAGCGGCGCACGGTGAAATAGACCGTCAGCGGCTGCGGCTCGAACCGGCCGGTGCGGACCTCGAACGTGCTGGTGCGGCTCTTGATCTCGACGTAGGCCTGCGTTTCGCACTCGTCGCTGAGCGACACGCCCAGGAAGGGTTGGCAGTCGATCGTGTGCAAGGCGCGCTCGTCGTTGAGAAACGCCGTCAGCGGATGTTCGGCGTAGAGCGTTTCGGCGACGAGTTGATCGTGATTGCCGCGATATTCGAGATCGAAGGCATAGACGACCTCGATGTGATCGTAATCCAGATCGCTGAGCGTCAGGTGATAGGGCGCCGACTCGAGCACGCGCTCGCCCAGCAGGCGAGCGTCGCCGGGATGCGCCGGGTTGTAGCAGCCGAAGCGCAGCGCGCCTTCCTCGATGCGAATCCACCGGCGCGTGTCCTCGTCCGGGGCGTCGTCCTCCAGAACCAGGTCGCCCTCATCGCGTCGGCGAAGCTTGCGCATCGTGGGGAATTCGCGGCGGATGCTGTCGAAAAAGTGCAGGATGGTCTCGCGCTCCAACGCCAGTTCCAGTTTCAGGAACAGCCGGGTGGACGTGTAGAACTCGTCGCACATCGCGCTGAAGGGAATGCTCATCTGATAGGCTCCGCAACGAAGACGCCGGCGGCGGCGGCCGGCGAGGTCCAGCGGCGGGGGGACGCCCGGGCGGCTGGGCCCTCCATGCGTTGCCATGGCCGCGCTGGCGCTGAACGCTCTGCTGTAATTATGGCCCGCGGTCCGTGACGCTTCAACGGCATGTTTCAATTCGGCGTATCCACGCTGATTTGTCGCAGTAGACGAGGCTCATGCATTTCCACATGGGAAGTGCCTTCCCGGATTTGGCTTGTCGTTTCGCATCCCCGCTTGCGTTTCGCGCCGAATCTGCCCGCCATGATCGGGAATTGCGCATCGTCTCGATTGCGTTTCGCGCGGCCGAATGTGCGCCGTCCGAGGCGCATTTCGCGCGAGAACACAATGTGGGCGCGAAGCGGACTTTTCCGCCGTTGCTTCATTTCGTCGCCCCACTCCGATTCATAAACCGCGAATCTGCCGCACGTTGCGCGATCGTCGACGTTGACGCGGTCGTCCCCTGCGTTTCGCCGCCGCGCGTCTGGCACGCCGTTTGATTAACGAGGGGTCCGTTCGACATCGCCGAAACCACTGCGCGAGGAGCTGCGCATGATTCAACGCAAGCCGGAGGCAAAGCCGACCGCGCCGCCGACGCCTGCCGGGCCGATCGACTGGTGCGATTTGGCATCCGAGATTCGCGCCGCGGCCGCGCTGGCCGCGGCGCTGCACGTCCATCATGCGCGCGATGATCGCAACGCGTCGCCCGATTCGACTCAAGTTCAACCGTCCGGCGATTCCGATAAGGCGGACGCTTGTGCGTCGGCCGCCGAGGCCCGGCGCGAGGCGACGAGCGTGCTGTACGCCTGCCTGCTCAAGGGCGTGCGCGACGCGCGAATAGACCGGCAACGCGCCATGGGAGACGCGGCATGATTCAGGGCTTGTGGCAGTGCGCGGCGGGGATGCAGGCGCAGCAGGTCCGGCAGGACGTGCTCGCCAACAACCTCGCCAACCTCGATACGCCCGGCTTCAAGCCCGACACCGTGTCGTTTCGCGAACGGCTGGCCGCGGCGCGCGGCGGATCGGTGCTCGGCGACGACGCGCGCCCGGCTCACGCGATTCTGGACGACATGAGCGGTGGCGTGGGAGTGACGCCGCGACATACCGATTTTTCCGCGGCCGCGTTGACGCCGTCGCCCGGCAATCCGCTCGACGTGGCCGTCGACGGCGACGGCTTCTTTGCCGTGAGATCGGCCGAAGGCACGCGCTACACGCGCAACGGGCGTTTCGCTCTGAGGGCGGACGGCGCTTTGGTGACGGCCGCGGGCGGATTCGAAGTGCTCGACGACGCCGGCCGGCCGGTTCGGCTCGACCGCAGCGCCTCCGCCGGTTCGATCGCGATCGATGCGAACGGAACCATTCGGCAGGGCGAGGTGGCGGTGGCGCGGCTGGGTGTTGTGGACTTCGACGATCGCAGTCGATTGCAGAAGGCCGGCACGAACCTGTTCGACGCCGACGGCGCCCGGCCGCGGGCCGGAGACGGCGGCGTGGTGCAATATGCGTATGAATCCTCCGGCGTCGATCCGGTCGCCAGCCTGGTGCGGCTGATCGAAGCAACGCGAGCGTATCAGGTAAACGCCACGATGATTTCGCTCCAGGACCAGACGCTCGGCCGCGTGGTCAACGACGTCGGTCGGCTGGCCTAGGCGGCGCGAACGAGACAGGCGATAGTTTTTATGGCGATCTCCGCGCTCTACACCGCTGCGACCGGCATGCAGGCCATGGACCAGAAGCTCAACATCGTGGCCAACAACCTGGCCAATCTGGAAACGGTGGCCTTTAAGTCATCGCGGCCGAACTTCGAGGACCTGCTGTACCAGACGCTGGTGCCGCCGGGCGGCAACAACGCACAGCAGGAGCCGCTGCCCTACGGAACGATCATCGGCCTGGGGGTCAAGCTCAGCGGCACGCAGCTCGACTTCACGCAAGGCTCGCCGGATGTCACGACGAATCCGCTCGATTTGTCGATCCTGGGCGAGGGCTTTTTCCAGGTGATCACCGTCGTCGATGGCAACGAAACGACGGCCTACACGCGGGCGGGCAACTTCACGAAAAACGCCAACGGGCAACTGGTTCTGGGCAACAGCATCGGCAGCCGACTGGAGCCGCCGATCACGATTCCGCAGAACGCCACACAGGTCGACGTCAAGCCCGATGGGCGCGTGTTTGTGACCGAAGCGGGCGTGCAGACCGAGTTGGGCCAGATTCAGTTGGCCCGATTCGTGAACCCGGCCGGGCTGAAGACCGTCGGCCGCAATCTTTACCTGGCGACGCCGGCGTCGGGCGAGCCGATTCTCGGCAATCCGACCGAGCAGGGGCTGGGCGAAATCCAGGCCGGCACGCTGGAGCGGTCCAATGTCGATCCGGTTCGCGAGCTGGTGGAACTGATCAAGACACAACGCGCGTTCGAGATGAACTCGCAGACGATCCAGTCCGCCGATCAGACGTTGCAGACGTTGAACAACCTTAGGCGGTTTTAGTGAGTTGACGGGAAGTACGGCGGTGTGAACCGAACCGCGACCGTGAGGGAGCGACGAGGGACGCCCGAGTTCAGATTCGGCCCGCCGTGGAGTTGAGATCCGGGCCATTCTTGACGGTGCGCCGGGAGCACGCGGTGACTGACTTACGACCAGGAATGATGACACGACTTGCGACACGCGGCAGGGGTCGAATTGTCGCGCGGCGGGGAATCCGTCCTACCAAAAGTCCCCGCGCAATCTCGCGGGGGTGGCACGGTCAAGCCCTCGCGCAGCGTTGGAGCGGCGGCTCGGAAAAACGCCTCTTGCGAGGGCTTGTCCGTGTCGGAACTCGCTCCCCGCGTACGCGGTCGCTCTTGCGGGTAAAGGTGGAAAGAATCATTTCCCTCGGCGTTGTCCTTATTCCCCTGGCACTTGCTTCCGCCGCGCATGGCGGCGAGGTGCGGCTGTGGCCGACCGCTGAAGTCAATGGTGAGAACATCATGCTGGCGGACGTGGCCGCGTTGCACGGATTCGACGCCGCCGCGTTGGAGCGACTATCCGCGGTGGTTGTCGCTCCGGCGCCCGCCGCAGGTGGATCGACTCGCATCGACGTGAAACAGATTCGCCAGGCGCTCGACGGCGCGCGGTTGAATCTGGCCGAGATCACGATTCTGGGTGCGGCGCGCTGCGACGTGAGCTCCACCGCGCCGCGGCCGCCGTCATCGCCGCGCGTCGATGCCGACGAGCCGTCTGTCCGTGAGCAGGAGGCTCTGCGCGGATCGTCGCCGCGCCCGCCGCACGAGCGGACACGCTCGCCGCGCGACGGATTCCTCGAGACTCGCGCTGTAGATCGTTTCAACGATCCAGTCGCGTCGATGCGGGAAGATTCCCTTTCGCCCGACACGCTGGAATTCGCCTTGCGGAGCCACATCGCGGCCTGGACGGCCGATCTGGGCGGGCGCGTGGACGTGCGATTCGGCGCTGCGCATCGGCCGGCACTGGCGCTGCGCTCGCCGGAATGCCGTTTCGTCATTCGTCCGCGCGACGCCACGGCCGAGCGCGTCGGAATGGTGTGGTTCGACGTGGAAGTGCAGCGCGAGGACAAGCCGGTTCAGGTCGTGCCCATACTGGCGGAAACCACGCTGCTTCGGCCGGTGGTCGTGGCGGCCCGCGTCATCAACTACGGCCAGGAAATCACGCCGCGAGACATTCGCGTTGAGGAACGGCCGTTCCGCAAGCTGGGCGATCTGGGCGTGACCGAAGCGGCGGCGGCGATCGGCGCGGAGTCGCGCCGGGCGTTGCGGCCGGGAGACATGCTGCGGCCGCGCGACTTGCAGAGCAAGCCGCTGGTGCGGCGGAACGAGTTGGTGACGGTATGGAGCCGCGCCGGCGGCGTGGTGGTTCACTCCACGGCGCGGGCGATGCGGCAGGGCTGGCTGGGCGACGTGATTGAGCTGCGCGCCGAGGGATCGGAATCGCGCTTCATGGGAACGGTGAGCGGGCCGGGAACGGTGACGGTCAGCGAACAGGCGACGGTTCTGAGCCGCGCGGATGGCCCTTAACGGGGCAGGCGCCCTGACCGAGCCGCAAGCGTTAGCGCCGCGGTCATCCGAGCCGCAAGCGCCAGCGCCGCGGTGACCCGAGCCGCGAAGCGTCAGCGAGCATGCAATCCGAGCCGCGAAGCGTACGCGAGCGGGATTGGGCGGCGAGGATGTGCGTAGGACGATGCGTGATTGAGGATGGCGCTCGGCGCGCCGGCAGGCGGAGGCCGCAACAGTGCAAGTGAACGGATGACTCTCGTGCCCAGTGACCGGATCCCGCTTGCTTGCGCTGCGCGGCTCTGATTCGCACGGGCTGCAAGCCCGTGCCACGCGAAAACGTCGAGGAACGTCGTCATGAGAAGGAATAACAACATCGGCCGTTTGCTCATTTTCAGCGTCGCGACGCTCGCGGCCGCCGGCGCGGCACGCGGGCAAAGCTCGTCGCTGTTCCTCGAGGGCGAGCAGGTCGCGGCCGAGCAGGTCGCCGCCAGTCAGCCCTCGGCGTCGGCGGCGCTTCCGGCCAGCGCCGGCGCGGCCACGCCGGTCGACGCGCAGGCGAACGATCCGCTGAACCAGACGTCGTTTACGGCCGTGGCGCCGCCGGAACAGCGGCAGTTCCGCGTGCACGATCTCGTCACGATCATCGTGCTGGAGCGGACGCGCTACAAATCGGACAATCGCTATCAGCAGGACCGCCGCTGGGACTTGCAGTGGAAGCTGGAGGAGTGGTTCCGCTTCCACGATCGAAAGTGGGTGCAACAGCCGTTCCGCGGCGGCGTGCCCGAGATCGACATGGAAACCAACGATCGCCGCACCGGCAACGGGCAAGCCAATCGGCAGGACGAGCTGACGACGCGCATCACGGCCCGCGTGGTCGACGTAAAACCCAACGGCCAGCTCGTGCTCATGGCCAGCAAGACCATCGAGTACGACGAGGAAGAACAGACGATGACGCTGATCGGCTACTGCCGCGGGCAGGACGTCACCGCCGACAACAGCATTCTCAGCACGCAGTTGGCCGACGTCGAATTGCGAACGAAGAACTCCGGCCAGGTCCGCGACGCCTCGCGCCGCGGCTGGCTGCAAAGGATCACGGACACGTTGCGGCCGTTCTGATCGCTGTGCGATCGACACGGTCGAAACGTGAAAACGTCGGAACGGCGAAACGTCGAGACATAAATCCGAGCCGCACGCGCCAGCGCTGCGGGGAAGCGAACGAGTGGATTACCGCCTGCACGGGAATGGCGAATTGTGGATGCTTCTTGGCAACAGACAACCGTGCCCGGCTTACGGCTGATAGCAGATAGCAGATAGCTAATGGCTTTCATATGAACGCTCGCTCACGCATCATGGCACTTGTTGTCGCGACCGCGCTTCTGGCGCCGGCGGCGGTGGTTCATGCCACGCGTGTCGGCGATGTGACGCACTTGCAGGGGGCGCGCCACAACAAGCTCGTCGGAATCGGGCTGGTGTGCGGACTCAACGGCAAGGGCGACGGCGGCAAGTTCGCGCCGGCCATCCGACCGCTCGTACAGATGCTGGCGAATTTCAGCAATCCGGCCGCCGTCGAGGAACTCAAGGACGCCAAGAACGTGGCGCTGGTGAGCATCGAGGTCACGCTGCCGGAGCACGGCGTCCGCGAGGGCGACGCGCTCGACGTTCACCTGACCGCCATCGGCGCGGCGAAAAGCCTCGTCGGCGGGCGACTGTTTCTGGCTCCGCTTCAGGGTCCGAACAAGAAGGACCGCCGGATCTTCGCGATGGCGGCCGGCGCGGTGGAGGTGCCCGATCCAAAGAGTCCGACGCGCGCGGTTGTGCGCCGCGGCGCGATCATGGAACGCGACGTCGTGCATCACTACATCAGCGACGGCGCCGTCACTCTGGTGCTGTCCGACGTGCACGCAAGCTGGGCCATGGCCGCGACGATCGCGCAGATCATCAACGAAGATCAATCGGCCGTCGGGCAAAGCGATGCGATCGCTCGCGCGGTTGATCCGAAAAACGTGGCGGTGACGATTCCGCCGGCCGAGCGTGCCGACCCGGCGGCCTTCCTGGCGCGAATCGAGTCGCTGGAATTGCTGATGCCGGCGTCCGAGGCGCGGGTCGTGATCAACCGCGCCAAGGGCACGATCGTCGTGACCGGCGACGTGGAAATCGCGCCGGTGTGGTTCTCGCAGAACGGACTGACGATTCAGACCGTGCAGCCGCCGTTCGATGGAACGCCGGAGAATCCGGTCGTGACCGAAAGCACGGTGGCCAAGCTCGACGTTTCGGGCCGGCCCAGCGCGAAGCTCAACGATCTGGTCGCAGCGCTGAACCGGCTGCGTGTTCCGGCCGAGCGGATGATCGACCTGGTCGAAACGATGCATCGCACGGGACGCATCCACGCGCGGATCGTGTACGAGGATCCGTAGCGTCGCTGCTGGACGTGAGCCGCGCAACGCTTAAACCGAACCGCGACCGTGAGGGAGCGGCGCGGGACGCCGCGGAGCGCTTAGACGTTGAATCGAGCGCGCTGCGCCGTCGAACGGGTGCCGCGAACGAAACGAGAGATCAAATGTCCGATGTGACGCCCCTTTCGAGCGTGCGATCGTACGGCTCGCTCCGCGCGCCCTGGGCGCGGTCCGCGTCCGTGCCGGTCGGAGCAGTTTCGCGCGAGAACGCCGTTTCGGACTCATCCGCAACGTCGGCAGGCGTCGATGAATTCAAACGTCGATGGGGCGAAGCCGTCGGCATGGCTCTGGTGGGACCGGTGATTCGACAGATGCAGGACAGCCCGTTCAAAACGAAATTCGCCCACGGCGGACGCGGCGAAGAAGTCTTCGGCGGCCAGCTTGCTCTGGAGTTGTCGAAGCGCGTCGGTCGCACATTGGCCGAGCGAATGCCGGCAGCCTGGGTCGAAGCCGTGGCCGACCGGTATGGCGGCGATGATCGCCTTACCGCACTCGAGGCCGACGCGGCCGCCCATCGCGCGACGGTCCAGGCGATCCGGCAGACGGGAGGGGGCGAGCGATGAAGCGAGAACTGGCGGAAACGGCCCGGCCCGCGACGTCGGAATTGCCGAAGCTGAAGGCGCTGCTGACGGCGCTGATCGATCATCAGACGCGCCTGCAATCGGCGCTGGACGCGCAACGCGAAGCCATGCGAACGGCCGATATCGCCGGAATGGATCAAGCCGCGGCGCGCGTGGCGGAGCTGTCGCGCGAATTCGAACGGCTCGAAGCACAGCGGCTTGCGGTCGTAGGTCACATGATGAGGCAAACAAGCGCAGCCGATGCAAACGAGCCGGGCACGGACAGCGCCGCCAGGTCGGACGTGCCGCTGAGCCGACTGCTGGAGAACGCGCCGCCTGCGGTGCGATCGGAGCTTCACGGCCTGGCGGCCGCGCTGCGGTCGCGAATGATGGCGGTGGCCGACGCGAATCGCGTCGCGACGATGGTGTGCCGCGAAATGAGCGCGCACTTCCGCTCGATGTTCGACGCCATGACCGAGGCCGCCTCGTCAGCCGGCGGTTACGGCCGATCGGAGTCGCGCGTGCCGGCGATGCTGGACGCGCTGGCCTGAACGGGTTGCGCGGCGGCTTGGAATCTATTGACACAGTGATCGGGATGAACTCATGGGACTGAACACGTCCGCCCTCAGCATTGGCCGCTCGGCGCTGCTGGCCTATCAACAGGCCTTGCAGTTGACCGGCAACAACATTGCCAACGCGGCCAATCCGATTTACTCGCGTCAGACGGCCAATTTCGCGCCGCTGCGCGGCAACGTCGGCGGGCTGCAACTCGGGCAGGGCGTTCAGATCACGTCGATTCAGCGCCACGTGCTGGAATCGCTGGAGGGTCGACTGCGCGGCGCGCTGTCCGATCGCGACGCGGCGTTGACGCGTCGCGCGGCGCTGAACCGCGTCGAACTGCTGCTCAATCCGCTGGGCGAGACGAACCTGGGAACGACGATCAACGAACTGTTCAGCGCGTTCCACGAATTGCAGAACACGCCCGAGGACGCCTCGGTCCGCGGCCTCGTCGTGCGGCGCGGTGAAGCGCTGGCCTCGTCCATACAACAGACCCGCCGCGACCTGCTGTTGCAGCGAGAGGACCTGAATGCAGACGTCGTCGCGCTGACCGACCGCGCTGACGTTCTGGCCTCACAAATCGCCGATCTCAACGTGCAGATCGCATCGTCCGAAGCGGGCAATCCCGGCGCGGCGGCGGGGCTTCGCGATCAGAGAACCGCGTTGTTGCAGGAACTGTCATCGCTGGTGCACGTGACGGTTCGCGAGCAGCCGGGCGGATCGGTCAATGTCTACATCGGGAACGAACCGCTGATCGAATACGGCACGTCGCGCGGACTCAAGACCGTGCAGGAGCCGGCCGGCAGCGGCCTGTTGAACAACGTCGTGCGCTTCGCGGATGACAACAGCGTGGCCGACGTGCGGAGCGGGCAAATCGCCGGGGCGATCGAAGCGCGCGACGGCGGCATCGACAGTCAGCTTTCGCGGCTGAACACGCTGGCCCGCGCGCTGATTCAGGAAGTCAACAAGCGGCACGCCTCGGGGCAGGGGCTGACGCCATGGACCGGATTGACCGGCACGTACGCGGTCAACGACGCCAACGCCGCGCTGAATACAACCGCCGCCGGTCTCGACCTGACGCCGCAATCCGGGACGTTTTTTATCGACGTTCGCGACGTCGCCACGGGTCAGACGACGCGGCATCAGATCACCGTCGACCTCGACGGCCAGGGCGGCAACGACACAACGCTGACGTCGCTGGCCGCCCAGATCATGACTACTACCGGCGGCGCCGTGACGGCTGCCGTTCAGCCTGACGGGCGATTGAGCCTGAACGCGGCCGCTGGTACGTCGTTTTCGTTTGCGGATGATCGCACCGACGTACTGGCCGCGCTCGGATTGAACACGTTCTTCGACGGTCGCGATGCGTCGGATATCTCGGTCAACGCACTGGTGTCCGCCTCACCGTCGCTGGTGGCCGCGGCGACCAACGGTCTTGGCGGCGACGGGAGCAACGCCGGGCTGCTGGCGGCGCTGGTCGATGCGCCCGTGGCGATGCTCGGGGGCGTTTCGTTGGCACAGTATCACCAGGGCAGCGCGGCCGAGTCGGCCGTGGCGGCCAACGCCGCAACGAACGCACTCGATGCGGCGGATGTCATGCTCGGCTCGCTGCAAGCCCAGCGCGAGTCGATCAGCGGCGTGAATCTCGACGAAGAGGCCGTGCGGCTGGTGATGTACCAGCGTTCGTTCCAGGGCGCGGCGCAGTACCTGAGTGTTGTCGATGAGATGCTGCAAACGCTGTTGTCGCTTGTGAGGTAAGGAGAACTTGGATCGGCCCCCCTCGGCTGTGTTGGGTGGCACGGGCTTTTGGCCCGTGATGCCCGCGTGCACGGCCCCCGCATGCGCGGGGGGGTAGCTCGTGCGTAACCCAGCGATCCGTCGCGCGGCATGTGCAAGCGACGGAGAGTGATTCAGGAAAGCGACTCGCCGTGGCGGCGAGCCATTAGTGCTGTTGGTCAGCCGGTTCGCATTTTTTGCATCACGTGGCGCGGGCATGCTGCCCGCACGAACGGGCTACAAGCCCGTTCCACGCGATTCGCGAAAGATGCGGCGAATCTGACCAGGACCACTTGATACCGGGTATCGTTAAATGTCCATCAACTCCGTCAACGTGGGCCGAGTCTCCTTCAATCTGAAGGGACTGACGCTGCTCGATCAGCTTCGCGGCAATTCGCTGCGCCTGTTCCGCGAGCAGCAGCGCGTCGCCACGGGACGGCAGTACGAATTGGGCAGCGAGAACCCGCTGGCGGCCGGCAAGATCGTGCGAATGAAGGACCTGCTCGATCGGCAGGACCGCATCCTGGGCAACCTGCGGCACGCCGATCGCTGGTTCTCGGCGGCCGAGTCCGCGGCGTCGGACGTATCGTCGCTGCTGATCGACGCCAAGACGCTGGCGCTGGAGCAGGTCAACACCGTTCACAGCGCCGAGGAGCGCGCCGCCGCCGCACTCGTGATCGACAGCACCATCGAGCGCCTGCTCTCCCTCGGCAATCAGCAGTTCGACGGCCGCTACCTCTTCGGCGGGCAGCGCAGCGAACTGCCTCCGCTGGAGAACGCGTTGGGCCGCATCCGCTTCGCCGGTGACATCAACGACCGCAACACCTGGACCAACATCGGTGAATTGCAGCCCTTCAACGTCACCGTCGACCGGTTGTTCGGCCTGCGAAGCCGGCAACGAGTCGGCTTTGTCGATCTCAACCCGGCCGCCACGTCGGCGACGCGCCTCAGCGATCTGAACGGCGCGAACGGTCGCGGAATCCGAAATGCGGCGTTCCAGGTGTCCGAGGTCGGCGGCGCGGGCGGCACGTTGACGATCGACACGACCGGCATTGACACGCTGGGTGATCTCGTCGCGCGCTTCAACGCCGACGCGGCGGCGGCCGGCAGCTTGTTGACGATGTCGCTGACATCGACGGGTCTGCAAATCGACGGCGGACCGGGCGTGCAGATTGTCGTCAGCGAAATCGGCGGCGGACACGCCGCGTCGGACCTGGGGATTCTCGGCTCGTCCGCGGTCGGCGCGCCGTTGATCGGAGCGGACGTTGATCCGCGCGTCACGCGGACGACACCGTTGTCGGCGCTGAACGGCGGCGCGGGGCTGTCGCTGACGTCGGGCGTTCAAATCAACAATGGCGGCCTGTCCGCCACGGTCTCGTTCGCCGGCGCGACGACCGTCCAGGACGTGCTTAATCGACTGAACAACAGCGGCGTCGGGCTGCGCGTGGGCCTCGACGAGGCGGGCAAGCGGTTCACGATCCTCAACGAGGTATCGGGCTTCGATCTGGCCATCGGCGAGAACGGCGGGACCGACGCCGAAATGCTCGGCCTGCGCACGCTGTACGGCGGCACGCCGCTGTCGGAACTCAACGGCGGGCGCGGCGTCACGCGCGTCAGCGGCGACGATCTGCGCATCACCGACGCCAACGGCGTCGTCTTCAACGTGGACCTCAGCCCGGCGAATACGATTCAGGATGTCATCAATCTGATCAATACCGCCGCCGGGGCGGCTGGATCGACACTGACGGCGAGCCTGCGGCCCAGCGGCAACGGCCTGCGGTTGTCGCACCCGACCGCGGGCACGCAGAACATCCTGGTCGAGCGGGCCAATCTCTCGGCCGCGGCGGACGACCTGGGCATCTTCGGAACCGGCGACACGCAGACGCTCGACGGCGCGGACACGAACCCCCTCCGCGCCGGCGGCGTGCTGACGGCGCTGTACCGCCTGGCCGATGCATTGCGCTCCAATGACACGCGCGCCATCACGCTGGCCGGCGAAGAACTCGAAAACGCCATGCGCGCCGCGACCGAGCAGACCGGCCTGCTGGGCAGCCGCTCGCGGGCGGTGATCGAACGGCTGGAACGCACCGAGGACGCCGTTCTGGCGACGCGATCGTTTTTGTCGCAATTACAGGACGCCGACCTGACCGAGGCGGTGACGCGTTTTCAGCAGGCCCAGTTGGCATTGCAGGCGAACCTTCAGGTCGGCTCGTCCCTGCTGAACCTGTCGGTGCTGGACTTTCTGAGGTAAGGGGTCGCGCAGGCGCGAGGGCCTGGCCGTGCCGTGATCGCCGGGCACACGGCCGGCCGCACGAGCCAAGAGCAAACCGCGGCGTCGCGGACCGACGCCGATTCGATCAAGCGTCCGCATGAGGCGGACAGGAGTCTGGACGGATGATCATTCAAACGTCGCGATTCGGTGGAGTCGAAGTAGACGAGAGCCGGCTGCTGAAGTTTCCGCGCGGGCTGCTCGGGTTCCCCAACGAACACGAGTACGCCCTGATTCAGACCGGCGAGGGTTCCGGCTTTTACTGGATGCAGTCGGTGACGCGGCCCGAACTGGCGTTCGTCGTGTGCGATCCGCGCCTGTTCGTGTCCGATTACGCGGCCCCGGTCAAGGACGAAGACCTGGCCGCCGTCGAGGCCGAGGCCGCCGACGACACCCAGTTCTTCGTCATCGTCAACAAGGTGGGCGAGACGTTGACGGCCAACTTGCAGGGGCCGCTGCTCGTCGGCGTGTCGTCCCGAACCGGCAAGCAAATGGTGCTGTCCGACAAGCGGTTCAACACACGGCATCCGCTGATGCGGCTGCCGGTGCGGCGCGAGCGGGTCAGCAAGACCGCCTGAAACGATGCGTTCGTGCGTTCGGCCGGCGTATAATACCGACGGACTCAAACCGTCAAGCCGGCCTGCACGATCCGCTCTTTTCGGGCATTTCGCGACCTCTTCGCCCGTTACGGACCGAGCATTGGACCGCCCGCGCGGGCAAGTCCGCGGCAGGACGCCGCGTCCGGACCGCGCGGGCGCATCGGCATGGCCAAGGAAGGAGCCGAGGATGTTGGTGCTATCGCGACAGCGCGACGAAACGATCATGATCGGCGACGACATCGAAATCACGGTCGTCGACATTCGGGGGGACAAGGTGCGGCTGGGCATTTCCGCCCCCGCCCACGTCCCCGTCCATCGCAAGGAAGTGTACGACGCGATTCAACGTGAGAATCGCGCCGCGGCGGAAATACGGCCCGACGACCTCGGCCGGCTTCCGCCCGAGTCGGACCGCCCCGGTCCGTCTCCACGGCCGCCGCGTCGCTGACGCCGGCCGCAACGATGACCATCATGGAGGATGGCGACCATGACGCGGATCAATACGAATGTTCCCGCGCTGACGGCGCTGAGTCAGCTTCGCCGCTCGGGAAACAGCCTTCAGACCACGTTGCAGCGTCTTTCCAGCGGATTGCGCATCAATCGCGGCGCCGACGATCCCGCCGGGCTGATCGTCTCGGAGAATCTGCGCTCCGAGATCGCCGGCATCCGACAGGCGATCGCCAATTCGCAACGCGCCAGCAACATCGTGGCCACGTCCGAGGGCGCGCTGAACGAAGTCGCCGCGCTGCTCAACGACATCCAGGACCTCATCATCGAGGCCGCCAACACCGGCGGCGTCTCGGCCGAGGAAATCCGCGCCAATCAGCTTCAGATCGACTCGGCCATCGAGTCGATCACGCGCATCGCCAACTCGACCCGTTTCTCGGGGCGACGCCTGCTCGACGGCTCGCTCGAGTACATCCTCAGCGGCGTCAGCGCCGCCAATCTGGCCAACGTGCAGATTCACAACGTCACGTTCGGCACGGCCGCCTTCGTTCCGGTCAACGTTGAGATTGTCCAGTCCGCGCAGCGCGGGCAGCTCTTCTTCGCCACCAGCCAGGTCGGGCAGGCCGTTGATATCGAGGTCGCCGGCAACAACGGCGTCGTGTCGCTGTCGTTCGCGGCGGGCACGCCGGCGTCGGCGATTCGCGAGGGAATCAATCAGGTTTCGGATGCCACGGGCGTGACGGCCCGGTTCATCAACGGCGCCAATCCGGCCTCGGGACTGGTCATCGAAAGCACCGCCTACGGCTCCGACGCCTTCGTGCAGGTCACGGCGCTGGGCAGCAGCCCCGGCACGTTCCCAGTGGAGGATGCCGGCGGCTCGAGCGTGATCCGCGACGAAGGGCGCGACGTGCGCGTCAGCGTCAACGGCGCCAGCGCCCTGGGCGCCGGCCTCGACGTCAAGCTCAACACCGCCGGCCTGTCGTTCTCGTTCACCGTGCAGGAGGCCTTCAACTCCAGCGGCACGACCCGCTTCGCCGTCACGGGCGGCGGCGCGACGTTTCAGCTTGGCGGCGGCATCAGCTCCAACGAACAAAAGAGCTTCGGCCTCACGTCGGTCGCGGCTACGCGGCTGGGTGACTCGATGCTCGGCTTCCTGTCGCAGATCGCCGACGGGCAGCAGTATTCGATCGTCAACGGCCAGGCGGCCACGGCACAGAAGATCGTCGCGGCTGCGATACAGCAAATCGCCGCGCTGCGCGGCCGGCTGGGGGCGTTCGAGAAGAACACGCTCGAAACCAACATCGCGCAGCTTCAGATCACGCTCGAGAATCTCACGTCGTCCGAGTCGGTCATCCGCGACGTCGACTTCGCCGCCGAAACGAGCCAGCTCACGCGCAACCAGATCCTCCAGCAAGCCGGCCTGTCGGTGCTGGCGATTGCCAACCAGACGCCGTCGAACGTGCTGCAACTGCTGCAAGGCTGATCGAGCTGAGAGCCGAAACGTCGAAGCGTCGAAAAGCCGAGACGTCGTGACGTTCCTTCGGACCGCATCGAGTCGCTTGTTCGACCTTGTCCGGCACGCTCTCAAGAAGCGGGGGCCGCGGACCCCCCGGTACGAGTTTTGCCGCCTTAGTTGCGGTTGGGGAGATCGACGGGCACGCTCGGGCGGAGTGCTACCGCTCGGTTTACAGGTGGCTTCTACGAAAGAGAGGTGGTCCTTGACCAAGCTCTTGTCGAAGCCGGTAAACACCCCGTCGCGGGGATAACCACGGCCGCGTCGGCAAATACCTACGGTTCGGCGTAGACAACGCGGAATTCGAGACGTGGGATCGCGGCAAGGCAAGGCTAAAGTGCAATGGCACAGGGGCTACCGGGGCCGCACACCCGGTGGCCTTTTCGTTCCGGCCGCGCTCTCCGTTTGCACCTCTGCTTCCGCCCGCCCGACCGCAACCCCAACGGTTGCGACCGCTGCCCCGCCAAAAACTCTCAAACTCTCGGCCTCTCGCGGTTGACACCCCGATTCGGTTAACGCGGGGTTGCGTTCGCGGCCTGGACGGAACACGAACCCACTTTTTTTCCGGCTGGGCCGATTGCAACCTCACGTGGCTCCGGGCTCCGTCTTCTGCGTTGACAGATGCCTGACGGCTTGGGCCAGCTTTGCGTCATCTGGGCCGACAGCGTCAAGCAACGTCAACGCTGCGGAACGGTCGTACCAATGAAACAGCCGCTTGAGGCACTCTCGAACGCGGGCCAACTCCTCCCAAGTGAACTCCGCACTCAAGCACCGAAAGTCGTGATCCTCGGTCGCGCGTTTTTCGTGGCATTCTCTGCACAGGCAACGGAGCGCATCGAAGGGATACTGCCACGGCTCCAGACCATATCTGTACCAGCAGTGATGAACTTCAAGCGGCCGGGCTATCGCGCCGCAGTCTTGGCAGCGCCGACCCGCCTTCGCCTTCACGACGTCGACCTTTCGCTTCCATCGCGCATCGGTGAGCTTGTCCGCGTACCGGCTCGGGGTTGGGCGGTCGTCGTAGCAATCCTCCTCGTAGATGCCGATGCTCCACGCGTGCCCCATCTCAAACCAGAACCCAAACGACGAGAGGAAGTCCTGCAGTTCGTCTACCTTCGGGTTGTCAAAGGCGTAGTTGAGCAGGTGGAACAGGCCGCCTTCGGTCGTGATCACCAATCGCGCGTCGTTCAGGTACTCCTCGCCGCGCCGTCCCCATTCGGGCTGTGTCCAAAAGCTGAGATCCCCGTCGAGTTCGTTGCGTCGCAGCCAGTCGATCAGCTCTCTTCTGAGTTGATCAAGTCGATCCGCCATGCTCAAAGCCTCCCCCGCCAAGCAATCTGTACCGGAAGTCTGTGTTCGCACAGCCAAAGGCGACAGGGCAGCCTGATCAACTGCAAAGCGATGTCCATAAACAGGTCTTTCGCAGGGCTGCGTTAGCAGCCCGGCGACAACACGAGCCCTGGTAATTCAAGAGCGTCGCAGCCGACCGCCATCCCCGACCTTCGCAGCGAGGCCTATCGATCCGCCGGGGCTGTAGCCGTCGGCGTGGTCGCGTTTGAGTTCTCTATGGCCAAGGCCTGGACGGCGTCCTCAACAGGAACAAAGAAGCTGATCCCCTCCGCATCGGCTCTCTTGAGCACAGCAATTCCGACGACGACGCCATCCGGCGTCAGGAGTGGACCGCCGCTGTTGCCCGGATTGACGGCAACATCGCTCTGAATATAGCGTTGGTCATCAATTACCCGGAAGCCGCTGACGATACCGCGCGTGATGGAATGGCCGAGTTCCTCGGTCCTTGGGGCACCGATGGCGTAGACGTCGGTCCCCGGACGTGTCGCGGCACTGTCTCCGGTGGGAAGGGCCTCGTACAGATCTGGTTCTAGCTTGATGAGGGCCACGTCGCGGAGCCGGTCAACGCGAATGACCTCCCCGAGGACCTGTCTTCCCGTCACCGTTTTTGCCTGCACCGACTTGGCCTCCCCCACAACGTGCTGATTCGTTAGAGCGTAGCCGTCACGGGAGATGATGAACCCTGAACCGTGGGAATCCCCGGCAAAAACCGTGAGAACACTTCGCCGAGCCGAGTCGATCACGGCCTCAGGGCGTCCAATTCCTCCTGGTGACTTCACCAGCGCGACGCTGATCGGTGCTGGGGCAGAGGTCGTATGTTCCTCGCGGGGCGCGATCAAATATACAAACTTCCCTTCCGCTAGCAGGTTTTTTGCCGCGGCGCTGAACGCCTGAATCAGTGGTTCGTTCGGGCCAACATCGGTTATCGACACGCCGTGGGCCGAGCCTCTGGTCGATAGCTTCAAGGGGACGGATCGCGATCGGCGCTCGTAGACTTGCCACTCGATTTCAACGTACCCATTGCCTGAACCGGTGTTGAAGTTCCCGTACCCCGCCCATGGGTACCACAGATCGAGTTTGATGTCGGTGATCAGCGCGCCTATCAGGTATTCTGCCTTCCATTCGCTCGCATCCTCGAAAAGTGCTCTCGGGTCGCCAACCACCGGCAGCTTTTGGGCTTCAAACTGGCGCCGAAGTTCCTCACCGAATTCTTCTGGGTCCATTGCGACACGGCCTCCCTGCCATGTGAGGTGGCTTTGCCACACATGAAAGAGCCCGGCGTAGAGGTTTCCGATACGGGCGCCTCGCTGAGGTTTCGCGACCACTTTCTTCAGCATGACCGCCCGAGGGCGAGGGCCGGGCGTCAACGGGACCCTCTGTTCTACCTTCGGAACGGCGGCACAGCCGGCAGTAAGCAAGACTGTGAAAAGAAGCGCACCGGCGCGGCCAAGAAAACGCTCAGCAAACCAGACCCAGGTAGCCATCGAACGACCTCCGCTCGGCACGGAATGTGCTTGATCCGAACGGCCAGGGTAGCCCACGGGGCCAACCGAGGCAACATCCGGATTCCGTTTACGCGGGGGTTACATTCGCACCCCGGCGACAACTCGAACCGCGTTTGCGTACATATCTCATAGCGCCGTCGCAGCAAACCGGCGGCCAACATCGACATCATCGCCGGACGACCGGCCAGACGCGAAGCGCACGTCGGCGTGGGCAGCACGGAGGCGCCCATGCGACCCGCGGCCGACGATCCGTTCAACCTCACGCCCCATGAGCGCCTGCGCGAGCTGACGGCCATCCTGGCCAACGGGATTCATCGTTTGCGCGGAATCACGCCCACCGGGCTGAAAAACTGCCAGATTCCGGCGGAATCCTCGCCGACTGGCCTTGATTTGGGCGCGCAAACTTGCCCTGAAGGGGTCATGTGGACGCAACAAGATGAACGGAGATCGATGAATGCCGATTGATGTCGACGCGGCCCTGAAGGCGCTCACCCGCATGACGGTGACGCAGCTTCGTCATCGCTACGGCGAGGTCTTCGGCGAGCCGGCGCGCTCGTTCAACAAGCAGCACCTGGTCAAGCGCATCGCCTGGCGAAAGCAGGCCAACGCCCGCGAGCCATCGACAAAGCGTGAATCGAACACGCCCGACGCCGCATCCACGCCCGCCGTTCCGGGGGCGGCGGCGGCGATCGCAACGCCCGCGGCCTGCCCACAATCGGCTGCACCGGCCGACGCGGGCCGCTGACAACCCAACTTCGACGGCCATTCAAACGCCCGCCGAATCGCTTTTGAAAAGCCCCTTTTTTTGTGATTCAGCGAAGGGAACGGAGAAAGTGTGTTCCGGCGTTTTTTCCACGTTTCCAGACATTTTTTCATTCTCGGCCGTAACCCACGCCGGCGTTCTTTCCATCTTTCTCGGCGTTTTTTCATTCTCGGGCGTAACTCACGTTCGGCCGTAACTGACGTTAGGATTGGGTAATATTGCGCAGGTGGGAAACGGTTGTTTTGGGGCTGGCTGCCCAAGTGGGCGGATGTGACTCGATGGGTAGGCCAAGCCGGGCCGGCGAGTGTGTATATAAAC
>WYBU01000096.1 GCA_011525745.1 Planctomycetaceae bacterium | reverse complement strand
TCTGCTGGAGGGCATCAACAACAAAATCAAGGTCATCAAACGCATGGCCTACGGCTACCGCGATGAAGATTACTTCTTCCTAAAAATCCGCGCGGCGTTCCCCGGAGTTGGGAGATGAACCATATTAGTGCCATATCGAGAGATTCGAATGCCAGAGCCGAGCCTTTGCCCGGTCCTTGTTGATGAGCGAGTATTGGTGTTCCTCGGATGGGAGGGCAAGCGCACGTTTTTCCTGGCCGCGAAGAACATCGAAAACGACGCGATAACCTGGCGCTGGGAGCGCCCAAGCACACATACCATATGGCGCCTCGATGTATCTCGCAGCGGAGAGTTTATAGGTGTAATTCTGGGCGAGGAACTCGGGGAATACACGCCGCCAGACGCCGACGACGAGCACCCTCGCACGCAGATCGGCCTGATTGGCCCGGATCGCAGGTCCATCGACTGGGTTACGATCCTTGTTGGCGCAAATAGTGTTGAGAACAGCCGCGTGGAGCAGGTTCTCCCCTCTGATGACGGCACGTACGTGGCCGTGGCGGGATACGGCAACCAGGTGGCCATTGTCGACGTGGCCGCGCGAAAGCCGCTGTGGGTCAAGAAGCCTGTTACAGAGTCGTCGCTGGTATGCGCAGCGTTTTCGCCCGACGCCAGACTGGTCTACAGCGGCGGCACGGCGGGAGTCGTGTTCGCTTTCGACGTGCGCAACGGCGAGATCGTCGGGCAGTGGTTTGCCTCGAGGTCCGGCACCGAAGAGTACGGCCACCAGATTACTTGCATCAGCGCCAGCGGCGACGGCCGCTGGGTCGCGGTCGGAACCGGCCCCGAGGGCGACGTATACGTGGGCGATGCGCGCCGCCACAAGCTGGTGGCAACATTGCCGCACGGCGGCAGTACCATTCTGATGGTCCAGTTCTCGCCCGACTCCGCGGCGCTGGCGTCGTTTGGCGCCGGCAAGCTCAAGATTTGGCGCGCGGCCGACTGGGATGCACAACCCCAGCCGGCCACGCAACCCGCGTCGCAATCGTCGCCGCGCTGAGCATGACGGGCGCGGCGCCGATCGGCGAAATGACGCATCTGACGACCAGAAAAGCGATTCCGAAGGGGTTGCGGGGCAGCGAGCAGTCGCCCGTGCAACAATCGCCCCGGGCTGTCAGCCGCCGATCAGCAGCGCCACCATGGCTTCGATGTCGTCACCATCGACGGCGCCGCTGGCGTTGAAATCGTAGATGCACGCATACGGCGACACGCCCAGCAGCACATCCACGAACGCCCCCGCCCCGCCGGCCGCCGCCTCGCAGCCGTCCTGCGCCAGATTGCCGTTGCAGTCCGCCATCGGCCGGCCGAAGCGGATCGACACGCCGATATACGACTGATTCTGGCATTGCCCCAGCGCGGGATTCACGTCCGAAGAGGCCGTCAGCGAAATCACCGCATCGCCGCCGGCGACGGCCGCGTTAAACACCGCCGCCGGTACGACCATCTGCTCGCGCTCCGGCGTCTGCGGACAGTCCCCGGCCGAAATCGACAACACCGTACCGACGAAGGTGCCGTTGATCTCGACGTCGACGAACTCCGACGTTGCCGAAAAATCTCCCCGCGCGTTGAACGCCAGCAGCACGTCCGTCGCCGCTTCCGGCGGCGCGACGAACGTCACGCTCTGCGGCGAGCCGCTGCCGATGTTGCCCACCATCCCGCTGGCCGCCGTGAACTCGGCCGCGGCCATGTCGTCGATGCCATCGCCGTCGCAATCGGGGCACGTGAAAACGGTCACGTCGTCTACAAACCAGCCCATCACGCCCGTGCAGCCGTCCTTGCCCAGATCGAAGCGAATCTGCAATGCGTCGCCCGGCGAGACAAGCCCGCCCAGGTCGATGACGCTACTCCCCCACTGCCCACCCGCGCCGGTCCAGCCATCCTCGCCCGACAACGGATTGGTGTTGCCGCCCGAAACCGGGTTCGTCCGACCGTTGTAGCCGTTGTGCCGAAACGCCGTCCGCGGCACAAGCTGCCAGCCGCCGCCGTTGACGGCGATCTTCACGTTGCCCGTGTCCCAGCCTCCCTCGGTCGCGAGATAATGCACGAACGACAGCATCGGCCGATCGCCGCCGGCCGGCAGGTCGATGACGGGACTGAACAGGGAATGCAGCCCCGATTCGTCGATGGTGGTGCAGTTGCCCAGATTCGGATCGGGACAGAACATCGCCACGCCCGGCCGGGCGAACGGCAGTGCCGCGGTCGACATCGCCCAGTCATAAGGTGTGGGCGGCCCGCTGTTCGAGACGGTCCAGCCGGCCGCGCCCTCCTCGAAGTCGTTCGAATAGACGATCGACGCCGTCGGGCACAGCGGCGCGGCCGCCGACGTCAGCACGTCGTCGCCGGCGCCGCACGCGCCGGGCGTGTTCATCTCGGTCGCCAGCAGGGCCAGTTCGACCTGATAGGCGTCGGACGACGTGAACACGCTGTCCGAGGGATCGCCCGTCCGCGGATCGGCGGGCGTCATGCCGACCAGATCGAGGGCCGCCTGCGTGAACGAGAAATAGGCGTCTTCGAAGTCCGACGACGGCGTCAGATAGACCGCCAGCGCGCGGTACCACACCGCGCCGGATTTGATCGGCCCGATTCCGGACACCGTGTATCCGTTGAACGTCTTGCCGTCGGTCACGATCGCAAAGGCATGGTTGGGCACGCCGCTGCCGCTGTGAACGCCGCCGGCGTCGTTGGCCGGACAGGTCTGCAACGGGCTGTTGGCCCGGTCGGGATGATTGCGGCAGGTCGGGTCCCACATGTCGCGGATCGCCCCGCCGAACGCCGTCGCGTCGTCGCCCACCAGCCAGCGTACGCCATCCGGGTACTCCGGCCGCGGGCTGCACATCGTGCGCTGGTTGTTGGGCACGTCGGTGCCCGGTCCGATCGCCGGCGGCAGCGGCCAGGGCGTTCCGCCCGGCGGTCCGGGGAATGCCGCGTCGCCGTTAAACAAGTCGATCATCTCGCCGAACACGTCGGAGAACGACTCGTTGAGCTGCCCCGACTGGTTCTGATAGATAAGCCCCGCGGTGAACTGCGTCACGCCGTGCGTCAACTCGTGGCCGATCACGTCGTCGGGCGTCACGCCGTCGCAATAGGACGCCTGTACGCCGTTCCAAGAGGCGTTGGGGCACGAGAAGGTGCGGTGCACGGACTGAACGATGTTCATGCCGGCGCCGTTGATCGAGTCGCGCCCGAAGCCACGGTAAAAGTAGTAGTACGTGTCGCCGCCGTAGTCGAAGGCGCGATCAACCTCGTCGTCCCCGATTGGCGGCGTCGGCGGCGGACCGTCTTCGTCGCGCACCAGCACGCCCGGCAGACCGCCACCGGAGGCGTCATACACCTGGCGAAACAGTGCGTCGCAAACCAGGCTCCAGCGGTCGAGCACTTCGCCCGTATGCGCGTCGATGAAGAACGCCTCGCGCACCTGCATCATGGCATCGCTGACAATGACGTGATACGCCAGGTGCGCGCCCATCGGCGAGTCGCCGTACCAGCCGGGATCGACGATCACGAGTTCCGTCGTTTCGGCCGCGACCGCGGCCGGCGCCATTTCACCGACCGCGATGGCCGCGCCCGACTCAGCGTCAAAAGAGGCGTGCACGTCGAACTTCGGCGACATGGGGTAGAAGCGCCCGTTAACCGAGCGAATCTGACCGGCGGCGTCCTGATGAACCTTCAAACTGCCGGAGAATACGGGAATGCCCTGATGAACCTGCTGGAAGGACGTATGCGTCCAGCCGAGCGGATCGGTTTCGACGCGCGTCTGCATGAGCTGCGAGGCCGGGTCGCTGACGCCGAATACGTCGCCATGCGCCGCGAAGAAATCCGTCGCCTGCGGCGCAGGCTGAACGCCGCCACGCGCCGCTGGGATGGCCGCACCGTCGGCTGCTGTGACGAACACGGGCAAGCCCAACCGGCTGTGCACACGCACCGTCAGGCCGTCGGCCCGACCTCCCGCCGGTTGCGTGGACGCTGCGGCCGACTGGACACCGCAGAACACAGGGCAGACTACCAATGCGACAAATACCCTCGTCGCTCGCGAAATGCTCATGAAACCCCCTGGAATGACGGCAAGTTGTACCTGGCTACGGGCGGCTGGCGCACAGTGCGGGTTGCGAAGCGCGTTGCAAGGCGAATCGACTGTAGAAACGCCCCCCCTGGTCCCGCTCGGCGGCGCACTCCTTGTGCGGATTTCACTTTATCTTACAGCTTTCGCAGCGGCAGGTCCATTGCTTTTCAACGGTCGCGAGAAGATATGATTCACGCATGATTCGGGCCGGAATACACGCGATTCACACGAACCAACCGCATAGGAGCAGAATATGGCCGGGTACTATCGACAGGAGGACCTTCCCCGCTTTGCGCAGATCGGCGCCGAGGCCCCGGCGCTGTGGCAGAAATTCAACGACTGGTACGGCAGCGTCTTCGCCGAGGGAGCGCTGAACGAGCGCGAAAAAGCATTGATCGCCCTGGCCGTTGCCCACGCCGTGCAATGCCCCTACTGCATCGATGCGTGGACGCAGGCTTGCCTCGAGCGCGGCGGCAATCTGGAGCAGATGACCGAAGCGGTGCACGTGGCCGCCGCCATCAAAGGCGGCGCTGCGCTCGTGCACGGGCTACAGATGCGTAATGCCGCGGCGAAAATCTCGATGTGATACAACCCGGGTCGGAGCAGGTTGCAGCGAATCGCGCCTCAAGCCGGCGTTTGGCGGCGATGTGCGAGCGCGTCGATGGCGTCATCCCCCCAGCCGCACCATGACGGCCGCCTGCCGCGACGGACCTTGTGCCGATTTCTCCGCGAGCGCACACGTCAGCAACTCCGCCGCGGCGCATTCGTCAAATAGCCCGCCGGTCCACGCCTCGTGAAAGTTGACGTGCCGCTCATCCATCAGGCACGGGTACAGCAGTCCATCGGCCGTGACGCGAATGCGCCGGCAGTCGCCGCAGAACGGCGCCGTGACCGGCGCGATCAGCCCGATCACGCCCGACACGCGGCCGTCGTCCGCGCGAAACCGCATCGCGGTCTCGCCGCGACCGCGTCCCAGCGGCGTGAGACGAAAGGCCGCTTCGAGCATCCGGCGTATCTCGGCCGCCGAGACGAATCGAGCGCGATTGGCCGCGGCCGCCGGACCGATGGGCATCGCTTCGAGGAAGCGGATTTCGCAGCCGCGCCGCAGCGACCAGCGTGCCAGATCGACCGCATCGTCGTTGTTCAGCCCGCGCAGCACCACTGAGTTGATCTTCGGCGGCGGAAACCCGGCCGCCTCGGCGCATTCGATGCCTGCCAGCACGTCGGCGAGCCGGCCACCCGTGATGCGCCGGTATCGCTCGGCGTCCAGTGAGTCGAGCGACACATTCAGCCGGTCCAACCCGGCGCGGCCCAACGAGCCGGCGAATTCGGCGAGCCGCGTGCCGTTGGTAGTCATCGCCAGCGTGATTGTCGGTGCGGCCGCGCGAAGCTCCGAAACCAGCCCCACCAGATGCGGATACATCAGCGGCTCGCCGCCTGTCAGGCGCACCTGGCGCAGACCGTGGCGCTCGTACAGATAACGCACGAGGTCGCATCGCTGATCATCGGTCAGCATCACCGAACGCCGGCTGAGCAGCGCCGCTCCCGCACTGACCTGGGAATAATTCGGAAGTGACCCGCCGGCGCCGCACTCCTGCATCGCTGCGCCGCCATCTTCGCCGCAGTGCGGCGTTGCGCTTGCCTCACCGCGCGGACGGCAATAGACGCAGCGCAAATCGCACGCCGGCGTGACCGACAGGCGAAGGTGATCGACACGGCGCCCGCAACCATCGAGAAGATCGACCATGTGTACTCATGCACTCTGCAATTCCGCGACGCGGTGCGAACCGGGCAGCGGCCGCGTCGGCGGCTGGCGCGAGCGATACAGTTCGGCGCACCGTCCGCACAGTCCGTCGTGGCGGTTCCAGTGCGGCAACTCCGCACTGACCATCGCCGCCACCGAGTCCACCAGTTCGGCCGGCGCCCAGTCAAAGGTAGGAAAGCGGCACGCGGGACAGGCCGAACCGGGCACGGGCGTCGCGGCTCGCGTCGAGTCGGTCAAGGGGGCGGCGTCACTGATCCGGGACGGCTTCGACCACTCAATCAGTTGCGTATGCGTCACGCGACCCGCCAGCCGCCCTCGCATCGCCGCGAACTCGGCATCAACGACGTCGGGAGCATTCAGTCCAAATGCGCGGGCGAACTCGGACTTACGCCGCGTTTCCACGGATGGCGGAAACAGGCCGCGCGCGGCGAGTCGCTCGTCGATGCTGATGGCCCACAGCACAGCGAAGCGGTCGCGCACCAGACTCTCGGACGCCTGCGTGGGACCGGTCGGTCGGACCGTGCCGGTGAACTGGAAGGCCGGGTCGAGAATGTCGTCGATGTGCATAAGCTCGAATCGCGCCCAGTAGCGGAACGCGTCGGGTTCGGAGAACAGATCGGCCGGAATCGCGGCCGCGACCGCATAGCGACCCGGCCCGCCGAAAAGTTCCATGCTCGCGCCGTTGCGGCCGCGCGCCGCCGCGACGGCCATGCGTTGGACGTTGTCACGCACGCGCGGAAACTCGGCAATCGAGTCCTGCAAAAGTGATTGGAACTTCAGGCGATCGAACCACTTTTCGTGGAGCGCGCGAAATGCCTCGTCGCGCTTGACCGGATCCGGTGTGTCGTAGCACGCCGCGAACTCGCGATGATAGGCGCGAGCCAGATCAGGCTGCGACCGCACCGCCTGAAAGACGGTCCGCTCCGCCATGCCGGGTTCGATCACGAGTTGCACGGTCTGTCCTTTCCAGGCGCGGCGTCATGCAAACATGTTGCCGATCTCCCGCGCCGTGCGGCTCAACATGGCAAAGCCCTCGCGAACGCGTTCGTTGCACGATCAGCGCACCCGCTCGCGCGAGGGCTTGACGATGCCATGCATTCCGTGCGATCGCGAATTGAACGCCATACCTGCCTTCTCAGTCGCCGTCCTGCATGGCCGCCGCCAGCGTCGGACCCAGCTCGACCTGGGGCGCATCGGGCGCGCCGCACGTGATCGTCGAGTCCTCTTCGACAACCTCGCGTAACTCGAGCCACTCCGGTCCGCTCGGTACGTCCAGCGCCGCGCACCATGCCGCAATCAGCGCCCGTCCCAGCGTCGCCGCCGCGTCGAAAAATGAACCGGCCGATTCACGCAGCACCCGCGCGAAGAACGCCGGCATCCAGGTTGCGGCGTGATCGCGCAGAAAGGCGCGCTGCGCGTTGCGACACACCCCGGCCGCATCGAGCCGGTCCGACTGAATCGCGCTGCTCTCGCGCAGCGCCGCCATCGACAGGAATTCCAACTGCGCCACCACGTGGTCCGGCCGCTCCGCCAGCGGACCGGTCGGCGAGAGGCCGAACGCCGCATAAAAGCCGACGATGTCCGCCAGCGATTGCGACTGTTGAAACACCTCGCTGCGACCGTATTCCAGCTCATAGGGCGGACACGTTGAGCGGACGCTATGGCCGAACAGTCTGTTTCGATCGCTCATCAATTCGTCCAGCGACGGAAGGCACTCCGCCAGGTTTGCGACGAGCGCGCGGTCGATTCCGACGATCTCGCAGGCCGCCTGCGCCTCGCGGCCGACGTCGTCCTGCGCCAGTTGCGCCAGACGCCGCGGTTCAGGCTCGGCGAAGCACTCAGCCAGCACGCGCGCCAACGTGGCGCGGGCACGGCACTGCTCCAGGATCGATGCGTCGCGATCGGGCAGACTAGATGCTGTTCGCGTGTGCTTCCGGGCGGACATAGACCGGCTCCTCGACCTGCGTGCGGAACATTTCGCGGTTCTTGCCGTCGAACGCGATGATCGTGTCATTGAACATTTCAAACGTGCGGCCATCGACCGTCGTCTCGTACACCTTCGGACCCTGCTTGATCACGTAGCGGAAGATCACGCGGTTCGACCGGCGGAAAAGTTGCAGCACCGCCAGCAACTCACGATCGGGATAGCGATAGCGCTCAACCGCCTGCGTCACGCCGGGGCCGAACATTTGCTCGAGGTACTTCGTCGGCACCCAGCGCGGCGGGATGTAATAGCCGTTCGGCTCGGTGCCGAACTGCGGATAGAGCGGCAGCGCCACGCGGGCGACGTGAACGAGGTAATAGATCGGGTTGTAGCGGTCCTCGATCCACACGTTGTCCTGATCGACTTTGACCAGGCCCTGCATGCGTACCTGGCCGATGCATGCCGCCATGCAGCGCGTTTCCATCGGCACGCCGTCGGACTCCGGATCGCGCCCCTCGATGCGCGGATAGCACGCGATGCACTTCTCGCTGGTGCGCGTCGTACCGCGGTACATCGACTTCTTGTACGGGCAGGCTTCGACGCACTTGCGATAGCCGCGGCACTCCTGCTGGTCGATCAGCACGATGCCGTCTTCGGGACGCTTGTAGATCGCATTGCGCGGACAGGCCGCCAGGCAGGCCGGATAGGAGCAGTGATTGCACAGCCGAGCGAGATAGTAGAACCACGTCGTATGCTTCTTGTCGGCCGTCAGCTCCTCGCCCCTGCCGAAGTCCATCGGCTTGGTCAGACCGCCGGGAGGCGTGTCTTCGTGGATGTTGGGGGCCGTCCATTCCTCCTCGGTGGGCAGGTAGCCGAGCACGAGATTGGGCTGGCTGCCGCGCGCGACGAGCTCGGGCGCCTCGAAGATGTTCCGCCCGTTGAGCACGCCGTAGGGCTGCCGGCGATCGTCCTGAAGCGAGCCGGTCCACTCGACCCCCTGCGGATTGGCCTGCGCCAGCAGGTCGAGAATCTTGACGTCCCAATGCTGCGGATAACCGCCGTAGGGTTTCGTCTCGACGTTCGTCCACCACATGTGCTCCTGGCCCTTGGCGAACGTCCAGGTGCTCTTGCAGGCCATCGTGCAGGTCTGACAGCCGATGCAACGATTGGTGTTGATCACGAACGCGAACTGTTCCTTCGGCGCCGCCTGCGGATAGGGGTAATTCATCGAGCGGCCGAGTTGCCAGTTATAGACGGCGGACATGACAAGCTCCTCTGAAGTCCGATCGGCGTTCCTTTTCCGGCCTTACCGGTTGACGTTACGACTTCACCGCACACGACTGCGCCGCTTCGGCGCCGGCAAACGCCCGGCGATGCAGTTGCTCCGCAAGGGCCACGTAACGCCCGTGTTTGCCCGGTTCATTGTCGACCGTTTCGACGTGGTCGAAGCGGGCCATCAGGGCCGCCTGGCGCTGCGGATCAAGAACCTGATCGGCCAGCGCAAACAGCACGTCGTCTTCCTTGCGGATGTGCATCCGCAGCAGCGCGACGTACTCCCGCGTCGCGAACCGCACCGTGCGGGCCGCGCTCTCGTCGCCGTCCACGGCGGCGTCAAGATACTCGTTGATCGCGCGAATCAGCGTCCGTCCGCGCTCGTGCTCGTCCAACATGCACCCGATCGGGCCGCCCTCGCGCAACATGCCCGCTTGTTCGAGCATGGGGAAAAGCTGGTCCTCTTCCTTGTGATGATGGCATCCGTCGGCGAAGTTGCGGACGAAGTCGACGAACGACAGGAAGAACCCGCGGTCGATCGCCGGTTCTTCGATGATGCGCTCGGCCGCGTCGAGGACGCGCTCGATGACGCGGTGTTCCTGTTTGAGTACGGCCATCGGTCCATCCACGGCCCCGTCGTGTTTGCAGCCACAGCAATGTTGCATGACATTCTCCAGATGACGCCGTTTCCGAACCCGCCCGCAGGAATTGGCTCGGATGTCCCACCCTCGCGGGCGAGGTCCCGAAACAGGCGTCGAGGCAAAGTCGCTACTCCAGTCATTCCAGTGCCGAGGACGTAGTCGCGACGCGGCGACCAGCGGCGAACCCGTCCTCAAAGGACCGGAAGTTCGATCGCCCCGTCGGCCCGGCGATTTACAAAGGACCGCCCCATGCGCGGTCCACGAATACGCAGGTGAAAATCGATCAGCTTCTCAACGGTCTCCATTCCCAATTGACGCGTCGCCATCGCCGGACCGGCGAACCGTTCGTCGAGAAAGACCTCGCGAATGCGCGGCGCGTCAAAGCCCAGCCGCACCAGCTCTTCGATGAAGCAATCCGCCATGTTTCGGGCCGCATCAGGATCGTCGGTCTCGACCGCTACACCGTGCAGCGTCATCGGATCAGTTGCGTCGGGATCGTCGTAAGGCATCGCTCTAACTCCGCTTGGCACGGGCGTGCAGTTGGTGCAAAACCCGTTTCGGGTGGCACGGTCAAGCGACCGCCGCGTCACCAACCGCCTTATCTCACACAGGCCGGCCGGCGGTCGCTGGGCCGTGACCTTCCGCGGCGCGGGCCTGCGGCCCGTGTGCCGCCGCTCAATCCAGCTCAATCTCCTCTGCGGCTTGCGCCGCCGCGCCGATGAACCCGCCGGCCAGGTACTTCTGCATCACTTCGCGCTCGCCGCCGGGAGACATACCGGTCGTCGCCGGCAGCCAGACGCCCTTACCGCCCAGACCGCCGTCTTCGGCCTTCACCACGCGCACCAGCGTTTCCTTGGGCACCGTGTTGATGGCGTGGTTGTCCGCCTCGCCGCCGAAGATGAAGCCCATGAACACCTTGGCCTTGTGGAACAGCGTGTCGGTCTGGTGCATCGGCATGTGCCAGTTGCGCGTCAGGCTCTGCTGCGATCCATACCGCAGATTGGCCTGGTAGCCGTCCTCGCACAGCGCCCGACCGTCCGGCCGCGTCTCATGCGCCTTGACGCTCTTTTCGGTCGAGACGTACGGCGCGTGCTTGAGCATGACCACGCTGTACGGATAAGCCGGGTTGTAGGTCGCCCGCAGCATCAGCCGCGCGACCTTGTAGAACGGATCGTCCGGCCGCGCGCCGACGTAGGGCCGGTCCGCCGGATTGGCATCGACATAAACGTAGTCGCCGTTGTTGATGCCCAGGTCGCGGGCCGCCTGCGGATTCATGTGAAGCTGATGCTCGCCGACGTAGGGCGATCGCTTGTCCAGCCGGTGCGGATCGCCGAAGTTGCTGTCGTAGATCATGTGCCAGTCGACGTTGCTCCAGCTCGAGTGCACGCGATGTCGCGTCTTCGGAGTGATGCAGAAGAAGCGGAAGCCCTTCTCCCACAAAAAGTTCTTCGTTTGCTTCACCTGCCGCCACGCCATCTTGATGTTGCGCACCGTGCGCTCGTCCCAGTGCTCGGCCTCCATCGGAATGCCGTAGTCGTCCGGGCGGATGTACGGATTCGACGACACAATGACGTTGGGCAGATAGGGAGTCGCCTCGGTGCCCTCGCGATGGACGATGAAGTTCTCGCCGTACTCGATCGCCTCGGGCACGTCGGCGTAAGCGTGCAGCCGGCCGGTATCCGTATAGAACGGCTCGTCGCAATGCACCTGCTCCCAGAACGGTACGCGCGGATAAGTGCGGAACAGCATCAGCGCCGCGCCCGGCGGCCCATACTTGCCGGCCATGATGTCGTCGAGCTTGTAGCCGGCGGTCGTCGTGCTGGTGTCGAGCAGCCGCTGGATATAGACGCGCCGCTTGCCTTCGTGCTCGAACTTGAAGTAGTCGACGAACCGCTTGTCGCGCAGCTCCTCGCCGATGCGTCGCGCGATGTTGGCGATGATCCACAGATCGTCTCGCGAGTCGAAGACTGGCTTGATGCCGCCCTTCCAGATCTGGAGGAACGGATTCGAGCACGAGCCGGTGATCTCCAGGTCTTCGAACTCGACCCAACTGTTCGCCGGCAGGCCGAAGTCGGCGTACTGCACCGACGCCGTCATCACGATGTCCTGCGAGATGATCATCTCGATGTTCGGATTGACGTTCTTGAACATCTCGTAGCAGTGCTTCGCGTTGTTGAACAGATTGACGTTGGTGAAGTGCAGCGCCTTCGTCGGCGTCGGCATGTGCGACTTGCCGGTGAACACCTTGCGGCCGCCGTGGGGCGTTTCGACGATCAGCGGCCGGTCGCCGTGGTTCCAGTAAGCCGGCTCCTCATCCTTCGTAAAGGCGTGGGCGTGCACTTCCTTGCCGTGCGCCTTTTCGTCCAACAGCGGATGGAACGGATCCTCGGCCACCCAACCCTTGAAGCCCGGGCCGGTGATCTTGCTGCCCTGGAATAGTGCCGCCTTGTAGTTGCCCGCCCAGCCGTGAACGCCTGCGCCGGGTTTGCCGATGTTGCCGGTCAGCATCATCGGCAGCAGCGCCGAGCGGTTCGCCTCGGTCGCGTGGAACCAGTGGTTGATGCCCTCGCCCTGGTGAATCGCCACCGGGCCGCCGGTGCGCGTGGTTTCCCAGATGTCCTTCGCCAGCCGCTCGATCAACTCCTTCGGTGCGTGCGTGATGTCCGCGACACTGTCGAGGTCGTAGTCCGCCAGATGCGTGCGGTACATCGTCCACAGCGTCATTACTTCGACTTCGCTGTCGTCGACGAGCTTGATTTTCCAGGCGCCGTCCAGCGCAGGGTCGATCTTCTTTGCTTCCAGCCGCTTGCCCACGTCGTCGCGTGTCACGGCCGCCGGCTTGCCGGTCTTCGCATCCCAGACGACCCGATCGCCAAGCTGGGCGTACTGCTCTTCGCTGAGACCCTGAATCTTGAAGCTCGCGCCATCACGCGCCAGGCCGCCCTTGTAGCCGAGGAAGACCTCGTCGGCCCGCAGCCGCTTGAGCGTGTCGGTCCGCACCAGCAGCGGAAAGTCGGTGAACTGCTTGACGAATTTCTCGTCGTACCACTTGTGGTCGATCATGACGCGCGTGATGCCCAGCCACAGCGCCGCGTCGGTCGCCGGACGGATCGGAATCCAGTAGTCGGCCTTCGTGCTCGGCGCGCCGTACTCCGGCGCGATCACCACGATCCGCCCGCCGCGCTCCATGCACTCGATGAACCAGTGCGAGTCCGGCAGCTTGTTCTCGACCAGGTTCTTGCCGTCCATGATGATCAGCTTGCTGAACCGCAGATCGTTGAAGTCGCAGTCGCTGTTCTGCAAACCGTGGACCCACGGCTGGCCCGGCGTCTGATCGCCGTGCCAGGTGTAGTTGCTCCAGTTGCGCCCGCCGCGCGCCTTCTCGGGTCCCACCTTCCGGATGACGTCGTCCAGCAGCGCCATGCAGTTGTTCAGGCGGTACAGGCCGTATTTGCCCATTACGCCCAGCAGCCCCATGCCGCCGCGCATCTTCAGCGTGCGCGTCCCCGCGCCGCCCATGTCGGCGATCATCTCTTCGGGATAGCCCTGCTCGCGCAGCCGCCGCGCGCCTTCGTCGCCGCTGTAGCGCCGCGCGATGGAGATGTAGCCCTTCGCGATGTAACTCAACGCGTCGTCCCACGAGACGCGCAGATGAACGTCGGTGCCGCGGCTGTCGAACTTGTACTTCGCGCGGTTTTCGGCCGTCAGCTCGGGAAAGCCGTCGTCGGCCCACTGCTTCCAGCCCTTGCGAATGATCGGGTGCTTCAGCCGGTACGGGCCGTAGAGAATGCGATGGAACGTGTAGCCCTTGGCGCACTGCCGCGGATTCCAGTTGGCCGTGGCCTTGTTGCCGTACAGATCGCTGTAGCTCTGGTAGTCGTATTGCGTGCCCATGCGCACGATCACGCCGTTGCGCGTGTAGGCCAGCACGCGGCAGGCGTGCGTGTCGTTGGGCGAGCAGACCCAACTGAACGTTCCGTCGTAGGAGTACTGGTTGCGATAGATCGCCTCCCAGTCGCGCGCCGGATAGTCCGCCAGCGGATTCACGATGTCCGGCCGCTGAGCCAGCGCGTTCAGCGACCAGCCGAGAATCGTCCCGCCGCCGACCGCCGCGACCGCTCCCAGCTCCAGCACCTCGCGACGCGATAGATTCGACTTCGATGTTTCGGACATGGGCCGCACTCCCTATTCGATCACCAGTTTCTGCCAGATGCTGATGTTCTTCTTGCCGTCGCGATCCCCCATCGCGCCGTCCCAGATCGCAAACGACACGGGCAGGTAGTCGCCCGCGCGAAAGACGCGCTCGTCCTGGTCGCCGTGTTCGCACGGCAGGTCCATCGTGCGCTGCATCTGCACGCTCCATACGCCCCGCGCGTACGAAGCCTGCCCCTGCACGAACTGCACCGCGATCGGCTTGTTGGCCAGCGTCCCCGGTCCTCGCGCCACCAAACACTCGACCGACGTCTTCAGCGTCGGATCGGCCACCAGGTTGCCCGCGCCCCACGCCGTGACGAAGGTCTTGTCGTGCGACTCGATCTTGCCGCGCGGCCAGTCCATGACGCTCATGTCGGGGAACGTGAAATCCTGCTCCTGATACATGTCCGCCGCGCGATCGGGAAACGCCGCATCGACGTCCTGATAGCCCGATGCGATGTTTTTCTGCCGATCCGCCTTCCACATCCAGATGTTCACGCCGCCGCCGCCCGTGCGGTCGCCCATGTAGAACGGCGGATCGCTCGTCAGCGAAAACTGAATCGCCACGGCATCGCGGAACTCATCGACGCGCACCGCGCGATCGTCCTGCGTCGGATCGATCCACGACAACCTCACCGCCAGTTCGTCGCCGGTGTGCAGCGCCTGTACCATCACGCCCTCGATGCGGTCCGGGGTCCACCACAATGGCGTCATGCCCACGTACACCGCCCGCGCCTGGTTCCACGCAGGATCATCCGGTCCCTTGGGGAGCGATCCGGCCACGGCGGGCGCGACAATCGTTGATTGCCGAAGCTGTGCGCGCTCCTGGGCGCCGGCCCGCGCCAGAGACTGGACGTAGTGGATCAGGTCCCACATCTCGTCGGCGGTGTACGTTCCCTCGTAACCGGGCATCGGCGTGCCGCGCATGCCCTTGAGAATGCGGGCGTAGAGTTGCGGGCCTTCCATGCCGCCCTTGAAGATGCCGTTGACGAAGGATCGCGGCGGGACGAGGTATCCCTCGTCGTCGAACTTCACCGCTTCGGCCACCGGCTCGCCGTTGGCGCCGTGACAAGGGGCGCAGGCCTCTATATAGATTCGGCGTCCGGTGAACCAGCGAAGATCGTCGAACGCCGGCTCCGGTGGAACGATGATCGGCGCGCCGGGCCGCGTCCGATCCGCGAGCATCGTCGGAATGTCCTTGGCCGAGATCGCGCCGTCGCGCGCGGCCTTTTCGAGATCGGCCCCGACGGCATCGACGTGGACCTTTCGCACAAAAGCGACCAGCGCTTGCAGATCGGAATTGGGCAGATGACCCCACGGCGGCATCGCCGATCCCGGCATCCCGCGGCTGATCGTGCGCAGCAGGTCCTCATCCGTGGGGATCAGATTCGTCGTCGTCGTGAGCTTGAACTTCCCCTTGCGAAAGTCGCGCGGCCGGGGATTCATCAGGTAAGCGAACTGCCCCGCACCGTCTCCCTGCTCGCCGTGGCAGATGGCGCATTGTCGTGTAAACAGCGCCCGCCCGCGCGCGATCTCCGGCGACTCACCGGCTTCGGTCATCCGTGCCGGCTGGGCCTTCGACGGTTCGATGGGCAGTTGAGGTTCGCCGCGAACGGAGGGCGCCTTGGCGTCCTGGGCCGCACCGGACAGCCACGTGATGGGAAAGATCAGCAGACAGGAGAGACAAACAACCGCCCACAGGGCGGGAACGAGGTAGGGATGTAGGCGATGTCGATTCATCACAAGGTCCCCTTATTCACCTGACGGCATATCTTAAAGATATCTTGATATATATGTCAATAAGTACAACAAAAAAATTTTGATTTTTTCTTCGCCCACCTGGCAGCGACCCGCCGGGGCAACCCATCCAAGTTTGCTTGCCGGTGTCATGCACCGATAACCTTATGCGCCGACTAATGTTACGCAATCATCTCTCATTCAGCGTCTGGGTCGGCTCCCCGCGATCGAGAAGCCGTCGGCCTCCACGTCCGCCAGCGTAGTTTGCTCCAACATTCGTCGGTATTCCGCGGCAACCGGCTTCCAATGAACGTGGAAACCGCAGGGATGATCATCGCTGCAACGCGGCTGCCCGAACGGACAGCGCGACCGCCCCACGACGTCGTCGAACGGCGCCAGCACCTCGATCAGCCTCATGCGATTGCTCGCACGCGCCAGCCGGAAGCCGCCGCCGATCCCGCGCGTGGATGTCAGCAATCCCTCTCGAACCGCGTCGCGCAAAATTCGTGAGAGATATTGAAGCGGAACGCCGGTGTGTGCGGCAATCTCGCGCGCCAGCACCGGCCGTTCCGGATCCGAGCCCGCGATGAAAACCATGGCGCGAAGTGCGTATTGAGCCGTGAGCGAAAGCATAAATGACCTGTGTATCAGTATATCATCACTTTTCGTAACGACAACCGGGTCGGACGTCGCAACCGCTCAGGACGCTCGCCACCTTGTTTCCCGCTTCCGCTTGTCGCCGCACGACCAATAAGGTCACGCCTGGTGTTTTCGAGTCATTCGATTCACAGTCTGTCCGAAATACACGCCACTCATTCCGAAATCCCCTGCGATCGCCATGCAAACGGCATCCGATAACGCCCGTTCTTCGTTAAGTCGCGCGCTTCGGTTGTATTGGATACTTGCCTCGGCCCGAGCCTGTGGCGTCTGACAAACCCTTGATGATGGTCTTCCGGCGCAGAGCCGATATGCGCACAGAGAACGAAAGGCCCCTGGACGTGGAAAGACCGCGCCTGGCGATAACCGCGAACGACGATGCGATCGGCCATGCGCTGGAAGCGCTGGACCGCACGCTCGACGCCTGGCTCGCCGCGATCAAGCTGTGGCACGACCGGCACCCGATGGAAGCCGATTCGTCGCCACGCACGAGGCACGCGGACGTCGCACGCACGAACCAGGCGGACTTGCGACTTCAACCAGGGCCCCGGGGCGCCGCGCAGGCAAGCTCACGAAAAGAGGCAAGCCGAACGGCGCCGAAGCCCGTTGAGGCGACCTCGCCGCCCGGGATGCCAAAGCCGGATGCCGCGCCGGCCGCCGCAAGTGCGGCCGAATCGTGCAAGGACCTGACCGTCGACGCACCCGCCGGAAACAAGATGGTCCATCCGGCTTCGTGCGACACGGATGCCGCGGCACTTGTTCCCGACGAGCCGACAGCGCCATCGGCGCCGGCAATGGACGAAGACGAGGCGCTGCTCGCGACGTTGGACCCGGAAACCGCGCGGGCCCTCCGCGTCATGCGCCGGCTTTCGGACAACCAGCGCACCGTGCGCGACTTGCTGTCTGAAATGGATGCGAACAAGGCCAGGCCGAAGCCGCCCGAGACAAAACGAAAGTCGTGGTGGAGATAACGATATGACCGCAACTCGTGAATCGACATCGCCCCCCGCCGACGCGCCTGAGCTGGACGCTGCGCGGCTGGCGACGCTGAGCCGTGAAGTCGTTCAGTGCATGAAGTCGCTTCGCGAGATGCTGGCGGCGCGGGCCGTCGCGCTGGAAGAGGCGCGCGACACGCTGGTGGAGTACCACACGGCCCTGGAAAACGAAGCGCGGGAGTTGGAGCAGCGCGAACGCGATCTCGCCGGGCAATATGAAGGCCGCGAAAGCACATTGGAATCGCGCGAAACCGAACTCGCGGCCGCGCAGATGAAGATCGAAGAGGAGTCGCAGCGTCAGGCGATGGACGCGGCGGAGTTCGAGCAGAGGCGCGCCGAACTCGAGGCGCGCGAGAAACAGTTCACCCAGCGCGATCAGCAAAGCAAGCAGCGCGAAGAAGCTCTGGCGCAGCGCGAGCAGAAGCTGGCCGAGGCATCTCGTGCCGTTGAAGAGAAAGCGACGCGATTCGAGGAAGAAAAGGCGCGCATCACGGCATTGGAGCGGCAGACCGCCCAAGCCCAGGCCGAGTTGAAGGCGAAGCGCGACGAGATCGAGAAGGCGCGCCGGGAGCTTTCGGCGACGGAGGACGCCCTGCGCGAGCGGCACGAATCCATGAATCGCGAAGCGGCGGCCTTCCAATCGCGCAAAGCCGATCTTGAAGCCCAATCGGCCGCGCTCGATCAGAAGCGCGCCGACCTCGACGCGCAGCAAGCCCAATTCAAATTCCTTCAAGACGCGTGTGAAGCCCGGATGCGCGAAGTCGAATCGGCGGCGAAGCAGGTCGAGGCGCTCAAGAAGCAACTCGAGTCCGAAATGGCGCAACTGTCGGCCCAGCAGCAGGAGATCCTGCCTCGTTACGGATTGAACCCGGCATCCGCCGCCGGCGGCGCCGCGCCGGTCGGCAACATCCCCGCTCCGTCCGACAGCCGAGCGCGCGAGGCGATGGATCGAATCCAGAAGCTCTGCCGCGACGCAAAGCGAAAGGCGATTGGTGCGTGACGGGGAAAGTCACGTATTCACGAAGAGGGACGGTAAGCGATGAAGCGGCCCCCGCGCAGCCGGGGGAGCGACGAACAGATGAGGGCGTTTCGGATTTCAAATCTCAGATGTGAGATTCGAGGTTTCAGCTCGGCAACTGACAACTGCTCTGGCTGACGGCTGATGGCTGACGTGATTGGGGAGTCGAAACTATGGCACTTGGACTTTTTTCGCGGAAACCCTCGACGGCGCGGCGGGCCTTGTCGGAACAGGACTATCGACCGGCCCCGCCTGCAACAATTCCCGACGACGTACTCGACCGCGCCGTCACGCTTGGGCGTTTCGGCCTGATTGCAGTCGCCGCCGCCGATCTCCAGGCGCATCCCAAGTTCGGCGCGGCGCTGGCGAAGGCCCAGCGGCACATCGACGAGTCGTTTGCACTCGTACCGGAAGGCTTCGTGTCGCTGGTTCAGACCATCAACGACGAGCCGGGCTGCTCCGAGGCCGACTTCGAGACCGCGCCGTTCCTGCTCGCACGGCACCCCGTAACGAACGAGGAGTTTCAACGGTTCGTCGACGCCGGCGCATATGAAGACTATCAGCTTTGGCCCGAGTCCGTCTGGCCTCATCTGATCGACTTCAAGGACCTCACCGGCCAGTCAGCGCCCCGATTCTGGCGCGACGGCCGTCACGATCAGCGCCTCGCCCGCCACCCGGTTGTGGGGATCTGTTGGTATGAAGCGGCGGCCTTTGCCGCCTGGGCCGGATACCGCTTGCCGACCGAGGCCGAGTGGCAGATGGCGGCAAGCTGGCGGTTGCGCGGACCGACCGCGACGATCCGCCGCTATCCGTGGGGCGAGTCCCTGGACCTCGAGTGCTGCAACATCTGGGCCAGCGGTCACAGCCGGACGCTGCCCGTCGAAGCCTGCCCGGCCGGCGCCGCACCCAACGGCGTGATGCAACTGATCGGCAATGCATGGGAGTGGGTCAACGGCGACTACGAATGCACGAACGACAAGGGACATCGTATCATCGGCGAGATGCAGATGAAGTCGATCCGCGGCGGCGCGTTTGACACATACTTTCCGTGGCAGGCGACCAGTACGTTTCGGACCGGGTTAGGAGCGCTTTCACGGCCGCATAACGTCGGATTCCGCTGCGCGCTGGACATTGTCGGCAAACGATAACCATCGGAAAGACGCAAGCGCGCATGCCATGCGCATCACGACCGCGTGCGACTGTGCAATCGGGCGCGACCGCGAGGAACGAACGCAAACCGGAGGATTGTCTGTGGCTACCGCTGTTCAATCGACTCAAACACCTTGCCTGATCTGCGACGCGGAGAACCCGCGCAACCAGGTGCAGTGCCGGCAATGTTCCGCGCCGATGGCGCTCGTCCACAACACCATCGGCCAGGAGCGGCCGCCGTGCCTGGTTTCGATTCTCGGCGACAGCAACGTCGGCAAGACCGTCTATCTCGGATTCCTGCTCGACATGCTGTCGCAGCGGGCCAACCTGTTCGAGGCCGTTCCCAAAGGCGCGTACTCGGTCGATCTGCAACAGACGGTGATCAGCCATCTGGCGTGGCGTATGTTCCCGCCCAAAACGCCGGTCGAGGCCAACCAGTGGAACTGGTCCTATTACGAGGTGCGCAAGCACGGCGGCCCGGAGCGATGGATCGACCTCGTCACGCCCGACATGGCCGGCGAGGCGATCGCAGCCGAGGTGGCGTCGCCCACGACGTTCCGCATCATCCAGAATCTGCTGCTCAAGTCGCGCGGCCTGATGTTGCTGGTCGATGCGGCGCTGGCCGCCAACGGCTCGGCCCAGCCCGACTTTTTCGCGCTGAAGATGCTCAGCCACATCGACACGATGATCGTGGCCAAGCGCGGCAAGAAGGTCGACACGCCGGTGGCCGTGCTGCTGACCAAGTGCGACTACGTGCCGGCGGCGTTCGACGATCCGCGCCGTTTCGCGCAGAGCAACCTCAACCGCCTCTGGAACATGTGCGAAAGCCGCTTCGCCAACGTCGAGTTCTTCGCCACGAGCGTGGTCGGTTCGATCGCGTTCGCGACTTCGGATGAAGACGGCCTGGTTACGCCCGTTCCGTTGCACACCGCGCTGCGGGGAATTCTGGAGCCGTTCGAATGGATCGTGGAACAGCTCTAGTCGACCACGCCATCCACACTTCGATTCGCGGTCCGATGGGGACGGGCTATCGCCTGACGGCGGTCAGTCCCGGCGTCGGCCGCGACGACCAACGCGAGATCGTGCGCCGCGCCCCCTCGCACGGCAATCTGTGTGGCGAGGATGAGGACGCAGAGGGTTTCGCGGCGTTCCCGCTGACCGGCGGCCGCTGTGCCCTGTTTCTCTCGCGCCATGCCGGACGCGAACCGACGGCGCGCGGCGGACTGCGCGTCTTGACGCGTGTCTTTATCCTGGACGATGACCTTCAGCGCCGCCTGACATATGACCCGTTTCGCGCGCGACGCGTACTGATGGATCGCCCCGGGCTTCGTCCGACCGATCCGACAACGGGCCGACTGGCGCCGCTGAGCGTGACCGACGAAGAACTCCGCCGTTCCGCCGACCGGCCGGCGGCGCGCCTCAAGCGCTCACTGACACAAGTGCCCACGCTCCTCAATCTGCTGTCGGCAATATTGCACCGCCGCCGTACGCTGCTTCCGGAAGGCGACGCTTCGATCGAACTGATGGAGGCGGCAGTCGCCGCCGCGCCCGCGGGTTTAAGACGCGGCCTGTCATTTACTTGCGGAATGCGTCACGCGCCGCAACGCGATGCTGACATCCTGTGTCTGGACGCCGGCGGTGCGGAACTGGAAGCGCTGCAAAACGACAGGGGTTATGCAGTGCTGGATCGCGCCGGTTTCACGGCCGGCGGCGGCGAATTCGATCCCTGGCTGAACCTGGCGCGCCGCTGCTGGACGCTGGGTCGCGCCGGCGGGCTGCACGAGGCGGCGGATGACCTGTTGGACGAATCGATGCCCGAGTCGCTGAAACGCATTTCCGCGCTGCTCATGAAGCTCGACGAAGTCGATGCAGCCGATCTGCCGCGACTGGAGAACCTGATTCGATTCGCCGCGGAGGCCGAGCCGCTCGGCGCCGTCGAGGACCGTCTGCGAACCCGGCTCCTCGATCGCGCCGCGCGCCGCAAGTCCGCCCTGCTTGCCGAAGAAGCGCCGACCATCGTCAACATTTGAACCGAACCGCGACCGTCAGTAGCGGCGAAACACGCGCCGACGGCGCCACACACGGCACGCGCGCCGTAACGGCAATATGATCCGGGTCGCATTCGCCGCCAATGCAATCGCGCGGCACGGGCTTGCACCCCGTGCGAATCATTTTTCTTCAGAGCCGCGCGGCATCCTCACGCCACACGCGACGATCGCACCGCTCTTACGGCTCTTGCGCCGGCTCCGGCGGAGGCTCGGTCGGTTCGTCGAATCCCCCCAATTCCGCCGGCCGCGCCAGCGTCAGACGGATATCCAGCGGCGACTGTTCGCCCGGCCGCTCGACGCGCACGCGAACCGACTCGCCCGCCGCGCGATCGCTCAGCCGCCGCATCAGCTCCATGCGATCACCGACCGTCTGATCGTCCAGCCCGATCACGAGATCGCCGACGCGAATGCCCGCCGACTCGGCGGGGGACGACTTCGCCACGCGCGACACGCGACAGCGGCCATCCTCGGCATCTTCAATGATGACGCCCATCTTTCCCGGCTCGATGTCGTTACCGCGCTTCAAACGATCGATCACGCGCTCGATCGCCTCGCGCGTGATCGCAAAGCCAATGCCGCTGTCGTACCACTCGACACCGGCCAACGACCCGCCCGTCATGCCCATCGGCACAATGACGCCGATCACGCGGCCGTCGAGGTCCAGCAGCGGCCCGCCGTAGTTCGCCGGCGACGTTTTGGCGTCGGTCTGCACGGCGATATCGTTGCGGCGGCCGACGGCGCTGAGAATCCCGACCGTAATTGCCGGAAACGCCCGCAGGGCCGGATCATCCGCCGGTCCGATCGACCACTCCCCCAGTCCACGGCCGCAGGCGATCGCGGTGACGCCGGGCAGCCGATCGCCCGCCGCCGTCCAATCGGGAACCGGCAGACCGTTCGCGTTGATCTTCAGCAGCGCCAGCCGGCGAATCTGATCGCGCGACACCAGCTCGGCAACGAAGCGGCGCGGTCCGCCGCGCAAATCGCCGTCGTCAGGCAACACCACCGTCGCGATGGTCGGATTGCGAACGAAGTTGAACGCGCTGGTGATGATGTAGCCGTCGGCCGACCAGACCAGGCCGGTCGTCGGACCATCCGCGACTCGAAACGACGGCTCGCCGCCGCGCGGACCCGGTCCCGGACCGCCCGCGAATTCCGGCAATGGCTGAGCGCCGCCGACGGTCTCGATCGTCACGATCGCCGGCGCGACGCGCGCGACGGCGGCGCGAACGGCCTCGGCCCGCGCACGATCCAAGGCCAGACGGGTGGGCTGTGTCGTCGGTGCGTCGTTATTAGCTTCGTCAACGTGCTGCGCGAGGCTCCACGTGTCCGCCGACAGCATCGCCGTCAGAAGGAAGGTGAAGATGAAGCGCAGCCATCCGGGCAAGCTGGAAAGCATAAGCGGTTGCCTTCGCATGTCGCACAAAGGGGCGGGCGACAAGCGCGCGCCACCGATATCTTCGCGTAGCCGGTATCGCGCCACCGGTCGGCGTGACGCTTGCGGACGCCGGACTTTGTTCATATGATATGATAATCTGTTGCAGGAAAAGGAATCGTTTCGTGGATGCAGAAGAAATATACAGGCTCATCAAGCAACAGCCGTTTCAGCCGTTCCGCGTTCACGTGTCGGACGGGACAAAATACGACATTCTGCACCCGGACCGCATCCTGATTGGCAAGCGAGCACTGCATGTCGGCGTCGGCGGCGTCGACTCTGGACCCGCCCAGAAAATCGAAATCGTTGCCAACATCCACGTCACGCGCATCACGCCGTTGAGTATCGATCAGACGTCTCGGAGTCGCCGGGAAGCGGGTTGATCAGCCGAAACTCACGCGATTATCGTTGCTCGATCGGCACGCGCGGCGACGCGTGAATTCTCGCTACATCCGCCGCTTCTTGACTCGCCCGTTTCCGACCTCGACGATCGAAACCAGCGGCCGGTCGATGAATGCGGAGCGATTGTCCCAGGGATACACGTGTACAAGTCGACCGTCGGGACTGAAGCGCATGACACCGCGGTTCAAAACGCCGCCACGCCGTCGCACAACTCGCGGCCGACAATCAGCTCGTGAATCGTCTCGGTGCCCTCGTACGTGATCACGCTTTCGAGGTTCAACATGTGCCGGATGGGACACTGCTCCACCGTGATGCCGCCGGCGCCCAGCATGTCGCGCGCATCGCGCGCCACGTCCAGTCCCATCCGCACGTTGTTCCACTTCGCCAGCGACACGTGACTGTGATGCATCCTGCCCGCGTCCTTCAGCCGGCCAAGCTGCAACGCCAGTAGCCGAGCGTTGGTAATCCGGCGAACCATGTTCGCCAGGCGTCGCTGAATCGTCTGCGTGTGCGACAGCGGACGGCCAAACAGCGTGCGCTGCTTGACGAACCGCAGACACTCGTCCAGGCACGCCGTCGCCGAGCCGATCGCGCCCCACACGATGCCGTAGCGCGCCTGCGTCAGGCAGCTCAGCGGTCCAGCCAGACCGTGCGCCTCGGGCAGTCTGTTGGAATCCGGCACGCGGCAATTGTCGAAGAACAGCTCGCTCGTCACCGAGGCCCGCAACGAGAACTTGCGCTTGATGTCCCGCGCCGTGTATCCCGGCGTGCCTTTCTCGACGATGAAACCCCGCACGCCCTCGTCGGTCATCGCCCACGTGATCGCGATGTCGGCGATCGTCCCGTTCGTGATCCACATCTTCGCGCCGTTGATGACCCAGTCGCCCCCCTGCTTCTTCGCGTGTGTCTTCATCGTGCCGGGATCGCTGCCGCCATCCGGCTCCGTCAGGCCGAAGCAGCCGATCACCTGGGCCTTCGCCATCCGCGGCAGCCAGCGCTGCCGCTGCTCCTCGCTGCCGTAGCGATGAATCGGAAACATGCACAGACTGTTCTGCACCGACATGAAGCTGCGAATGCCGCTGTCGCCGCGCTCCAGCTCTTGACAGATCAGCCCGTAACAGACGTTGTTCAGCCCGGCGCAGTCGTAACCTTCGATGTTGCAGCCGAGCAGCCCCATTTCCGCGATCGTCGGAATCAACTCCTTCGGAAAGCGGTCGTGCTCGAAGGCGTCGGCGATGATCGGCAGCGCCTGCTCATCGACGAACCGCGTCACCATGTCCTGCACGGCGCGCTCGTCGTCGGAAAACAGGCCGCGAACGTCGTAGAAATCGAACGGATTCGGAGATTCCATGTCGCATTAATCCTTTCAATGTCGCGCGCCGGCTCAACTGGCCGCCGCGGCCGCCTCACGCCGAACCGCCGGCCGGCCCAGAATCGACACCCATCGCCGCACCGCGTCCACCGCGATCACGACCGTCAGCGACAGCATGATGGCCGCCAGCACGCACATCAGCCGCAGCAGAAAGACCTCGTCCGGCTTCGCCGCCGCCGCGTCCGCCCACCAGCCGCGAATGCTGACGATCCCGGCCGAAGCCACCGTCACGAGCACAAATGCAAACGGGATGCCAGTCAACAAGGCGTAGCGCTTTCGAGCCGCGTGAAGCAGCAGATAGGTCGTCCCCACAGCAAGCGCGATCGACGCCAGCAACTGATTGGCCAGCCCCAGCATCCGCCACAGCGTGTTGAGATTACCGGTGTAAAGCAGATAACCCCAGCAGAAACAAACCAGGACGCTCATGAAGACGTTCATGGCCCACGCCGGGCGGCGCCGGCCCGGTTTTTCGCCGCCGCCGACGTTTTCGTCGCCGACCGTCTTCGCCACGCCGCCGAAGTTCGTAAATGCCTCTTGAAAGACAAACCGCGCCACGCGCGTGCCGGTCTCCAAAAGCGTCAGGATGAACAGCGCCTCGAACATGATCACGAAGTGATACCAGTAGGCCATCAGATGGCTCATGCCGGGGACGCTCGCGAAGACCTTGGCCATGCCGACCGCCAGCGTCACCGCCCCGCCGGTCCGCCCGCTCAGCTTCTCCTCGGTTCCGTGTTCCAGCGCGCTCAGCTCGCGCGGCGCCAAGTCCCAGTTGTGCTGCGCCTGCGCCGTCACCAGGAAATGCTCGTACTTCGCTCGTTGCACCGCATCATCCTGCCCCACGTTGATGGCAAAATAATCGCCCGGCTCCAGGGCGCACGCCGCGACCAGAGCCGCTACCGCCACGAATCCTTCGACCACCATCGCCCCGTAACCAATCGGCCGAGTATCCGATTCCTTGTTGATCATCTTGGGCGTCGTGCCCGATGCAATCAGCGAGTGAAATCCGCTGATCGCGCCGCACATGATCACAATGCACACGAACGGCCAGACCGCGCCACTGATCACCGGCCCCCCGCCGCCGAGAAACGGCGTCGTCGCCGGCATCTTCAGCGTCGGATGCGCGGCGAACAGGCCCACCGCGAGCACGACCATCACGCCGATTTTCATATACGAGCTGAGATAGTCGCGCGGGCACATCAGCACCCAGACGGGCAGAATCGACGCGATGGCCGCGTAAATCGGCAGCATCAGAGACAATGTTTTCGGCGCGAATACCAGCGACGATCCCCAAGACGAATGCGCGAACGGCTGCCCCCAGAACACGCCCGCCAGCACGATGACCACGCCGAACACCGACGCCTCGCCGACGCGGCCGGGCCGGATCTTGTACATCCACAGTCCGGTCAGCAGGGCGGCGGGGATCGTGACAATAATGGTAAACATCCCCCACGCGCTTTCGCTCAGCGCCTTGACGACGACGATGCCGACGCTGGCCAGCGTGCAGACGATGATGAACAGCGTGGCGATCGACGTGGTCACGCCGCTGAGCGGGCCGATCGTTTCGCGTGCGATCTTCGGCAGCGTCAACCCGTTCTGCCGGACCGACGCCCACAGCACGACAAAGTCGTGCACCGCGCCGGCCAGGCAAGCGCCGATGACGATCCAGATGAAGCCCGGCAGAAAGCCCCACTGTGCCGCCAGCACCGGACCGATCAACGGACCCGGCCCGGCGATCGCTGCGAAATGGTGTCCGAAAAGCACCCATTTGTTCGTTGGGTGATAATCGACGCCGTCTTTGAGCCGATGCGCGGGCGTCGGGCGCCGATCGTCCAGAACGGCCACTTTGGCGGCCAGAAACGCGCCGTAATAGCGATAGGCCACGGCAAACGCCGCCAGCGAACCGATCACCAGCCACAGCGAGTTCAACGGCTTCTCCTCGGATGTGCGGACGCTCCATGCAGGATCCGCTGTGCGGACCGCGGCGTGATCGGCTTATCCTCACGTGCACGGACGCCCCGCAACACTCCAGACTATAACCGCGCACCAGCATTTGACTCAATTGTGAAGGCCGGCGTCGAGACGCTGCTCATGCGTTGAGACGCAACACATGCGCAGCCCACGATCTGATCAGAGCCGCAAGCGCAAGCGCCGCGGTGGACCGCCGGGGCTTTAGGTGTCGGCTTGTGGTTCTTGTGGCACGCGCCCATGAGAACCCGCCGCGCCAGCGGCGGGGAAAGACCGCCTGAAACTCGCGGAATCTCACATGCGCGGCTCACGCAATAGGTTCGGGGGCGGCATGGTCACGCCCTCGCGCGCGATTCGCCTGACGAGCCGGCTGAACGTACACCGCGAGGGCCTGGCCTTGTTGAGTCGGACGCTGCGCACGAAGTAACACGTCATAAATGTCAAGCTTGCCCCAGACTCATGCGCGTCTCGCCGCCGGCACGTGTGTTTTGATGGCGCTTCGATCTCAATCCGACCCCAGCAGCCGGTCCCACAAATCAAACGTCGCCTGCTCATCCGTCCGATTCGGTTCGCGCGCATCAGACAGCCGCCAGTCATGCATGCGGCGACCGTCGAGAAACACCACGCCCGCTCCGCTGACGCCCAATTGTTTCGCCAGCGCCACGTCGTCCGCCACGCGCCGCGCCAACGCCGGATCGTCCATCGCCGCGCGCCATTCCGCCGGTTCCAGCCCGACCTGAAGTACCAGCCGCTCGTACGGCCGTTCGGCCAGCGCATCGGCATGCTCGAACAACTGACTAATGTAACGCGCCGCCGCGGCCGGCCCGCCAAGCTGCCGCACCGCCTCCACGGCCATGGCCGCGTCGCAGGCGAATGGGTGAGGACAGGCCGGCCCGGCACGCCTGGCAGTCTGCTCCGCGACCGCGGAATTGCACGCGGCACAAAGCGGATAGTGCTTGAACACAACGCGCACCCGGCCGGGCGCTCGCTCCACAAGCCTCGCCGCGAAACGGTCGAACATGCGGCAGTGCGGACATTCCAGATCGCTGAAGACGACGACGACATGCGGCGCCTCGGCCGCGCCGCGCGCGGGATCATCCGGCCGGACCGGTAGGTCGACCAAGGTCGCCCGCGCGTGACGCCATATGAGGTAGTCGGCCGTGTTGGCCGCTTCCATGTAGCGCGCCCGCCACGCCGAGGCCGCAGCAAACTGAATGAACGCAAAAGCCGCCAGAAAGAAAAGCACCGCAATCGCCGCCGACGCGCCCACGACGCCGAGCACGCGCCCGCGCCGCGGCCACGGCGTCTGCCCCGCCGGTTCCGGTCCGCGCGGAAAGCCGCGCCACGCCGCCACGAACAGCGCCAGGTTGACTCCGTGCGCCAACAGGCACCACGGGCACCACGTGGGCAGCCGCGCGGCCATGACATAGACCATCCACGCCGATCCGGCCATCGACACAACGTTCGACGCGAACGGCAAAACATGCCAAGCCCGGCCCGCATGATTCGGCAGGCCGATCAGCCAGTACCAGAGCGTCAGGAAGGAGAAGTACAGGCACCCCCACAGCGCCCACGGAACGCCCACAAATTTCGCGTAACGGCTGCCCAGGACGTCGACGCACGCCATCCGCTGCCCGATGGAGCACAGCGCGCTGCTTAACGCGCCGCGGGCGTCGGCCTGCATCATCCACAGAAGAAACGACACCACCAGGCCGGCCAGGCAGAGGGCCAGGAGCGTGATGCGCAGTCCGCGCGGCTGAACGTGAGCCTCAACCGAAGGCGACGGGCCGGCGGCGGAAGTGATTTCAGAAGTCACGAAGTCGCGTCAATGATGGGTGCGCCTCGCCCAGCCGGATGAACCGCGTTGGATTCCGTGCATGACGAGCGGACAAATCGAAAAAAAGGGTCCACCGCCGGCCGCCGGCTAGACCACCTTCATCGGTATGTCGCCCCCAGCCTGCCGTCGCGCCTCCCGATACCCACGCCCAAATCGAACGCCGCTGATCAACGCCAGCAGGATGGCAATCGCCGGCATAACGGCGAAGCGCAGCGCATCGACGAGCAGGACCGCCTTCTGCTGAGACAAGCCCACGTTCATTCCAACGAGCGGCCCCGGCGCATCGGGCGACGCGTGCATGTTGGCCTCGAAGTGCTGCTTGAGTTTCTCCAGCGTGGTAAACACGCCGAAAACGTTGGGGCTGACGTTCGGCGGCGCTGCCGACATGCGTTCCCAGGGAACAAATAACATCGCCACGACAACGGCCACGAAAAACGACGCCACGAAATCCGACGCCCCGCCCAGGCGGCCCGCCAGATTAACGAGCACCGCCAGCAGTGTGGCCGTCAGCAACATTGTGATGCCGATCCGTCCGGCAAACTCGGCCAGACTCATTCCCGCCAGCATCGCGTTTTCCCACTGCATTGCGGCCTGGCGCTTCTCGAGATCGGAGCCTTCTTCGCGCCCGCTGTCGCGTTCCATTTGGGCGACGGTCACGTCGGATTCGAGTACGCCGCCGAACTGAACGGCCGCCCAGGCGCCGACGTGCATGAGCGGCGCGAGCACCGTCAGGAACAGAAAGAGGTTCTTCGCCTTGCGGATCGTATCGAGCGTCTTGAGATGCTCACGCGATGCCGTGGCGTCATGACCCTGAGACGGTTGATTCATCGCCTGCTCCTTGAATATGAGTTGCGGATGTTAAGACGGGGCCGGGCCGCCTGTCAAAGTCCGCCGCCCCTGGGTATTGTCCCGCCGCGGTTGCATTATTTGTGGCCGCAGTGCCCCTCAGCGCCGCACGGGGACCCTCAGATTGTGACGCCGACCCACGAGCATCTTGCCGTCGCGCGTCACAAACCGCGCCTGAAGCTCCACGTCCTGGCCGTAAATGTCCAACTTGCCCCAGTCCAGCGGAAACTGATAGCCGTAGCCATAGGCCGTGGGTTGCTTGAGCTGCCACGGCCGCGCCTGCTCGGGATTGAACGTCCATTCGTGGACCATTTCGGATTCGCGCTTTCCGCCGGGTTTGTGGGTCACGCGGTAGAGACGAAACTGAAAGTCGCCGTCCCCGAAGACCCCTTTGGCTTTGGCCGCCGACTCCAGATAGACCGCGACCACCAGCCCTTCCGGATCGGGATCGCCTTCGGCATCGAAACTGCGCCATGGCTCGCTGGGGATGAACGTGCGCACACCCACGACGTCGGTCGTCAGTAACCCGCGCCAGTCCTGCACGCCCGACTCCGGAATCTGACAGCCGGTCGCCGATATGATCGCCGCCGCGACAAGGCCGGCGAATACTCGTTCTCTCATCGACCGCCGCCTCATCGACAATGCGTCTTCATGAAGGTTCATTCGATCGTCGTCGGCGTACGCCGCTCCACAACAACGGGCGCTGCATACGAGTGCAGGGGAAGATCGGGCGGTCCGTTCACCGACGCCTGACCATCCTGAACCGGATCGGCGACGGGGAACACCGGACCGTATAACGGCGCGACCGGTCCATACGAGCGCACTTCCGCCGGTGTGTACGGCGAAACCCTCGCCCCGGCCGGCGATGCGCCTCCGTTGACCGGCCCGACGCGAATCAACCGCGGATCTTCGTACCCGGCCACTCGCGTCGGCGCCGCAGGGGAAACCTCGTCCGGTCCCAGTTCATCGCCGCCCTCGGGAATCACGCGCAGCCGCTCCATCAGCGGGCTTTGCTTCATCTTCGGCGTGATCTTCGACTTGTCGCGCTCCTCGATCGACAGCAGCCGCGCATCCTCGACCGTGCGGACCACGCGCGGCGTCAGGACGATGAGCAGCTCGTTGCGCTGCTTGGTATGCCGCAGCGTGCGGAAGCCGAAAAACTCGGCCGCCGGCAGATCGCCCAGCAGCGGAATCTTGCTGACCGACTCGCGCACGCTGTCGACGATCAGGCCGCCGATGATCACCGTCTCGCCGTCCTTGACCACTACCGTCGTCTCGGCGCTGCGCTGCGTGAAGATCGGTGCATTGATGCCGTTGCCCAGCGGCACGGATGAGTCGGTGATCGCACTGATCTCAGGCCGCACCTGCAAATACACCCAGCCGTCGGGATTGATGTTGGGCGTCACGTCCAGCTTGATGCCCACTTCCTGATATTCCACCTGCGCGTTGACCTGCCCCGAGTCGGTTGTCTGCGAGCCTCGCACGAACGGCACGTTCTGGCCGACCGTGATGTTGGCCTCCAGGTTGTTCTGCACCATGATCGACGGACGCTGAAGCACTTCGAGCCGGCCCTCGGTTTGCAGCGCCCGCAGCAGAAAGTTGAAGTCTTCGCCCGTGATGGTGAACGTGAAGCCGCCCAGTCCGCCGCTGCCGGCCGCGCCCAGATCGGTGCCGCCGACCACGTCGAACCCGCCGCCCTGCACCGTGCCGTTGGGACCCGCGACGGCGCCCTCACTGAACCGAAGTTGCTGCAACGAGTACTCCAGCCCCATCTCCAGGCTCTCATCCAGCGTCACTTCCGCCAGCAGCACCTGGATCATGACCTGTGGCGGCGGCGTATCGAGCTGACGCACGATCGTCTCGACCTGCGACAGTTTCCGCGGCGCGACGCTGATCAAGAGCTGATTGCTCTCGACGTGCGGCACGATCGAGACTTCTTCCTCGCGGCGAAACTGCTCCGAGATGCCCTCGGCCCCCTGCCCCAGCCGCTGAGTTTCGGCCTGGTAGAACTGTTCCAGCGCCGTCTGCACGTCCTCGGCCTTGGTGTTGGCCAGGGCGTAAACCAGGTGTACGCGCTCCTGAATGTTCTGCGCATCGAGCTGATGAATAATGTCGGCGGCGACCTGGATGTCCTCCGGCCAGCCCGCGACGATGACCGAGTTCGTCCGCATGTCCGGCGTGAACGTCGCCCGCGGCTTGCCGAACGTCCCGCCCGCCTGGCGTCCGCCCTGCGATTGGGCGACCGGCCCGGCCGCGCCCGTGCTGCCGCCCTCGACCTGAAGCTCGCGGCCTTGCTGGAATTCCTGCTGTTGCTGCGAGCGTTCGTCCTGGGCGAAGACCTTTTCGAGCAGGTCGATCGTCGACTGCGCATCGGCGTGCCGCAGCGTGAACGCCTTGATCATCACCGTGCGCTTCTTGATCTGATCGAGATTGGCCACCAGCGCTTCGAGCAGTTCGACCGACGTCGACGGCGCCATGACGATCACCGAGTTCGTCCGCTCATCCGGAAAGACCTGCACGTTCTCGCGGATCGTCTTGCGGAAAATCTCCTGCCCGTAAGGATCCTTGTCGAAATAGGAAATCAGCATGGCGGCGTTCGCCGCGGCGCCGGCCCCGCCGCCGCCGGGCGCCGTGCCCGTCATCAGGTTGTTCAACAACTCCGACGTCTTCGTCGCGTCCGCGTTCTCCAGCGGAATCACCCGCACCTGCACGCTCAGCCCCGGCTCGGTCGTGTCGATCCGCTGAATGAGCGAGGCAATGCTCTCCATCTCGCCCGGCGGCGCGACAACGACCAGCGAGTTGGCACGCTCGTCGATCGTCACCGCGACCGATACCGCGCCCTGCTGGCCGCCACTGCCGCGGCTCTGATACAACTCGTCGATCATCGTCTTGGCCGATTGCGCTCGGGCCTGCCGCAGCGGGAACAGCCGCACCTTGTCGAACAGCCGCGTGGGCTTGTCAACCAGGTTCAGCAGACCCTCGATCAGCGCGTGATCGTCGCGCGACGCCGTCACGAGCAGCGTGTTGCTGACCTGATCGGCCTCGACCTTGAACGGCACTTCCGGCGCCTGCGTGCCGCCGATGGCCCGCGATTGATTGCGCTCGTTGAAAAGGCTCTCCAACATCGGCGCGAGATTCGCGGCCGATCCCTCCTGCAACGGATACACGCGAATGACGCTGCTCGGCTCCCCCGGCGGAACGTCCAGCCGCTCGATCAGCGCCCGCGCCTTGAGCACGCCGTCGCTCGACGCCGACACGATCACGCGATTCGTCCGCTCATCGACGAACACTGCCGCCGGAATGAACACGCCCGTGCGGTTGCCCGTCTCCTCGGCGGTCCGCAGCTTCTCGAAATAGTCGGTGAGAATCGCCCCGACTTTCACCGCGTCCGCGTGCGTCATCTCGAAAATCTGCGTGACCGCCGGCGTCCACGGCCGCTCGGAGCTGTCCATCCTCCTGATGACGTTGCGGATCGTCGACATGTTCTCCGGGCTGGCCGACACGATCACCGCGTTGGAGTATGTCTCGGCCACCACGGTCACCTTCTCGCGCGCCTGCGTCACCGGGCTGCTGTCGCCGGCGGCCCCCTTCTTCCAGATGCCGCCCTGGAACAGGTTGTCGATCGACTCCTTCACGCGACTGGCCAGAACGGACTTGAGCATGAAGACTTCCGCCGCGCCCTCGACGACTGCCTCGACGTCGAGGTCTTTCACCGTCCTCTGCACCAGCTCGTAGTTCTCCGGCGACGCCGCCACCAGCAGAGAATTGGTCACCGGATCGGCCTGCAACGCGATGCGGTCCGACGGATTGGCCTGCCCGCTGGCCGAGCGCTGCTGCGCCCGCTCGTCGAACAACTGCGACAGCGGCTGCACCAGGGCCGAAGCGGCGTTGTGCTCGAGCTTGATCATCTGGATTTCGGCCGTGCCGCCGATCGGCAACGCTTCGAGGTCCGCCACGAATCGCGAAATGGCGTCCACGTCGCCCGTCGTCGCCGCGACGATCAGCGAATTGCTGCGCTCGTCCGACGCGATCACCGGCTTTTCCACCCGCGCCCCGCCGCTTTCGCGCGACTGCGCCCGCTGGTTCCAGATGTCCGTCAGCTTCTGCGCCAGCGTCACCGCGTTGCCCTTCACGAGTTGAATCGTAATGATGCGGTCGACTAGCCCGACGCCCGGAACGTCCAGCTTGGCGATGAAATTCTTGACTTCGTCCAACAGCTCGCGGCGGGCCGAGATGATCAGCGCGTTGGACTGCGCCTCGACCTTGATGATGACCTTGTTCGCCCGCTCGGTGCTGCCGCCCTGGCCCTGCGGCAATGCCTGAGCACGCTGCGTCATCAGATCGTTCAGCGCCGGCTCGATGCTCGCAGCCGCGGCGTGCTTCAGTCCGATCAGCTCGATCGGCATCAGCGGCACGCCCGGCCGGTCGACTTCTTCGACGTACTGCTCGATCAGTTTCACCGCCTCGTTAGTACCGGCGACGAACAGCGTGTTGGTCCGCGCATCGGGGTTGAGCACGGCGTTATAGACCAGCGCCGCACCGCCCTCGGGAATGCCGGGGCGCGTCTCGTCCTTGGCGGCCGGCGCCGTCAGCTTCTTGCCGTCCTGAAGCAGCGTTTTCAGCGTTTCGGAAAGTTCCGTGGCGTCGGCGTGGTGCAGCTTGATGATGCGGATCGCCACCGCGTTGCGCAGCGGCTCGGTGTCGAACCGCTCCACAACGGCCTTCATCACCTTGAGGATGTCCGGCGGGCCGCCCATCACCAGCGTATTCGTCTCCGGATCGCCGAATACGAACGTCGGCCGGTCGAGATCGAGCGCCACGATCTCGTTGCCCTGATCGTCGAGGATGTTGAGCGTGCGGATCACGTGCCCCAGCGGCGTCTCGCCGCGTTTGGCCTTGGTCAACAACTCGGTCAGCAGCGTCGACAGCGTGTCGGCCTTGGCGTTGCGCAGCGGATAAAGCATGACGCTCGCCGACATCAGGTTGCCGATCTTCACCGTCTTGTCATCCGGCTTGGTGTCGATGATCTGAATGACGTCGTCGATCTCTTCCAGGTCTTTCTCGCCGCCGGTCACAAACACCGTGTTGGTCGCCTCATCGACGTTGATGCTGATCGAGTTCGGCTCGCCGCCGCGCGAGCGAATCCAGTTCTGAATCAGCGGCTCGAGCACCGGCTTGACGTCCTTGACCAGCCGGTTGGCCATCGGAAAGGCCTTGATCGACGCCTTGGCCAGCGACGGCGTGGCGTCGGCCTGTTCGATCAGCTCCATCACGTGGTCGATCCACTTCTCGCTGGCGACGATGAACAGCGAATTGCTGCGCGTGTCGGCGACGACCTCGACCTTGTCCTCGTCGCGCGCCTGCTGACCCGTCCGCTGCGCCATCTGCCGGAACACGTCGGTCATCGCCCGTGCCAGGTCCTGCGCCTTGGCGTTGTTCAGCTTGAAGAACCGCAGCACGCGCGGCACGCCCTGATCGGCGTTGCGAAAAATCTCTTCGATGATCGCCACGTCCGAGTCTTCGCCGAGGATCAGAATCTGATCGCCCACCACCTGCACCGACAGCGGCGCGCCGGACAACTCGATATTCGTAATCGTCCCGCGCGTCGTCTCCGGCGCCGACGCCGGCTGCGTCGCCGGCGGCGCCTGCGTGTCTTCCCGTGGACCGATTCGGATCGGCTGCGACGGCTCGTTTTGCGCCAACGCCGCGCACGTGACCAACTGCAACATCGCGGTTGACGCCGAGGCCGGCACGGCCGTGCGCGGTGCATCTTCAAGGCGCGGCACGGTCCGGTCGCGCCGCCATTCCGTGTCGCCGCGGCGACCGCCGCCGCGCGAGCCGCGCCGCCCGCCGCCGGACGAACCGGTGCGCTGCTGCTGCATCTCCTGGATCATCCGCTGGAAATCCTGCGGCGAAATGTTCTGCGGCTTCAGCAGCACGCCCCGCGTTCCGCCCGGCGGACGCATGCCACTGAGACTGTCCACCAGCGTGCGCACGAGATCGTGCTTGATCTTGGGACCGGCCACGATCAGCGAGTTGGTTCGGACGTCCGAGCCGATCGTGACCAGTTGCTCCTTGTAGTTGGGATCGCGCGCCTTGGTGTTGCGCTCCGACTGATTGATGATGGTCTCGAACTCGCGCGCCAGCGTCGCCACGTCGTTGCCCGTGCCGACCGGCACGATCGCAATCTCGCCCCCGACCGACGCCGCCTCGGGCGTGTCGAGCGTCTTGATCATCTCCTCGATCTGCGAGAACACCGCCGGCCGGGCGCCAACCAGCAGCGAATTGGTCGCGTCGTCGGCGACGATGGTCGTCCGTTGCATCGCGGCGCCGGCGCCGGCGCCGCGATTGCTGTCCTCGAAGAGGCGCGTCAGAATCGTCTGAAGCGATCCGGCGTTGGCATGTGACAGCGGAATGCGCTTGGGCGTCATGGCGATCATGGCGTCCGGCTGGTCGAATTCCTCGATCTTCCTGCGGATGTCCTCCATCTTCTCGGGCGTGGCGACGACCACGATCGCGTTGCGCGACTCGATCACGCTCAGCCGCGTGTCGCCGGACAGCACCACCTGCTGCTGTTGACTGCTGCGACCGCCGCGCATCCACCAGGGCAGACCCGCGTCGGGGTCCTCGGCCCGCACGTTGACCTTGAGAAACTCCTGAAGCACCTTCAGCGCGTCGTTGGCGTCGCTGTACTTCAGCGTGAACACCTCCATCGTCCGCGGGATGCGCGGCTCGTCGGTATCGATCAGCTTCACAAGCTCGTCGATCAGCTCTTTGGTCTTGGGCGTGCACGCCACGATCAGCGTGTTGGACTGCGTCTCGGCCGTGATCGTCGTCTGCTCTTCGAGCTTCTGTTCGACGCCGCCGAAGATGAACACGTCGCCGAAGCCACGGTTACGCTGCTGGCCGGACTTCTGCCGGAAGAATTCGTTCAGCGTGCGGGCCACGCTCTCGGCGTTGGCGTGCATCAGCGGAATCGTGTAGGTCTGCACCTTGCCGATGGCTTCCTGGTTCGACAGCGGCTTGATGATCTGCTTGTCGACCATTTCATATTCGGCGTCCGTCGCGAATACCAGCAGCGTGTTGGTGCTGTCGTTGCTCTCGGCCCGTAGCGACTCGCCGCCCTGGGCGCGGTACATCGCGTTGATGCTCTGCGCCACGCTCTTGGCCTGCACGAACTCGGGCATCTGCACCACGTGCACGATCCGCCCGTTGTAGCCCGGCCCGCTGTCGAGCTGCTCCAGCAGCTTCCGGGCTTCCTCCATCTCACTCGGCTCGGCCGACACGATGATCTGATTCGTATTCGGCACCGCCGTGAACGAGGCGGGCTGCACACCCTGCCGCGTCTGCCGCCGGCTGTAGATCGTGGTCATGGCCTGGGCCACGTCGCGGGCACTGGCGTTCTTGACCTCGATGATGAGCCGCTGCTGCATCCGGCCGCCCTCGACATCGACGCTCTTGACCATCGCATCGACCAGTTCCATGTTCTTCGTGTTGGCCGTCACGATGACGCTTTGCGTGCCCGCGTCAACGGCGGCGCTGATCTGGTCGTTGGGATTGCGTCCCTGGCGCTGCGTATTGAGCTGCTGATTGATGATGTTGGCGACCGAGTTGGGATCGGCGTAGCGGATGGCGTAGACGCGCGTTTGCCGCTCCGCGCCGGGCAGGTCCATCGACTTGACCTGCATTTCGATTTCAGCCAGATCGGTTTCGTTGGCGAAAACCACCAGTTGATTGTTGTTGACGTCGGCCGTGATCGTCGCCGGCACGCGTCCGCGGAAATCGACCTTGCCGCGCCACACCTCGTTCAGCGTGCGGGCGATGTCCTCGGCCTTGCCGTTGGTCAGCGTGATGAAGCGCATTGCCTTCTGCGCCGAACTCGGCGAGTCAATGTCGGTGATTAGCTTTTCGATGTCGGCCATGTTGCGGCTGTTGGCCGTAACCACCACGCTCTGCGTGCCCCAGTCGTAGGACGCCGCCACCTGATCGTTGGGGTCACGGCCGCGGCGGTTCTGGAACTGCTGATTGATGATGTTCACGACCGCGTCGATCGCGGCGTACTTCAGCGTGAACGTCCGCGTCTGCCGCTCCGCCCCGGGCAGGTCCATCTCCTTGACCTGCTCCTGGATGTCGTTGAAGTCGTTCTCGCTGGCGAAAACGACCAATTGATTGTTGCTGACATCGGGCGTGATCGTCACCGGCATCCGTCCGCGGAAATCGACCTTGCCGCGCCACACCTCGTTCAGCGTCCGTGCGATGTCCTCGGCCTTGCCGTTTGTCAGCGTGATGAAGCGCATGACCTTCTGCGCCGAGCTGGGCGTATCGATGTCGGTGATCAGCTTCTCGATCGACGCCATGTTCGCCGCGTTGGCCGTCACGACCACGCTTTGCGTGCCCCAGTCGTACGAGGCCGCGACCTGATCGTTGGGATTGCGGCTCTGCCGGTTCTGGAACTGCTGGTTGATGATGTTGACGATCGCATCGATCGCGGCGTACTTGATTGTAAATGTCCGCGTGATGCGCTGCTCGGGCGCCACGTCAAGCTCTCCGATCAGCTTGCTCACCTCGCGGAAGTCGTTGTCGTTGGCCGTGACGATCAGCGAATTCGTCGAGTCGTCCTGGGTGATGACCACGGGAGGAAAGCCGCCCGCCTGAGCGCGGCGCGTCTGCGAGAACTGGCTGCGCAGCGTGTTGGCCAGGTCCGACGCCCGGGCGTTCTTGATCTTCACCAGGTGCTCGCTCCGTCCGCCCATCGTCTGCGGATCGACGTCCATCTTGGCGATCAGGTCCTTGACCTTCTGCATGATCTCCGGTGCGGCCGTGATCACCAGCGAGTTCGTGTTCCACTCGATATTGGCGTCGACCTTCTCTCGCTCGCTGACGCGCTGACCGGGCCGTGAGAACGCGGCGGCGACCGTCTGCTGAACGCTCTGCACGTTGGCATACTTGATCTGCACGGTTTCGTTGACGCGGACGTTCTGCATCACGACCTGCGTGTCCATGTCTTTCAACCGCGCGTCGAACTCTTCCTTGGCCGATTTCGTCGCCACCACGATCAGCGAGTTGGTGTTGGGATCGGACGTGACCGTGATCACGTCGGTCGGCTTGTTGCCGCGGCTCTGACGCCACTTGTTGAAGTGCTCCTCGAGCGTGACTTTGAGGTCCTCGGACCGCGCGAACTGCAGCGGCACCGTGTAGGTCTGCGGCTGCTCGGGCGCCGATGCCACGATCTTTTCGATCACTTCCTTCTGAATGTCCTCGTGCTGCTTGTCCGTCGCCGTCACCAGCACGATGTTGCCGCTCGGCTCGAACGTCACCTTGGGCGCCTCGACGCCCGCCTGAACGCCGCGGCCCGAGAACAGCGTCTGGATGTTGCCCACGACCGCCTGCGCCGAGACGTTCGGCGGCAGCGGATAGGCCTTGATCTTGCCCGTGATCAGCGTCGTCGGATCGACGTCGAGCTGATCGATGACCTTCTCGGCAATGTTGAACGCCAGCGGCTCGCCCGTGACGATGATCGAATTGGTCAGCGGATCGGCCGTAAACGCGAACGTCTTGATCCCCAGGTCGCTGGCGCCCGCCCCGCCGGCGCGCGACTGCGCGATAAGCTGCGTCATCAGCTCCGTCATCCGCGACTTGACGTCGTTGGCGATCGCCTTCTTCAGCGGGAACGAGCGTATGTCCATATCCACCGGCGCCTTGTCCATCTCGTGCGCGTGCTGCTCGATCTCCTTGAACACGTCCGGCGGCGCCTTGACGAACAGCGTCTTGGTGTCGTTGACGCCGGTAATCGTCACCTGCTGCTGCGAGCCGCCGCGCGAACTCCGCCGATCCGCGAAAACCGCCTGAAGTTTTTGCGCCACTTTTTCGGCGTCGGCGATCGTCAGTTGGATGGTCCGCAACGAATCCTGGTAGTAGTTGCGGTCCATCTCCTCGATCTTGGTGGCGACCTGATCGCGGATCGCCTTGGTCGCCTTGACCACGATCACGCCGGTGCTTGGCTCGGGTGTAATCACCACATCCGACGCCCCCGCCGCGCCGCCCGCGCCGCGAACGAACATGTCGCCCAGCACGCGCGCATACGCGCTGACGTCGCCCTTGGCGGCGAAAATCTGCACGTCCGAATCGGCGCCGGTCTGCGTATCCAGCTTCTCGATCATCTTCTCGACGCGGTCCAGGTCCTTGGCCTGGCCTGCAGCGATAACGCGATTCGTCCTCGTATCGGCCGTGAGGCTCACCGAACTGCCGCTGCGCGTGCTGCTGCCGCGCCCGGGACCGCCGGCTTGCGGTTGCACCTCGCCGCGCATCACGTCGCGCAGCGCCTGAACTACTTCGTTCGCGCGTGCATGAGCAAGCGGAAACAACTTGATGTCGTACCTCTGTTCGTTGACGCGCCCCTCAAGATCCTTAATCAGTTCCTCGCACAATCGAATCGTCGCCGACTCTGCCACGACGATCACCGAATTGGTCTGCGGATCGGCCGTAATAGACGTCGTGTCCTCGCTCGCCGCACCCACCGCCGGCTGACCGGGCTGACCCGGTTGCGGCGGCTGCCCGGGCTGGGGCGGCTGACCCGGTTGACCCTGTCCTGCGATCGCCCGCGTCGTACCGCCCGCGCGTTGACGCGTGCTGGGCAGAATGATCGTGCGAAGCTGCTCGGCCACCTGCATGGCGTCGAGGTTTACCAGCGGAATGATCTTGTACGCCGTAACCACGGTCACATCGCGGTCGATCGACCGCAATACGGCCGTGATGATCGGAAAGTCCGACACGCCGGCGCGCACCCACAGCGTGCGCGTGCGCACGTCGGGCGTCGCCCGCAGCCGCGCACCGCCCAGCGGACCGCGTGCCGCCGTTGCGCCGCGCGCACCGCGACCGCCCGCCGCGGCCCGCGCCGCATCGGCCAGCCCGCCCGCCGGCGCGCCCTTGGCGTCCGCGCCGGGTTGAGGCTGCTGCGGCTGAGGCTGCATCTGCGGCGGCTGTCCCGGTTGCCCCGGCTGACCCTGCCGCGGAACCTGCGCCGCGCGGCGCTCGTTGAAAATGTCATCCAGCAGCGTGGCCGCCTCGCGCACATCCACGAAGCGCAGCTTGTAGGCCTTGAGGATGACCGGAACCTCAGTCTCGCTGGTGATATCCTCAATCCACTTCTTGACGTCGGTGACAGCGTCGGCGTCGCCGCTGATTCGGATTTGTCCCGTGGCGTCATCAGGCGCAATGCGCACTTTGGGCGCCGTACCCGGTTCCTGGGCCGCGTTCGCCTGGGAGGCCGGCGGCGGATTGTCGATTCGAATCGTCGTGATCCCGCCATCGTCCTCGCCGTTCGTATCAGCATCTTCCGGTTTTTCATCCTCCGGCGGAGATGGCGCTTCGACTTGGCACAGCGAAAACGCCTCCAGTCGCGCCAGCAGGGATGCCGGCAGCACACAGGGATAGGGCTGAACGCCGGGCGGCGGTGCGCCGGGACCATTTCCATCGCCGTTGGTCGAAGCGTCTTCGGAGTGGAATTCGATCAGTTCAAACGGCTCGTTGGTGGCGCCCGACAGATCGATTTCGATATCGGCGCCGCCGTACTGCATCTTCAGCATTGCCGCAATGACCGACGGAGGCACACCCTCCAGATTAAGCGTCTTGGTTACAACACCGGCCGTCTCGGGCCCTTTCGGCACATCGAACAAGTCAATCGCGCGCTCGATCTCCGGCCACTGTCGCGGTTTGCAGATCACGACCAGCGAATAGTCATCCGGTCCGGTTTTGAACTCCGGACCTTTGCCGCCGCGCGGAGTCGGGAACAGGTCCTCGAGTGTCCAGATCAGCTCGGCGGCCAACACGTGCTTGAGCCGCCGCACGTTCAGGCCGCCGGCAAACTTCTGCTTTTCTTCCTCGCTGACTGTTTCAGGCAACTCCGGCTCACCTTCGAGTATCCGAATCCACTCGTCGATGATCGGAATCCGCGACGCCGGGGCTGACACGATCAGCCGACTCTGGTACGTATCCGCGTACCACTTCACGTCCGTGATCGTGATCGCCTGTTCCGCGGCCTGTTGACCGCGTCCGCCCGGTCCGCCGCCGCCGCCGCCGGCCAGCCCGGTCGAATCGCCCGGCGCGGTCGCCGCACGCGCCCCTCCCACGCCGCCTGTGAGCATCGCCTGAAGGAACGTCGACGCCACCTCGGCGTCGGTCACGGCGTACTGCTTGACGATCTGCACATCCGGCAGCACGTCCAGCCGGTTGATCATCTCGACCGCCGACATCACCTTGACCCGCGGACCGATCAGCACGATCTGGCTGCCGCTGGGCACGATTTGCAGCCCGTTGGCCGAATCCGCGGCGCCGCCCGGCTTGGGCGCGGGCGGCTGTCCCGGCCGACCGGCCGCGGCCCGCGCGGCGGACTGCCCACCGAAGATCACCGACAAATCCTGCGCCACTTCCGTCGCCGTGCGATTGCGCACCGGTACGACGACGCGAGCTTCGGCCTGGTCCGGGTTGTCATACATCTCGACAAGCTGCTGAATGCGCATGAGGTCCGCGCGCGACGCCTGAACCAGCAGCGTATTCGTCTCGTCAACCGGAATGATCTGCACCGCCGACCCGCCCGCCGCCGCACCCGGCCGGCCCGGCTGGCCCGGCCGCGCCGCGCCGCCCGCAGGAAACGCCGCCGTCAATCGCGCTGCGACATCCACCGCCCGCACGTGCTGCAACGCAATCTGTGTCGGCCGTTGCAGCTCTTCGACGTCCAGCATGTCGACAACGCTCTTAATCTGATCGAACGTCGGCCGGTCGGCCCGCACGATCAGCGTGTTGGTCCGCGGCTCGGCTACGATCTGCGCACCGCCGGCCCCGGCGCGAGCGCCCGGAACGGGCGGCTTGCCCGGCGCGGCGGCCGCTACGACGCCCCGGCCGGCGAACATCTGCGTCAGCGTCGCCGCCGTTTCATGGCAGTCGGCGAATTGCAGCGGCAGCATCCGCGTCCGCTCGCAGTCCTCGGTGTCCATCAGCTCCAGCAGCGAGCGGATTTGCGACATCTCGTGCTCGGCCGCTGTCACCAGCAGGCTGTTGGTCGACGACTCGGGCACGATGCGCAGCGCTCCGCCGGCCGCTGCGCCCGGCGCGCCCGGCCGCGGCGGACCGCCGCGAGCGGCGGCCGCGCCCATCGCTTCAAGCAGCGCCGGCGCAATATCGTCAGCCTTGGCGAACTTCAGCGGGATGATCCTCTGACGATCGCGCGCCGCCTGGTCGTACTGCTCGGCCAGCCGGCGGATTTCTCGCGTATCGATCGCGCCCGCCGTCACGATCAGCGTGTTCGTAAGCGTCTCGGCCACGATGCGCACGCCGCTGGGACCGCGCCCGGCCGCCGCCGCCGGCTTGCCGCCCGGTGGCCCGGGCATCGGCCGCGGCCCGTCGGCTGCGTCGCTGCGCTTCAGATCGTTGCGGCTCTGGTACGTCCGCAACAGGGCGTCGGCCACTTCGTTCGCATCGGCGTGCTTCAGCGTGATGAACGAGACCATCACGTCCGGGGGCACGTCCAGTTCCTGGATAAGCTTGGCAATCGGCTCGATCTCGGTCGCGGAGGCATAGACCAGAATCGTGTTGCTGCGCGTGTCGGGAATGAACTGCGCCCGGGCCGTCGGCGGCATCGGCGGCTGGCCCTGACCGCGCGGCGCCATCGGACGCACGTTGCTAGCGCCCGGCACAAGATTGTTGAGAAGCTGAACCACTTCGGCTGCGTCGGCGTTGACCAGCTTGAACTGATGCAGCACCGCCTCGCCCGTGTCCAGCTTGCGGATCAGCGACTCATATCCCGACCAGTCTTCCTCGTTGCAGACGACGATCAGCATTCCCGTGTTGTCGTCGCCGATGAAGCGCTGATCGCTCGGCCCCGCGGGCATTCCCGGCCGGCCGCGCGGCTGCGGACCCGGTCGCACGGGCTGTCCCTTCGGCCCGCCCGCCGCCGCCGGCGCTTTGCGGCCCGTCACGCCGCCGCCGGCCGCTTCGATTCGCGTCAGCATCGTCGCCAGCTCGCTGGGCTTCAGCGACGTCGGCCGGTAGAAATGCTCGGTCACGTCGTCGAGTGGTTGGTCGAGCTGCGCGATGAATTCCAGCACCGGCGCCATTTCAGCCGGCCGCCCGTCAACGATCAGCGAATTCGTGGCCTGATCCTCGATGATCGTGACCGGCATTTCCGCGGCCGGCGTCGGTTGCGGAACCGGCGGCCGACCGCGCTGCGGCTGCTGCGGCATCATCCCGCCGCCGCGCGTGCCGACGGTCGTGTCGAAAATCTGCGTCACCAGCGCAACGACCTCGCCCGTCGTCCGGTATCGCAGCACAATCGTCTGTCGCTCGCGCTGCGGCGAGGGAACGTCGACGATGGCGATGAGGCTCTCGGCTTCGGCGATGCCCTGCGCGCGGCCGGAAATGAGAATGTCCGCCCGGCCGGGAACGACGCTGAGGTCGAATTGCTTCAGTTCTTCCTCCGGCGTTGTTCCGCCGGCCGGGGCCGGGGGCGGCCCGCCGCGACGGCCGCGGCCGGGTGGAGCGGGCGTTGGTCTGGGCGCGCCGCTCGCCGAGGCCGCTTTTGCGTCGGCCAGCGCCTGCACGCCCTCGATCAGCTCATCCGGCGTGCGGTGCTTGGGCGTATAAAACTTGAACTCGACCTCGGGCAGTTTCGGCTGCCGCTCCAGCTCGTCGATGACGCGGCGAATCTCACCCAGCTTGCTCGGCACCGCCTGGACCAGCAGCGTGTGATTGGCGTCGTTGGGGATGAAGTCGATCTTGCCGGCCTCGATCGCGGCCTTGTCGATGACCGTGGGAGATTGTCCGCCGGGCCGCTGCTGCGGCGCCTGGGCGGGGAACAACCCCTGGAGCAGATTGCGCATGTCGGTCGCACGATGATTGCGCAGCGGGAACGAGGCCCACACGCGAATCGGCGCATCCGGATCGTTCTGGGATGTGACGAACGAAATCACTTCGTCGAAGTAGCGGATGTCGCGCGACATGCCCGCCAGCTTGATGCGCGTGCCCTCGGCCGACACGTCGAACACGTCGCTGAACATCGGGCGGAACTGATCGACAATCTGCGCGGCCGTCCACTTGCTCGGCGGAGGATCGTAATAAACCTGTGCCGTGTCATGATCTTCGAGGTTGGCGGCGAGGAATTCGGGATACGAGCCGTACATCCGCTCGCGCGGAATGCCGCGAATCCAGTCCGGCAACCGCTTCACGCGAAGCTGCAACTCTTCCTGCCGCACCAGCACCTTGTCGATTCGCGCCAGCAGCAGTTCGTTGAGCTGATAGAGCGCTTCCTTGAATGTGAACTCGCGGGGACTGCGATAGCTCAGCGTGCCCGTCAGCGAGCCGATGTCGCCGACGATCGACAGACCCGCCCGTCGAGCGAAGTCGTCCAGCACGTCCTTCCATTCGGTTTCGACATAGTCGAACCGGTACGTCTGCCGCTCCGGCGGCAGCGTCAACGCCTGATCGCGCAGCAACTCCGCCAGCGTCGGCTCCGACGCCGCCGGCGGCGCGCCTTCCGCTGTCTTGGCTTCTTCCGCCGCCGCATCGCTCGGAGGCGTTGCTGCTTTCTCATCGCCCGGCTTGGACGTTGCCCCCACGACGCGCACCGGCGTCCGGTGTTCCGGCGTCTGCACGCGCGGTCGCGGCGATTCGATCGCTCCTTCGTCGCCGGCGGGCTGCGTACGCGGCACGACCGCTTCCATCGTGCTGGTGCTGGGCTGACTGGCCTTCTGCGTCGAGGCGATCGCCATCTGACGCAAACGCTCAAGCTCGGCGTCATCGACTTCCTCGGGCGGCGGCGTCCCGTTGCCGTTCTTGCCGTCCGGTTTCGGCTGCTTGGCCGCGGCGACCGCTTCGGCGGCAGCCGACTTGTGCTTGGCGGCTTCGGCTTCGTTCCGTGCCGCTTCGAGCTTGCGCGCGCGAATCGCATCAATTTCGGGCGCCTTCGGCGGACGTAGCGTCGGACGCAGAATCTGAACGTCTTTACCGACCTGCGCACCGGCCAGGGGCTTCACGGACGCCGGCCGCGAAGTCGAGGACGCCGGCGCGCTGGTCGTCGGCGGCGCGTCGTCGCTGTTCCACGCCGTCAGCAGAAGTAGCATCAGCGCGACGCACGACAGCGGCGGAATCGCCGCCCGGCCGAATCGCGAATAATGACGAAAACCGTAAATGCGTTTCATCGCACAATCCTCCATTGCACCCGAGCCGATCGCATCGGGCCGAATGGCTTTGTCGTCCCCATCACCGCACCGCTTGCGACGGCGGCTTGTTGCCTATGGCTTCATCGCCGTCTTATCGACCAGCCCCAGCTCGCGGGCATACCACGCGCGAATCGCTTCGGGCAAATCGGCGTCCGACTTCGCGCCCTCGAGCAGCACGCGATCCGTAAACTTACGCCCCAGCGGATACAGGTAATACTCGCCGTTGGGCATTTTCACGATGCCGCCCATCGAATGCACGAAAATCATCTCGCCGCCGTCAAGCGCCTCGTTCGTGGCGATTCGCTTGCGCTCCTTCTTCTGAATATGCGATGCAATCAGCTCCTGCCCGCCCGGAAACGTCCACAGCGCCGACACCCACCAATTGGGGTCTGCCGGCGGCGCGGCGACCGTCGTAACCGCCGGCGTGTCGGCGACCACCGTCTCAATCGGCTTCGGCGGAATGACGAACAGCATCGGCCGCGTACTGGCCGGCGTGAACATCGTTGGTCCGTGCGATCCGCCGCCCGCGTAGTGCGCCGTCACTTCAAATTTCGGCGTGCGGCGCTTTTCGAGCTTGCGCTGCTTCCGCGCCCCGACGGACACCGCCGCCAGATCCGTCATCTGACCGTCGATGTCCATCCGAATCGCCACCGTGACCTCGGCCTCATCCTCGTTTTTGATCGTCAGCTCAACGTCGTCCGGCGGTCGCTGATACGCCGGGACCCGTATGTTGTACGTCTGCTCGGAAGCCACGAATCGCTTGCGGACTTCGTAGGGCTTCGCTGGCTTGTACGTGCGACCATCGTCGTAGGTCGCGGTCAATTCCACCCGGTTTCCCGCGACCACCCACGGCGACGTCCAATTCTGCTTCGGCTCGACGCGGCCGCTCTCGGCGTTCGTCCGTTCCCCCTGCCAGAACGATTCGACCCGCACGTCAATCGGCGCGGGATCGTCGTTGTGAACCACCACGCGCACCTTCGGCGGCGGCTCGAACGCCGCGAACATGTTTCGCATCGCGACCGTGTCATACTCTTCGCGCGGAAACGCCGGCCGCCGCAGCGGCGTCAGTCCGGCCCAGCCCTCGCGCGGAATCGTCCGCACCGGCGGATACTTGTCGCGGCCCCTGCGCTCTTCCGGAAACACGGGGGAAGCCAGCTTCATATCGAGCTTCATCACCGCGCCGCCGCCCGTCGTTTCCACGGGAGCGACCGTCAGCGACGTAACCTTCAGTAGCACCGGCAGCTCATACAAATCCCACAGAAACCGCACAAGTTGATCGAGCGACGCCTCGGCCGTCACGCCGCACTCGACGAACCCCATCTGCTTCGACCGCGGCATCTTGCCCCGCGCCAGCTTGGTTGTGACGCGCGGCTCGACGAGTTGATGATCCGCCACCAGACGCTTGATCACTTCGTCGACGCGGTTCTGTGCCTCGCTCCTCGCAAACGTGCGCGCGGTCAGCCGCTTCCATTCGTCGAGCCGATCGTCCAACGTGTTCTGCAGCTTCCTCAGTTGATCCAGCCGCTCGCGCTCGGACACGATGTCGCGCCGCACCTGCATCCACGGCTCAAAGAAAATGCTGTTGCCGACGAAGTAAATGCCGATCGCGCTCACCAGGCCGATGAGAAGGTACTTCCGTTGCTCTGGACGCAGCTTGCTCACGGTCGGCCGTCTCCCTTCTGCGTACCGTTGCCTCCGCCCGTCGCGGTCGATGAACCGACCTCGCTCGCGCCGGCCGCATCTTCCGGTGCGCCGGAGTCCTCGTCTTTGCCCGCCGAATCCGCGTCGGACTCGGCCGCCGATTCCTCGATCGTGTCGTCAGCGTCCGCCTCATCATCGAGCAGCTCGTCCTCCGCCTCCGCGTCCTCGGCCGAAGTCGCCGGCCGTGTCGTCGGCGCCGCGCCGCCCGCATCCGAGGGCTTCGCTCCGCCCGCGCTGCCCGCTGGCGTCGCGCGTTCGTTCGCCGACCTGCCGCCGCCTGTGGGAGGGGCTGCACGCGCGTCGGCCTTTACGATGACCTTGATCTGCTCGGTGTACTGGAAACCGTCCGCCCCCGGCTCGGGGACCGCCGGCCCCGACTCGGCGTGGTAACCGCCGATTTCGTTCAGCTTCCGGCGAAAGTCCAGCCCGATGGCTGTCTCCTTCGTGCGTATCTTGACGTCGATCATCGACGTCTCATTCATGTTGAGATTCGAGACGTACGCCAGGCTGTTGTCCGGTATCGCCCGCGTAATGCGCAGCAGGTCGTCAAGCCACAACTGTTCGGCGCCCAGCCAGTTTCGCAACGCCACCAACTCCGCTTCGACCAGTTCATGCTGATCTTTGACCGGACGCAGCGCATCGACATCCTGCCTGATCAATTCCAGTTCTTCGATATCGGCGGCCTTGACCGCGTTCAACGCCAGATACCCGCCGAACAAAACAAACGCCGCCGCCAGCCCCACCAGCCGCGCACGCTGAAGCTTCCGGACGCGCTTGGCCACCGGCTGCTTGGGTTTGAGAAAATCGATCTGAAAATACGGGTTGCGCCCATGGCCCATCGCCAGGCCCAGCGCCGCGCTGAACCCGCGCAACTCGCGCGCCCGCGGCGCCGCCAGGTCCAGCGCCCGCCCCGGATCGTACAGCCGTGCCTCGGCGCCCAGACGCTCCCGCGCCGCCTCGCAAAATGCCGCCTCGGCGCCCGTCGCGCCCGCGACCACGATCCGGTCGATCCGCGCGCCGGCGGCGATCGCCCGGTAGGCCTCGACCGAGCGCGTCACTTCGATCAGCAGTTCGTCGACCGCCACGCGAATGGGCGGCTCGCTCATCGGCGAATCCGTGACCGGCCGGCTAAAGATGCGGCTGTCGTCGATGCGCGCGCCGCCCGCCTCCGGCTCGATCAGCTCGCGCGGCAGCCGGACCGACGCGGCCCGCGAAAACGCCAGATGACCGTCCAACACGATGTCGATTTCTGTTAATTCGGGTCCGATGTCGACCACCAGCGTCAGTCCGCTCGACATCTCCGGCGCCTTGGCCGTCACCGCCTCGAGGTTGGCGTGCGGTCGCAGCCCCAGCCGCGCCAGCTTCAGGCCGGCCTCGGTCGCGACGGCCCGGTAGTAGTCGAGCATGTCGCGCCGGATCGCCGCGACCAGCAGTTCTCGCGGCTTGCCCGCATCGGCGTTGCGTACGGCGAAGTCGAGCACCGCTTCGCCCGCCGCGAACGGCAGCTCGCGCTCCATCTGAAACCGCACCAGCGCCGCCAGTTCCGGATCGGGCGTCGGCGGCGCCGGCAGCGTGTTGAGCACGACGCGGTCGCGCGAAATGCCGATGACCGTAGCGCGCCCGCTGATGCCGGCCTGATCCAGCGCATCGCGCAGAAAGCGCCCGAACGCCGTCGCGTCCTGAACCGACACGTCGGGATCGACCGGAATCGACGCGGCCTTCAAAACGTCCAACCGCCCGCCGCGCACGCGCACCATCACGGCGCGGATCGTGCGCGCATCCCAGTCGAGTGCCAGTTGCTTAGTACTTGTTCGTGCGGTCAGCAGGCCCACGAGTCTCCTCCCGGCGCGGTTGATACGAGGGTCCCAGACCCGTCAGGTCCTGATGGTACAGGATTTGCCCGATCGGGCCGCGCATTTCCAATATGACGTACAGCCGCTTCATCGCGTTGACGTGATCCGCGTATCCCACCGACTCCACCGCGTAACGCGCCGAGCGCGTCGTGATCTGCGGCAATATGCGACGGAACTTGTGCAGGCCCAGGCCGCCCTTCGTCACCATCCACGCGGCCGTCGCCTGGCTGTCCGCATCGAGTCCCTTCCGCGCCGCGATCGTCTCGTCGACCTCCGACTCCGTCAGATCGGTCAGCGCCATCAGCACCGGCTTCGGCGCTGTGTTCACGTTGATGCGGCCCTGGAAATACGGCGCCGGATTCGTCGTTAGACGATCCAGGATGATGTGCAAATCGTCCACCGTGCCCGGCGGCGGCGGCAGACTCGGCTGCGATGCGCTGGACCGACCGCCGCGCCCCGGCTGCTGTGCGTTCGGCTGTGTCGTACCGGGCTGCTGTCCGTCTTCGCCCGGTCGCGTCGGCCGTGATACGTCGCCGCTGTCATCGCCCGAACCCTGACCGCCAAAGCGCGGCGGTCGTGATCCGCCTCGGCCCGGCCCGCCGCCTCCGAAGCCGCCGCGATTACCGCCGCGGCCCCCCGAACCGCCCTGGCCGCCCTGATTCCCCCGGCCGCCCTGATCGCCGGAGTCGAACTGCGACTGGTCATCTTCCGGCGGCGCCTGATCGGCCTTGACTTGCCGCTCCTGCGATGCGGTTTTTTGCGGATTTCGCCCGCCGCCGCGCGTGCCGAGAGTCGATCCGCTTCCCGATCCGCCGCCGTCATCCTGAGGCTTCTGGTCCGGATCGTCGTCATCATCGACGCGCGTCGGCGGATCGGTCGTCGATGGCGGCGGATTGTTCCCGCCGCCGCGTCCGGGACCGCCCTGCGGCTGGCCGCCTCCGCCGCCGCGCCGTCCCGGTGTTCCCGTCGCCTGGTCGCCCTGTTGATCATCCGGCTGTTGCGGCGGAGCATCGCGGTTCAGCGGCTGAAGCTGATCGGGAATCTCGGGAACGACCGGCGGCTGCGGACCGCGCCGCTGATCGGGCGTTCGATTCGTGTCGGCGTCCTCATCGTCCAGCAGATCCTGCTGATCCTCCTGCTCTTCTTCCTCCGGCGGCATCTGGATCAGATCAAGCAGATCTCGAAACGTCTGTCCGCCCCCGCGAACCTGTAGGATGTACTGCACAATCGGACCGGGCAGATCGGTCGCCTTGGACAACTGCTCTTCCAATGCCGCCGTATCACGATTGTTGATGTTGATGCGCGGCTTGAGATCGGAACCGACGTTCACCTCCCGCGACCACACCGTGAAGAACGGCGCCAATCCCCGGTTCAGCACACCGTCGCCGTTGTCCGGTGGAAACGAGTCGTTGCCGTCGTCCTCGTTGGCGTCGAGCAGGCCGTTGCGGTTCATGTCCTCGCCGTACAGGATGCGCGACGTGTAGCCGCGCACCAGCAGCAGCTCGTCAACGGTCTCGAACGGAGCGCTCTTGCATCGATACCCCGGCCGCTTGCGCGTCATGTAATACTCGTCCTTCGCGCCGTTGGGCCGCGGCGCGGTCCCGCGTTGACGCCAGTCCAGCAGCGAATCGACCAGCACGTCGATGTTGATCTCTTCGTCGAGGTCCGATGCCTTGTTTTCGGCCAGAGCCGTTTCAATCACGCGACGCAGCGCGGGTCCCTGCACCAGGTTGATGTCCACCTTGCTGCATTCGTCCGTAATGCCGTACCGGATGCGCGTCGGATCGTCATAATTCGGTCCGACCAGGTTGTATCGCCACGCCGGCTCGAGGCTCAGGTCGGCGTCCGGGCCGGCCGCGGTGTCGCTGTCGCCGTTCTCGTCGCCGAATTGCTTCAAGTCGGTCGCCTGACGCAACGTTGTGCCCGACTGCGACCCATCTTGCGTGTCGGCGCCGTGAACCAACCCGCTGCGGAATATCTCCGGATTGTCGTACCACAGCGACAGATCGCCGCCCGGCTGGCGAAGCTGAAGGATCGCTCGCTGAACGCCCGACTCCGCCGCCAGCGTCGCGCGATAGTTGTCGACGACCGAATGCACGCTCTCCATTTCGGCACGCACCAGGAACGTGTACCCGGCCGCCAGCAGCGACAGCAACACGATCATGAACAGCACGACGATGAGAATCAGTCCGCGTCGCAGACGTACGGCGCGCCGCCGCGGCACCGCGCGACTTTCCATCCGACGATCGCCGTTCCTGACTGAACCGCGACCCTGATCGCGACCAAGCCGGGAGCGTGAAGGATGCGGCCGAACAATGCCCGTTGCACGCGGACTTGTCTGCCAACGATGATCGTCCCGTTCTTGCGTTTTCATCCGCCGCCTCCACCCAGACCGCCGCTCAGGCCGCTGCCCTGACCCAGCCGCGTCTGGGCACGAACCAGCCGCGAGCCGAAGAACGTATCGGCCTGCGGAATGCGTACCACGATCGTGAACTTCTTCGCGTCATACGGCTCCGGCTCGGCAATGTCGTCGATTTCCTCGTTTTCCAGATCGATCTCCGTCGGATCCTCCGGCGGAAGCGGCTCGTAGCCGACCGTGATTTCCACTGCCTGCGGCAGCGTGTTCTGCGTCGGCAGTCCGGTCAGCTCCCACCGCCGAACCCAATCCACCCCGTCGAAGTAGCGAAACCGCACGTAGCGCACTTCCGGCGCCAACTGATCGGTGTCGACTTCCTCGCGGCGCGTGCCCAGCGTGCTCGCCTGGTTCAGCGTCTTGACCTCGCGTCGCACCAGGCCCAGGTTGCGACCGGCCGTCGTACCGTCCGGATATTCCACCTCGTCGTCCGGGTCATACGCCAGGTAGTAGCGAATCTCGCGCATGTCGCTTTGCGCCGGAAGCGGCTTATCCGTGATCGAGCGCTTCTGAAACAGCCCGCGGTCCGGCAACACGAACGTGTTCAACCGAATCTCATGCTCGCGACCCTGAATCCCCGGCCCCAGCAACGACAGATTCGCCGCCGCGCCGCGGATTTCACGCGCCATGCGCTCCGCAACCACCCGCGCCAACTGCGTGCTCTCCACAGAAGATTTCCCACGCTCCCGTGCACGCAACGTCGACCAGTAGATGCCGAACATGAACCCCAGTAGCAGCACCAGCAGGCCGATCGCCAGCAGCATCTCCATCAGCGTCAGGCCGCGCGCGGCCGGCCGCCCGACGCGCCTTCCGCGCGAGCCGCCCAGCCGGCGTGATGTCCCGCCGCCGTTCATCACGGTTGCTGCCCCCCCGTCCGACGCGAACCGAATCCACGGCGCCCGCCGCGCACCCCGCTGTCGTTTCCGCCGCCGCCCGAATCGTTCGGCTGCTGAAGCTGACCGCCGGCCTGGCCGCTGCCGGATCGGCCGCCGCCGATCTGCTGGTTCATCTGGTTCATCTGCTGCATCAACTGCTCCGGTGACATGCCGCCACCGGCCCCGGCCCCCATGCCGCCCATCTGCCCGGCCACGCCCGCGAATGCCTCCATCAGCATCGGCAGAATCTCGGTCAGCGTGTCCATGTCCAGCCGCGCCAGCGACGTGGGATCGAAATCCTCCGGATCGAAAAACGCCGCGCCGCCGGGGATGGCCGCCGTCAACTCTTCGATTTGCTCGTCCGTCAGGCCGAAGTCCTCCTGCAAGTTGAAGTTCTTCGGCTCGGCCCGCAGGAAGTGGCTCACGAGAATCGGCCGCTGGTCGTCCTCCGATCCATCCGGATCGCCTTCGACGATGCGCACCGTCACGCGCTTCATCCCTTCGACGTTCACGTCGTCGACCACCGTCACCTTCCAGCCCCATCCCGGCGGTCCATCGACGTCGAACATGCCGCTGACCTCGCGCTCGTCTTTGAACTGCGGCTGCTGCGTGTCGAAGTACGTGATCACCTGTTCGGACAACATCATCGCGCGCGCCTGCTCCACCGCGCGACGCGCGTTGCGGTCGCTGTTGCGAAACGCCGCGCCGATCATCGCCAGCGCCACCAGCAACAGGCTCAGCGCGACGACCACCTCCAGCAGCACCACGCCGCGGTCTGAATTCCGCACTCCGTTCCGCGCACGGGCGCGACCGACGCCGCAACCGGACCGCCGCCCCATTCGCCGCGCGATGTATGTTGACGCCCCTGCCATGTCATCGCCTCGCATATCGAGTGGCGACCTCACGTCGCAAAATCCGGCGCCGGACCGGCATGCGACGGAACTCGCATAGCATCGCGAATCTGCGAACCTGAATTCATGAGTGAAAACCCGACATCCAAAAACTCAAATCACAAATCCACGATCCACCTGCAATGTCCGCCGCCCCATTCACTCGCCACCGCCGCCCGTCAGCCCCCACGCCGTCCGCCGCGATTGAGACCGCGACGCCCGGTGCCCGTGTTGTTCGTCGAAGCGTCCGAATCCTCATTCGACTTCGGCGGATCGACCGTCCCCGAGCCGGCCCCGGTATCGCCCGTTCCGCCACCGCCGCCGCCGCGGGCCAAACCGCCCGTATTCGTCATCCCGCCGGTCCCGCCCGGCGAGCCGAAGCCTGACGTGTCGCCCAGTCCGCCGCCCGTTTCCGAACCGCCGAAAAGCCCGCCCGACAATGTATCCCCCGACCCGCCTTCATTCAGTTGCGACGTCATGCTCAAGTCGCCCTGCGCCAGTTCCGGCGGTTGAAGCTTGTCCAGGTCCGGCCGGCGGGTCAGCTCCGCCATCTGATCCTCGGTCAGCGCCTCTTGAATCCGCGGCAGGCCCGTGCGCCCGTCGAGAACAATCCAGATCTGAGGCGTCGTCGGCTCCAGCGTCTCGCCCGGCTCGGCCCGCGCCAGAATGAGCGTGTACCAGTCGGAGGAACCGTCCACGTCAAACGTGATCCGCGGCCGGTCTTCGTCTTCCTCTTCATCCGGCTCCAGCGAGAACGTCGTCTCCGGCTCGCCGTTGGAGTTCTCGTCTTCGATCTCGCCCGCAACGTCCTGGCCGGCCGCCGCTTCTTCTTCCAGCGAAAACTCGTCTTCTTCACCCAAGGTGTGCGAGATGGGCGTCAGGTACTCCGGCCGGCCGCGCACGACGCGCACGACGTTGACGTTGCCCAGCAGCAACGGATCGGTCGCCCAACCCTCGCTGCACGGGTCCCACCGACCCGGTTCGCGCACCGGATCGACCTCGTATTCGATCATCGGCTGTTGCGTCTCGACTTCCCAGCGCAGCCGGTATCGCCGCGCGTTCAGGCTGGAGCTGGCACGCGCCATGCGTAACGCGGCACGCACGTTTTCCGCCGACTCGGGAAGTTGTGCGGCGTAAATGCGCTTGTCGAAGGCCGGCCACGCCAGCGCCATCAGCAGCACCAGCAGCGCCACCACGAGCATCACTTCGATGAGCGTGAAGCCGCCGCGTCGGTTTACAGATCGAACTGTGGCCATGTTCCGCCTTCCGACCCGCTCTTGCGATGCTCGCGCTCGGTCGCGTCGGCTCAGAAACGACGAAACCGCGTCCGCTGGAAATGGGCGTCTTCAACTGGCCGACGACCGCTTTCCGGCCGACGCGGTTTCCCGCGCGTCAGGCGTCCGCACGCCCGCAATGCCCGTACATCCGTTCGCGCCGCGCGCGCCGCTGCGCATTCCGACCGGCCGCGACTAGTCCCGCGGCCAGTTGGTGATGTCGTCATCCGTGCCGTCACGGCCGTCGGGACCCACGCTCCACAAATCGAACTTGTTTTCGTTGTGTCGCGCCGAATCGCCCGCCTGGAAGTTGAACTCCTGACCCCAGGCATCCTTCATGTGCTCCGGGTTCTCGATATATGGGCCGTTCCACTTCTCGGCGATGTCCGGATCGCTGGGCCGTTCGACCAGGTCCTTCAGCGTCTCGGGCCAACGGCCGGTATCAAACTGAAATGCGCGAATCTCCTGAGAGATCGTGCCGTTCGGCCCGACCGCCGCCTTCGTCAGGTCGATCTTGGCCTTCTCGCCCTTCTTGGACAGGGCCGGAATGACCGACACGGCCAGCAGCGCCAGCAGACCGATGACGAGCATGACTTCCAGCAGCGTGAAAGCGCTTCGCCGCGTGTGTCGCTTGGTTCGCACCATGATCCGTTTCTCCTTCTCGCGGAACAGACGCCTCGATTGACCGCCGAGCATTTCCTGTAACTCGTGACGCCAACGCGTGGGTCGTTGTTGCCGTCTGAAATTTCCTGGTTTGGCTCCGGCCGGATGATGCGCTTACGTCGCAATCGACAGAACCCGGCCGCGCGCTCCCTAAGTAGCCTCTCTTCTGTCTACAACGATGCTGCTCCCGCGCCGCAGCGCCCACATCGTTAAATTCACTTTATCGGACTCCTCCAACCTTTCCAAGGCCCGACGCGTCATCCGAGCCGCGACCGTCAGGGAGCGCCGACGAATCGTTCAACCGCCTGTGCCCCTTACGACCTCGTGCCCCACGTTCGACTTCGCCATCGGACGAGTCGCCCAACGACTTCGTCCCACCGGAGTCGCACGCCGCTCGTTCCCTCCCATCGTCTCTGAAGCCGCCATTAATCCGATTTCGACTTTCGACTTTTATCACGTCGCCGTGCTCATCGTCAGAATCGGCAGCAGCAGCGCCACCGCGATGAACGCCACCACACCGGCCATGACGATGAGCATCACCGGCTCCAGCAGCCGCACGGCCACGTCGATCTGCCGGTTGAGTCGCGCCTCGTATGAATCGGCGATGCGAATCAGAACGTTCTCCAGATTGTTGCTCTCTTCACCGACCGCGATCATGTCGACGATATCCAGCGGAAACAGCCCGCCGGCCGCGAGCGGCGCCGCCAGCGACTCGCCCTTGCGCACCGCCTCGGTCGCCTCGTCGATCTGTCCCGCAAGCAGGATGTTGCCGGCCGAGTCGCGTGAGATCTTCAACGACTGGAGAATCGGCACGCCGTTCGCCAGCAGCGTGCCCAGGATGCGGCAGAATCGGCAGATCGCCACCAGCTTGACGATCTTTCCCATGATCGGCGCGTACAGCGACCAGCGATCGAAGTAGGCACGCCCCGCCTCGCTGCGCGCCCCATAGACGAGACCGACGACGGCTGCCGCCAGTCCGCCGAAATAAACCAGACCGTTTTCACGCAGCGAATCGGAGATCGAGAACAGCAACTGGGTCATGTACGGAAGATCGCCGCGGAGAAACGCGCGAATCTTGGGCACCACCCACACCAGCAGCGCCACCACGATCGTTCCGCCGACGAACATCAGAATGCACGGGTACGCCATCGAGCCGAGCAGCTTCGACCGCAGCTCGTTCTGCCGTTCCGTGAAGCCCGCGATGCGCGACAGCACGTCCTCGAGAAAACCGCCCCGCTCTCCCGCGCGGATCATCGACGTGTGCAGCGGCGGAAATGCGTTGGGATGTTTCTCCATCGCGTCGGCCAGCGACTTGCCGCCCGAAATGTCTTCGCGTACCTCGCGCAGAATCTCGCTCAACGCCGGATGGGAACTCTGTCGCGTCAGAACCTCCAGCGCCCGCAACGCCGGCACGCCGGCGCGCAGCAGGTCCGACAGTTGCGAGTACATCTCCGCCACGACCGTCATGCGGACGCGCTTGCGCCCGCCCAGAAGCGATCGCGTCGCCTCGCCCCCTTCGGCCACCTCGACGGGAAACAGCGACTGCTCGTCCAGCCAGCGCAACAGCGCCTGTTCCGAATCGGCGGTCTGAACGCCGCGCTGAACGGCGCCCTGCATGTTCCGGGCGACATACGTGAACGTGGGCATGGCACTCCTTGCCTGTGCGAATGCCGAAATTAAATCCCGGCCGTTGAACCGTCAACCCATTGTAACGGCAAGCGCTTATACGCAGTCGGCTTCGTCCGATTGCACCTCAGCGCCCGGGCTGCACCCGCCCATCCGGTATCGCCTTCTACTTCGCCCACCAACGGTCCGATACCCTCGCCCACGCCGCACACTCCTGCTAACGTACCCGCCGATGACCGGTCCCACCGCCGATTGCTCACCGCCCGCGCGCCTCCTGCGCAACCGCAACTTCCTGCTCCTCTGGTGCGCCTACTTCATCAGTGCCTTCGGCGACCATCTCTCCGAAATGGGCCTGCTCGAAATGCAGGACGCCATGCACCGCACCGACTCCACGCAGATACAGGCCATCATGCTCTTCGCCTTCATGGCCCCCTTCTTCCTCTTCGGCCCCGGCATGGGCTGGCTGGCCGATCGGCTGCCGCGAAAATGGATCATGGTTTTCGCCGACCTCGTGCGGGCCGCTCTGCTGTTCTCGCTCTATCCCGTCATGATCTGGCTGATCGAAACGCTCCAGGCTCGCGGCCTGCATCTGTCCGACCGCATGCACAGCACGTCGAACATCCCCATCCTCGATCGCTGGGTCTACGCCATGCCGCTTGTGCTGCTGGGCCTGTTCGCGGCCATGTTCGCCCCCAGCCGCGCCGCCATGCTGCCGACGCTCGTGCGCCACGATCAGATCATCCGCGCCAACGCCCTGACCAACGCCCTCGGGCCGATTGCCACGATCGTCTCCTATCCGCTCGGCGCCTACATCGTCTCGCGCTTCGGCGTCATCGAGAACTTTCACGTCGACGCCGGCACGTTCATCGCCAGCGCCGCCCTGCTCTTCTGGATTCGGCCGCCGCCGCGACCCGCGGGCGCCGCCCGCTCCAGGGGCGCGTTGCTGGCCGGCTTCCGCTACGTGCGGACTCATCGCCGCGTGCTGGAACTCATTCTGCTCGCCGTCGTCTTCTGGATCGCCGCTTCCACCGTCCGCAGCGTCGTGCCCGCGCTGGTCAAGGACGTCTTCGGCGGCACGATCGAAGACGTGGGCTACTATCAGGCCACGCTCGGCGTCGGCATGGTTGCCGGCGCGCTGCTGCTCAGCGCGTTCGGCGAGGCGCTGCGGGCCGAGATCGCCGTCTCATGGTCCCTCATCGGCGCGGGCGCCGCGGTGCTGTGGCTTTGCCTGGTTTCCGCGGTGCGCGTTTTCGGCAATGCCGGTGGCTTCGCCGGAATGTTCGTCTGCGGCTTTTTCGGCGCGGGCGTGCTCGTCGGCGTCAATGCCCTCATTCAGCGCATCGTCCCCGACCGCTTTCTCGGCCGCGTCTTCGGCGTCAGCGATTTCTGCTCGATGGCCGGGCTCCTGCTGGCCACCGGCGTGCTCGCTCTTCCCGACTGGCCCGGCATCGACCGATATGTCCCGTGGATTCTCGCCGGCGTGGGGCTGTTGCTGGTCATAACGGGCGTCATCGCCGTGCGCGTCCGTTTGAGGCGCGGACGGTTCTCGTCGGTGCTCAATTTCTGGATCAATTTCAATCGCATCTACTGCAAGGCGTGGTTGCGCGCCCGCCGCATCGGCCCCTGCACCATTCCCATCGAGGGACCCGTCATCGTCGCCGCCAATCACATCAGCAGCGTCGACCCGCAGGTCATCATGGCGCTCAGCCCCAATCGCTACGTCAGCTACATGATCGCGCGCGAATACTACAACATTCCTGTCGTGGGCCGGCTGGTCCGCATGATCCAGTGTGTGCCCGTCAACCGCAGCGGCGTCGACACGGCTTCGATCAAAGCGGCCCTGCGACATCTTGAAGAGGGCAAGGTGCTCGGCATCTTTCCCCAGGGCGGCATCCGCAAACCCGACGATCGCTCGCCGCCGCGCGATGGCGTGGGCATGTTGGCCCTGCGCTCCGGCGCGACCGTGATCCCGGCTTTCGTAACCGGCATCGCTCACACCGACTCGATTATCAAGCCGATCATCACACCCGCGCATGCCCGCGTTCGTTTCGGAAAGCCCCTTGACATGTCGCGCTGGCGCGGCCGCGAAAAGGACCGCGACGCTTATCGCGAGGTCGCCGACGCCGTGATGGCCGCCATACGGGCGATGGAAGTCGAAACGCGCCGCCAGACTTGATCCACGCCGGGCATCGCGCCAAACTGACCATTCAAACCCACAGATATGCCGTGCGCGTTTTCATGACGGGTGGCATGGTCAAACCCTCGCGCGAGGTCGGCCGCAAGATTCACTGTAAAGCCGCTCGCGAGGGTTTGCTCCACACGACCGCGGCGCTGGCGCTTGCGGCGCCGATCAGTCAGGGCCGTCCGCCGTGCCTTCCAACTACTCCGCCCCCTTGCCCGCCACGACCTCGGTCGATTCCCCGGTTTCGACCGACCCCGCGATCATCAGCACCGCCCGCGCCGCCGCGACGCGAACCGATTCGTTCGTCTCGTTTCGCAACGCATCGTCCAACGCCGGCATCGCTGCCGGATCGCGGGCCGCTCCCAGAACCACCGTCGCCAGAATTCGCACCCGCGCCGCCTGTTGCTCCGGCGTGTCGACGCCGCTCCGTTCCGGCCGATAGTTCCGAAGCCGATCCTGCGCATAGGCCGCGCCGACCGGCTCGCCGATGCGCGCCAGCGCCGCCGCGGCCGCCAACCGGACCTCGTCGTAACTCGCCGATTCGAACTGTTCGAGGAACAGATTGCGCAGCTCCGACCGCCGCGCCTCGCCCAGGGCCAATAGCGCCAGCACCATCTTTGGCCCCGTGCTGCTGTAGGCGATCAGCCCCAGCTCGCCGACCGCCTTCTTGTCCCCCAGCAGCGCCATCGCCTCGAGCACCTGCAATCGCACCGACTCGTCCTGCTCTTTCAGCGCGCCGCGCAACGCGCCGACTGCTCCGGCGTCGCCCAGCCGGCCCAGGATCAGCGCCGCATTCCCGCGCACCGCCGCCGACCGATGCGTGCGAAGCGCCGACACGATCTCGGGCACCCCGCTCGGATCACCCATCCGGCTCATCGCGAAGCGCGCCGCCAGCCGCACGTGCGGATCGGCGTCATTCAGCCGGGCGCGGATCATGTCTCGCGCCGGGGCATAGCGCAGGCTGCCCAGCGCCATCAGCGCCGCGAATCGCACGCCGGGGTACTCATCCTCCAGCGCCTCCATGAAATAGCGCACGCCCACGCGCGGCGCGCCTTCCTGCAACGATTCGATCGCCTGCACGCGTACCGCCGCCGCAGGATCGCGCGTCGCCAGCGTCAGGGCCAGCAGCGCGCGCTGTTCCACTTTCTGCCGCTCCTCCAACGGAACGCCGCGCCCAGCCCCGATGCAACCGCCTCCCGCCAGCGCCAAAAACGCAAGCACCAGCGCCCACCAGGCCCCAACCCCCGCCGCGCCCGCACCGCATCGCCCGGCGGTCGTCACCATGTGATCCGTCGACTTTTCCACGTTTCGAATTCTCATTTCGTATTTCGACCTCGTGGTTTCCCTTTGTCGCCCCGTCGCTATCTACTGTCCCCTGTTCCCTTGCCCTTCGTATCGACGTTTCGACGCTTCGACGCTTCTTCGTTTCGACTCTTCATTTCGACTTTCGACTTTCCCTCCCGTTTTCGCCTCTGCCTCCGCGACGGCCGCCGCAGCCGCACGACCAGCCAGTTCGTCAGCATCAGCCCGCACGCGGCGACACAGCCCCAGGCAAAAACGTCGCCCATCTGCGCGTAGAACGTGTGACGCGAGTCGCTTCGGATCGTCGCGATTCGCAGCCCCGGCGCGGTCTCCGGCTTGCGCGTCCAGCGCGCCAGCGTACGCCGATCGGCGAGAATCTGCTCCACCAGTTCCGACCAGGCTTCCGACCGGGCTTCTGCCGGGGCCATCGCCACTTTTTCCAGCTTCTCCCTCAGTCGAATGCGCAGGTAGTCGAACTCGCTTTCGTCGCGACGCGCCGGCTGCGTTGGCGCCTGAGCCGCCGCGGTGGTCGGCGCTGCCTGTGTAGCGGTGGCATTCTCGCCGGTCGGGCGGCGCTCGGCGCTCGGCGAATCATCAGACGACGCGCCCTTCATGAACTCATCCCACCGCGACTGCGTCGCCTGTCGGATTTCGTCCGCAAACCTTTCGTTGATATTCGTCCAGGCCGCCTGCCATGCATCCCGATCCAGTTCCGCGCCGCCCGGCGATTCGTCGGCCCGCCGCGCCGCCGGCTCGACGATGTGCAGCAGCTCTTCCAGCGCCTGCCGCATCCGGTCAAAAGATGCCGCGTCGTCGCGCGTCGCCCGGACGCGATGATGAATCTGCCCGCTCGAATCGACGAACGCGCTGATGCCGGTATTCACCGATCGCGCCACCGGCACGCGGTATTCCACCGCGCGAAAGACGCACGCCGCCAGGTGTTGCTCCAGCTCGCTCGAGTGATGAAACCAGCCGTCGTTCGACAGATTCAACAGAAAATCGATCTGCTTCTCCGCCCCGCCGCCAACGAACCGGCGGATCACGCCCGTGACCACGTCCTCGTAGCAGATCGGCGTCGAGAAGCGATAAGTGCGTCCGCCCTGCGACGGCGCCGCCGCCTGAAAACGCCGCGCCTGCTCCCCGAATCCCAGCGAGTATTCAATCCCCTCAGCCCCCCACGGCGTCAGTGAATTCAACCACTCATACACCGAATGCAGCCCGGAGTATCGAAACGGCACGAACTCCCCGAACAGCACGAGGTGCATCTTGTCATACCGCCCCGAATAACGCGTCGCGTTCGGCGGAAACACGTACGCCGAGTTGAACCGTTCCACTCGCGGCGGTATCTCCTTCTCGCGCCATTCCGTCGCGTGCGCGCCGATCACGACCGTCGCGCCGGTCTCCGCCGCCAGGGCGTGAATCGCGTCGCTCGTCTCGCGCAACACCTTGCGCTGCCGCTCGAGGTCCTGGATCGTCCACTTCGGATACCGCCGCTGCCGGATCGCTTCCAGATCGTCCGTCGAAGCGTCGAGAAATTCTCGGTTCAGCTCCGCCACCCAGGCCGTTTCGGGCATCACGATCAAGTCCGGAGACCGCGCCGCCGCGCGCCGCGCCAACGCCACGTACCCGCGCAACATCATGAATGGATCGGCCTGATCGACCGATTCGCGGCTGACGGTCGCGGGAAAGTCCTGTTGAATTACCGCAATGCTCGGACCCGGCCGTGTCGCGGACTCGTTCTCCGACAGTCGAATCACGCCGTAGGTCAGCATGAACGCCGCGATCAGCGCCGTCAGCGCCGTCCCCAGCGCCAGCCGCGTCGCACGCAGCGATCGCCCGCGCGACGAAATCAGGATCGGCTGAATCAGCAGATCGGTCAGCCAGCCGTTGACCATCGCCACGAAAAAGCTGACGCCGTGAACGCCCACCAGGTCCGACACCTGGATCAGCGTCACATTGCGATACTGCGTGTGCCCCAGGTACAGCCACGGGAAGCCCGCCAGCGTCAGGCCGCGCAAATACTCGAACGCGATCCACGCCAGCGGAAACGTCAGCGCCACCGGCGCGGAGTATCGCCGGAACATGTGACGCACCGCCCAAGCCGGAAAGACAAACGACAACGCAAACCACAGGCACAGCGCCACGTATCCCGGCGGCGTCACCGCGTACAGCCAGGACACGTTGGCGGCATAGAACGCCACGCCCAGCAGATAGCTCGCCGCATACACGCGCCGCGACGGCAGCGCCGTACACACGCACACCAGCCACGGCGCCAGGCACACGTACCCCAGCCACCACGCCCCGACCGGCGGAAACGACAGACTGCTCAGGAGCAACGCCAACGCCGTCAGCAGCAGAATCGGCTTGCGGCTTTGAATGTGAAACTGGCCCGCGACGACCAACAGACTCGCGTCGGCCGGCCCGCCCGCGGCGGTCGGTCCAACGGCGCTGCGCGAAGCGTCGTCCTTCGTCCGGTCCCCCGCCCCATCGGTGCCCGGCGGTCCGTCGACCGCCGGCGACGCTGCCGCGAGCGCCGTTGACCGGTTGTTGGGGGTCTCGCCCGACGTCGCGGAGTGCGGGCGGTTTGTCTCGCGCTGCCGTGCGCTCATGGACCAAACCATATCGCGTCGATCGGTAGTACGTCCATGAGCGTTCCCTCGGCCTGGGCCGCGCCCCCCTCCGGCCGGACCAGCAGCGCGTTGGCGCGCCCCAGTCCGAACGGATCGCCCGATCCGCCCCACGCCGCCGGTTCCACGACCGCCGTGCCGTCGCTCGCCCACGTCAGTCGCGCCGGTTCGAACGCCGGCCGCGGATCGCGCACCGCCTTCGTCGGCCGCGTCAGCCGCGCGCGAATGCCGCGCGGCAGCCGCGCCGCCAGCCCGCTCAGCCCGTCGATCGCCATGTGCACAAAAAGCAAGAACCCAACGAAGCAACTGACGGGATTGCCGGGCAAGCCAAAAACAAGCTGCCCCCGCGGGCCGACGCCGTATCCGATCGGCCGTCCCGGCCGCATGTTCACGCCGTGCACCTTCCACGTCACGCCCAGCGAGCGCAGCACGCACGGCACCAGGTCACGCGTCCCCATCGCCATGCCGCCGATCGTCACCACGATTTCCGCATCCAGCGCCTGAATCATCCGCTCGCGCAACGCCGCCTCTTCGTCGCGGATACAGCCCATGAACGTGACATCCGCCCCCAGCAGCCTACCCAGCGCCGTCAGACTCGGACCATTACTGTCATAAATCTGGCTGAACGACCGCGCCGCGCCCGCCGGCGCCAGTTCGTCGCCGGTCGATGCCAGCGCCAGCCGCGGCCGCGCGTACACGACCACTTCGCCGGAGCCGGCCGCCGCCGCCGCCGCGATTTGCGCCGGTCCGAGTCGCATCGGAGGCGACAGCACCGCCTCGCCCAACCGGCACACGCCGCCGCGCGGCGCAACGTTTTGCCCCGGCTTCGCCGCCGCCATGATGCGCACGCGCGACGCATCGCGCGTCGGCGCCGTGCGCTCGATCATCACCACCGCGTCCGCGCCCTCGGGCATCGGCGCGCCGGTGTTGATTCGCAGCGCCTGTCCCGCCGCCAGCCGCGCCGGTCGATCGTCGCCGGCCGCGCGCTCCTCAACGACAACAAGCTCGACCGGTGCTGTCGCGGCGTCCGCCGCGCGAACGGCGTATCCGTCCATCATCGCCTTGTCGAACGGCGGATAATCCGCATTTGCCTGCACCGCCTCGGCCAGCACGCGCCCGCACGCCTCGCCGGTCGCCACGCGCACCACGCCGCCCGGCCGCGCATCCGCCGCGACCAGCGCGGCCAGCGCCTCGATCGACGTCAGTCCCGCCGAATCATCCGAATGACCAGGATACTGCACAGGATTTGACGAATACATGACCATTCCGCGCGGCACGCGCTTGCGGCCCGTGTGTCGCACCATTTGCTCGACGAGCCAAACGCTTACTCACGCGCGCGTCTCGCTCCGCTGGGCACGGGCATGCAACGCGCGTAAATCACCTCGATCCGGCTGCAATTCCTGCTGTACGACGCGCGCCCGCTTCGGCTATTGCATCATCCGATTTCTATCTTCTCCCCGCCCTTGCCGTGCGCACCACCTTCCGCCCACCCCGCGCCGCACGCGGCCGCGCCGCGGTTCCCGCCGTCGCGGAACGCCCGGTGCGCGCCGCCGCCCGCGGCACGCGCGCGCTCCGCTCACGCGGTTTCAACGCCGTCGCCAACACCTCATCGACTTTCTTCACCGCCACGAACTTGATCTGATCGCGAATCTCCTTCGGCACCTCTTCCAGGTCTTTCTCGTTTCGCGCCGGAAAAATGATCGTCTTGATTCCCGCCCGATGCGCCGCCAGCGTCTTCTCCTTCAGCCCCCCGATCGGCAGCACCAGCCCTCGCAGCGTGATCTCGCCGGTCATCGCCACATCCGGCCGGCACGGCACCCCGCGCAGCAGCGACACCAGCGCCGTGATCATCGCCACGCCCGCCGACGGCCCGTCCTTGGGAATCGCGCCGGCCGGCACGTGAACGTGCACGTCGCTTGACGACAGCTTCTCGGCGTCGATTTCCAGCGACTTCGCCCGGCTGCGCACCAGCGAAAACGCCGCCTGCACCGACTCCTTCATCACGTCGCCGATCTGGCCGGTCAGCATCAGATTGCCTTTGCCGGGCATCGCCGTGGCCTCGACAAACAGGATGTCTCCGCCGACTGGGGTCCACGCCAGACCCGTCACTACGCCCGGTACGCTGGTCCGCTGCGCCAATTCCGGCTCGAACTTCACCGGCCCCAGATAGCGCGACAGTTCGGCCTTGCGGATCACGTGACCCAACTTGCCGCCGCGCACGATTACGGCCGCAACGCCCCGGCAGATCGATCCGATCTCGCGCTCCAGATTGCGCACGCCGGCCTCGTGCGTGTAGCCTTCGACGATCGTCGTCAGCGCCGCGTCGTCGAATCGAAGCTGCTCGGGCGTCAGGCCGTTCTCGGCCATCTGCCGCTTCACGAGGTAACGCTTCGCAATCGACAGCTTCTCGAACAGCGTATAGCCGTGCAGCTCGATCACTTCCATGCGGTCGCGCAGCGGCGGCGGGATGGCGTCCATGTAGTTCGCCGTGGCGATGAACATCACCTTCGACAGATCGAACGGCACCGACAGATAATGGTCCTGAAACGAGAAATTCTGCTGCGGATCGAGCACCTCCAGCAGCGCCGACGACGGATCGCCCCGGAAATCCGCCCCCAGCTTGTCCACCTCGTCAAGCATGAACAGCGGGTTGTTCGAACCGGCCTTGCGGATTTCCTGAATGATCCGCCCCGGCATCGCCCCGATGTACGTCCGCCGATGGCCGCGGATGTCCGCCTCGTCGCGAACGCCGCCCAGCGACACGCGGATGAACTTTCGCTCCAGCGCCCGCGCGATCGATTGACCCAGCGACGTCTTGCCCACGCCCGGCGGTCCGGCGAAGCACAGGATCGGCCCCTTGCCCGTCGGGTTCAGCTTGCGGACGGCCAGGTACTCCAGAATCCGCTTCTTCACTTTTTCGAGGCCATAATGGTCCTCATTCAGGACCCGCTCCGCCCGCGCCAGATCGAGATTGTCCTCGGTACTGACCGACCACGGCATCTCGATCAGCCATTCGAGGAATTCCCGCGAAACGCCGTATTCCGGCGACGCCTGCGGAATCCGCTCCATTCGCTCCAGTTCCCGGTCCGCCTCCTTGAGCACCAATTCCGGCATCTTCGCGTCCGCCACGCGCTGCCGCAACTCGGTGAGTTCCACCTGCCGGCCGTCGGTCTCGCCCAGTTCCTTCTGAATCGCCCGCATCTGCTCCTGCAGGTAGTACTCGCGCTGCGACTTGTCGATTTGCTGCTTGACCTGTGTCTCGATCTTCTTTGACAAATCCAGCACTTCGAGCTGCCGTGCCAGCGCGCTGTTGACCTTCCGCAGACGCTCGATCACGTCGAACGTCTCCAACAGCTCCTGTTTCGGCGTCAGCTCGAGATTGAGATTCGCCGCCAGGAAGTCGGCCAGCCCGCCCGGCTCCTCGATGTTGTTCAGTATGACCAGTGCCTCGGCCGGGACGTTCGGCGACATCTCGATCAACTGCGTCGCCTGCTCGCGCGCCCGGTGCACCAGCGCTTCCAGCTCAGTAGACGGCGAGGCGATGTCGAGCCGCGGATGCGCCCGCGCGACGATATAGGGCGACGTCTGCACCAGCTCTTCAATGCCGAAGCGCATCAAGCCGTGCGCCACGATGCTGCGCGTGCCGTCCGGCAGCTTCAACAGCTTCAGCACCGCCGCCACCGTCCCCACGCGATACAGATCATCCAGTTCCGGATCTTCGGTGCGGGCGTGTCGCTGCGCCACGATGCCCAGCAGCTTCGAGCCGCTGATCACGTCGTCGATAAGCTGCTTCGATTTCTCGCGCCCGATCGTCAGCGGCACCAAAGTCCCCGGAAATGCCACCGTGTCGCGGATCGGAAGGATGGGCAACAACTCGGGAATTCGCACCGGCTTGGCGTCCTCGCCAAGCTGCACCGACGGCCGCTCGTCGTCCCCGCCGCGTTCGCCGCGCGCGCCGGATTCGCCGACGTGAATGATGGCGGGCGTGATCTCGCCCTCCGCGACCGCCTCGGCCTCGTCCTCGCTCGAAAGCCCGTCCGCCGTCGTTGATTCGGCGCGACCGACCGGGCCTTCGGGCGCGGCCTCCTCCGACACCTCCAGTTCGTCCGGCCGGCCGTCGTCGTTGAGTTTCACCCGCTTTGCCTCCGGGGTCGATTGGTTGTCCGAATCCGCGCTGGGCGGAGCCGCCGCGTCGTCTGATACCGGCGCGTCGGATTCTTCTGGACGGGGTTTCTTTTTCACGGGCGGCTATTGTGCCTTTGGAAGGGTAATCCACAAGAGGCCGTCGCGATACTCGGCCGCGATGTCCGCCTGCCGAACCAACGCGGGGATCTCCACCTCGCGGCAGAAGTCGCCGTTGTTGATCTCCATCAGGTGGACCCGCAACTCGCCCGCGTTTTCAGGGGGCAGCGGACGCTGCCGCCGGCCGCGGATCAGCAGCGTGCTCGCTTCGACCGTCACGTCGAACTGCGACGCGTGCATCCCGGACACGTCGACGCAGACCAGAAAGCAGTTACGAGCTTCGTACAGATTGACGTCCGGCTGCCACGTGTTCACCGGACAAAAGCGGGTGTGTTTCCAGCCCACCAGCTCTTCCACAATCGTCGTCATCGGATTGGACCGTTCGGAACCGCCTGCCGGATCGCCGCTCATGTTGTTCGCCTCACGTGGTGATTGGTCGTCAGGATAGGGGGATTGTAGCAGCACAATTCGAGCGCGGGCAGTGCTGCCTCGTTCGTCGCTCCGGTTGTAAGGCCGCCCGGAATCTGGGTTGCGGACGCTGCCCGCGCCGGGCCTTGGCGCCTTGGGCCTTCGTGCCCTTGATTTCGCCGTTTTGGCGCTTCGACGTTCCATTCCTCTTTTTTATTTTCGACTTTCGACTCTCAGCTTTCCCCTGCCATTCGCTCGTACGCCTGAATCATTGCTTGCGTCCCCAGCGCGTCTCCGCCACCCGCCTCGACCGCGCGAAACAGTTGTATCGCCAGCGCCGTGCCCGGCAACGGCAGCCGCGCCTCTTCGGCCGCTTCCATCACCGCCCGCAGGTCTTTCTGAATCAGCCGCACCATGAACGCCGGCCGCAAGTCGCCCGCAACGATCTTGCGGCCCAGATGCTCCAGCGCCCACGATCCGCCCGCCCCCGAAGTGACCACGTCGAGCATGGCGTTTACGTCCAGCCCCGTCCGCCGCGCCAGCGACAGCGACTCGCACACGGCGATCATGTTCACCGCGCACAGAATCTGATTGCACGCCTTGACCATCTGCCCCGCCCCGTTCGGGCCGACGTGCACGATCTTCCTTCCCATCGCCGACAGCGGCCCGCGGCAGCGTTCGAATACCGCCGCCTCCCCGCCGACCATGATCGTCAGCGTCGCGTTCTGCGCCCCCACGTCGCCGCCGGTCACCGGTGCGTCCAGAAAGTCAAGGCCGTCTTGCGCCAGCCGGGTCGCGATCCGCCTCGCCGTGCGCGGGCTGACCGTGCTCAGATCGATCACGACCGGCCGCCCCGCGCCGTCCACGCCGCGCTCGCCGGCGCCCGCCTGACCGCCGCGCCGTGACAGTCGACCGGACTCCGCGAACCCCTCCACGACGCCGCGCGGTGCGAACAGCACTTCCTCGACGTCCGGGCCATCCGTCACGATTGTCATCACCACGTCGCTTTCGGCCGCCAGCGCCGCCGGACTTTTCGCCGCGCGCGCCCCAGCCCGTATCAGCTCATCTGTCTTGCCCGGCGTCCGGTTCCACACCGTCAGCGGAAACCCCGCGCGCAGCAGGTGCCCCGCCATCGGCCGCCCCATGATCCCCAACCCGATGAATCCAATGCGCATGGCGGCGCCATGCTCCCGGTTTGTGCTCATACGGACATAATACAGGATGAATGCCGCAACCGGCCGCGCGACTCGATCGTGGAGAATACCGCGCGCGGACGGCTCGATCTCCCGCCGCAGCACATCATCGGTCTACGTAGATCGCGACCCTCAACCGACGTGCGACGGCTTCATGCGACGTTTCGACGTTTTGTTTCGACTTTCGACTCTCAACTTTCGACTTTGCCCGCCGCCGTCCGTGCCTCGATCTCGCCGATCTTTTCCACCCGCCGCTCGTGCCGGCCGGCGTCGAACGGCGTCTTGAGCCACACTTCCAACATGCGGCGCATCAGCGCCTCGCCGACGAGATCGGCCGCGATGCACAGAATGTTGGCGTTGTTGTGCCGCCGCGCCATCTCCGTCGTCAGCTCGTCGTGGCACAACGCCGCGCGGATGCCCGGAACCTTGTTCGCCGCGATCGACATTCCGATGCCGCTGCCGCACATCAGCACGCCCAGGTCCGCGCGACCCTCCGCCACGTGCAGCGCCGCCGGATAGGCCGCGTCCGGATAGTCGCACGACTTGGCCGAGTCCGTGCCCACGTCCTCGACCTCATGCCCCAGGTCGATAAGGAATTGTTTCAATCGCTCCTTGGCGACAAATCCACGGTGATCGGCTCCGATCGCGATTCTCACGGCTCGATGTCCTTTAGTTCGTGTTCCAGTCCTTCCTCGATGCGCGCGAGACACGCCTCGTATTCCGACAGCGCCCCTCCCACCGGATCATGAATGTCGCCCGACGGATGCAGCAGGCGCGTCCGCTCCGCCGCCTCCGGCGCGTCTTCGAGTATCCGCCGCCGGTGCCCCTCCGTCATCGCGAAGATGTGGTCCGCCGACCGCACCAGATCGCGCGTCATGCCACGCGTCACGTGCCGCGAGATGTCGATCCCGCGGGCGCGGCACGCCATGATCGCGTTCTCCGCCGCCGGACCTCCGTCGAACGCCCCCGTCCCGCACGACATCACCTGAACGCCGCGCTCCGCCAACTCCTCCGGCCGGCATTTCATGCGCCGCGCCAGCAAGTCGCGACACAAGCCCTCGGCCATCGGCGAGCGGCACGTGTTGCCCGTGCAGACGAACAGCACGTTCAGCGCCGCCATCCGGCGGATCGTCCGCGCGTCCCACACCCCCTCGCGCAACAGATGAAAACCCCGGCCGTTGACCGACACCACGGTCGACGCCCGCCCATACTGGCAGCGACCACCGTCGATAATCACATCTACATGATCGCCCATCTCCGACGCCGCCATCTCGGCGTCGACCGGCGGCGGACGGCCGGCCCGGTTGGCGCTCGACGCAATGATCGGTGCATCGCTGAACGTCAGCACGCGCTGAGCCGTCGGCTCGTCAGGACATCTTAGCCCGACGCTCTGCTGGCCGAAGATTGCCTCGCGCCCGCCGGCCGACAGCCGCGCGTGAATCGCCGTGTTTTCAGGCGTTGGTATCGGAAACACCAACGTCAGCGGCCCCGGCCAACCTTTGGTCATCAGACGCCGGCCGAGCGACGTGAGTTGATCGACAAACGGCTCGGCCTGTGCCGGCTTGCCCACGTGCACGGTGAACGGCTGCTCGCCGGCCCGCCCCTTGACCGCGCGCAGGCGCGTCACGGCCGCTTCGTTCGCCGCGTTGGCCGCCACGCCGTAGACGGTCTCGGTGGGAAAAACGACCAGCCCCCCCTCGGCGAGGATCGCGGCCGCCCGATCGAGCGCAGCGCCGCGGTCGCGGAGGTCGTCAAGCTGCACGATTTCAGCTTTCATGAGAAGTGAAGGGATTATGCGTCGCTCCGGGCACATCGTCAACGAAGCTGATGCAGCACATCCGCCCCGGGCTGAAACCTTCGCGCGATCGGGTGGCCCACCGCTTCAGCGGCGGGTTCACGATGATAGGAACGGGAGCAAGTCGTCACCGCCGCGCAGGCCGGGGCCCAACGATGGTCCGCGCGTCACCAAATTCCCGCGCGCGCGGGAATGACGCGCCGACGGTGACGCAGTACATCCGCCCCGGGCTGAAACCTTCGCGCGATCGCGTGGCCCACCGCTTCAGCGGCGGGTTCACGATGATGGAAAACCGAATCGGCCACACGACTCGGCGAACGCATGGCATGTAAGGCGCACGTCCCGCCGCTCGCGCGGCGGGTTCTGATGCGCTCAGCTCGCCGCTCCGTGCCGCCTAATTCAACCTCGCCGCCAGCGCCTGAATATCCGCCCCGTCCGCCACGCCATCGCAGTTCACGTCCGCTGCCGACACATGCGCGGGATTCGTATCCCGCCCCAGCAGCACCTCCACCAGAACCGCCGCATCCGCCCCATCCTCATCGCCGTCGCCGTCGATGTCGGTCCCCGGCACGATCAACCGCCAGCTTTGCGTCGCGTTGCCGACCGGGTTCGTCGCGCGAATCACGACGTCATACGGCGACACCGACGCTACCGGATTCACCCACGTCACCACACCCGTCGCATGATCGATCGCCATCCCCGCCGGCCCGGAATCGAGGCTCCAGTTGAGGATCGGATTCATGCACACCGCCGACGTCACCTGCGGCGTCGGCCCAACGTACGGCCCCCCGCACGGCACGAACTCATCCGCGATCGGCGCGATCTGAGGAAGTGACTCGACGACGCCGACGAACAGTAGTTGCGTCGACGTCCCCGCCGCGTTCGTGGCCCGCACGATCATCACGTAAGGAAACGGCGCCGGTATCGGACTCGGCCAGCTCATCACGCCGCTTTCGGCGTCGATCGACATACCCGGTTCCGGATTGTCGAGGCTCCACGTCAACGGACCCATGTTCACCGGCCGCGTGACCGCCGGCGTAGGCCCCGTGAACGGCTGGCCGCACGTCGCATAGACCTGCCCCATCGGCTCGATGACCGGCGGCATCTGCGTCACCGTCAGCGTGCCGCAGTAAACCGAGGCGTTGTTGTCCTCGTAGATTTCCGCCACCTGGTTGTCGTCGTCGATGATCGAACCGAGGTAATACACGCCCGCTTTCAGATCGAACGGCATGTCGACCTCAACCTCGAACTCGAACGCATCCTCGAACGCGATGTCCCACAACAGGCTGGCGAGGAACAGATCGGTCGTCTCGATCACTCCGTCGGTCGACAGGTAGAAGCCATGCCGCACGTTGAACTGGTTCTGATTGCCGAAGTTCTCCAGCACGCAGCGGGCCGTCACGACGCCCGACGGCGGGACGACCGCGGGAGCGAACGTGATCGGCGTCGCGCGCCCGATGACCGGCCCCGTGCAGTAGCCGGGATTCGCCAGATCGCGCTGCGCCGGCGGCGACGGTCCGCTGTGCGGATAGAGGAAACGGCAGCCGTTGCGGTCGTCGGTGTGCACTTCGATGATCGCTTCCTGCCCCACCGGCCCGCCCCCCGGATAGCGCGGATTCATCGTCCCGATGAACCACGGAGTCCCCGCCGGCTCGTCGCCGGCCGGATCGTGCCCCAGTCCCAGCGCATGGCCCAGCTCGTGCGTCGCCACCAGCAGAAACGAAAAACCGTTGACCGGCAGCGGCTGCGTCACGACATCACATGTCGGATTCGGATCGAACAGCCAGCCGACGTTCTCGGGAAAGTTGCTGAACAGCATGTCCATGTCGTACCACTGCGTACCGTTGTTGACCATGTAAGTCACGCCGAGCACGCCCGGATCCAGCTCCGACGCCGGCACGGCCGCGGTGTCGCTGTAGCCGTCGAAATGATCGATCGGATAGTCCACCGGCAGCCGCTCGTAGCTGTAGCTGAACTGCGCCGATGGAACGATGTTCCACAAACCCATCGCACTGAGATAATGAACGTCCGGATCGCTGCCCGGCACGAACGTCGTCGGCGACAGGTACCGCAGGCTCGCAGCGCCCGCCCAGCGCACCGGCGTCCCTCCGATCGCAAAATACGAGAACGCCCCCGCGCGATCGCCGCCCACCGCGGCCAGCACGCAGATCGCACCCGCGAACGCCGCCGGGCGCGCAACGAGACGCGCACGCAAGTAAGCGTGCGAAGCCCATTGGGCGTGTCGCGTTCCCGCGTGCGAAGCGCGCGTAGTCTTCGAAGCAGACACGTGTACTAACGTGCGCGTCTCGTTCAGCGCGTGACACGGGCTTCCAGCCCGTGCGAACCATCCGCGCAGCGCGCGCTCGATCCGCGCACATCCCCGCACCGCCCGTCCCGCAATGGAATGCCCGCGCCTACTTCCCATCCCGCCGCCCCCTGTCGCTCCCGGCATCTTTCGGCGCTTTCTTCGGCACGGCGCCCCGCGGCGGCCCCCTCACCTCCTCCGGCATCAGGCCGCGCCGCAGCGTCCCTGAAACTCCCGCGCTGCGCGACCTCGCATCGCGGCCCGCTTCCGCCTCCGACCGTATCAAGCTGGTTGCCCGCACATTCACCGCCGCCGGCCGACCCGCCGGCTCCGTCATGCCATGATCGCGACTCGCGGCAAGAATCGGCCGGAGCGCGCCCGCAAACTCGCCCAGCGGCATCGCCGTCGGCGCGGCGAGCGCTTCAGCGACAGCCGCCCCCTTCAGCCGCGCGTTCTCCGCCGACACCAGACGCCGATGCGCTCCCTCAATCGCTCGACGCTCGGCCCGCACGAACTGTTCGGCGTCGAGTCCCGCCACGGGCGAACCGGCCGCGTCGTACACGCGCGGCACACCCGCCTCATCCGCGCAAATGCGAAAGGCCCCCTGCGACAGCCCCACGACCGGAAACGTCTTGTACTCCGGCAACAGGAACAGCAACCATCGCTCGCCCGCGCGGAACTCCGGCGCACAGCACAATCGCATGTGCGTCGACGCCACGCGGCCGCCTGGGACGATGAGCGTGAACTCGCCCGTCGCGTCGCGATGACGTCCCTTGAGATATTCCACGTCGCGAAACAGGACGACCGTTTCGATCCGCCGCGGGTTATCCGCCCAGCCGCTCTGCGACGATGCGACCGTCCCGACGATCACCTGCCCCGCCAGGTCCGCCATCGTCGGCACGTTCATCGCCACTACGCTGCCGGCCTCGGCTGGCGACGGTCCGATGAGCGCGGCCAGCGCCCATAACAGTCCACCGCCGATTGAGCACAGCCGCCCTCGGTTGTGCGAGCGCGCTCCCCGCCGGCCCGCCGAGTTTTCGGCCAACGTCACAAAAAAACGCCGGCGCGACATGCGTAGCGCATCGCCCTGTGGCATGGATTCCCCCCCCGGAAACGACGCGGATGACTCCGCCGATCTTACGCCCGCCGCGCACGGGTAATCAATGACGCACGCAGACGAATCGAAGATACGGAACGTCCGAAATACTTTTACCCGTCGCGCACACGGAGCACAGCCGCCCCCGGCTGTGGCTTGCGACACGTTCCGTCATTCCCGCGAAGGCGGGAATCCAGTTCGTCCGGCGCGCAGCGCGGCCCTCGCATGCGCGCGAAGACATTTACTCCAATTCCCGTAATCCTGACCCCACCGCAAGACGGTCGGCCACCCGGCCGTATCCCCGCCCCCAGGGCTGAACCTCGACATACGCTCGCCGCGCCACCGCCCCATCACCTCGCGCACGGGGCCTTGACACATGCACGCGCCCGGCTGAAACTGCGCGCTCCGCGCGACATGGAGGTTGCATCATGTACTGGAGACGGCGGACCGGCGGCACATTCTCCCACCTGCTCCACGACTACCGCCGCAAGCGCGACCTGGCCAATGAACTCCAATCCAGGGCATGTCGCTCCGCGGACCCCGATACGTTTCTGTGCGGCGCGCGCCGCTTTGACATGGTGGTCGACCAGACCGTCGTCCTCGAAAACGAACACGAAGTGGGCGTGCTGATGGATTTCAGCATTTACGACCTGCGCATCCGCGGCGCTACGGTCGTCGAACGTTTTGTCGACCATAGCGCCGACGGGGACGCCGCGATGCAGCAGGTATTGCGCGCGATGCGCGAGGCGCGGTACCGATTGCTGCGCATCCGCGGCCTCGTGCCTGGCGTCGGCGTGCACGCCCGTGACGAACTCTGGAACGAAGACCTGTTCGTCGCCGACATCAACCTCAGCCGCACGGCCGGCGAAGGCGACTTCATCGCCACGCGCACGCTCGGGTTCGGCGAGTTCCACATCACCACCGGCGCGGCTTTGCCGATCACCCCGGATGAGGAGCCGGCGCTGCGCAATCTGCTGCGATCGTTCGGCATCATGCAGTCCAGCGAATCACGGCCCGCCCTGCATGATCCGCGGACGCGCAGCAGACTCAATGAGGCGATCATTCGCCGCTGCTTGTCGCGCGGCGCCTCGCGGTTGGTGTCAACCGTGAATCTACGGGACGATGGCGATGACGAGGCGGACGCCGGCGAACGGCGCAATTGCGAATCACGGCATCCGACTTCGCCGCTGCGCCTCTCGCTTCCCCGTACGAACGCGCCGCCGCGCGCCGCCCTGCCCGGCTCACCCTGCCCCTGCGGCAGCGGCCCTCTCTTCAAGAAATGCTGCGGCAAACGCCGCGCCATCCGCCGGCCGGGTTAGTTCATGCGCCGCGGGCGCCAAAACGCCGCATTGCCCTGGCCCGTGCCGGGTTCGCTTCCACCGCGTCCCACCGGCGACCTTTGCGCATTGTTGCCTTTTCTTGTCGACGGTTCGACGTTTCATTGCGACTTTCGACTTTCCGCTTTTCCCTCCGTCGCTTCGTCGCCCCCCGGTTCCCTACTCCGCCACTCCAAACACATTGTCCGGCCCCGGGCTGATCCTAATCAGCCGCAAAGCCGCCCCGCCGCCCGTGCCCAGCAGATTTCGCGACGGCTCGATCCGCTGCGCCAGCACGCGCGGTCCGCCCCGCGACTTCAGCCGTTGCAACATCTCGTCGAACGGCTTGATGTACGACAGCGAGCCGCGCTCGATTTCGGTCGCGTTGTAAAACAAGTAGTCGACCTTTTCCTCGCGCGCAAAGCGCAACACCTCGTCCGCCGTCCCGGCGAACAGCACTTCGAACGTGCGGCGAATGCGCGGCGTCACCACGTTGTCGTAGTACGCCGTGTACGCCGGGTGCGCCAGCTCATCCGGCATGTAGGCCTTGCGCTTTGAAAACGCCCCCACGCTGTCCAGATACGCCGGCGGACCGGCAATCACCGATTGGGGCGGAACAACCCGCTCGATCGTCTGCCACACCGCGGCGTTATGCGCCTGGTTGATATGCGGAACCGCCGGCCGCACGTACGACAGTCCGAACGACTGACCCGCCGCCAGCAGCATCGCCGCCACGCACGCCGCCCGCCGCGCGCCCGGCGGTCCGATGCGCTCCGCCAGCCCCGGCAGAATCAGCGCCATGCCCAGCACCGTCAGCAGCGAAAACGAGAACTGCACGTACCGCGCCGGCACAAACAACCGGAACACCACCAGCCACGCCACGCCGTACATCATCACGCTCGCCAGCGCCAGCCAGACGAACTGTCGAGGCAACGGCGCCAGCCGCGCGATCGCCAATCCGATCCACGTCGTCACCAACCCGACGACAGCCCATCCGCCCCACTTCGGATTGCGCGCCACCCAGCTCTCGCCGTCCCACGTCCCGCGCAGGCCGAACGGCGTGCCGGCCGCGCGAACCCAGTCCGTCAGCGCGCCCTCCCTGCCGTCGCCCAGCACTTCCGAAAAACGCCCGCCCTCGCGAAACGCCGGATCGCTCATGACGCGCGTCCGGTCGGCGATCTCACCGAATCGCTCATCCGGCGACAAATACTTCGCGCCCAGCACCGCCGTGCCCAGAAGCACACCGGTCAGCGTCGACATCCAGCGCGATCGCGCGCGATCCAGCACCGGCCGCCTTCGCTCGAACCGCACCGCATCCAGAAACCACGCGGGCACGCACAGCATGAACGTCATCGGATACGTCAGGGCCGAAATGACCGCCACGACGGCAACCTTCGCGTGCTCCTGCCGTACGAGGTAACAAAGCCACGCCGCCAGCAACGGGTACATGAACGCCCGCGGATTGCCTCCGACGACGCGGTCGGCGATCGGCGTCAACGTCGCGAACAACACCGCCGCCGATACCCCCGCCGCCAGCCCCGACAACCGCTCGCCGATCCGAAAGCACCAGAACGCCCCCAGCGCCATCAGTCCGCAGGCCGCGAGCTTGCCGGCCAGGATCGGCGGCCAGACGAACGTCATCAGCCAGTAGAGCGCTGTGACGCCGGGCGAGACGTAGTGACGCGCATAGTCGACGACGATGTCGTTCTGGAACAGAGTCTTGTCGTGAAACGACGCCATCCAGTAGAGCTGTTGTCGGGCGTCGTCATTGCAGACATAAGGACTCCGGAATGCGGACAGGCCCGTCACAGCGCCGGCCGCTTGGTTCGCCGACTCGCGCGGCGCGGGACACTGGCGATACACACCGGCGGCGGCGCCCAGAATCAGCGCCCCGAGCGCCGCGACGACGTGAACCGAAGGCGGAAACGTCGGCGGGCGCAGTGGCGGCGCCGATTGTGGCTGTCGAACGATTCGCGGTGCGGCCATTGATCCCGACAAGTCCGGGGCGGGCCTATGTTTCCGCTTGGGACGTGCCAATCAGAAGCTCCTCACTTCGCGCCGCGCCGCGTCGCCGGGGTCCATCAGAGCCGCGAAGCGTAAGCGAGCGGGATCCGGCACTCCAGCCTGCCGAACGACGTCGCATTCCTGCACCGAGCGTTCATCGCGCCGACGGGCCGCAAGCGCATTCGCCGCAGTCCATCAG
>WYBU01000095.1 GCA_011525745.1 Planctomycetaceae bacterium | reverse complement strand
TTCTCACAACTTGGTTTCGCTTGAAGCCCCCCCAAGCACTAACGTGCGGCGGGCCGAGCGGGGCGTCACCGCTGGATGGGAACTACAGTTACGTCTGGGACTCCGAGAACCGCCTGATCGAGGCGTATCCGACGAACCCGACCACGGGCAGCCAGAAGTGCGTGATGACGTACGACTACATGAACCGCCGCGTGCAGCGCAGCCTGCACGACTGGAACGGTTCAAGCTGGTCGGGGACGTATTCCAGTTCGCGCATCTTCGTTTACGATGGCTGGAACAACCTGATCACCTACAACCCCGCCGGCGGGCTGAGCATCCACCGTAAGAACACGTGGGGACTCGATCTTTCGGGCCTGAACGGCAACGCCGGGTCCGTCTTACTCACCGATTACCAGTGAGAAACGCGGGGAAGTCGGCATCGGCATCGAGCGGTTTCACGGCGCTTTCTCACGGGGGCGGTTCAAATCAGCCGCCTTTTCGTTTTGTGCCGCCGGCTGACAAAACCGCCAATGGCGCTGACAATGCGGCCATGATGCAAATCACGTTTCACGGCGCGGCGCGGGAGGTGACGGGTTCGCTCCATCTCATCGAGGTCGACAGTCAGCGAGTGGCCCTGGACTGCGGCCTGTTCCAAGGTCGGCGTCGCGAGAGCGACGCCAAGAACCGTACCTTTCCGTTTGACGCCGCCAGGCTCGACGCCGTCATCCTGTCCCATGCGCACATCGACCACTCCGGCCGCCTTCCGCTGCTGGCGCGCCAGGGTTTCGACGGAACGGTCTATTCCACGGCGGCCACGCGCGACCTGTGCGCGATCATGCTGGCCGACTCGGCCCATATTCAGGAAGAAGACGCGAAATTCCTGACGAAACGTCTCCACAAGAAACGCCCCGGCGCCGAGCCGCCGGTCGATCCGCTGTACGAGTCGCGCGACGCCGCCGACGTGCTGCGCCTGTTTCACACGGTGTCGCTCAACCGCCCGTTTCGCGTCACGTCGTCGCTGACGGCGCAGTTTCATGAAGCCGGCCACATGCTTGGCTCGGCCGGCGTAACGCTGACGTACGCCAACGGTCGCCAGCCGCCCGTGACGCTCGTGTTTTCCGGCGACATCGGGCGGTTCGAGATGCCGATCCTGCGCAATCCCGCGGCGCTGCCGGAGTGCGATTACCTCATCTGCGAAAGCACCTACGGCGGGCGAAAGACGCAATCGAACGTCGATCTGAAGGAGCGGCTCGAGGCGGTCATCAAAGAGACGTTCGAGCGCGGCGGCAAAGTCATCATCCCGGCGTTCTCCGTCGGGCGGACGCAAACGCTCGTCTACTTCATTCACCAACTGATGGAAGCGGGCCGGCTCAAGGACGTGCCGGTCTACATCGACAGTCCGCTGTCGATCGATGCGACCGAGGTCTTCCGGCTGCATCCCGATTGTTTCGACGCCGAGGCGCGGCGCTTCAACAGCCGCACCGGCGACATGCTCGGCGGCGGCTGCTGCACCTACGTGCGCGACGTGGAAGACAGCAAGGCGATCAACCGGCGGCGGCGGCCGTGCGTGGTGATCTCGGCCAGCGGCATGTGCGAGAACGGCCGAATCCTGCACCATCTCAAGAACAACGTGACGAGTCCGAAGAACACGGTTCTGATCGTGGGCTTTCAGGGTCAGCACACGCTGGGCCGGCGGATCGTGGAGCGCGAGAAGCACCTCAAGATTCTGGGCGAAAAGCTGCCGCTGCGGGCGCAAGTGGTGGTGCTCAACGGCTTCAGCGCGCACGCCGATCGCGACGAATTGCGCCGGCTGACGCAGCCGCTGGCGCGGCGCGTGAAGCGGGCGTTCCTCGTGCACGGCGAAATCGATCAGATGGAAAAGATGACGGCCACGATGCGCGAGGACGGATTCGTCGACGTCAGCGCGCCGGAGACGGGGACGACGGTCCCGCTGAACGGCGGTGCGTCATCGCCCGGTTGATGCGCGATCATCGTGGTTGTAGCCGCGGCCGTGCTTGCGTAAAGGGGACAATTCCTGTGCGGGCCGAATCACTTCGGGAGGACAACTCGTGCAACGCCTGAAACAAGCAATCATCCTCGGGATCGTCGCCGTAATGATGGCGGTGTGGGCCTCGACCGCGGCCTCAGAGGATCCGCCAACCACAAAGCGCGGCCCGGCCGGCGCGGCGAGGGTCGACGATCTGGCGTGGCTGGCCGGATCGTGGCACGGCACGTTCGGCGATTCGCGCATCGAGGAAAGTTGGACGGCGCCGTCGAACGGCGCGTTACTGGGCATGTCGCGCATGGGCGGCGGGCGCGGCGCCGCCACGTACGAGATTCTGCTGATCGAGCAGGAGGACGAAAATGTCCTGCTGCGGCTGAAGCTCTTCGGGCCGCGACTGCACGACCGCAACGGCCGGGTGATCGAGATGAAACTGACGCGCACCGGGCAGCGCGAAGCGACGTTCGAGGGAGTCCAGGACGGCCGGCCGGAGCGCCTGCGTTACTGGATCAACGAGCAGGACGAGCTACAGGCGCGGCTCGAAAAACAGAAGCCGGATGGGAAGCCGATGGTGCTGGACTTTCGGATGAAGCGGGTCAAGTAATGATGTCGGTGCGCGGAGCATGTGGAATCGATGTGTGCCCCATGTTGGGTGGCCCACCGCGTTGCGGTGGGGTCACGATGATCGGAAATGGAGTGAACCATTTTCCCGGCGCAGGCGGGCGTGCACGCGGCGCGGCTGGCCGACTGGATTCGCGCCTTCGCGGGAATGACGGAGGAGGCCGTACGCAGTCGGAGGCGCTGCAAAGCGGCACACCCTCACCCGAACCCACTTTCTGAAAGGAAGTGGGAGTCACATCCGGCGGCGGCTGTGCCCCATGTTGGGTGGTCCACCGCGTTGCAGTGGGGTCACGATGATAGAAACGGGAGTGAACCATTTTCCCGGCGCAGGCGTGCGTGACCCTGCATCCCATCGAGATGGCGTCGCATGACGAACATGCGATGCTCGATCATCGCTCTTCAATCATTGCCGCCGCGGTCGCCGCGGCGCGGAATGCCGCTTCGTATTCGCTCGACAAGGCCACGCGCCGCCGCGCCATGACTCGTCGGGCGACTTCGATCGCGCGATCCAGCCGATACGACTCGGCGCCCCGTTCCGTCAACCACGAAAACGAGCGAACCCACCGCGGCGGCCGGCCGACGACGACGTTGGAGCACAATCCGATGACGCAGCCGGTAGTCAGCGCCGTGCAGATGCCGGTCTTGACGTGATCACCGATGATCGAGCCGACGAACATCTGGCCGCTGTCGATCGGCCGGCCGTTGATCGGCACAACGACGGAGCCATACGTGTTTTTCAGATCGCTCGTGACGGTGTCGGCGCCGAGATTGACCCACTCGCCGACGCAGGAATGGCCGACGAAGCCGTCGTGTTGTTTGTTGGAATAACCCTGAAAGATGCTGGCCTCGATCTCGCCGCCGATTCTGCACACCGGTCCGATCGACGTTCCCTCGCGGATGTACGCGCCGCTCTGCACGAGCACGCCGTCGCCGAGGCTGCACGGACCGCGGACGACCGCGGTAGGAGAGATCGTCACGTTCGCCCCGATATGAATCGGGCCTTCCTCGGCGTCAAGCACAGCGCCCGGCTTGATCCGGCTGCCCGGCCCGATGCGGATGTTGCGCGGCAGCAACAGAATCGCGCCGGCGTCGATGCGACCGTCGCACGTGGCCGGCAGGGCATCGACCTGGCGGCGCAGCTCGGCGGCGTTGCGGGCGATGAGGTCCCAGGGATACGTGATGAGTTCGCCCCATTCGTCGGACCAGTCGAGGCGGGGCAGGCCGTCGAGCGTCGAGCGCAGACGCGGCGCATCTTCGAGCACCTCGGGCGTCAGCCGTGCCGCGGTCGCGTCGTCGACGACGGCGGCCAGCAAGGTGTCGCCGCGCCAGCAGGCGGCCCGTGTTGGCATTTCGGGAAACCGGCGCAGCAGCAGGCGGCCGTTGATCCACAATCCGCCGGCCGGCTGTCCGGCCAGATCGGGATAGCGCTCGTCGGTCAGCGCGCGTAAGGCCGTACGTACGGCAAGCCGCAACGTTGCGCCCGGCGCGACCGCGCGAATCTTGTCGAGCAGCGTGTCGCACCCGCAGCGCAACTCGCATGCGGAGCGCAGATAAGTCAGCGGCAGCAGTTCGCGCCAGCCGGCGTCCTCGAAAGCGACGAGTTGCATGTCGCCGGATTGTAACGCAACACGGTATGAACAGGCGTCCGGCGGCGTCGAACTGCGAGGTTCCGCTTAGGTTGGCGCGGCCATACGCGCTTCGATTCCGGTCGTGTTGACGTCTCGGTCGCAAGAGCGGTCCAATACCGGCATGAGCGAACCTTTGCCCTGGACCGACGAAAATCGGATGCTCGCGGAACGGACGCGGGACGACTGGGATGGCGCCGCGCAGGCCTGGTCGCATTGGGAGCCGCACATCGCCGCCTTTCTGTGGCCGGTTACGCAGCGCTTGCTGGAAGCGGCCGAGATTCAACCGGGGCAATACGTGCTCGACGCCGGTTGCGGGATGGGCGATCCGGCGCTGGCCGTCGCGATGCGCGTCGGGCCGGGCGGACGCGTGCTGGCCATCGACCCGGCGCAGCGAATGATCGACACGGCGCGCCGCCGCGCCGGAGCGATGGATCTGGACAATGTGGAATTTCGCGCCGCCTGGGTAGACGATCTGCCGCCGCCGGCGAAGCCGTTCGACGCGGTGGTGGGGCGGTTCAGCTTCATTTTTTGTCCCGATGTTCGAGCCGCGCTGCGGCGCGTGCGCGGCATGATGCGGCCCGGCGCGCGTCTGGCCATGTCGGCGTGGACTCCGATGGAAAACAGCCCCGGCTTTCTGGTGATCAATGAAATGCTGCGAAAGCACGTTGTCATGCCTGCGGTCGATGCGACGCAGCCGGGGATGCACCATCTCTCGGGGCCGGGGATGCTGTCCGCGGCGCTGTCGGAGGCGGGTTTTCGCGACGTACGGACTTCGCCGGTGCGCATCTATCAGTTCGCGCGGAACGGCGCGGAGTTCTGGCGCATGTCGTTCGAGATGAGCGCGTCGCTGAAAAAGGTGCTGCTGCGGCTGCCCGAGGCGGCGCGGACGGCGATCGGCGAGGAAATCGCGCGGCGTGTCGATGGCGACGAACGCTTTCATCAGGACGGCGTGCTGAGGATTCCGGTGCTGGCGCAGGTCGGGAGCGGCTGCGCATAGGGCGGCGGTCGCGAGATTGCGGTGATCATGGATTCGGACGAATCGGCCGTCGTGCAGGTGCGATTGTCGCCGTTTGAGCGCGCGCACGCGGCGTTGGTCGTGTCGTGGGTGCGCGACGCGGACGAGTTGAAGTTCGTATCGCCCGAGACGCAACCGCCGTTGACGGTCGAAAAGGTGATGGCGTGGGGCGCGCCGGCGCAGCGGCAATATGTGCTGATCGCCGCGGGCGAAACAGAGCCGCTGGGTTACGCCGAGCTGAACGACATGCCGAATCGACCGCAACAGAAATGGATCGGGCATCTGCTGCTCGATCCGGCGCGGCGCGGCATGGGGCTGGGGCGGGCCTGCGTGGCGACGCTGCTGGCCGAGGCGTTCGGGCGGTTAAACGCCGAAGCCGTAGTGCTCGTGGTTTCACCGTCGAATGAACGCGCAGTGACTTGCTATCGCAGCGCCGGAATGGTGCCGCTCGGCGACGAGTGGAAGCGGGCGCCCTGGTCGACGACGGCGCATCGGCTGCTGCGGATGGGAATCGATCGACGCGGCTACCAGCATACGCAAAACAATCAGAGCCGCGAAGCGTAAGCGAGCGGGTTTGTGACGCGGTGCGCGGAACCGATGTTCCAGCACATTCGGCCGTCCTGCGGAATCGCGCGGAAGCAAACCGCGCAATCTTGTGGTGCGTGACATGGTCAAGCCCTCGCGCGGGCCGCGCGGGGCATTTTGGAAAAACCGGTTTCGCGAGGGCTTGGCCATGTTGATCGTTGCGGCGCCCGAGTGGCGATCGATCGAGCCCAATCGGATTCGATTCGCCGGCATCGAGTGGCTTCTCGACGCTCCCTCAGATTCTCGGTTCGGATCGCGCAGCGCGCGACCGCTGCCGCGCGATACAATCACCGCGAATTCACCCGAGCGAGGAGCACCGCATGGCATTTCGACGGGCAGCGCGTCTGGATCGACTGCCGCCCTATCTGTTCATCGAGATCGACCGAAAGAAGCGTGCCGCGCTGGCGGCCGGCAAGGATGTGATCGACCTGGGCGTCGGCGATCCGGACCGACCGACCTGCGATTTCGTGATCGAAGAAATGGCACGCGCGATTCGCGATCCGCGCAACCACCGCTATCCGCATGACGCGGGCTATCCGGAGTTCAAGTCGACCGTGGCCGAGTGGTTCGCCCACCGCTTCGGCGTTCGGCTGGATCCGCAGAGCGAAGTGTTGACGCTGATCGGCTCCAAGGAAGGGCTGGGTCATCTGCCGCTGGCGGTGCTCAATCCGGGCGACGCGGCGCTGATTCCGCGGCCGGGCTACCCCGTATATGAATCCTCCACGATCTTCGCTGGCGGCGAGCCGGTGACGATGCCGCTGCGCGAGTCTTCCGGCTGGCTGCCCGACTTCGACGTCATCCCGGCGGCGACGCTGGACCGCACGCGGCTGATGTTCCTGAATTACCCGAATAACCCGATCGGTGCGACCGCCACGCTCGACGCGTTCGGCAGGGCGGTCGCCCTTGCGAAGCGGCACGACTTCCTCATCGTTCACGACGCGGCCTACAGCGAGGTGTACTACGAGCAGCCGCCGTCGAGCATCCTGCAAGTCCCCGGCGCGATCGACGTGGCGGTCGAAATGTACTCGCTGAGCAAGTCGTTTCACATGACCGGCTGGCGGCTGGGTTTCGCGGTGGGCAACGCCGAAGTGCTGGCGGCGCTGGCGAAGATCAAGGGCAACGTCGACAGCGGGGCGTTCAACGCGATTCAGCAGGCGGGCACCGCGGCGATGCGGCGCATCGACGGGCCGGAAACTGCCGAGATGCGCGCGATGTACCGGCGGCGACGGGACGAGTTTGTCTCCGGCCTGCGCGCGGCGGGCTTTCGCGTCACGCCGCCGGCGGGGGCCTTTTACATCTGGGCGCCGTGCCCGGCCGGGTACGATTCGATGGGCGCGGCGGCGCGAATGCTGGAAGAGGCGTCGGTGGTGTCGGTGCCGGGATCGGGCTTCGGCGCCGAAGGCGAAGGGTATGTGCGGTTCTCGCTGACCAGCCCCGACGAGCGGCTGCGGGCCGCGGTGGAGCGGCTGGGGCGGATGAGGTGGTGACGTTCGCCATGAAAAAAGTCACGGCCTACGTTGCTCTCGGCGCCAATCTTGGACGACGCGAACGGAACATCACGGCGGCGCTGAACGCGCTGCAATCGACGCGCGGCATCGACGTCCGGAAGGTGTCGTCGCTGTACGAAACCGAGCCGCAGGGCGGACCGTCGGGTCAGCCGAAGTACCTCAACGCCGTGGCGCGGATCGGAACGACGCTGACGGCGGAGCGGCTGCTGGGCGTGCTGCTGGCGATCGAAAAATCGCTGGGTCGGACGCGTGCGGACGAGGCGCGCTGGGCGGCGCGGACGATCGACCTCGATCTGCTGCTGTACGGCGAGCGGATCATCAGCGATCGCGACCTGATCGTGCCGCACCCGCTGATGCACGAGCGGCGCTTCGTGATGGAACCATTGGCGGAGATCGCGCCCGACGTCGTGCATCCGGTGCTGGAACGGACCGCGCGGGACATACTGGCGGAGCTGACTGAGTAGTTGGCGGTGGTCAGTTGCAGGAGCGGGTGGCCATGTAGCACAGCCGACCTCGGCTGTGTCCCGCCGCTCGCGCGGCGGGTTCTGATCGCGTGGCACGGGCTTTCAGCCCGTGGTGAGTCCGGCTATGTGTGAACGCGTCCTTGGTGTAGGTTGATTGCGGTCGAGTGCCGAGCACGGAAATCGCGAAGGGATCGCGGTGGGAGTCGATGGAATGGAAGTCGCTTCGCACATTCAGGAAATCCGCACGCGCGCCGCCGCCGCACGGCACGTCGGCCGCTCGATCGGCTTTGTACCGACGATGGGAGCGCTGCACGCCGGGCATACCAGCCTGATCGACGCCTCGCGCAAGGACGGGCGGTTTACCGTGGTCAGCATCTTCGTTAATCCGACCCAATTCGCCCCCGGAGAGGACTTCGCCGGTTATCCGCGCACGACCGAGGCCGATCTGAACATCTGCCGCGAACACGGCGTCGATCTCGTGTTTACTCCCTCTGCCGACGAGTTGTATCCGCCCGGCGATCAGACGCGCGTCCGCGTCGGGCCGCTGGCCGAGACGCTGTGCGGCCCGTTCCGTCCCGGTCACTTCGAGGGCGTTTGCACGGTAGTCGCCAGGCTGTTTCACATCGTGCAGCCGGACGTGGCCTACTTCGGTCAGAAGGACGCCCAGCAGGCCGTCATCATCCGGCGGATGGTTCGCGACCTCTGCATGCCGCTGACGATCGATGTGCGACCGATCGTGCGCGAGCCGGATGGCCTGGCCATGTCCAGCCGCAACGCCTATCTGTCGCCCGACGAACGGCGACAGGCTGCCGGCGTCTATGCGGCACTGTGCGCCGGGCGCGATCTGATTCGCGCCGGTGAGCGGCGGGCTGGGAAGATCGTCACTGAGATGCGCCGCGTACTGGCCCGGGCGGGGCCGTGTACGGTGGACTATCTTTCCGTTGTCGATCCCGAGACGCTGACCGACAAGACCGAGGCGACCGCGCCGGTGATGCTGGCGGCGGCCGTGCGGATCGGCAAAACGCGGCTGATCGACAACCTGATCGTCAACGAAGGCTGAGAAGCGCCGCCATGGAACCCACGCACATCGAAGTCCGCGGCGCGCGGGTGCACAACCTGCGCGGCGTGTCGCTGCGACTGCCGCGCAACGCGCTGATCTGCATGACCGGCGTGTCGGGCAGCGGCAAGAGTTCGCTGGCGTTCGACACGCTCTACGCCGAGGGCCAGCGGCGCTATATCGAATCGCTGTCGTCGTACGCCCGGCAGTTCCTCGGCCAGATCGAGAAGCCCGACTGCGACCTGATTACGGGTCTTTCGCCGTCGATCGCGATTCAACAGAAAACGGCCGGTCAGAATCCGCGCTCGACCGTCGGCACGATCACGGCCATTCACGATTTCCTGCGCGTGCTGTACGCCCGTGTCGGATTGCAGCACTGCACGAAATGCGGCCGGCCGATTTCGGCCCAGACGCGCGAGCAGATCATCGGCGGCATCCTGGCGGGCTTCGGCGGCGGGCTGGCGCTGCTGCTGGCGCCGATCGCGCGCGGCCAGAAGGGCGAGTTCCGCGACGCGTTTGCCGACCTGGTGCGTGCCGGTTTTCTGCGGGCGCGGGTCGACGGTCGGCTGGTCGACCTGCGCGAGCCGGTCGCGCTGGAGAAGAACCGCAAGCATGACATCGAAGTTGTCATCGACCGGCTGACGGTCGATGATGCGCAGCGCGCGCGCCTGGCCGAGGCGGTCGAGAACGGATTGCGGATCGGCAAGGGCACGCTGGTCGTGGCCCGGGCCGAGGGAAGCGGCGCACGGCGCGCGGCGAATTCATCGGTCACAGGAGCGGCGGAGCAGGTCTTCTCGTCCGACTACGCCTGCACGCGCTGCAACCTTTCGTTCGAGCCGCCCACGCCGCAGTTGTTCTCGTTCAACTCGCCCACGGGCATGTGCCCGCAATGCGACGGGCTGGGAGAAACGGTGGATTTCGATCCCGATCTGCTCGTGCCCGACGACTCGGCGAATTTCCTGACGCCCTGCATCGCGCCGATGCGCACGACGCCCGGCCGCTGGCGGCGGCACATTTACGAAGGCGTGGCGCGGCATCTGGGCATCAAGCTGACAACGCCGTGGCGCGACCTGCCGAAGTCGGCCCGCGACGCGCTGCTGTTTGGCACGGGCGACGCGCACATCACGTACGAATGGCGCTGGTCGGGCGGCGCGTGGAAGCACGGCGGCACGTTCGAGGGCGTCGTGGCCGAGCTGCGCGACAAGTACCGCAAGGCCAGGGCCGGGTTCGTGCGCCAGTATTACGAGAAGTACATGCGGCGCGGCGTGTGTCCGGAGTGCCGCGGGGCGCGGCTGAATGAGCAGGCGCGGGCGGTGAGGATTGCCGTCAGAGAAGACGTACTCGCAGATGAGGAGAAGGCACGAAGGCACGAAGGCACGAAGGCACGAAGGTGGGAGGAAGAGAACAGGGAACAGCATCGAGCGACGAAGGGGGAAAGTCGAAAGGAAACGTTGAAAGAAAACGTCGAAACGTCAAAACGTCGAAACGTCGAAACGTCTAAAACCGGAGGAGGGACGGTAAGCGAGCGGCGCGCGGGCCGGGAGGATCAGGGATCGCAGATCGAGACGCGGTGGGTGGCGCTGCACGAGTTGTGCGCCATGTCGATCGAGGATGCGCTGCGCGCGATCGACGCGCTCGTGCTGACGCCGGTGCAGCGGCAGATCGCGGCCGAGGTGCTCAAGGAATTGCGGGCGCGGCTGGGGTTTCTGTTGAACGTGGGGCTTCACTATCTGACGCTGGACCGCGCGGCGCCGACGCTGTCGGGCGGCGAGGCGCAGCGCATCCGACTGGCGGGGCAGATCGGCAGCGGGCTGGCGGGCGTGCTTTACGTGCTCGACGAGCCGTCGATCGGCCTGCACCCGCGCGACAACCTGCGGCTGCTGGCGTCGCTCAAGGCGCTGCGCGATCTGGGCAACACGGTGATCGTGGTCGAGCACGACGAAGAGACGATGCGCGAGGCCGACTGGCTGGTGGATTTTGGCCCCGGCCCGGGCATCCACGGCGGCAATATCGTCGCGCAGGGGAGTTACGACGAGGTGACGGCGGTCGACGAGTCGCTGACGGCGCAATATCTGCGGCACGAGCGGCTCATCGACGTGCCGAAACAGCGACGGCCGGTGACGCCGCCGCAGGCGCCGGCATCGAAACGCGACGCAACGGCGCGGAAGGTGAAACGACGGACGTGACGGACCGTGTGAGAGCGTGTTTGAGAAGTCTGAACCGAACCGCGACCGTGAGGGAGCGCCGAGCGGTTTTCGTCAGGAGGAATAAGCCCGGCTGCCATGTTCCGCCTCGAATCAGGCTTCTCAAAAGCGTTCCGGGCGTCGCGCGGGGTTGCAAGGTCCGGCGCGCGCGATGCAGCCTTTTTTTCGGATCGGCTGGTACGGGCGTCTCGCCCGTCTGCCCGAACCCCTACGAGGACCTGGCCATACGGCTCGCGCGACGAGATTATCACGATACGCATTGGATGAATGTGCGCGTCTGAATCATGATTCCTTCTGAAGAAAAATCGCTGTCCGCCCGCGCCGCCGAAGTCTGCCGGCTGGTTGCCGAGCGGCTGGCGGCGCTGTCGCCGTCGCAACGCGACGGACTGTTGCAGTTGTACATCGCGCAGGGAATGTCGCCGGCGCAGCGGTTTCGGAACGCGCTGAATCTCATCGAATTCACGCGGAACCTGCGGGCGGCGCAGGGGGAGTCCGCGCATGGATGAAAACCCCTTGCTGCGGTTGTTGCGAATCGTCTGCGAGCGGCTGGAAGCGGCCGGTACGACCTACGCCATCACCGGCTCGGTGGCCAGCTCACTGCACGGGCAGGCCGTGTCGAGCCTGGACGTCGACCTGTGCGTTCGCATGTCGGCTGACGACGCCGCGCGGTTCGCCGCATCGTTGCCGCCGGAGCTTTACCGCAGCGACGCCGGCCTGCTTGTAGCGGCCCGATCGCACACGATGAGCAACGTGATCGACCCGGCGAGCGGGCTGAAAGTCGATCTCAGCTTTCTGTCGCCGTCGCCGTTTCACGAGAGCGTTCTGCGACGGCGGCGGCTGGTCGCGTTCGCCTCGGGCGGGCCGTCGTTCTGGACGGTCAGCGCCGAGGACATCATCCTGATGAAACTCCTGTGGCGCAAGGACACCCGCTCGCGGAAACAGTGGGACAACGCCCTGTCGGTCGTCAAAGTCAACGGCGCGCGGCTGGACTGGTCGTACCTGCGCGCGTGGGCGGAACGGCTGGGTCTAACGGCGGACCTGGAGCTGATGATGAAAGAGGCGGAACTGTGAGCGGCCCTACGTTGATCTCAGCGGATTCACCCTGGCACGTTGCGATTCGTGATTGGCTGCGAATCGATGTCTACAGTCGCCAATTCCCCATGTTGAGCGACTTCTGGGATGGAAACTGGTTGAACGCACGGTGGACTGTGCGCAACGACGTCGCCTTGGTTTCTTGGAGCGGGCCGTTCTTACACGCGGCGGAACTGGAGGACGTCGCAAAACAACTGAACGATCTGCGGCACAATCGCAGGCAAGACGCACAGGTGTCGCCAACCGAAGGTTGGTGGGACGTCGAGTTTGTCAAGGCAGGCAAACACGGGCACTTCACGACGCGGGTCACGGTCAACACGTCGAATCCGACTTCAGGCAGCGCCGCCTCGCGGCATGTATTTGAATACTCAATCGACCAAACCGATCTGGCGCAGCTCGAATCGCAAATCGAGTCAGTCCTTCGCGAGTTTCCGGTGAAGGGCCGACCATGAAAACGGCAAGACGCACACGAGAGGCATTCGCGCCGGCTGGAACCGCCGAGCAAGGCTGGCTCATCGTCCGCGCCGCCGCTCACAACAACCTCAAGAACATCGACGTCCGCATCCCGCTCAAGCGATTCGTGTGCGTCACCGGCGTGTCCGGCTCGGGCAAGTCGTCGCTGGTCAACGACATCCTCTACCAGCAGCTCGCCCGCGATCTCAACGGCGCGGAAAAAACCATCCCCGGCCGGCATCGTGCGATCGAGGGCAACGAACACCTCGACAAGATCATCGCCATCGACCAGGCGCCCATCGGCCGCACGCCGCGCTCGAATCCCGCCACGTACATCAAGCTGTTCGACGAAATCCGCGATCTCTACGCCCGCCTGCCCGACAGCCAGGTGCGCGGCTACAAACCGGGACGCTTCAGCTTCAACGTCCCCGCGGTCGGCGAGGGCGGCAAGCTGCTGCACGGCGGGCAGGCCGCCGTCGGCGGGCGCTGCGAGGCGTGCGAGGGCAACGGCGCCAACCGCGTCGAGATGGATTTCCTGGCCGATGTGTGGGTGACGTGTCCCGTTTGCGAGGGCCGGCGATTCAATCGCGAGACGTTGGCGGTGCGTTTCAAAGGGCGGAGCATCGCCGACGTGCTGGACATGGACGTCGAGGCGGCCCTGAAGCACTTCGAGAACGTGCCGCAAATCGCCGACAAGCTGCGCACGCTGCACGACGTGGGGCTGGACTACATCAAGCTGGGGCAGCCCAGCGACACGCTCTCGGGTGGCGAGGCGCAGCGCATCAAGCTGGCGCGCGAGCTGGTCAAGAAGTCCACCGGCCGCACACTCTACGTGCTCGACGAGCCGACGACCGGTCTGCACTTCGAGGACGTGCGCAAGCTGCTCGCCGTGCTGCACGGCTTTGTCGACGCGGGCAACACCGTCATCGTCATCGAGCATCATCTGGACGTTATCAAGACCGCCGACTGGGTGATCGACCTCGGTCCCGAAGGCGGCGCGGCGGGCGGTTACCTGGTTGCCGAGGGCACGCCCGAGGACGTGGCCGCGTGCGCCGCGTCATTCACGGGACAGGCTTTGCGGCCGGTGCTGGGGATGCGGACGCAGCCGCGGACGGCGCGCGGCAACGGACGGTCGCGGCGCGCGGCGGCGGCGGGCGTCGCAGCGCCGGCCGACGTGATTCGCGTGGTCGGGGCGCGCGAGCACAACCTGCGGGACGTCTCCGTCGATATCCCGCGCAACGCCATCACCGTCTGCTCGGGTGTTTCGGGCAGCGGCAAGACCAGCTTCGCCATCGACACCGTCTATACCGAGGGGCATCGCCGCTACGTCGAGTCGCTGTCGGCCTACGCGCGGCAGTTCCTCGGCCAGTTGCAGAAACCCAACGTCGATCACATCTACGGCCTGTCGCCGGCCATCGCCATCGAGCAGAAGTCCGCCGCCGTCAGTCCGCGCTCGACGGTCGGCACGGTGACCGAGATATACGACTACATGCGCGTGCTGTGGGCGCGCGTCGGCGCGCCGTATTGCCCCAAGTGCCAGGTTCCCGTCGGCACGCAGACGGCCGACGAGATCGTCGAGAAGATCGTGTCATTGCCGGAAGGCACGCGGCTGCTCTTGTGCGCGCCGGTCGAGCGATTGGGTTCCGAGACCTTTGCGCAGATGTTCGAGCGTCACCGCGCTGCGGGCTATGCGCGAGTCCGGGTCGACGGGACGGTGTACGAGTTGGGCGGCGAGATTCCCGTCAGCGATCGCGGCCGGCACGCGGTGCAGCTTATCGTCGACCGCATCGCGGTGCGCGCGGCTCAGCGGGCGCGCATCAGCGACAGCGTCGAGCAGTGCCTGTCGGTCGGCAACGGCGCGCTGATGGCGGCGCCCGCCGCGCCGCCGGCGGAAGAAAGAGGCGCCAAGGGCGGCGACATCCGCTTTTCGCAGCATTTCTCCTGCGACTCGTGCGGGCAGGCGTTCGAGGAGCTGACGCCCAATCACTTTTCCTTCAACTCGCGACTGGGTTGGTGCCCGACGTGCGAGGGCCTGGGCATGCAGCGCGGCACGAGCACCGACCGCATCGTCGTTCGCCCCGACCGCGCGATTCTCGACGGCGCGCTGGCCGGCTGGGGTCGGCTCGACGATCAGCCGATGCTGCGCGTCGTCGTCGAAGCGGTCGCGGCCCACGTCGGCTGCGACGTGCGCACGCCGTGGTGCGACTTGTCGGAAGATCAGCGGCGCAAGTTTCTTTACGGAACGGGCGACGCCTGGCTCGATGCGGCGGGCAACGGCGAGAACGGTCGCTTTCGCGTGCAGTTCAAGGGCTTCCTGCCCGCCATCGACGAGGCGACGCGCGTCTCGTGGCAGTATCGCATGAAGCTCGAAAGCCTCGTGACGCAGATCGCCTGCCTGGCCTGCGGCGGCGGGCGCATCCGGCGCGAGGCCGCGGCCGTTCGCCTGGCGGGACGCACGATCGGCGAGGCGTGTCGCATGTCGCTCGACGCGGCCCACGAATTCTTCGCCACCCTGTCGCTGGATCGGCGGCAGAAGCGCGTGGCGGGCGAGCTGCTGCGCGAGATCACGTCGCGATTGCGTTTCCTGGTGGACGTGGGTCTGAACTACCTGTCGCTCGACCGCGCCGCGCCGACGCTCTCAGGCGGCGAGGCGCAGCGCATCCGCCTGGCGTCGCAGATCGGCAGCGGCCTGACCGGCGTGCTGTACGTGCTCGACGAGCCGACGATCGGCCTGCATCCGCGTGACAACGGCCGGTTGATTGCCGCGCTGAAACGGCTGCGCGATTTGGGAAACACGCTGCTGATGGTCGAGCACGATCGCGAAGTGATTTCTTCCGCCGATCGCGTGCTGGATTTCGGCCCCGCCGCGGGGCGGGAAGGCGGCCACGTCGTGGGTGACGCCGCGCCGAAAAAGCTGGCGGCGATTCCCGGTTCGCTGACCGGCGCGTACCTGGCCAGTCGCGAGGCGATCGCCGTGCCGACGAATCGCCGCGCCGGCCCGTCGCCGACGCCGCCGGCGGCGCCGCCGCGGCAACGCCGAAAGCGCAAGGCACTGGCGCGAACGGCCGCGCCGGCCGAGTCGCGCGAAGAGTCGCAGCTTCCCGCCGGCGAGACCGATTGGGATGAACTGGCCGAGGTTTCGTTTGAGTCGAACGACGACGTTCAGGCCGAGCGTGTGGCCATGGGCACTGCCGATGCGCCGGCGCTGCGGATCATCGGCGCGCGGCAGAACAACCTGAAGGACATCGACGTGACGATCCCGCTCGGCCGCTTCGTCTGCGTCACCGGCGTGTCGGGCAGCGGCAAAAGCTCGCTCGTCACCGACATCCTGCACCCGGCGCTGGCCCATCGCCTGCACCGTGCGACGCTCGCGGCCGGCGTGTACACCGAAATCCGCGGCATCGAACATCTCGACAAGGTGATTAACGTCGATCAGGCGCCCATCGGCAATTCGCCGTTGTCGAACCCCGCTACTTACACCGGGTTGTTCGATCACGTCCGCGAGTTGTTCGCGAAGCTGCCCGACAGCAAGGTGCGCGGCTACACGGCCAACCGCTTCAGTTTCAACCGCGCCGGCGGGCGCTGCGACGCCTGCGACGGACTGGGGCAGGTCTGTTACGAGATGCACTTTCTGCCCGACGTGTGGGTGACGTGCGAGACCTGCGGCGGGGCGCGCTACAACCGCGAGACGCTCGAGGTGCGCTACAAGGGCCGCAACATCGCGGACGTGCTCAATCTGACGGTGGCCGAGGCGCTGGCGCTGTTCGATTCGATTCCGCGCATCAAGCGCGTGTTGCGGACGCTTTCGGACGTGGGGCTGGATTACATGCCGCTCGGGCAGTCCGCTCCGACGCTGTCCGGCGGCGAGGCGCAGCGCGTCAAGCTGGCGGCCGAGCTGGGCCGGCCCGACACCGGGCGGACGATCTACATCCTCGACGAGCCGACGACGGGTCTGCATCTGCACGACCTGCGAAAGCTGCTGGACGTGCTCCATCGGCTGGTCGATCTCGGCAACACGGTCGTGTGCATCGAGCACAATCTCGACGTCATCAAGACCGCCGACCGGGTCATCGACCTGGGGCCGGAGGCCGGCGACGCGGGCGGGAAGATCGTCGCCGAGGGAACGCCGGAGCAGATCGCGGCGGCGCGAGAATCGCATACCGGCCGCGCGCTGTCGCCGGTACTGCGGGCGGGACCGCAAGCGGAGCGTCCTCGCTTCGACGCGGCGCGCCACGAAATGCCGGCGGTTTCACGCGCCGACGAAGGCGCGCTGGAACTCCAGGCCGCCGAAACCGAAGCGGGACAAATGCCCTGGCAACGCGATGGACGCCGCTGGCACCTCGAGCAGCGCCCTAGCCGCGGCGGCGAGAAGGTGGAATGGGAGGGCGCCGCGCTGGCCTACGTCGTGTCGCGGATTGAGAAGCTGGGTCATAAGCGGTTGGAGCCGACGAACTGGAACGATCGCGCGTGCGTCGAAATCCGCGCGGCGCTGCCGCGCGGGACGCGCAGCGCCGATGTGCCGTGGTTCATGCACGCGCTGACCGGCGGGCGATGGTTGCTGGAGTTGTCGTTCCGCGTGCCGCGCGGCACGTTCGATGATCGGCGGCTCGTGCGGCAGTTGAATCTCAAACCGCTCGACCAACGCGACGATCTGCCGGTTTACGGTTCCGACGAACGTGTCTTTGTCCGGCCGGTTCAGGGCGACTGGGAAAACGTGCGCGTGCTGGTTCACGATCGGGCTGAGGTCGACCATGCGAGTTTCCGACGTTTTCTAGCAGATTCTCTCAAAGCGCATCTGGGCCGCATCGCGCGCGTCGCCGAGGACCGCTCCGAGGCGGAACCGTGGCGAACCAACGGCCGCGCGTGGCACCTGGGGCAAAAGGGCATGGCGCCGGGTGAACCGCCCGAGTGGAACGCTTCGTTGCTGATCGACCTGCTCGGCCGTATCAATCGGGCTGCGCCGCGGGTGACGCCCGACTGGAATCACAAGACGCATGTGCGACTTGTTGTGGATGGTAAATCGGAGATCGGCCGCGTTTACACGTGTCATGCCCGCGGACTCAAGGTACGGCTCGGCGAACCGCCGGGGAAGTTCTCCGTGGTCGAGGCGACATTGCTCCGCGCGGATGCGACGCTTCGTCGCGGCCTTGCCGGGAAGCCGGACATTTTGGAGTTTCAACTCCGCAATGGATTAACGCCGAACTGGAGGCTGTTCGCCACGTTTGTTGTCGCAAGCGCGGACAACGGGATCGGCATTCGCACTTGACCCGTTCGCACTTCAATGGATCATTTGCTCCTTTTTTTCAATTATTTCCGGGCTGTTACGGACGTTCGGTTGACCGGTTGCTCGGCAGGCTTTATCATAGATGGGGTCGAGGGTATCGGGGGGGTCGTCCGTCGCGGCCTGCCTTTTTTCATACCAACGCCTGAGTTCATTCAGGCCGAGTTATTTGTGAGTTGCCGCGTCCCGATCGGCGCTGGTGCTGCGTGCGCCGCGCGGCAATCGGCCGTGAGCGGGTCGGCACGACCCCGGAAAGGAATGGCATGATCCGAGCTTTCACGCACGCTTCGTCAGGAGTTTTTTTATCTTTAATTTGTACGTCGGCGGTCGTGGCTCAGCCTATCGGCCCGGATGTCATCGTCGGCGATCTGCCCAATGCTTCCTACTACGGAACCGTCGGCACGATCCATGCATACTCGGTCGGCACCACGTCGTGCAACATCGGCGACATGGACCTGCTCTGGATCGCCGGGACGAATGAGCATCCCGTCATTGGCCAGAACATGTATCGGCTGAAGAACGGCCGCTTCGAGCAGATCGGCATGTCCTGGCTCAAGCACGGCTTCACCGCCGTCAACAATGGCATTTGCGGAACGTGCAACGGCCATCTCGGCTCGGTGCTGGGCGTCGGATGCTCCGATCCCTACGGCTCGGGTCTTAACGGCACGCAATCCGGTCTCGGGCCGCGTTACGAAGTGAACCCCTACACAGGCGTGTTTGCGTATCCGTTTGCGACGCAGGGTTTGACCGGCAACGCCATCTACAAGCGCATTCAGGTCCAGCAAGACGACATCGATCCGGCGCTGAACGCCGGGGCGCTGTTTTTCGTCGAGGGCCACTACGTCACGCAGGATGACGCGGCCTGGGGCAACGGCACGAACAACGCCTCGTATCGGCGCTGCACGATCAACGCCAACTGGACGCTGTCCTTGCAGGGTACGACCAACCGCGAATGGCCCGCGATAAAAGCGTGGGAACTCAACAATACGGGCGTGACGTTGACCGCCGTCGACATTCCGAACGAAGGCCGCATTTGGACCGCCTCGCGCGTCACCGATCTCGGCGGCGGCGTCTATCACTACGAGTACGCGATTCAGAACATCAACTCCGATCGCGCCGTCGGCGGATTCAGCGTTCCGATCCCGGCCGGCGCGACGGTGACGAACGCCGGATTCAAGGACATCAACTATCACAGCGGTGAGCCGTTCTCCGGGACCGACTGGTCGATCAACATCGGCGCGACCAGCATTAACTGGGGCACCGAGTCCTACGGCGCCGACGTCAACGCAAACGCGCTGCGATGGGGCACGCTCTACAACTTCTGGTTCGACGTCGACGCCGCCCCGGTCCAGTCCGACGCGGCGCTGCATCTGTTCAAGCCCACCGCCGGCCCCGGCGTCGTGCTGGCCGCGCTGGAAGTGCCCGCCGCGCCCGACTGCAACGGAAACGGCACGCCGGACGCCCAGGACATCGCCAACGCCGCCAGCGTCGACTGCAACGCCAATGACGTACCGGACGAGTGCGAACTGGCCGCGCATGACTGCGACGGCAACGGCGTTCCCGACGACTGCGATGCGTTTGTCGACTGTAACTCGAACGGCATCATCGATGCCTGCGAGGCCGACTGCGACACCAACGGCGTTCCCGACAGTTGCGAGGCGAGCGGCCCCGACTGCAACAACAATGGCATTCCCGATCATTGCGACGCCGCGGCCAACGACTGCGACACCAACGGCGTTCCCGATGAGTGCCAGAGCGACTGCGACGGCAACGGCGTGATCGACGCCTGCGAGGGCGGCCAGGACTGCAACACCAACGGCACGGCCGACTCCTGCGATCTGGTCTTCCTGCCGCTCGGCGTATACGACGACGTTCCGGCCGTACACGGATTCGTCGATGTTTCGTCGACCGGAACGAGCATGATCCTGGGCGACGACAGTGAGGCAAACGCCACCATGCCGTTCACGCCCATCGGCAGCATTTTCACCTCTTCGCAGGTGCGCGTGTGTAACAACGGCGGCATCGCCTTTGGTCTTACCAGCGGCGATCTGGATTGGCAGAACCAGTCGATTCCGTCCAACGCCGTTCTATTGCCCGTACCTGGTGAGCAGGCCATTCTGGCGTGGTGGGACGATCTGTACACCGGCGGCAGCGTACATCGACACACGATCGGCGTGGCCCCCAACCGGACGTTCATCGTCCAGTGGACCAATCGCAACCACTTCAACTACACCGCCGGCGGAATCAGCTTCCAGATTCAGGTGTTCGAGACGCCGGTCAACGGCACGTGCGCCCAGATCATCTACACCGACACGGTCTTCGGCACGTCGAGCCTGGACAACGCCGCCTCGGCATCGATCGGCTACCAGCTCAACGGTACGGACGGCATCCAGTGGTCGTACAACACCGCCGGCGCCGTCACGAGCGGCACGGTGCTGTCGGTCCGTAATCCGCCGCCGCCCAGCGCCGACGACAACGGCAACGGCATTCCCGACGAGTGCGAGTCGGTCGCATGCGCAACTTGCGCCGGCGATCTCGACGGCAACGGCGTCCGCGACGGCGACGACCTTCAAGCGTACGTGGCCGGCTTCATGGGCGGCTACGATCCGTGTGTCGACATGAACGGCGATTTGCAGCACACTTCCGCGGATATTGATCTGTTTGTGGATGTGCTGATCAACGGTCCGGCCGGTTGCCCATAGTGGCGTGCCGGGTTCCGTAAGTCTCGATTCTGGCGACCTGACCCCGCCGTATCGGCCCGTCCGGCACGGCGGGGTCGTTGTTTGAGTAGGGCCCGCGTCGCCCTATATCGACCCCGCCCCATCCGGGTCGGTTCGCCTCGCAGGCCGACTCACACCAGATTGCTCTTCGTCGCTCCCCGCCTGCGCGGAGAGCCGCTTCGTCGCCTGGGTGCGCGCTCGATGACGGGCCTGTCGGGTTGCGGACGCAACCTGCGCTGGGCCTGCGTGCCTACATGCCCTTTTCTGACTTTTCGACGTTTCGACTTCTCGACGTGTTTTTTCGACTCTTCCACTACTTGATGCCATACCGCTCCATGCGATAGCGGAGCTGGTCGCGCGACAGGAAAAGCAGCTTGGCGGCGCGGGTCTGGTTGTGACCGGTGCGCTCCAGGGCCTGGCGGACCAAGCGCTCTTCGAGGTCCTGAAGCCGGATGCCGTTGTGCGGCAGGTTGACCCATTCGACGGGCGTCTCGACTTCGCCGCGGCCGAGCGTGAAATCGTCCGGTCCCAGCTCCGGCTGCTTGGACAGCAGCACGGCCCGCTCGATGGCGTTGCGCAGCTCGCGCACGTTGCCCGGCCAGGGATAGGCCCGCAACTTGTCGAAGCCCGACCGGCTGATGCCGGTGATGTTTTTGCGGAACTCGCGCGCAAACTCGGCAATGAAATACTCGGCCAGCAGCCGCAGGTCGTCGCCGCGCTCGCGCAGCGGCGGCAGGTGAATGGGGATGATGTTCAGGCGATAGAACAGGTCTTCGCGAAAGACCCCGTCGCGAATGAGCTGGTCGATGTCGCGATTGGTGGCGGCGATGATTCGCACGTCGACTTCGATGTCCTGCACGCCGCCGACGCGGCGGAACATGCGCTCTTCCAGAAACCGCAGCAACTTGGCCTGAAGCTTGGGCGGCATGTCGCCGACTTCGTCGAGAAAGACCGTGCCGCCGTCGGCCAGCTCCAGCAGCCCCTTTTTCTTTTGCTTGGCGTCGGTGAACGCCCCGCGCTCGTGGCCGAACAGCTCGCTTTCCAGCAGCGTCTCGGTGATCGCCGTGCACGTGATGTTCATGAACGGCCGGCCCACGCGGTCGGAGTTGTAGTGGATCGCCTTGGCGACCAGGTCCTTGCCGGTGCCGCTTTCGCCGCGCAGGAAGATGGTCGAAGCGCCGCTGGCCGACACGTCGCGGATGGTCTGAAAGAGCTGCTGCATTGGAGGGCAGCGGCCGATGATGCGGTCGAGGCCGAAGTCCTTTTGCATTTGCGACCGCAGGTCGCGCACCTCGCGCTTCAGCCGCGTGGTCTCCAGCGCCTTGCGCACGCCGATCATCAGCGTTTCGATCTTGAACGGCTTGGTGACGTAGTCGTACGCCCCGAGACGCATCGCCTCGACGGCGTCCTCGACGTTGCTGTAGGCGGTCATGATGAGCACGACCACGTCCTGATCGTTTTCGCGGATGTGCCGCAGTACGTCCAGGCCGGTCTGATCGGGCAGCTTGTAGTCGAGCATCACCAGGTCGTAGGCGGCCCGGGACAACAGCGCGATGCCGTCGGCGCCGTTTTCGGCGTCGTCGACGATGAAGCTTTCTTCCTCGAAGCGCTGGCGCAGCGACCAGCGGATGAGCTTTTCGTCCTCGATAATCAGGATGCGCGGTCGGGTCATGACATCAGGCTAATCGCAAGCGGTTCCGGTTTTCCAGCTTGCCGGGTGGCCCGCCGCAAAGCGGTGGGTTGTCGATGATAGGAATCCGAGTATCCGCGTAGGGTCCGCCGTGCGGACCTTCCGCGCGATTCGTCACCCCCGCACAGGCGGGGGTCCAGCGCCTGCGGGTGATTCTGGATTCCCGCCTTCGCGGGAATGACGATGTTGTGCGATGCCCCGGGCGGGCCATTCGACGTTCAGTCATACAACTCCACCGTCACGCGCGTGCCGCGTCCGACTTCGCTCTCCACAAGAATCGTCCCGCCGTGCGTCTCGACGATCCGCTTGCAGATCGACAGCCCCAGTCCCGTGCCGCGGGCCTTGGTCGTGAAAAACGGCTCGAAAATCTTGTCGCGAATCTCCGCCGGAATGCCCACTCCGTGATCCTCGATCTCGATCCGCACGCCGCCCGGCAGCGCATTCATGCGGCACCAGATCTCGCCCCCCGGCCCGCAGGCGTGCGCGGCGTTGAGCAGCAGGTTCGTGAACAACTGGCTCATCTGGTTGTCGTCGACCGACGCGTTCACCGGCCGGCCGGCGCCGTCGCTGTGGACGCGCAGCGTGCGAAACGTCGGCTCCTCGCGGCACAGCATCAGCGACCGCTCGAAGATCTCCGCCAGATTGTGCGTGCGGCGGCGGGGCGGCTTGGGCCGGGCGAAAACCAGCAGGTCCTTCACGGCCGAGTCCAGCCGGTCGATCTGCCGCATGACTTCGACCACGACTTCCTTGTGTGCGTGATGTTCGCCCAGTTCGGCGCCAAGAATCTGGATCGCGCCGCTGATGCCCGCCAGCGGATTCTTAATCTCGTGGGCCAGTGAAGCGGCCAGTCGGCCGATCGTGGCCAGGTGCTCCGATTCGTTGAGCTGCTGTTCGTACTGTGCTCGCTCCAGCTCCTTCATGCGCAACAGCAGGTCCTCGCGATAGGTGTCGTTCATGACGGCCAGTTCGAGATCGAGCAGCTTGTGAATCGCCAGCAGCGCCGCGTGCGGATCGGGCATGCGCAGCGCCCACACTTTTTCGATCAGCGTCAGCCGAAAGACCGTCATGCCCGTAAACATGAACTGTTGCGGCAGCCCGACGCTCACGTGCGTGCGTCCGATGCGCGACCGACGCGCCAGGTAATCGGCGCCGTAGTCACCCGCGAACAAGTCGCGCAGCCACTCGTTGAACGTCGCCTTGAGCCGTTCGACGGTGATTCCCGCCTGCGCCACGACGCGACGCGTGGCTTCGTTGCGCTCGATGGCCGCGTAGAAACGATCGACGATGTCGGGAAATTCCGGCTCGAGCCGGAGTCGGATCGCGCGCAGCGCCGCGGCGTCGGCTTCGCCGAATCCCACGTAGCGCTTCATTTCCTCAAAGAGGCGCAGGTCCATGAAGGAATTGTAATAGAGGTCGAGTTCAAAGCCGTCGGGCAGGGTCTGCGGATTGTCCGGCGGTTGCCGCGGGCTTTGTGACATCGGACGATCTCCACTGGGCTGTTCCACTTGCATTAGCAAGTTCGATGCCAGACCAATTCTGGACCGAGTCGTGAGTTACGATGTACCAATGTCCCAGGGACCGGCCGATCCGATTTCCGGGGGCGCCGACAGCGCTCCGCGCCGCCGCCGGCCACGCTATCGCGGTACGCATCCGCGCCGCTTCGAGGAGCGCTACAAGGAGTTGCGCCCGCGGGACTATCCCGGCATTCATGAACATGTAAGAAAGCAGGGTCGCACGCCGGCCGGCACGCACGTACCCGTGTTGCTGATCGAGGTGATGGATTGCCTGACGCCGCGCCGCGGGGAGATCGTCGTCGACGGCACGCTTGGCTACGCCGGACACGCCGTCGAGTTTCTCAAGCGCATTGGCCCGACCGGGCGGTTGATCGGACTGGACGTGGATCGGGACACGATGAACGTGGGCGCCGAGCGATTGTCTGAAGCGTTCGTGGAACTCGCGAAGCACGGGCGTACGAAAGCAGACGCAAAGGATCGGTTCGAGCAGGTGGTCACGCTGTGCCACTCCAACTTCGCCGGCGCGGGAAAAGTGCTTCAGGATCAGCGATTGGACGGTTGCGACGTTCTGTTCGCCGACCTGGGCTTGTCCAGCCTGCAAATCGACGCGCCGTGGCGCGGTTTCAGCTACAAGGTCGACGGGCCGCTCGACATGCGGATGGACGGCCGGCTGCGCCGTACGGCGGCGGATATCCTGGCCACGATGAAAGAGCGGCAACTTTCTGAGGCGCTGCGCGATCTGGCCGACGAGCCGGACCACGAAGCGATCGCGAGAGCCATCGTGGGGCGACGTGCGGTCCGGCCGATCGTGCGGACAGGCGAACTGGTAGCGTTGATCGTCGAAGCAAAGGGCGGGGCGCAGCAAGATCGAGAACGGCGCGGGACGCATCCGGCGGCGCGCACGTTCATGGCGCTGCGGATGCTGGTTAACGACGAACTCGGCGCGCTGCGGCAATTGTTGCGGATCGCGCCCTACTGCCTGCGGCCGGGCGGGCGCATCGGCGTCATCAGCTTTCACAGCGGCGAAGATCGGCTGGTCAAGCGCGCCTTTCGCGACGGGTTGCGCGGCGGGGTTTACGCGGAAATCTGCTCGGAGGTGATAACTCCGACGCCACGGGAGCGCCGCGACAACCCGCGCAGCGCTCCCGCAAAGTTTCGCTGGGCAAGAGTTCCGGAGCAATCGTAGCCGTCCGCTGCGCGCGTTGCTCAGGTCCCCTCAAGCCTCCGCAGCACGGTCTCCGCTTGATGACGCACCGCACGGCTGGCGTCGTCCGTCGCGCCGCCCGTCTCGTTCACGATGCGTTGCAGCATCGTCCTGGCATCCGCAATGTTGCCGGCGTCGTTGTAAAGCCGCGCCAACATCATCATCGCTTCAGCACGGCGGGCGCGGGTCGACTCATCGCGAGACAGCGCCGTCAGCAACAGGTACTCCTCAAACGCCCCGACCGCCCGCGTGTTGTCGTTGATCTCACGGTAGAGGTGGCCCAGGCGATACAGAACCATCGGCGCATCCGGGCCGAGTTCATGCGGCACGTCCCCGCGCACGGCCTCCAGTTCCCGCAGCGCCTCGCCCTTTCGGCCGTTTTGATACAGCGCCACGGCCACCGCTTCGGTCAGCGCGCAACGCGCGTAGGCGTTCTTCGGATGCGACCGGGCTTCTTGCAGCGTTTGGAGCGCCAGATCGGGCCGACTCAGTCGCTCGTAGCACGTCGCCAGATTCCGGTTCGCAAGAATGTGCTCCGGATACGACGCCAGCACGAGTTTCAGATCAGCCACCGCCTCCTCGTATCGCCGCTGCCGGACGGCCAGCAGCGCTCGATTCAGCACCGCGTCCGTGACGGGCTGAATCGCGATGGCCCGGTCGAGCTGCGCACGCGCTTCGTCGAGCCTTCCCTCGGCCATCAGGCATCGGCCGTACTCTGCGCGGTTGGTGGCCGATGTCGGATCCGATTCCACGCTCCACGCCCACAGACCGATTTCGCGCGTCCATGCCGTGTTGTACCGCAGCGTCTGCGCCGTCAGCGGCGCGGCGAACAGGATGCACAACGCCAGCGCGACGCGCTCGGCGCGCGCCGCTGCAATCCGCCGAAACGCACCGGCCAGGGCCGGAATAACGACCATCAGAAATCCCAACAGCGGCAGGTAGAGATAGCGATCGTGTACAAGCTGCTCGGGCGTAAACGCGTTGATGTTCATGGCCGGCGCCAGCGGCAGAACAAGCAACACCAGCCCGATGCGGCGCAGCGGATCGCGGCGGGCCAGCAGGACCAGTAATACAAAGGAGACCGCGACAACGCCCAGCGGCAGCCAGAAGTTGCCGAATCCCAGGTTGTCCGCCGCGACGGCGCGGAGCGGATAGGACGGCCCGATCCACATCGGAAAAACGCATTGTCGCAGGTAGAACGCCAGCAGCAGCGGCGCGGTCAGCAGAATGCGCATCGGGCCGCCGTGCCAGGGGGGCTTCAGCTCCACCATCTCGAGGATGCGCGTCCGGATCAGGAGAAACGCCGCGGCCGTCAGTGCGAACGGCAGTGCGTACACAAGCGCCCGCCGCACGCGCGCCACGTTTCGCGACTGCCGGGCGGCGCCTCGCTCAAACTCGCCGGACACCGAAAATACCGCCGCGAACACGATCAGCGGAAACAGCACCGCGACTTCTTTCGCCATCAGCGCGATGCCGTGCAAAACGCATGCGGTCAAGAGCATGATCGGGGTCGTAACGGGCGCGGAATGCCGCTGTGCGCGCGCGCGCGATGATTGATCGGGCGCACCGGCATGTTCCGCCGAGAAGCGCGCGGCTCGCAAAACGCACAGCAACGCCCCCAGCAACGGCGCGGACATCAGCAAATCGGGCGAGCCGGAAATCCACGCCACCGATTCGACGTGCGCCGGGTGAACGGCAAAGAGCAGCACGATCGCCGCCGCCACGGCCGCGCCGGCGCGCAGTCGACGCACCAAAGCGTAGGCCAGCACGCATACGCTCGCGTGCAGCAGCATGTTTGTGACGTGCCATCCCACGGGGCTGCCGACGCCGAACAGGCGATGATTGATGATGAGCCACAGGACGAACGTCGGCCGCCAGTAGTTGCTCCAGGCCTCCTCGCGCGTGCCTTTGAAGGCCCACACATCGGAGGTCAGGGCTTTCCAGAAGAAGCGGTCCTCCTGAATCAGTTGATTGCGCAGGATCTGTTTCGTGTCGTCATAGACGAATTCGCCGCGCACGACGTTGAGATAGACCCCCGCGCCGATCAGCGCCAGGACCAACGCGATGACGACGTCGGATGCCCCGCGGCGCGCGGCGGGAGTGACCGGCGCGGCGTGTCGTGAAGCAGTGGAACCGGCGACCAACGCTGTGTGACTCCCTGAAGCCGCAAGGCGATTCGAAGTCCGCGACGCCGAGAGCTTATCGGCATCGGATGCAAATGTGGCACAGCCGCCCCCGGCTGTGATGTGGCACAGCCGCCCCCGGCTGTGATGTGGCACAGCCGCCCTCGGCTGTGTCCGCGTGGCACGGGCTTCCAGCCCGTGCGAATCAAGACGCTCCGAATAACGAGACGCTTACGTAAATAAACGTTGGCCGCATGACGAGACGCGCACGTAAGTAAGCGT
>WYBU01000094.1 GCA_011525745.1 Planctomycetaceae bacterium | reverse complement strand
TCAGGGCGGCGCGAACCATTTTCTGGGGATCATATCGACGACACCCATCGACTATGTGATTTTCGACAGAATGAGCTCGATCGCATCGGTCAACGATTTTCACTTTTCGCCCATCCCCGAGCCGGCCAGTGCCGCGATGATGGCGCTGGGCCTGGGCGGGCTACTGGGCACGCGGCGCGCGTCACGTCGTGCCGGTTGCATCGATGGGGAGCAGGCGCGCTGAGTGTTCACCACCTGCCGCAAGTTCGGGCTGTACGACGCGGATGGAGGCCGTCCCGCCGTGCGCGGCGGGTTCTGATTCAGTTCTTATTTCGTTCCAACCTCCCACACGCCGTCCCAGTCGGGCGGCGGGGGGTCGCGCAGCAGGGCGGCGCAGCGATCGGCCATGACGCGGGCGGGGGCGTCGTCGGGGAATTCGCCGCACACGGCGGCAAAGGCGTCGCGCGCGGCGAGCCAGTCGCGCGATTCGTACAGCCGCAGCGCCGCGGCGTAGGCGTCGCAGCGACGCTTCAGGGCGGCCCCTTCGTTCGAGGCCGCCGCCACCGTCGACCGGCCGTACGTCGCGCCGCGGTTCGCGACCTGCATCGCGCCGTCCATGATGTCGCCCGCGCCGCCGGATGCCGCGGGCGCCCGGCTGTCGGCTTCCGCCAGCACTTCGCACACGACGACCGGCTCGGCCCGGCCGACGACGCGCACGGTGTCGATCGTGCGCCAGACGATCGCATTGCCGGCCTCGCGCACGGTGCGCTGCGCCGCGAGAATGCAGGCGCCGTAGAGCTTGTTCAGACCCTCCAGCCGCGCGCCGAGATTGGCCGTGTCGCCCATGACGGTGTAGTTGTACTTGCTGGGCGAGCCGATGTTGCCGACCAGCACGTCGCCGGTGGCCAGGCCGACGCGCATCCGCAGCGGCGGGCAGCCCAGGGCGCGGCACAGATCGGCCAGCCCCGCGGTTCGCGCGACGCAGCGCAGCGCGGCGCGGCAGGCCGCCTCGGCGTGGGCGTCGGTCAGCGGCGGGCCCCAGAACGCGACGACCGCGTCGCCGATGAACTTGTCGACGATGCCGCGCGTCTCGGCGATCACGTCGGCGGCGTCGCCCAGATGGCGATTGAGCAGCCGCACGAGGTCCTCCGGCCCCATGCGCTCGGCCACGGCGCTGAAGCCGGCCAGGTCGGTGAACATGACGGTCTGCACGCGGATGTCGCCGCCCGGCCGCAGGCGCGTCGGATCGGCCAGCAGCCCCTCGACGATGCGCGGGTCGACGAACTTGCCGAAGGTCTCCTTGATCAGCTCGCGCTGCGCCAGGCCGGCGGCCATCTGGTTGAAGCTGCGGGCCAGCGCGCCCAGCTCGTCGCGCCGCGCGGTGTCGAGCCGCTCGCCGAAGTCGCCGCGCGCGATGCGCTGCGTGCCGGCGGCGATCTGCCGCACCGGCTCGGCGATCATCCGCGCCACGCGGCGGCAGACGATGAGCGCCAGGAGAATCACGGCCAGCGACACGGCCGCCAGGATGCGCTGCATGCGCCGCAGCGGCGCCAGGGCGGCGTCGAGCGAGCTGGCGACGACGAAGACCGCGCGCACGCCGGCGGCCGGCGCGAAACGCGTCGCGCGGCCGAGGAAGCGCTCGTCGTGGATCGTGAATGCGATCGGTTGCGCGGCGGCGGCGGTTGGGTCGGCGGCGTTCTCGAACAGCGCGCTGTTGATCGCGGCCACGTCGGTTTGGCGCAGCGTTCCGCCGCGCGCGGCGACGGCGCCGTCGATGAGATACCACGCGGCCAGCGGCGCGGCGCCCTCTTCGTCCTGCGCGCCGAGCATGGCGTCGAGCCATGCGTCGTCGACGCGGTCGCCGCAGAAGTAGGCGTGCGAGGCGGGCGGGCGGGGGCCGTCCCCTTCCGAGGGCGGTTCGATGCCGACGCTCAGCGGCACACCGAAGGCCAGGTACAGCCCGCCGCGCAGCCACACGTAGCGCCGCTGGCGGTCGAGCGGCTCATGCGCGACGACGGCCTGAAACGGCCATTTAACATCCGCAATCAGCGGATCGTTCAGTGCGTCGTCGACGGTCGCGTGAGCCAGCAGGGCGTCGCCCTCGTCGTTCAGCAGCACGTGAAAGGCGGGCGGCACGCCGTCGGCGGAGAGGATGGTCTGAATCGTGACGCCGAAGACGTAGGAGCGAAGCTGGTTCAGCGCGAAGCGGGCTTCTTCGTCGTCGGGATCGGCGGCATAGCCGAGGCGCTCCAGCTCGGCGCGATAGCCCGGCTCCTGGAGCACGAGCTGCACTTCGCGCTGAATCTGTCGATGGCGCGACTCGATGCGGTCGGTGACGAGCCGGATGGTTTGTCCGACGGCGGCCTGGGCGCGGCGCGTCTCTTGCGCGGTGATGCCGGCGGTGACGGTCCACAGCACCGCGCCGGACAGGCCGAGCGTCAGGGCCAGCGTCAGGACCAGGATTTTCGTACCGAGTGACATGCGGCGCAGGCCCCGGGGATCGAGTGTCGCCGCACGTCGGGCGGCGCTGAAGTGAATGTACTTGAGATGCGGGATCGTCGCACGGGGGATGGGGGGAATCGGCATCGCGCACGCTGTGGCCGCGACCTGGCGGTCGTGTCGTCGAGCGCGGCCAAAGCGACCCGGCGACGAAGCGACGAAGCGGTGAGTGCGACCAAGGCGGGAGCACGGTCGCGACGAAGGCAAGGCAAAGGAACAGGGATCAAAAGAGAGTGGACCGTCCCCTCGGAGCGCGATATCGCCGCCGCCATTTGCTCCGCGACTGGCGCGAGGCGACAATGGCGAGTCGTCGCACCCGAATCGGAATCATCATGAGCGCGCCAGCTTCCAACGACGTCCCGCCCGAACTGTCCATCATCGTTCCCACGTTCCGCGAAGCGCGGAACATCCCCATCCTCGTGCAGCGCGTCTTCGACGCCCTGGCCGCCGCCGGCTGGCGGGCCGAGATGATCATCATCGACGACGACAGCCGCGACGGCACCGAGGCGGCCGTCGCCGACCTGGCGCAGCGTTATCCCGTCCGCGTCGTCACGCGCCGCGGCGAGCGCGGGCTGTCGTCGGCGGTGTTGCGCGGATTTGCCGAGGCCCGCGCCGATCTGCTGCTGGTGATGGATGCCGATCTGTCCCATCCGCCCGAGCGCGTTGCGGCCGTCGCCGAGGCGGTGCGCAGCGGCGGCGCCGACTTCAGCATCGGCAGCCGCTACGTTTCGGGCGGCACGACGGCGGATGACTGGGGCTTCGACCGGCAGCTCAACTCGCGCGTGGCGACCTGGCTGGCCCGGCCGCTGACGCGCGTGCGCGATCCGATGGCCGGCTTCTTCTGCCTGCGGCGCGACACGTGGCGGCGGGCGGCGAAACTGAACCCGATCGGCTACAAAATCGCTCTGGAACTACTGGTCAAGTGCCGCTGCCGCAACGTGGCCGAAGTGCCGATCGTCTTTTCCGACCGGCTGTACGGCGAAAGTAAGCTGACGGCGAAGCAGCGCATCGAATATCTGCGGCACCTTGCCGCGCTGTATCGGTTCAAGTTCCCCTGGCTGCTGCCGCTGCTGATCGCGCTGTCGGCCGCGGCGGTCTGGTGGCTGTCGCGGGCGGTGTCGGCGGATTGAGGTTCGGACCGTGGGCGGTCGCCATGGCCGTGGGTGTTGGGAGAATTTCGGACAAAAGTCCGATGATCGTGCAAGGTTCTTGCTCGCAACGAGGTGCGGCATTGCGGGCGCAGAACCTCGCCGAGCGACGTTCGAGGAAGCCCATTATTCGCCCACGCGGAAAAGCGCAACAATACACCACGCCCTGCATGGTAACATAAATAGAACAAAACGCATTGGCCGGTGGGTTAAGGGGCTGCGCGGTCTTCGGGAATTCTGCACGAGTCGTTTTCGATTTTTCGCTTGCTGTGACCCATGCGCATTGCTATCATCGGAGTGACGTGTCGGCTGGAAAAGAAGGGCGATGATGCGATCACGATTCTGCTTTCCCCACCAGGCGGTTTTCCGACGGCTGACCTACGGGCTGATGGGCCTCCTCGCGCTGTCCGCGTCGCGGACAGGCTTGGCCGCGCCGGTGTTCATGGGATTGGGCGACCTGCCGGACGCGGCTTTTGACAGCCTCGCCGCCGGCATCTCGGGCGACGGTTCAACCATAGTGGGTCAAGGTCGAAGCGCGAGCGGCTATGAATCCATCCGTTGGACGCTCGGTACCGGCATGGTGGGGTTGGGCGACCTGTTCGGAGGAGGATTCGAGAGCATCGCAACACGTGCTTCGGCGGACGGCTCGGTCGTCGTAGGACAAGGACGATCTTCTCAGGGTATCGAAGCATTCCGTTGGACCGCCGGCGGCGGCATGGTGGGCTTGGGAGATTTGCCGTGAGGTTCTTTCGGAAGCCGAGGCAGCGATGTTTCTGGTGACGGATCAGTCGTGGTTGGCTATAGCAGCAGCGGTCCGAATCGCTGGGAGGCGTTCCGCTGGACGGCGGCGACCGGCATGGTCGGCCTGGGCGATTTGCCGGGAGGTGAAGATGACAGTGGCGCCTTTGCAGGAAGTGCCAACGGCAACGTCGTCACCGGCACGGCTTCTGTTCCGGGCGGGCAGGAGTTCTTTCGCTGGACTGCGCAGACTGGCATGGTGGGGCTGGGGGACCTCCCCGGTGGGCAACACTACGCGGTGGGCATGGACTTGTCGGCTGACGGCAGCGTTATTGTTGGTGTCGGCTATTCGTCCAACTTGGAGGCGTTCCGCTGGACGGCGGACACGGGAATGGTCGGCCTCGGCGGGCTGGATCCAAATTTTCTTGACAGCTTGGCCTGGGCAACATCAGAAGATGGCAGCATCGTTGTCGGTCGAAGTGCCTTGAGCGGCAATTTTTCCGCATTCATCTGGGACGGGGAACAGGGGATGCGTGAACTGCGTAGCGTACTGATCAACGACTACGGCCTGAACCTGTCCGGGTGGACCTTGCTTGAGGCGACAGGTATCTCAGCAAACGGACGGGCCATTACCGGCATCGGGCGAAATCCCTCGGGACAACATGAGGCATGGCTGGCCATCATACCGGAGCCAGGCACTTTCTTACTCGGCGTCATCGCTGTGATGCGTTTGGTATTCGCGCCGCATCGCGGTGCGACTGCTTGCAGAGGTCACAGCGCTTCGGAAGTTCGGGACAGCCAGATTGCGACGGGCGACATATAGCGATTGAACGTCAATTCGTTAGTTTGGGACTTGAGTGAACGGTGGTTGAGTTGTGGGCCGGAGGTAGGACACATGTGACATGCATTCGCAATGTTGCGGTCTCGTTCACCGGCCGAAGCTGCAATGTGGATTCTTTCGAAGCGCTTCTGGGCCATCACCGGGCGGCGCGTTCTTAGCATTGTGCTCCTTCCTTGGCGCAGGAACAACGGTGATAGCGCAACCTGCGCGGCTTGACGCACGTGTGTCCATCCACCGTGACGATGCTTTCGACACCAGCAACTGTCGTGCGCGTCTCCTCACGCAGCACGGCCCGGTCATCAGCGGAAACGGGCGTGATCGGCTGGTTGTGGCGTGGCTGGGTGAGCCGTTAGGCCCGTCCGACTCGGAAATCACCATCTTCTATCGTGTTGTGCACCTGGGCAACCCGGCCTGGAGCACGCCCGCGCGCCGGTTGTCGCTTCCCACGACCGGCAGCAAGAACGATGGGTTCGTCATACACAACGTCCATCCGTCGATCGCCATGACCAGCGACGGCGAACTCGGCAGCGCGTTCGTGGCGGTCTGGGAAGAGCGCTTTCTGTATCGTGAACAACCGCTGGCACAATACTCGTTGCGGCGGATG
>WYBU01000093.1 GCA_011525745.1 Planctomycetaceae bacterium | reverse complement strand
TTCTTACGTCCCGTGCAATCACTGTAGGATGGGTGGTACTCCACCCACCATTCGTCTTACGTCCCGTGCAATCACGGTAGGGTGGGTGGTACTCCACCCACCATTCGTCTTGCGTCCCGTGCAATCATGGTGGGTCGAGTACGACCCACCCTACGACAATCACGCGCATGCCATTCCTGCGTCCCGTGCAATCTGTAGGGTGGGTGGTACTCCACCCACCATTCTTGCGTCCCGTGCAATCACGGTGGGTCGAGTACGACCCACCCTACGAAAATCACGCGCATGCCAGTTCCGGCGATTGTGATCCGATCCCCGCGCGCTGCATCCTCTCGCCCACGTCCATCACAAAGTTCGCCGCCTTGCCGATCACGCCCTTGTGGTGCGTTACGTGTTGCAGCGGGCGGCGCAGGTCGCGGTTCTCGGGGCGCATGACGAATTCGCGAAGCTGCTCGAGCGTGTATCCCGTGTGCTCGACGCACCGCTTGAACTCTTCCTTGCACTTGTTCTTGGCCTCGCCCAGGGCCATCTGCACGCGGCTGTAGGCGTTGATGTCGCCTTCGCCGCTGGTCTCGATCGGGATGTAGATCATGTCCTTGAAGTGCGACACGACCGCCGCCTGGGCGCCGTCGCTTTGCGTGCTGGGCATGCAGCCGAACGGCTTGAGGCTCAGCACCATGTGCGCGTAGTCCTTGTTGGTGTAGTAGATGTTTTTGGCGACTTCGAGATGTCCCTCGCCGCCGCCGGAACGGCTGTTGTAGTAGGGATGGCCGACGCGCGTCAGCTCGAGCTGATTGGCCAGTTCGTGTGTCGTGCCGCCGATCGCCTTGCGCAGCTTGTTGTACTCGTGGACGATGATCTTCTCGGCCAGCCCGAACGTGAACAGCTTCTTGCGGTTGGCCAGTTCGGCCGTCAGTTTCTTCTTGAGGTTCCACGCCGGGATGCTCGTGCCATCCTCGCGCAGGCCGCTGCGGTCCTGGGCCTTCAACCCGGCCTGATGCAGCATGTAACAAATCCACGTTGCGACCGGCTCGACGAGCACCTCGGCGCCTTCGCCCTCGAGGAAGGGAAACATGCGGAAGTTGCCGTCGCCCTCGGTGGTCTGTGCCCAGAATTCGCCAGTGACCTTGACGATCGGCTTGGGCCGCGTGAGATCGACCTCGATTTCCTCGTCGATCATCCCGCGGCAGCGGTCGAACACGTCGGCGTAGTAGGTACCGCGAAGCTGGTCGAGGAACTTGGCCGCGTCTTCGGGCTTCTTGATCGGCGCAACCTTGGACAGCAGCTTCGCCAGGACGCCGCCGTGCACTTCGTCGTAGTTCCTGGTCCGCAGCGCGTCCTGGCACAGGGCGACGCATTTTGCCATGACTTCGTCGGTGCGGCCGGGCACGATTTCGTACGGACGAATCTGGTACGCCACCTCGTTGAGAATGTCGCCCATGAACATCGCGTTCAGCAGCGACAGGAAGAAGTTGAGATTGAACTCGATGCCGGCTTCGAGCGCGGCCTGGTCCAGCCCGCCGCCCTGCTGGAACAGCAGCACGCGGAATCCGTCGAAACCGCTGTTGCGCAAGGCCAGCCGATATTCGGCCTCGTACATGCCGAAGCGGCACGGCCCGCATGCGCCGGCGGTGATGAAGACGTGATCGGAAAGGATCGTCTCCAGCGGAATATTCTGCTCATCGCGCATGCGCCGCAGATGGTTGACCAGCGCGCCCACGGTGAAATAAGTCGGGTTGCACTGGCCGTTGTTGCCGAACTCCTTGCCGGCCTGGAAGTCGGCTTTGACCGGCGTGGGGATGAGGCCGACCTTGTAACCCAGCCCTTCGAGTCCGGCGATGATGAGCTGCTCGTGGCGCAACGTGAGGCCGCCCAGCCAGATCGTGACCTGGCCGCGTTCGGCGCGCGTGAACGCGCGTTCGACGGGGCGCTTGAAGTGCTGAACCGGGCCGACCGTGATGCCGGCCTCGCTCATCAGGCGTTCGCGTTCGGCCTGGACGGCGGCGCAGACGGCGTCGTCGGAGAGGATCGTCAAGGGCACGGATGATGGACGCTTCGCGGCTCGCTCGGGCTGAGTGAGGGTGGCGGACATGACATCGGCCTCCATGTCTTTTATGTTAGGAGTTACTAACTTGCGTATGATGCCGCGCCTTGCACGAAGTGCAAGGAAAAAAAGCTAGTGCGCACTAGTTTTTCTTAACGGCGGGACTTTGACCGTATAACGCACTCTTTTGATACGGAATCTCACATCGGGGAATCACCCACGCAGGGCAGGAAATAACAACGAAGTCGCCGCTCCAACCCGGCATGTACGGCGTGAAGAAAGCCTTCGCCCACTGAGGCTCAGCGACCAAAGGGCGAGTCAGGAAATGAACTACACCGAATACCGCTCTCGCGGCGGCAGGGCGCCGCACGGCCAATCACTCGCGAAACACGTTCCCCCGAGTCGCCAAGTCTGTCGAGCGCGAGTGCTTGACCTTGCCCAGCCCATCGAATTGGTGGAGCTAGCTCGTCGGCGTTTCCCAATACGATGTCCGTCAATGTTTCATCGCGAACTTGATAAAGCGGTTGCGCGAACGTCGCTACGGATTCCCTCGAAACCGCTGCATCGACTTCTCGATCTGCTCGTCTAATTGTCGCATCTGCGCCACCGTCGCCTCGATGCGCGGCGCCCAGCGCGCCTCCACGGCCGCGGCGTCGGTCGGCATCATCGTCAGCGGTCCGGCCGTCGAGCGGACCAATCGACCTTCGGCATCACAAATCAACTCGATCGGCGGACCCGACAGCCCCTCGCGCTCGATCACCAGAAACAGCGGTCCCTCGGCCGAAAGACCCGGCGGAGTGACCTTACCCCTAGTTTCGACTGTCTTCAGCACGAGCGCATGACGCGCATGGTCGTAGCTCGAAAATCCGTATGTCTCCGACTTCGACAAGTCCACCAGCCGGGGCAGCCAGCGCACCAGCAGGCGCGGTGCGTAGCCCTCCAAGGGCAGACGCAGCGACGGCTGATTGTCCGGCCGCTGCCCGTACTGATAGGAGCGCGCAGCGACCAGCACGTCACCGTCACGGATGCCCTCTTCCCACACCTGGGCCAGTGCCGGCTGCCGGTCTTCGCGCGCGGGAACCAGCGTCACGATGCGATTCTGCCAGCTCTCGGTCACGTGGTCGAAGCTAAGAAACAGATCAGCCTCGTGCCTCCGAACCTTGCCGTCGTCGGCGAAAATCCAGCCGCGCTCGGCGACGCGGACGCCGTCGGCTCGCTGGAACGTGAACGGCTCCTCGACCACGTGCAAATAGCCGCACTCGCGGCCGTTGAGCTTCAGCGCCAGGCAGACCGGCGGACGGCGCTTGGCGTCGAGGTCCGCGCGCCGCGCGCTGCGAAGCCACGACTTACCGACCGACACCGCCTTTCGGGCGCGTGCGTCCGAGTTCTCGTCCTCCAGCAGCCGCAGCGATTCGAGCACGGCGTCGAAGACCCGCTCGGCGTCGCCGCGCTGCGCCGCCAGGCCTGTGTGCACGAGAACGAGGAAATTCGTCGGCGAAAGCTGAACGGCGGCCTGCAACAGGGCCACCGACTGGCCCTCGCGCGAGAACGTGGCCACAAAGCGACATCCCGGCCGGCCGGCGATGCGGACGAGCCTGGTCTCCTGCATGTCGGTGTCGCCGAACTGGGAGCTGAGGCCGAATCGCCAGTCTTCCATCAACCTGTCGAGCGAGGTTTCCTGCGGCATGCTGACGAACTTCACGAGCAGCTCGGGCGGAAACAACGAACGCTGGGGATCGTTCATCTGAAGCAGCGTGGCTTCGCGCTGGCCCAGGCTGCGCGTCTGCGTCAGTACCCAGCCCTTCGGCGGCCGAACCGAGAAGCCGTAGGTGGCTTCGACCCAGGGTTCGGCCAGTTCGACGTTTGCCGGCCGGCTCTGCATGGGCAGGAAGGCCATCAGCAGGCCCAGAATATTGAGATGAGACATGTCGTAATTCCCCGGCTTGGATGGTCCCTACGGATTGACACCGGCGCGAGAATCATCGCTCGCGCCCTTTACCTGCGGGGCTCGAATTCCGCTGTCGCCACTAGACAAGCAGTTCGCTACTTTCGAACGCTCGCGGCAAGCCCGCCGCCTCATTCTTCGTCGGCGCTCTCTAATCGAAACGCGTCCAGCAGCCGTCGCATCGAGTCGCGCTGCGACGGCGGGCGCCTCAGCGTCGCAAAGCCGCGGCGTTCGCCGAGCAGCTCCCCGGCCGAATCGAAGAACTCCCAGGTTGTCCAGGGTGCGCAATCGATCACGACGCGGGCCGATGCGCTGATATTGCCGAATTCATCCAAGCCCATCGCTCCCTCGTCCGCGCCGGGCGCGACGTACAACCCCGCCAGCGATTGCGTCGACAGCGTCACCACGCGAAACAGCACATCGTCGCCGCGGGCGGAACGCGCCACCCGCTCCACCGCCGCGCCGACCAGCGGATCGGGCAAGTAGTTGGCCGGCGGATCGAAGGAAACCTGCGTCGAGCGTCGATCGACCGTAACTTGATAGGCCAGCGGGGACGCGCCGCCGTTCCGCCGCAGATCGGTCTGCACGCGCCGGGGCACGCCGTCGCGCTGGTCTTGAATCGTCTCCACGCTCTGGAAAGCACCGCCGCGCTCCTCAACCGCCCACTTGCGTCGATAGTCGTAAACGGTCCGCCGCCGATCGTCGAAACGTCGCTGCGCATCTTCCCCGCGAATCATTCCCGCCTGCTCTTCCGATCGGTTCACGGCCGACTGTGCGTCGCCGACCGGTACGCCGGCCTGTTCGATGACCCACCGGCGCGGCGAGGTTCTGTCGGAAAACAAACCGGCCACGCCCTGGGCCTGTGTCCGACGCAGCCACTCCTCCCCGCGGCGCTGTGCACGACCCAGATCGAACGGCCATCGCGCAGGATCGACTTGCAGCCCCTCGATGACGCCGCGCATGCGCGCAACCAGCGCATCGGATCCATCGGCGGCGCTGGTACCCACAAGAAAAGCGGCTCGCTGATCGCCCAGGTCGATTACCCACACTTCGCGAATCAGATCGCCGTGAATCTGCCTGTCGCGGACAATCGTGCGGTCACCGACGCGCATGTTCTCGATGGAACCTGTCGGCTGCGTTTCCAGCATCGCCGACACGAGGAAATCGCGAAGCAGCCCCTCGATGGTTCGTTGCTCCACGAGAAACGTCGGCAGGACCTCTATGTGCCACGAGGCATCCGCCGCGTCGGACGCCGTGAGGCGCAGCACCGGCGACGGGTCGGCCGCATCCGTGACAATCCAGCCGTCGCGGGGCGGCATGCAGATCAGGCCGGTATTCTCGACCGCGGCGCGCGCATCGCGCGAACAGCGCGGTCCCTCCAGCGTCATGGCCTCGCATACGCTTCGCACCAGGTTGTACGCCGTATGACCGGGCATGTCGCGTCCGCTGAGCCGGACGCCCAGCGTGCGACCGTTCGGCAGTGCCGCCGCCGCGCCGATGACGTAGCTCGAGCCGCGCCGCCCCGAACGCGACAACGCGATCATGTGCCCGCGCAGTCCGGCAACCGTCAACGGCGCCACGCGAACCGGCCGCGTTCGAGGCGCGGCCGCCGCGGATTTCAGGATCGTCATCGCCGCATACGGCGCCGGCAGACTGGAGTCCAACGTCTGGAAACCGATGTCCAACTGGTAGCGCTGACCGTTGCTTTCCGGACCGGAAGCGACCACCCAATCGGACCAGGCCGGCCGCGAATCCGCATCTCGGTTCTCGTCGAGCGTCCATCCTTTCGGCAGATGAAATGAGAAGGGCCAGCCGTGAAGGTGGACCGGTCGCGGCGTCAACTCGATCGGCCGGTTCCGGGCACCGATCAACGCCCCGGCGGCCGCTAAGGTCGCAGCCAGCGAGCCGGCCGCGAAGGCGACGCCCAGCCAGGGCCGGGCCGGTTTCTCTTGCGTGTAAACGCGGATCATTCCAACGAAGAATAAGCGCCTGAGGTGGGGCCGACAACGAATAGGTAAGCCGCAGCCGGCCGGACAGGCACACGCCAATGAAAAAAACCTGCTGCGCGGTTTGGCGGCTGACGCGAAAGCGTACCGATTTGGTACTATAGTACGATTCGTTCATTCTGCGATCACAGGACTCCAACCTACGGAGCCGGATTCATGCCGAGCGTGACTAAGGAACAGGTGTTAGAAGCTCTACGGCGCGTCAACGATCCCGAGCTTCACCGCGACCTCGTGTCGCTGAACATGATCAAGAACGTGGCGGTCTGCGATGGCCTGGTGCGCGTGCACGTTGAGCTGACGACGCCGGCCTGCCCGCTCAAGGACCAGATCGGCAAGGACGTGCATCGCGAGGTCGGCGGCGTTGTCGGCGTGAAACAGGTGGAGATCGAATGGTCGTCCCAGGTGCGCGCTCATGCGGCGTTACAGGTTCACCTTCCCGGAGTGAAGAACGTCATTGCCATCGGTGCGGGCAAAGGCGGCGTGGGCAAGAGCACGATTGCCGTCATGGTGGCCTACGGCCTGGAGCGGATGGGCGCCCGCGTCGGGTTGCTGGACGCCGACGTTTACGGTCCGTCGATTCCCAAGATGGTCGGGCTGGAAGGCGCGCGGCCGAACGTGCGCGGCGAGAAGATCGTGCCGATCGACGCCGATGGCGTGCGCGTCATGAGCACCGGGTTGCTGGTGAACTCCGAAGAAGCGCTCGTGTTGCGCGGTCCGATGCTGGCTGGAATCCTCAAGCAGTTTCTCGGCCAGGTCGACTGGGGCGAACTGGACTATCTGATCGTGGACCTGCCGCCGGGCACGGGAGACATTCCGCTGACGCTGGCGCAGTCGATCCCGATGACCGGCGCGGTCGTCGTCTGCACCCCGCAGCAGGTGGCGCTGCTCGATGCGCTCAAGGCGTTGCGGATGTACCAGAAGCTCAATGTGCCGATTCTGGGCATCGTCGAGAACATGAGCTACTTCATCGCGCCCGACACCGGCCGCGAATACGACTGGTTCGGTCGCGGCGGCGCGGCGGCGGCGGCGGAAAAAGTCGGCGTGCCGTTCCTGGGTGAAATCCCGATCAACATCGCCATCCGCGTCAGCGGCGACGCCGGCGCGCCCGAAGACCTCTTCACGCGCACCGACGAGCGCAGCCGCGCAGCCGTCGAGTCCTTCGTACGCAACGTGGCCGGGCAGGTCAGCATCCGCAACGCCCAGGAACCGACGGTGGAGCTGACGATTTCGTAGGAAGGAAAGTCGTAACGGGGAAGAGCAGAAAGGCAACCGGGGTGGCGACGAAGCGGCCCCCGCGCCGGCAGGGGAGCGACGCAGGAAGATTCATGAGGGTGACGATCGTCGGGCTTGGCTCTGGACGTAAGTCCAACTCGTCCAACTTGTCCATGTCGTCCATGCCGTCTGTTCGCTCCATTTCGTCCACGTCACGCGACGCCGCGTAGGACTTGTTTCGCGCCTGATCGGGAATGACGGCATGGGGCTGAAAGCTGATGGCGGACGGGATGTGCTCCGCACAACGGACCCTGCCGACGGCTGACGGCTACTTCTCAGTCGTCTCCCAGATAACCGAGCGCCTTCAGCCGCTCGCGAAAGACCGGCGCGGCGCGGCGGCGCGGGTCTTTCACTTCCGCTGGTTCCTCGCCAAGTGCCTTGATGATGGCCCGGTGCATCAGGTTGACGATTCGCTCGTACTGCCGCGCCACGGTGCGCGTCTCCTTCGGATCGCGAACCAGGTCGTACAACTCGCCCGCGTTCACGCGCGGATAATAGATGCACTTCCAGTCGCGCGTCCGCATCGCAAGCTGGCGCACGACCACCTCCTTGTTGCCCGTCAGCTTCGGATCGCGAACCGTAATCACGTTCTCGCAGAACGCCGGCTTGTCCTTGTGCGCGAAGGGCCGGTCCGCCAGCAGATCCACCAGCGACTTGCCGACGAACGACGCCGGCGGTTCGATGTCGGCCAGTTCCAGGATCGTCGGCGCCAGGTCGATCAGCTCGACCTGTTCGGCCACACGTTGCGGCACGAGCGGTGCGTCCTCCGCGGCGCGAACGGCCGACCACTCGGCCAGCCGCTGTTTCGGCGGCTTGATGATCAGCGGAACATGCTGCGTCGTGTCATACAGGCTGCCGCCGTGGCCGCGCTCCTCGCCGGCGGCGTGCTTCTCCCCGAACGCCTCGCCGTGATCGGAGGTGAAGACAATCAGCGTCTCGTCGTAAAGGTTGCGATGTTTTAGCTCGTCAATTACCCGGCCCAACTGAAAATCGACGAAAGCCACTTCGGCCGCGTAGCGCTCGCGCTCGCGCGCCATCGGCCCGCCGTCGTCGATGCGCCCCGCGTACCGATCCTCGAACGGCCGCGGCGGGTCATACGGCGCGTGCGGATCGAAGTAGTGCAGCCAGGCGAAGAACGGCCGACGCGGACCGGACGACAGCCAGTCGAGCGCGCGGTGCGTGACGACGTCGCCGCGCACCTGGCTGTCGCGCGCAAAGCCCATCAGATAGAACGCCAGCAACTGCTGAAACTCGTCGCGCGACGCCAGCGTCGACCACGACACGAGCGAGTCGACGAACCGGTCGAAGCCCTGCTGTAAACCCGTGTTCATCGAGCAGGTCGTCGTCGCGGACGTAAAGGCGATCGTCTCGCGGCCGTGGGCGCGCATGAGATCGGCGAGCGTGATCAGCCCGCGCTTCATCGGCTTGCCGTTCCAGCCTTCATGCGCGCCGGGATACGCGCTTGTAAACAGCGAGCAGTGCGACGGACCCGTCGTCGGCGCCTGGCTGATGGCCGCCTCGAACAGCACGCCGTCGGCCGCCAGCGCGTCGAGCGTCGGCGTCTGCACAAACGGATGGCCGTAACAGCCGACGTAGTCGGCGCGAAGCGTGTCGATCGTCACGAGCAGCACGTCGGGACCGCGGGCGGCGCTTGACGACAACGACGACGGCGTCGAACCGTTGACCGCCGACGCGTATCCGCCGAAGCCGCGCGCCGCGATGACCAGCAACGCCGCAATGCCCAGCCCCCAGCAGAGGGCCGGCGCGCGGCGGTGTACACGTCGTTGCGACCACGCCAGCACGGCGCAGGCGATGAGCGATCCGAGCAACGCCGCCAGCACGCCGAGCGCCAGCGCGGCGCGATAGTAGAACTCGCCGCGCTCGTCGGGCATAAGGATGTACAGGGCCATCCAGCCGACATATACGAACGAGACGGCGCCCGTCCACATCAACCATCGAATGACGAACGCCCAGCCGTCGAAGCGGCGCACGGGCGGAATGACAAGCCGGATCAACGCGATCGCAACCGCCAGCATCAGGCCCGCAACCAGCATCACGATCACGTCCGTCGCGACCGCCGCCAGTAGAAACAGCGCGAGTCCTCCCGCCGAGGCCGGCAGATCGCAGCGCCAGTCTTCGACCATGGAGGGAAGCAGATAGGCCCACGCGACCTCGGCCGTGGCCAGCACCGGCCCGATCAACAGCGCGGTTCGTAGCATCGGCCGCAGGATCGCGCCCGAGAAAGTCGGCGTACGTGCCGAAGCCGCCACCGCACCGCCGGCCGGCGACTCGGCGGCGGAAGCTATGGTCGAAACCGGTTCAGGCTCTGCGCTTGCCGTCGAATCCGACACGGGAACCTCCGGATGCCGTCGGCCCGCGAATGAGTCTAGATGAGCCGCCGAACGGCCACAAGCGCCGTGACGGCGGGCGTGGTCATGGCACGGCTCTTGCAACTCGATTCCGTCGTGGGGTCGCTCGCGATCCGCACGGGAGTCCGTCCGATGCCGCGCGCCCTGGTCACCGGGAATCATGCCGCCGGATTCGCACTGGCCGCGGCGGGCGACGCCAACCGCCACGCGCGCGGCTGCTGCGGCGGCGCGTATCCGATCACGCCGCAGACAGAAATTATCGAATATCTGCGCGCCCATCCTTTCTCCAAAGGCCACGTCGTGCCGGTCGAGTCCGAGCACAGCGCCATGGCCGTGTGCATCGGCGCGGCCCTGGCCGGAGCGCGGGCGTTTACCGCCAGCTCGTCCAACGGCCTGGCCTACATGACCGAGAACGTTTTCGCGGCCGGCTACTACCGCCTGCCGATCGTGATGATCGCCGTCAACCGCACACTGGGGCCGCCGTGGAACATCTGGGTCGACCAGGGCGACTCGCTGGCGCTGCGCGATGCGCCCTGGATTCAGTTCTATACCGACTCGCACCAGGACCTGGTCGACACCGTTCTGCTCGCCTTTCGCGTCGCCGAGGACCCGCGCGTGCTGCTGCCCGCGATGGTGGCGATGGACGGCTTCGTCACGTCGCACACGCAGATGATCGTCGATCTGCCGGAACAGGAGTTGGTGGACAAATACCTGCCCCCCTGCCGCGTGCCGCATCGGCTGCGCGGCGAGCATCCGGCGACGATCGGCGGTCTGACGTGGCCGCGCGAAACCGAACGCCATCGCCGCGATATTCAGCGCGCCATGGAGCAGGTTCCCGCTGTGCTTAACGAAGCGATGAACGAGTTCGAGGCGGTCTTCGGCCGCCGGCCGGACGGCGCGGTGCGGGCCGATCGCACCGAAGACGCCGAAGCCGTGCTCATCGCATGTAACACGATGGCACGAACGCTGCGGCGGCTGATCGATCATCGCCGCGCGGATGAGCAACGCGTGGGGATGATCAAGCTCAAGATGTTCCGTCCCTTTCCGCGCGAAGAGCTTCGCGCGGCGATCGGCGCGGCGCGGCGAATCGGCGTGCTGGATCGCAATCACTCACCGGGTTCGGGCGGCATCTTCTGGCAGGAAACGGCCGCCACGTTCGCCGGCGCCGCCGATCATCGCGTCATTCAGGATTACATCGTCGGACTGGGCGGCGGAGACGTTTCGCCCGAGCACCTCGGCGAAATCCTCGACGATCTGACGCAGCGCGATCGCGCGGCGGAACCGATCTGGAAGGAGGTGGCCGCATGAGCGCCACGACGACACCCGCTGCGGCGGCCACCGCGTGCGGGGCTGGGCCGCTGATGTGCGACGACCCCACGGCGCACCTGCTGCGCCCCGGCAACACCAACTGCGCCGGCTGCGGCATGTCGATCGGGCTGCAATGGCTGGATCAGGCGCTGGGCGGCGAGAAGCCGGTGCTGGTGATTCCGGCCTGCTGCGGCATCGTCACCGCCGGTGCATTTCCGACGAGCGCCTACGGCGTGCCGACGGCGGCATCGACGTTCGCCAGCGCGGCGGCGGTGGCGACGGGCATCGCGACCGTGCAGGCGCTCAACGGCGAGACAACGCCGGTGATCTGCTGGACCGGCGACGGCGGCACGTACGACATCGGCGTGGCGACGTTGTCGGCGGCGGCGGAGCGCAACGAAGACCTGATTTACATCTGCTACGACAACGAGATATACGGCAACACGGGCGGCCAGCGCAGCAGCGCGACGCCCGAGGGGGTCGTGACCTCCACCAGTCCGCGCGGCAAGACCGAGCGCAAGAAGGACATGATGTCGATCATGGCGGCGCATCGCATTCCGTACGCCGCGACGCTGTCGGTGGCTCATCGCGACGATTTCATGCGCAAGCTGCGGGCGGCGCGGGCGACGAAAGGATTCCGCTTCCTGCTGTTGCTGTCGCCGTGCCCGACGGGCTGGAAGTCGGAGCCGGAAGAGAGCGTCGAACTGATCGACTTCGCCGTACGCTGCGGGCTGTTTCCGCTGTACGAGGTGTTCGACGGCGCGCGATATCGCATCAACGCGCGGCCCGACGGCACACCGCTGGCGGAATATCTGACACGGCAGCGGCGCTACGCCGCGGCGGCGGGCGATCCGGCGCGGCTGGAGCGTTTTGTCGCGGAACAGTGGAAGTATCTGGAGGCGATGGCAAAGGCGTTTCCGGCCGGAGATGATCGCGTCTGATCCCGAGCCGCAAGCGCCAGCGATGCGGTCAATCCGAGCCGCGCAGCGTCAGCAAGTGGGATTCGCACGCCGCGCGGCGGAGCGAACCGCCCGATCGCGCAAAATCGCCCCACGCCTCGCCGCAACCAGTGCGAGCGATTCGAAAGCGATCCGTTGCACGAGTTCAGGCGGCCTGATCCCGCTCGCCGACGCTTCGCGGCTCGGATGCGCACGGGCAGAATGCCCGTGCGGGCATTCGTCTTCAGCTTGCCAAAGTGAGGCTCGGGTTGCCCCCGTTCCCATCATCGCGAACCCACCGCTGAAGCGGTTGGGCGCCCGGCGACGTATTTGCGATGACAACCATCAGAATACGTTGAACTTCAGCTCGCCGCGCTTCCACTTTGCCAGCAAATCCTTGAACTCGGTGATCGCGTCGCCCATCCGCTCCAGCGTCAGCAGCATCGATTCGTACAGGCGGTTGTCGTTCACGAACATCCCGGCCGTGCCCTTGCCCTCGTCGATGCGGGCCATAATGTTCTCCATCCGCAGCAGCAGGCTGTTCAGCGTCTCGAGCGTGTTGGTGCCCTCGGCGCTGAAGCCCTGCGCCATTTCGTCGGCGCGGGCCATGAACTCGCGGATTTCCGCGATGGCCGCCCGTGCATCAGTCGCCGTGTTCCGAAACTCCTCGGCCACGCCGCCCACGTCGTCCAGTCGCGTGTTCAGACGCTCGCTCGCGGAGCGCAGATTGGCCAGCGTCATCTCGAAGTTCTCCTGGTTGTGCGGCGAACCCAGGAGGGCGTTGACGTTCTTCAGCGCCAGATCGAGCCGTTGAATCACTGTCGACAAATTGGCCATCGCCCGTTTTTCGTCGGTCCGATCCACCTCTTCAAAGGCGCGCTGCTGAACCAGCTTGGCCACTTCGTCCGCCACCGGCTTCATCGCCGCGGCCAGCTCGCCGATCTGGCGGAAGCTCGTTTCCAGCGTCGGGATCATCTCCGGCGGCAGGATGTTGTCGAGCAGCGGCAGGACACGACCCGAGATAATGGCGGAGCCGTCCGTCGCCAGCGGCGCGCCCGATTCGCGGCCGCTGACCTCGATGAGGATCATGGCGCGGCCCATGACGGGGGACGACACGGATTCGATTGCCTTGATGGCGCGCGGTAATTGGAACTTGCGCTCGATGGCGGCGACGACGTTGACGCCCTGCGACAGATTCGCCGCGTCGACGAACGCGATCGACTCGACCTGGCCGATGCGCTTGCCCCACAGCATCACTTCGGTGCCTTCGCGCGTGTTGGCGATGCCCTCCTGGAACCGGATGTTCACGCGATACGTGCCGCCAGTGAACACGTGCGGCGCATCGCCGAACAGGAACACCAGATAGCCCAGGATGATCATGCCGATCAGCACAAATCCGCCGACCATTACCGTCTTCGTTCGATGACGTTCCATCGCGCTCCTCGCCGCGGGTTGGCCCCGCAATACGATCGACGTTGTTTGTTACGGCTCGTTCTTCGCCGCTTCCCCCCCGCTGACGCGGCGAATTTCGATTTTGTGGCACAGCCGCCCTCGGCTGTGTCCGGGTTGTACGGGCTTATAGCCCGTGCGAATCCGAGCCCCAAGCGCAAGCGCCGGGGTCGCACGTACGCCGGGACGTGCACCGCAGCGCTGGCGCTTGCAGCTCGGAACAGCCCGCATGGCACGGGCTTGTAGCCCGTGCGAATCCGAGACCCAAGCGCAAGCGCCGGGGCCGCCCGTACGCCGGGAGTTCACCGCAACGCCGGCGCTTGCGGCTCGGATCAGCCCGCGTGGCACGGGCTTGTAGCCCGTGCGAATCCGAGACCCAAGCGCAAGCGCCGGGGCCGCCCGAACGACGGGAGTTCACCGCAGCACTCGCGCTTGCGGCTCGGATCATCCCGCGTGGCACGGGCTTGTAGCCCGTGCGAATCCGAGACCCAAGCGCAAGCGCCGGGGTCGCCCGTACGCCGGGAGTTCACC
>WYBU01000092.1 GCA_011525745.1 Planctomycetaceae bacterium | reverse complement strand
GCATCATCGCGGGATGTCGTATCAGGACGAGGTGCGTACCTTGTTGAACAAGCATCAGATTGAGTTTGATGAGCGGTACGTGTGGGATTGAGGCCCTGCGCGACCCCGTTGGGGTCGGGGATAGATTGTGTGCGCTGCCCCAGGGTTGTCGCGGCGTCTCACGCCGCTCCAACCCTGGGCTGAAGGGCGAAACGCCGTTGGCGTTTGCGGGGCGCCGATGCTGCACGCCATTGCGTTTGGCTGGTTTCCGACGAAGCCCTATGCACGATCGCGCCAAATAAATCAGGCACAAGAACTCACGGTTGGTCGTGGACCTCTTCCAGCCCAAGGGGCTGCGGCCCCCACCCCTGGGTTGAAACGACATGAAATGTCGTTTCAACCCGGTGTAGCCGAGCGCCTTCGTCGCGGGACCGCAACGGGGTTCCGGAATGCGTCGGCCAACACACGCCGTCGAAGTGGATCCAAGGGTACGCGGCGGGCGTTTGACGCGTTCGTCCCTCCGCTCTTTCACGCGTTTCCCGCTCGCTGACGCTTCGCGGCTCTGATTGCAGAACCGATTCCATTGAATGGCCACCATCGGGCATACGTTTGCGGGAGTCGGGCTGGCGCTTCCGGTCGAGATGGATCGGCCCGGGCGGCCGTCGAGCCGGTGGTGGCTCGGAGCGGTCGTGCTGGCGTCGCACTTTCCCGACGTGGGGGAATGGCTGCTGGGGTTGGTTTCGGTGCAGCCGATCGACTCGAAGCTGCTGCACGGCATTCCGGCGGTTTCGATCTGCGTCGCGCTGTTCTGGATCGTCATGGCGAGCCTGGGGCGCGTGCGGAGCATCGCGCCTTTCTTGATCGTCGGCCTGGCGATGTTCAGCCACCTGCTCATGGATGAGCGGGTCTTGCGACAGCTCATATCTGAAAGTTATCGCCGCGCGCCGCCCGATTCGCCGACAACCGGCCGCACGCTCGATCTGGCTTCGGAGCTGTGGTGCTACGGCACGGCGCCGGTGATTGCGTTGCTGATCGTCGCAGCGCGATGGAGCGGCCGGACGCGTTCGGCTCGGCGCGGCGCGCTGGTGCTGATTCCGGCGGTGTTGCTCGGGTTGCTCTACCCCAGGCCGCGCGTGGCGTGGATCGCGCTGGACGCCGCGGCCGTCGGGTACGCGGTGTGGGCTTTGCGTCCCCGGCCGCGGCGCGCGTGGCTGTGGAATCTGCTGCCGCTGTTGCCGATGCTGTCGCTGGGCGCGGTCGAGGCGTGGGCGTCGATCGAGACTCGGCGCGGGCTGGCGCAGGAATCGCGCGGGCGCTATCGCGACGCACTGGCGTCGTTCGAGCGAGCGGTGACGCTGCCGACGCGGTCGGATTCGACGATTCGCTGGTGGTACATCGCGCGGTGTCGCGAGGCGATGGGCAATCCGGCGGGGGCGGAGCAGGCCCTGAAGGAGTGCGTCGCCCGCGACAACGATTGGCACTGGGCCGAATACGAACTGGCCAAGTTTTATCTGCGCATGCGGGGAACGCCGTATCATCAACCCGACCGGGCGCGGCGGCTCCTTCGCAATGTGATCGACAGCGACCGGCCGGTCTTCGCGCGTCGGGCGGCCGAAGAACTGATGAAGCAACGGAAGCTGGAGCCGGCAGAGTGACGCGCCAGGGCTTCGCGAAATGGGCGGCGCATGCGTCGGGCGAGCTTCACGATGCGTAGCACAACATTTCCAAGCCCTTGCGATGGACGTTGTCTGCGGCGGTCAGCGTTGCTCGCGCGAGCGCTTCACCACGCCGCTTGGCGCGCGAATCACAGCCGAGATTCGGGCGGCGCGCGGTCGGGTTTCGACACCGTACGCCGCAGCATGGCGTCGCGTACGCGGCGGAAGTCGTCTCGCCTCGGAATGAAACAATCGGCGATGCGCACGCCGCCGATGCGACGGGCCATCACGAGCGTACCGGCCAGGTAAACGGCCGAAGCGCCCGTGGCGGCGATGGCCGCGCCCAGTTCGCCGATGAGCGGAATCAGCAGCCCGTTGGTCCCGACGTTGACCGCCACCGTGATGAGGAACAGCGCCGTGACGATCATCGGCCGTCCGACGGCGAGAAACAGGTTCTGCACCGAGAAAGCCACCAGCATGATGACGGTGCCGAAGACCAGCACGCGCAGGATGGGCGCCGCCGGCACGAACGCCTCGCCGTACAGCAATCGCAGCAGCGGCCCGGCCACGATGAAGATCGCGACGGCGCCGCACAGCCCGATGAAGCTGTAGAAGCGCGCCGCGGCCTCGACCATCCGGGCGCGCTGGCCGGCGTCGTTGACGCCCGACCATGCGGCGTAGAGCAGCGGCGTGGCGGCGGCGCCGATGATGCTGATCAGACCGCAGAGCGACATGGCTGTGCGGTAAAGCCCGACCTGGTCAAAGCCGAGCATTTGCCGCAGCATGAGTCCCGGCGCGATGGTGTGGGCGTTGAGCACGATGTTGGCCGAGGCGAATCGCACGCCGTAGTCGATCAGCCCGCGCAGCAGCGACCAGTCGGGGCGCATCGCGAAGTCGATGTGCCGGCGGACGGACCAGACGACGACGGCGAAAGCGGCCAGCGAGCCGATCAGCGGCGTGATCAGGGCGGCGTGCACGCTCAATACGCCGGTGAACGCCATGACGGCGATCACGAGCGTCTGACTGCCGGTCTGCGTGACGTCGGTCAGTGCCAGCCGGTTGGCGCGCAGCTCGGCCATCAGCACGGGGCGGAGCAGATCGGTCATGAGGCGCGATGCGCCGGCGCAGGCGACGCAAATGAGCACGCCTGCGGGAAGATGGCCGAGAAACGCCTGCATGTTCGAGTAGAGCAGCCACAATCCGAGGGCGACGGTCGCGCCCCAGATCAGCGTGACGTAGAAGATCGTGGTCGTCACGCGGGCGATCGGGACGCGCTGATTGTTGATGAAATAGATGCTGGCCTGGCCGATGCCCAGCCCGGCCGCCGTGGCAAGGAAGAGATTGACCCAGTCGGGCACCTGGAACTGGCCTGTGCCGGACGTGCCGAGCCAGCGGGCGATGATGATGCCGTTGACGAGCTGGATGGCCGAGCCGGCGCCTTTGCCGAAGGTGGTGACGAGGCTCTTGCGCAGCAGGCTCATGCGTGGTGGTGACTCCGGAGGCGATTGTAGTGATTTCCGCGGGGAACGGCGGTTGGTCGCCAGCCGTCGGCGGTCAGCGGTCAGCGAGGAGGCTTGGGACCCTGGGCGGTCGCTGCAGATTTCGGAATTGAGATTTGAGATTCGAGATTTGAGATTTCAAATCACAGATGGTGTTGTTGAGATGATTGTCCGCTCGCGCCCGTCTACGCTTCCCGGGGCGAGCGGGCCGCCGCCGGCGCGGCGCGGCGTGATACGCATCGCGCGTTCGTACGAACATGCCTGATTTCGACATATTTCGTCGGGCACTGGGGCGGGTGATTCGCTGGGCGCTGCGGCCGCCGTTCAAGCCGTTCGCGGCCCGCGGGCGAAACGTGGTCATCATCGAGCCGTGCACGATCAACTATCCCGAGCGGATGTTCTTCGGCGACGACATCTACATCGGGCCGAACGCCTCGTTCAATTCGGTCGGCGGCATTCGCATCGGCAGCGGGACGATCTTCGGGCCGTTCGTACACGTCTATAGCGGCAATCATCGCTACGAAGAAGCCGAAGCGCTGCCGTTCGACGAGCATGAATACCTGCGGCCGGTCGACATTGGAGCCAATGTGTGGATCGGCGGCGACGTCGTCATTCTGCCGGGCGTCACGATCGGCGAGGGCGCCGTCGTGGCGGGGGGCGCGGTCGTGCTCAACGATGTTCCGGCCGGCGCGGTCGTGGGCGGTTTTCCGGCCAAGCAGCTCAAGCAGCGCGACATGGAGCATTACGCGCGGCTGAAGCGCGAGGGGAAGATTCTTAACGCGCTGGTCGGCGCGGGGAAGAACCGTCCGAAGCCGATCGGCGAGGTTCCGCGGCAGTGGTATGTCGATGCCGGGCAGAGGCCGCCGGAGTGAAGCCATCGGCCGAAAGCTTTCGGATTTCTGATTTCAAATCTCACGTTTCGGGTTTGAGATTTGAGCAGGCTCGTTTCGATAGCGATACTCGTTGAAGATTCTTTTTCTTTCCACCGACTTCAAACCGCGACCGGGCGGCATTGCGGAACTGTCGTATCACGTCTGCGCCGAGCTGGCGGCGCGCGGGCATGAGATCGAAGTGCTCACGTTGCAGACCGAGGGGCTGCCCGACGCGGCCCCGATGAACGGCTTCACGGTCCGCCGGCCGATCACGCCCTGTCCTTCGAGCATGCGCACGCCGGTCGGCGCGATGCGGGCGATGCGCTGGGCGGCGCGCACGCGGCGGATGATCCTGCGACACGTGCGCGATGCGTCGCCCGACCTCGTTTTTGCCGGAAACTATCACGAATATCTGTGGCCGCGGATCGTGCGCCGCGTCGGCCGGCCGTTCGTCGCGTTTCTGCACGGCGAGGAAGTGGGCTACGCGTTGATTACGTGGGTGCCGGGGCGGCGCGGGCGGATGCGGCGGCTGGTGCGCGGCGCGGCGTGGACGTTCTGCAACAGCAGCTACACGTTGTCGCTGATCGAGCGGCTGTGCGATGTCGGCGGCGAATCGAGCGGCGCGCGTGCGACGTCGTCACTCCGCGCATCCGCGGTCGGTTGCGGTTTCCCGGTCGAGCAGATCGTGGCGGAATCCGACCGCCGAAGCGTTCGCGCGGCGCTGGGTTGGCCGGATGTGCCCACCGTGCTGACGGTCTGTCGCCTGGTGCCGCGAAAGGGAGTGGATACGACGCTGCGGGCATTACCGCTGATCCTGCGACGCCGACCCGAGGCGCGATATGTGGTTGTGGGCGATGGTCCGCAGGCAGGCGCGCTGAAGTCGCTGGCATGCGAGATGGGATTGGATCGCCACGTGGCGTTCCTCGGATACGTCGACGAGGCGCTCAAACGACAAGCCTACCTGGCGGCCGATGTCTTCGTGATGCCTTCGCGCTCGAACGAGTACGGGCAGGTGGAAGGATTCGGGATTACCTTTCTGGAGGCCAATGCGCACGGCCTGGCGGCGGTGGGGACGAACGTGGGAGGCATTCCGGACGCGGTGGAGCACGGCGTGAACGGTCTGCTGGCGCCGCCGGATGATCCGCCGGCGCTGGCCGAGGCGATTCTGCGGCTGCTGGATGATCCGGCGGGATCGCGCCGAATGGCCGAGGCGGGGCAGTTGCGGATTCGCGAGCGATTCAACTGGCGAAGCATTGTGGAGGAAATGGAGCGCAGGCTGATCGAAGCGCGGGAACGGTGGCGCGGCTGATGCGCGCGCAAACGGCGGGCGGAAACAACCTTGACGGATGGTCGCATGTCGCTCACGACGAATCTCAACGCGGCCGGGCCGTCGCGGCGTTGGCCGAGACGGGCGAGACGCCCGCACGATCCGAAACACAATGGCCCGCCGCGCGCGAGGGCTTGACCGTGTCACGCCTTCAAGACGGCGCCGCTTATTCTCAGACGACTCCTTAAGAGATGGAGGTTTCGGTGACGCTCATCCAGGCAACGACGCCGGAACATCGGGCGCTGTGGGATGAACTGCTGCGGTCTCATCCGGCCGGATCGGGGTATCTGCTGAGCTGGTACCTGGAGCATCAGCGGCTGCCGCGCACGGAAGTGGAGATATGGCTGTTCGTCCGCGACGGCAAGGCGGCGGCGGGGGCTGTTTTGTACTGCTATTCGCTGCCGGGAGGAGCGCGCATCTGCCAGGTTCCGTCGGGGCCGATCGCGCGGGCGGGTCAGCACAAGTGTCTGGGCGAGCTGGTCGCCGCGATTCGGGCGCGCGCGACCGAGCTGGGCGCGACGCTGCTTCAATTCGAGGCCTTCGAGCCGGAAGTGCGCGACGTGCTGCGCGACACGTTTGCGGGCGCGGACGTGCGCGACGAGCCGATCTGGAAGATGTACCACCCGACGCTATGGCGCGAATATCGCGTGATGCTGGAGGGCAAGACTTCCGAAACGCTGCTGGCAAGCTTCGACACGTCGACCCGCCGGCATCTGCGCGAAGCGGCGAAGAGCGACGTCGACATTCGAACGATCACAGAGGACGGCGACGTCGCCACCGCCTATGCGCTGTGGAATGCGGGCGCCGCGCGGACGCGATATACGATTCGAACCGCGGAGAACTTTCAGTCGCTGATCCGCGCCATGTGGCGGCACGATGGCGGCGTGCTGCTGGTGTCTTATGTCGAGGGGCAGGCCGCCGCGTTCGTGCATTCGGTGTTTCACGGACAGGGATCGGTCTATATCTCCGGCGCGCATCGGCCCGAGGTCAGCAGCACGTTCGGCGCGCGGGTGCTTCAGTACCGGGCGATGTGCCTGGCGCTGGAGCGCGGGATTCGCTGGTACAGCCTGGGCGGCCCGGCGACGGGCGGAATACGCGAGTTCAAGGAGCGCTTCCGGCCGGTGCTGGTGGACAACATGCGTTTCGTGACGGTGCTGCTCAAGCCGCTGCGTGCCAAGCTGCTGAAGTCGATCATCGGTCGGACGAGCTGGATGCACGCGGCCAAGCGGTGGGTCGCGCGAAAGGCGAAGTAATCGCCGCCGTGACGACGCGCCGCCGCCCCCGGGCCTTCGTTGGTGAATCCCATCCGCGTCATTCAACTGCTCGACGGCGGCGAGGCATTCGGCGTGCCGCACGGGATCGCGCGAATGCTCGAAGCGCACGATCCGGCGCGGGTGCGCGTCGAGGGATTGTTCCTGGGGCGCGGTCCTGGCTACGAGTTGCTCGCGCCGCGATTCGCCGCGGCGCACGATCTGGGCGTCGGGCCGCTGTTTCCGCTGCGCCGACCCGGCGGCGTCAAGTACGATCCGCTGTTTCTGTCGCGCCGCGCGGTCGTGGGCGGGCGCTGTCTGATTGCGGCATCCGGTTTCCTGCGGCGCGAACGACCGCACGTGATCCACACGCGCCGCTGGGAGTTGGCGCTGCTGGCGTGGCTGGCGTCGCGCGGGTTGCCGGTCCGCCGCATCTGGCACGCACACGGGACCTACCAGTTTGGCGGCCGGCGCTCGACGTGGTTCGAGCGCTTCGCGCGGCGGTCGATGCACTGCATCGTGGCCAACAGCCGGTTTACGCGTGACAGCTTTCCCGAGTCGCTGCGGGGCATGATCCGCGTGGTGCACAACGGGGCGCCGGTCGAGCGGCTGCGGCGCGAGGCGCGGCCGGGGGAGTTTCGCCGGCGGTTCGGCGTGCAGCCGGATGAGAAGCTGGTGGGCATATTCGGCGCGGTCGTTCCGATCAAGGGGCACATCTATTTTCTCGAGGCGGCGCGGCACGTGCTGGATGCAACGTCGAAACGTCGAAACGTCGAAACGCCGAACCTGAACGGCTGTGGCGAGGGCCTGAAGGTCCGATTTGCCATCGTGGGCGGGACGACGGACGCGTATGAGAGGATGGGCGCGTTGGACGAGCTGGCGGTGAACATCCGGCGGCTGGAGTTGGAGGGGCAGGTGATCCAGACGGGTTATCTGCCCGGCGCGACGGCGTACATGGGCGACTTCGACGTGATCGCGATGCCGTCGGCGTGGACGTCGTGGCAGAAGGGTGAGGGCTTCGGCAATGTGATGATCGAGTCGATGGCGATGGGCGTGGCGACGATCGCCACGCGTTGGGCGGCCGTGCCGGAGGTGATCGAGGATGGCGTCGACGGACTGCTGGTTCCTCCGCGCGAGGGGCGGGCGCTGGGCGAGGCGATGCTGCGGCTGTTGCGGGATGACGCGCTGCGGCGGCGGCTGGGCGCGGCGGGATACGACAAGGTACGGCGCGAGTTCGATGCGCGGGTCGTGGCCGCGCGATTGGAGGACGTGTATGAGGAGGAGGCGGCGGAATTAGTGTAGTCTTAGACCCATGACGACGTCGAAATGCGGCGACAGCGGGCATCATGGGCCAAGGGTGGGAATTCAGGGTGGCCGGTTCGCTCATCGTAGTGCCCGGCAGGCGAGGCAAGCAGGCGTATGCGTGTCTGGCAAGCGTCTAGATTCACGGGCGCCGACTACGTTCCGAGCGTTCTGTGTCGCCCCTCCAGGGCTTCTAATCCGGCGGCGGCTTCTCCGAGGGCTTACGCCCTCAGCTATTACCTGTCGCCCTTACAGGGCTTGCGTGGCGCCGAGCATCCAGTTCGATTCGGACCGTGCGCGCGGCCGTGAGCACACGTGTGTATGGCAGTTGTGTGAATGACCTCCATCCCGGAATCGCGCGCGTTTCTTCGGTATTGTCGGCGCTATCGGCTTTCGCCCGAATCGTTCCGGCAGACGCTGCGCGAGTTCGAGGACTCGCAATTCCACGACTTCGACAAACTGCGGCGGCGGCAGGCGGATTTGCTTCGCGAGACGATCGGATTCGCGTTCGAAAACGTGCCCTACTATCGGAAACTCGCCCGGACGTTGCCGGGCGATCCCTGTGAATACGCGGACGCCGCGCGCTACCAGGATTGGCCGGTCCTGACGCGCCAAGAGCTGCTCGATGCCGGAACTTCGCTGCACGCGCCGCCGCCGGTGCGCGGCGTGACCATCAGTTCCTCCAGCGGCACGTCCGGGCGGCCGGTTGTGACGATGCACGATGCCGCGACGCGACACACGCTGCACGCGGCGCGGGCGCGGGCGCTGGGCTGGTATGGCGCCGCGCCGTGGGGGCGGATGGCGATGCTCGTTTCGCAACGGCTCGGCCACGTGCGGCGAACGCTGTCCCACGTCGCCGACATCTTCGCCGGCCGTCGCCGCAACGGTACGTTCTCGTTGACGCAACGCGAAGCGGAAAAAGTCACTCGACGTTTCTCGCGCCTGCGAGCGCCGGTTTTGCTGGCACAGCCGTCGCTGCTGCATCGCCTAATCTGGTTCGCGAGCCACGCGGGGACCGATCTGCGTACGTGGGGCACGCGCGTGGTGCTCAGCAACTCCGAAGTACTGACGCCCGCGGTCGATCGCGAAGCGACGGCGGCGTTCGGATGTCCGGTGCTCAACGAGTACGGCTGCACCGAAGTCGGATCGCTGGCCCATCGATGTCCGCAGGGCGGGCTGCACACGAATCCCGAGCACGTGCTGCTCGAAATCATCGACGATCAGGGACGCCACGTGCCGCCCGGTGTTCCCGGCAAGGTCGTGCTTACGAGTTTGCGTAACCGGGCCATGCCGCTGCTGCGCTACGTCGTCGGCGACGCGGCCGTGTGGTCGGACCGGCCGTGCACGTGCGGCCGGCAGCCGGGAATGCGGGTCGTGCAAAGCGTCGAGGGCCGGCTGGCCAACGCCTGGCGCGACGGGTCGGGGCGGTTGACGGCGGCGATGAGCGCCGCGGCGGAATGGCAGGCGCGGCTGCACGAGGAGGGGTACATCGAGTCTCAATTCGTGAGGCGCGATTCAGCGGCGGTCGCGTTGCGACTGGAGCCGGCCGTGGCGCCGTCGGCAGAGACGGCGGCGTGGTTATGTGAGCGGCTGGCGGAGTGGCTCGGCGGTCCGGTTGACGTGGTCTTTGAAGGGCGCCTGCCGCAGCGTTCGGGCAGCGGCAAGTTGTCGCCGACACTGCAAGATTGATGCCCATCCGCGTCGGCATGTTGTTCGACGGCAACACCGAGCGATACGGTCTGCTTTCGGCGACCGGGCATCTGGTGTCGGCGCTGGATCGCGACCGCGTGGAGGTCGTGGGTGTCTTCCTGTCGCGCGGACCGTCGGAGGAGGCGATCGGACCGAAATGCGACGAAATGGTGCAACTCGACGCCGGCTCGCTGCCCCGGATGCGAACGGTGCGCGGCGGTCCGCGCGGCGCCGGGCGTACGGCGCGGATGTTGGCGCATGCGGCGCGCTCGGCGCGGATGCTGGCGCAGCGGATCCCCGATCTGGGCCTGGATGTCGTGCACGCCCACTACTGGCACACGTTCTTGATCGGGGGACTGGCGGCCCGGGCGGCGGGCGTTCGCAGCGTGTGGCAGCTTCATGGCGGGTTCGATCATCGGGGCTGGGCGTCGTGGGGCTGGGACGAGTTGGGGGGGGTGCTGGCCGACCGCGTGTTGTGCATCAGCCGCTGGGTGCAGGGCACGCTGCCGCCGGCGTGGCGCGAGCGATCGACGGTGTTGTACAACGGCGTGCCGATCGGGCGGATGCGGCGCGAAAGCCGGCGGGGTGAATTCCGGCGGCGATACGGAATACCCGGCGAGGCCCTGCTTGTGGGGGCGTTCGGCGGGATAATCGACCGGAAGGGATTTGAGTACTTCGTGGAAGCGGCGGAAATTGTCCGGCGGTCGATTCCGGACGTATACTTTGCGTTGGTCGGCGACGCGGTCGCCGGCAACGTGGGCAGCGAACGGCTGGCGGCGGACTTGCGCGAGCGCGTGTCCCGAACGGGGTGGAACGAACGCTTCCTCTTCACCGGTCGTATTCCCGACGCCTGGCGCTGCATGGTCGATTTCGACGTGGTGGCCATGCCCAGCGTGCCGTTGCCGGGCGACGTGAGCGCGGACTTCGGCGAGGGCTTCGGACTGGTGGCGGCGGAGGCGATGGCGCAGGGGGCGGCCGTGGTGGTGACGCGCTGCGGCGCCGCGCCGGAAGTGGTGGAAGACGAGCGCAGCGGCCTGGTTGTGCCGCCGCGCGACGGTCCGGCGCTGGCGGCGGCGTTGACGCGGCTGCTGTGCGACGACGCGTTGCGGCGGCGTCTGGCCCGCGCGGGTGCGGCGCGGGCCGCCGAGCGTTTTGATCTGGAATGGACGGTCCGAATGGCCGAAGAGATTTATGAGGAGACGGCCCGGTAATCGGGCGGTGCTATGAACCTGGATCCGGTCGCCATCACGATCAGCGCCCTGGCCATCGGGCTGATTTTCCTCAATCCGCGATGGGCGGCCTATTTCTACTTCACGCTGTCGTGGTGTTATCCGGCGACGCTGCTGTACGGGACGCTGCCGCTGGGCGTTCGCCTCAGCGACGTTTACGTAATTCTGCTGGCGCTGGCATGCGCCCGGATCGCGCCGAAGGACATCCTGCAATCGTGGGCGGTACGGCTGGCGATTCTGTGGTTTGTTTCGATTACGCTGGGCTGCATCATCGGCAGCGTCAGTCTGAATCTGACGGGCGTTGTCAAGAATCTGCGCATTGTGGGCCGCTCGCTGCACATTCCATTGCTGACGTACATTGTCTTCAGCGTGGTGCAAAGCCGGGTCGAGGCGCGGCGCATGATCGGCGCCATTCTGATCGCGGCCAGCCTGGCCAGTCTCATCGGCGTGGTGCAGATTCACGCCCCGGCGCTGACGCAGCCGTGGGAAGTGCCGAACCTGAAACTCTACGCGCGCAGCGCGGAGGAGCAGGCCGACGAGATGGAAGAACAGGATCGCCGGGCGGACGTTGCGACGGGCGGCGTATCGCTGGCGGTGATCGGGTTTTCGGCCTCGTTCGTGGCGCTGCGGCTGCTGACGCGCGATCCCGGAGCGATGGCCAAACTGCGTTACGCGGCCGCGACCGCCCTCACGTTTGCCGGAATGTGGTACACGGTGACGCGCGGGGCGATTCTCGGCTACACGGTGGCCATTCTCTATTCACTGACGTTCTTCGGCCGTCGCCTGCTGACGATTGCGCTGATCTGCGTCGGCGCAATGGCGATGGTGAGTCAGACCGACTTCATGGAGCGGCTGGACCGCCGCGTCTACGGCGAGTCGGGATCGGCGGACGTGCTGGAAGAATCGGCCGAGACGCGCTTCAGAATCTGGACGAAAATGATGACGCGCATTTCGCCGCATTACTTCCTCTTCGGGCGCGGCATGATCGCGGAGTATCAGCGGCTGCGCGCCACGGCCCATAGTTCGTACGTCGGCGCGATCGTCAATACCGGGCTGTTCGGCTTCATCATCTGCACCTGTCTGGTCGTCGCCGTGTGGCGCCGCGGGAACCGGCTGATTCGAACCGATTCGGATCCGTTCATGATCGCCGTGGGCGAGGGGCTGATCATGGTGCTGATCGGCCTGCTGGTGAACGGCTTGACGGCCGAACATTTCCAGAATGCCATGCCGTTGAACATCCTGTTCGCCGTTTTTGCCATCGTCGAGTGGCGCCTCAAGGAGCAGGAGCGCCATCCGGAACTGCTCGACCAGAACGGCTGGACCGCGGCGTTGGCCGCTTATGACCCGGCGGCGGCCGCCGACTATGCGCGGCACGACGGCTCGGTCGGCCGACGGCGCTGAATCGCGCGCCGCGCCGGTGCGGCGCGCCCGCCGACTCGCTCGGGCGCTTCTAATTTCGGATGAGAATTGCCGTCGATATTCTGTCGGCCGCGCTGGGCGGACCGGGACAGACGATCCGCGACTTCCTGCCGCATCTGTGCCGCCGCGCGGCCGGCGACGAGGTTCACGTCCTGGCGGCACATCCCGGCCTGATCGCCGTCCTGCCGCGCTGCGACGGTCTGGTTGTTCACGAGATCGCAGCGGCGCGCCGCGTGGCGCCGCGGCTGTTGTGGCAGCGCTGGCGGATGGCGTCGTGGTGCCGGCGACACGGCATCGACGTGGTGTTTTTGCCGCAGGGTCTGACGGCGATGCGGAGCGGTCCGCCGATCGTCGTGATGCAACGCGATTCGATGTTCTTTACCAACGAGCGGTTCGGGCGCGCGCGCTTCTACGCGGCGATGCAGGGGCGATTCGCGCGTCTGACGCTGGCGCGTGCGGCTCGCGCGGTTTTCGTCTCGCGCGCCATCCTGGAGCTGGCGCTGGAGCGCGGCTGGGTCCGGCCGGATCGAGCGCGCGTCGTTTCCTACGGCGTCGACACGCCGGCGCTGCGCGGTGCGGCGGATGAGTCGCTGGCGGCGCGGCTGCGCGCGGGGCCGCCGTTTGCGCTGGCGGTCGGTAGCGTGATGCCGCACAAGAATCATGGCGTTCTGGTTGACGCCGTGGCGGAACTGCGGCGGCGCGGGCGGACGGACATCCGGCTGCTGATTGCGGGCGAGGCGCCGGCGGCGCGGCCGGCGGTTGGTGAGTTGAACGAGCGGATCGCGGCGTGCGGCGTGTCCGACGGCGTAGCATTGCTGGGGCAGCTCGATCGGCCGGTACTGGGGGCGCATTACGCGGCGGCACGAATGCTGGTGTGCGTGAGTCTGCTGGAGTCCTTCGGTCAGCCGCTGCTGGAGGCGATGGAGTTCGGCGTGCCGATCTTGTGCAGTCCGTTGCCGGCGTTCGAGGAAGTGGCGGCCGATGCGGCGGAGCGGGTCGATCCGAACGATCCGCGCGCGGTGGCGGATGCAATGGCGGCGTTGTGGGACGATGAGCCGCGACGATGCGCGCTGGCGGCGCGCGGGCGTAAGCGCGCGGCGTTGTTTCATACCGCGCAAGCGGCGGATGCGATTTACGAGGAATTGCAGCGCGCGGCCGCTACCGACCCGCGGCGGGCGGCATCGTCCGGCGATCGCGCGAAATAGACTCGGCGCAGACCGCGGCCGCGACGCGGTTCGCGCCTTCTTCAATCACAAAATGGGTCGTGGGCGCAGCCTGCGCAGTGCAACTGAGCGGGCAAGCCCCGCGCGAATCCCTGCCCGCTCGTTTCCGGTGTCATGCCGCGCGTCTGGATCGTGAATCCGTTTGATCCCCTGCCCGGCGATCCCGAGCAGCCCGGGCGATATTCCAGCCTGGCGCGGCTGCTGCGCGACGCCGGCTGCGAGGTGACGTGGTGGAGTTGCGATTTTTCACATCGGTTCAAGCGACGGCTCGATGCGCGCGCGGCGACCGAGGCGTGCCGCGGCGAACGCATCGACGTGCGCCTGACGCCCGCGCCGGCGTATCGACGCAACGTCGGCCTGCGGCGCATCGTGTCGCATCGCGTGCTCGCGGGGCGGTTCGAGCGTCAGGCATGCGAAGAGCTGCGACGTTCGTCGGCCCCGCACGTCATCATCGCCAGCAATCCGCCGCCGGATTCGGCCGCGGCGGCGGCGCGGGTGGCGCGGCGCTGCGGCGCGCGGCTGATCGTCGACGTTCAGGACGACTGGATCGGCAACTTCAGCCGCATGTTTCCGCGCGGGCTGCGCTGGTCGGCGCCGCTGATTCTGCGGCCGTGGATCGCCGCTACGCGTGCGGCGTACGAAGCGGCGGACGCGATCGTGGGCGTCGCCGCGCCCTATGCCGACGATCCGCGGCGCTTCGGCCGGCGGGACTATCGGCGTTTGGTGATTCCGCTGGGGATCGACCTTGGATCGTTTGATTCCGCCGCCCGCATCGGCCGCTGTCTGCCGGGCGACAAGCCTGCGGGCGAAATCTGGTCGATCTACGGCGGCAGCCTGTCGCGCAGCTACGACGTGCTGACCGTAGCGCGGGTGGCGGCGGAGATTTCTTCGCGGCGGCCCAACGTGCGATTCGTTTTTAGCGGGCGCGGCGAACTGGAGTCGCAGGCGCGGTGCATTCTCGAAGGCGCGCCGCGGTCGGTGTTTCTCGGTTTTGCGCCGTTTGAGGACTGGGCGGCCACGATCGCTCGATGCGACGTGGGCTGGAACGCCGTCCGGCCCGACGCGCTGGTGTGGTTTCCCAACAAGATCTTCTACTATTGGGCCGCCGGCCTGGCGATTATGAACACGATTCCGGGCGAGTGCGCGGAGTGGGTCGAGCGGACCGGCAGCGGCGTGACGTACGCCTGCGGCGACGCCGGCGACGCGGTGCGGCGGTTCGAGGAGTTGATCGCCGATCCGCAACGGCTGGGCGAGCGGCGCATCGCGGCGCGGCGGTCGGCCGGGGAGCGATGGGATCGGCGGCGGCTGTATGAACCCTACGTGGGGTTGATTCGTGAGCTTGCCGCCGGGCGCGGCGCCGCCCCGTGCGAAGGCCGTCCAACGCATACATGAGCAACACACAGACGACGCCCGAGTATTCGGACATTCTCGTATCGAAGCGCTGGCGCTTCTTCGCGCGGCAGCGACACGCCCGTTTGCAGTTGGCCGTCGACGCGGCGGAACTGGATCGCCGCCCCGGCGCGCGGGTGCTCGATCTGGGCTGCGCCGACGGGATCGCCTGGCCGTTGCTGCGCGGGCGGGTCGGATCGCTGGTGGGCGTCAACTACGACGCCTGGCTGACGGAGCAGTGCCGCCGCAGGAATCCCGACGAGCCGGTGCTGCGGGCCGACGCGCGCTGTCTGCCGTTCGCCGCCACGGCATTTGATGTTATTATTTGTCTTGAAATGTTTCATTACCTGCCGGTCGGCGATCGGGCGGCCGGGATACGCGAGTTGTATCGCGTGCTGCGGCCGGCGGGGCGACTGGTGCTGACCGTGCCGATCGAGGTGGGTCTGCCGGGGCTGCTGAAGTTCGTCGGGCGCTGCATGGGCGGCAAGCCCTATCCCAGCGCGTCGGCCCATGCGCACATGCTGTGGCGGCGGGTGCTGTACCGTTTCGTCGACATTCGCGAGGATCGGCGGCGGATCAATTTTCACTTCAATGCCTGGCGCCTGCGCGACCAGCTTCGCGAGGTGTTTCCGCGCGTGGTGGCGCGGCGCATTCCATTCGTTTATCCTTTCGTGACGACGGCCCTGTTCGTGGCCGACAAATCTCCTTAAGACAGCCTGAAACCACGTGGCGCGTTTCGCGCGGATGGCGAGTCAAACCGCCACGCGGCCGAAGGCGCGTTATGGCCCTTGCGCGTTACAATCGCGCGGCAGCCGGCGGCGGTCGTGGTTTCGCGCCGAGCCGGCCGCATGGGGAGGCCATTATGTCCACCGCCTGGACCGATCGCATCCGCGCCGATCTCGATCTGCTTCGCGAGCAGGGGCAATTCAAGACGCTGCGCAATCTGCTGAAGCCGATGGGCCCGGAATCGGAGATCGAAGGCGTCGGCCGCGTCGTCGTGCTCTGCTCCAACGACTACCTGGGACTGGCCAGTCATCCGGAAGTGGTCGCCACCGCTCACGCCGCGGTGACGCAATGGGGCGCGGGAACCGGTTCGGTGCGCTTCATCTGCGGCACGTTCGACTATCACCGGCAGATCGAGTCGGCGCTGGCGGAGCTGTCGGCGACCGATGCGGCGACGACGTACGTCTCATGCTGGAACGCAAACGAAGCGGTCATCCCGACGCTGATGGCCATCGGCGGCGGGGACGTCGTGGCGATTTCGGACGAGTTGAACCACGCCTCGATCATCGACGCCGTGCGGCTGGGACGGCAGATCAACAAGCAGTCCGAATCGCGCATCTACAAGCACAGCGACATGGATGAACTGGAAAAGGCGCTGCGCGCGTCGGCGGGAAAAAAGCTGCGGATCGTGATCACCGACGGCGTCTTCAGCATGGAAGGAGACATCGCCCATCTGGACCGCATTCACGCACTGTGCCGCGAGCACGATGCGCTGCTGATCGTCGACGACTCGCACGGGGTCGGCGTCGTGGGGAAGACGGGCCGCGGCGTGATCGAGCATTACGGATTGCTCGGAAAAATCGACGTGCTGACCGGCACGCTGGGCAAGGCCCTCGGCGGCGCGGCGGGCGGCTACGTTGCGGCCGAGCGCGGGCTGATCGAGCTGATGGTGCAGCGTTCGCGTCCGCAACTATTCAGCAACGCGCTGCCGCCGGCGACGGCGGGTGGGGCGATGAAGGCGATCGAAATCCTGCGGCGCGATACGACGCGGGTCGATAAGCTGCGGGCCAACGTCGAGTACATCCGCGGCGGGCTGGCGAAGCTGGGTTTCGAGACCGTCACCGGTCCCAGCGCGATCACGCCGATTATCCTGGGCGCCACGGCGCGGGCGATCGCCGCGAGTAAGCGGCTGCTGGAGCTGGGAGTGTTCGTCATCGGCTTCGGCTATCCGGTGGTGCCCGAGGGCAAGGCGCGACTGCGGGTGCAGATTTCGGCGGGGCATGAGCGCGAACATCTCGATCGGGCGCTGGATGCGTTCCGAAAGTTATAGCGATTTGCGCCGAGGCATGGGACACAGTTTTGCGGCGCGGGCCGCACCCCGCAACCACATTGGTGACTTAAAAAGGCACGAAGGGTGGACTGGGAACAGGGAACAGCGAACAGAAGAGAGCGACGGGGCGCCGAAGGGCAAAGGATGACGCACGGCCGGACGCTCTCTGCCGCTTCCCTACGATCGCGCTTCGGTTACCCGGACTACGGCAACGCGCTCATCGAAAACAGACGATCTTCCAGCGTCGTCAGCGTGATCGCGTGAAAGTCGCCGCGCGTCGGATCGGGCACGAACGCAAAGTCGTCGGTCAGTGCGGCGGCGGTGGAGAACAGCGCCGGATGGGCGGGCGTTTCGGGGAACTCGGCCAGCAGCGTCGCGGCGCCGTCAAATCCGACAAAAACATACTGGTATGTCTTGACCAGCGCATCCGGCGGAGGAAACAGCGACGCCGGCGAACTTCCTGAATAGGGCGGCGTCACGTCCCGTTGAATGAGCACCCCCGCGTCGTTGGCGCTGCGCAAGTACATCGTCTCGTACGATCCGTCATCGCGGTTCGACTCAAGCAGCGTCATGGTCCGTCCGTCCGACAGCCGATGGGCGCGTACCTGCGGCCGAACGCTCGTGTCGGTAAAGCTGCTCTCGCTCCATACGACATAATCTGTCGTCATAAGAATGCGTGCGAAATCGACGCTGATTCTCTCGTCGATCGTCGACCACGTCCGGCTCTTCACGTCATAAACGGCGACGCCGCCATAGTAGGCGCGGACGTAGGTCGGGGGCACTTGCGGCGGAAAGGGTCCCGGCGGCGCATTCAGATATATCGGGATCAAGTCGTCCTCCGGCCCCGGCACGTGCATGAGCACCGCCAGCCGATCGGCCGTCAATGCGGCCTGCGCCGCGATCCCCTCGTTGGGCAGATCAACGCGCATTACGTCGCCGGTCGCCAGATAGACAAGGTGGAGAAACGTCGGGCCGCTGACGTTCAGGCCGTCCGGCCCGCCGTTGTAGCTGACGTATCCCTGCTGCACGGCGGCGATCCCGTTGCGGACGGCAAACACCGACAGCTCGTTTCCCGCGCTCTCGAGGTGTCGCCGCTCGCCGCCGTCGGCGGAGATTTCACGCGCCACGATGCCGCCGGCCATCCAGTCGGCCCAGACGATCCAGCGACCGTCGGATTTCAACAGCGGCGAGGGTGCGTGGATGTTGCCCGCGAGCGTGCGGGTTTCGAGCGAAATCGGATCAAGCTCCAGGACTTCGACGTCGTACATCTCAAAGTCCACCGGGGCGCTGGCGCCCACGGCGGTGTAGAACGAATAGTTCGCGATGATGTCGCGTGCGTTCATGCGGGTCGCCACGACGCGATCGGCATCGGCGTAAACGAAGTCGATGGACTCGAACACGCCGGGCGGCAGCAGCAGCGGAAGGAATGCGAGCGGCCCCGTCGCTTGGAGCGAGCAGCCGGCGGTGTTTATCAGGAGGGCGAGGCAAAACACGACAGGCGCAGCGGAACGGGGTAGACTGGCGCACTTGATCATGGGGAAATCTCCCTAGCCCGGAAGGTAGACGGGTCCATCAATAGCTAACGTAAATCCGATGCAGGCGCTTTCGCAGAGATAGGCCGCGGATATCGATCATGGCCCATATCGGATCGGTCGATCCAAATACGGGCCTGCATGAATAGCCTTTGCGTCGGTTGAGGTTGCGGCCCAGCCGATGGCGCTCCTTTCGTTGAAACGAGTGTTGCAGTGCTCGTGGAAGTCGGCGGCGCCGCGGTCCCCAAACGCCCGTCTACAGCGCGCAGGTTTGTCCCGGCGGGGTTTCGATCTCCTGAAACGCGGCGGTCGGCGACTCGTTGCTGGGGGCGGTCAGAACGGACGAACTCCACGCACCGCCTTCGGCGCCGGCGTCGGTCCAGCGCAGCAGGATCGTGTCGCCGCACTGGAACTGAAAGCCGATCTGCCCGCCGAACTTGCGGTCGATTCGATTGGCCACGCCGGAATCGGGGCCGTACCACCAGCCGCACAGGCCGATCATGTATTCGGGAAAATCGCCGATGCACAGGCCGTCGGCGCCGCCGATGCGCCACATCGAGTAGCCGATCGCTTCGCCCGGCGCGAGGATGGGCGGGGCGTCGAGGAAGCTGTGCGGGGGATTGGCCAGTCCCTGCGGGCAGAGGCCGAGATTCGGCGCCACAAACTGCGTCGAACTGTCGTTGATGAGATAGACGCGCACGGTGGATGAATCGAGATCGGTCCAGAACGGGAACCAGTCAAGCGAGCAACCGAGCGAACAGGGGAATAGCAAGGCGAGTACCGGAAGCGCGGCGCGCCGGAGCATGGCAGAACCTCCCAAGTCTCCGGCCGGAAGCCAAGCCCATTATAACAGATGGGCGGTGCGGGATGGTGTTGCAGCGCGGGCCTTGCCCGCAACCCAATTTGTGATGAAAAAAGGCACGAAGGCGTTCCCCCGCAGACGGGGAAAGCACGATGGTACGAAGGGGAGCAGATCTGCGCGGGACGCTCGCTCGTAAGTCGGTGATCCGCCGTGAGTTGTGCGGTGCGATGTCTTGTATTCGTCGGGGGCGGCGAAGGTACTTATCGTCCGCACTCGCGGCGCGTGTCACGCTTCGCGCGGCCAGGCGCGCCGGTGGGGCGGACGGGGGCTGTCTTGATGGATTCTCGCGGGTTGCGTGAGCGTGCCGCACGGTGTGGCGTTACGTCCACTTCGGCGGACGCTTTTCCACGAAGGCCTTCAGTCCCTCGCGCGCCTGTTCGCTGCGGAAAATCTCCTCGAATGCCGCGGCCTCCATCAGCGCGCCGGACTCGACGCCCGTCGCGGCGGCCATCAGGCAGCGCTTGGCCATGCGCACGGCCAGCGGGCCGTTGGCGCAAATCTGCTCGGCGATGCGGCGCGCCTCGGCCAGCAGTCCGTCGGCGGGCACGACTTCGTTGACGAGGCCGATTTCCAGCGCGATGCGACCGTCGATCGCTTCGCCGGTGAACACCATGCGCCGCGCGCGGGCCGGGCCGATGAGGTTCTGCACGCGCTGCATGCCGCCCCAGCCGGGGATCAGGCCGAGCTTGACTTCAGTCAGACCGATCTTGGCCGTGTCGGCCATGATGCGCAGATCGCAGGCGACGGCCAGCTCGCAGCCGCCGCCGAACGCGCCGCCGTTGATGGCGGCGATGGTGACGGCCGATTCCAGGCCGGCGATGCGGTCCATGGCGCGTCGTCCGCGGCGTGAGAATTCGGCGCCGCCGTGCAGATTGGCGGCGGACATTTCGGCGATGTCGGCGCCGGCGAGGAAGGTCTTGCCCTCGCCGGTAAGGATCAGCACGCGGATGTCGCGGTTGGCGGCGACGTCGGCGAGGTGTTTTTCGAGCGACTCGAAGAGGGACGTGGAAAGGATGTTGACGCCCTTGGGGCTGGTGAACGTGAGCGTGGCGACGGGTTCGGAAACGGTGAGTTTGATGCTGGTGCTCATGCGTCGGTCTCCTGGCGCCGGCGGCGGGGGGGAGCTGCGGCGCGACGGCATGATCTTAACGCGATCAGAGCGCGGGTGGAATTGCGGAGCGGTCGTGCCGGCGACGGGTCTGGTCCCGAGCCGCAGGCGAATGCACCGGGGAAATCAGAGCCGCAAGCGCCAGCGACGCGGTCTTTCAGAGCCGCGAAGCGTCAGTGAGCGGGAACGGGGGGTACGATCCTGTGACAGACCACAATCTCAGTTTTCGCGTGCAACTCGCCGTCAGGCTGCCGCGGCCCGACCGCGCAACACTGGTGACTCTTGCGATCCGGCGTGCGGATCCCGCTTGCTGACGCTGCGCGGCTTTGATGTTCACGGGCTGGCAGCCCGCGCCAGGCGCCGGACACAGCCGGGGGCGGCTGTGCCCCATGCACACGCGCCCCGCGCGGCGTTCAACTCGCCTTGCGTGGCTGGCCGACGAACTCGGGCAGGCGCGGTGGGACGAGCCGATCGACCCACAGCAGCAGGTCGCGCTTGCGCAGGCAGAGATAATCGCCGCCCGTCTCCAATGCGATGCTCGCCCAGCCGTGGAACGGATCGCCCACGGTGACGACCGACACCGAAATCTCTTCCGACTTGGCGCGGCGGATGATCGAGTTGACGGCCTCGCGATCGGTCGGTTGCGTCAGGATCAGAAACACCTGCTGCGGCTTCCAGGCGGCCACGTCCTCGAACGAGCGGCCCAGATCGGGCCGGCCGTCGAGCCTGAAGTTCTGCATCAGCTCGCGTCCCGCCCTCACCGAGCGCGTGCCGGCGGCGCTGAGTTGCAGATAATCGCTTCGTTGGTCGGATGCGAGATACAGCCCGAAGCGCTGCGCGGCCGGATCGAGCAGGGCCATGGCAGTGGCGACAAGGGTCGTGACGTCGGGGTAGTACTCGGTCATGGCGACGCCGCCGTCGATGAGCCAGACGATGCGGTCGGCGCGGAGCGGTTTGCCGAGGAACTCGCGCGGCAGCGTGGCCAGTGCGTCGGGTTCGGGCAGCCGCGCGATCGAGGCCTTTTCCAGCGGAAACGCGTGCACATCCGGCGGCTGGCCGGGCACGCCGCGCGGACTCCAGCGCGAGTAGGCGAAAACGGCGGCCAGCAGCGCGGCGGTCACGAACAGCAGATTCCGCCGGCGGCGGGAGCGGGTCTTGGGCATCGCGATTCGCGGCCGCTTGCCCGACGGCGGACTCATGGGACGGGGCAGATCGGGCGGGCTGACGCCGTTGGCAGGCACGTTGGTGATAGCGCCGCAATGCTTGCAGCGACAGCGCGTGCCGGCGAACGCGTCTTCCACCCTGAAGAGCCAGGCGCAATGAGAACAGCGAACCTGAACGCTCATAAGGCCCCACTCGCCTGCCCGCGCGCGGCCTTGCGCCGCGACGCGGGTCGTCGGTGTCCATATCCGTTGCTCGCGCGGCCGCAGACGGCGGCCGACGAATCCGGGGCGTTACAAGTCGAACGTAACGAAGCGCGAATGGCTCAGCGAAATCACGGGGACCTACTCACCCTGGATTCCCGATAGTCCAAAGATAAAGGAACACAGGCCCCTCTGTAAAGCCCCTCGGCCAGTTCAGGTTGATGACGTTGACCGTGGGCTGCGTCGGCGAACCCTGTGCGAAGCCCTCGCGCGCGTACCAGCTTCCCCGCCAACCGAGCGGGCGGTGATACATGATTACTCGGGCTTTCACGACGGCAGCGCGACTCTTGGCGGCGCCGATCGCGTCCTCCATGAGTCCGATGCGGTCGACCAGGCCGAGTTTCAGAGCCTCGGGCGCAAAATAGACCCGCCCGTCGGCCAGCTCGCGCACCTGGGCTTCCGTCAGCTTCGGCCGGCCGGCGCAAACGACGTCGACGAACTGAGCGTACATGTCATCGACGATCTTCTGGAAGGTCTCGCGTTCCTCCGGGCGCATTCTGCGGAACGGCGAGCCGGAGTCCTTGCGCGGGCCGGAGACGATCGCGTCGGTCGTCACGCCGATCTTGGACAGCGTTCCCGAAATCTCGATCATCTGCATGATGACGCCGATGCTGCCGGTCACGGTCGTCGGGCAGGCGACGATTTCGTCGGCGGCGCAGGCGACGTAGTACCCGCCGCTGGCGGCGACGTCCATCAGGAAGGCGACGACGGGCTTGCCGGTCTTTTCGCGGAAGCGCCGCACTTCGTGGTGCATCAGATGGCTGGCCGTCACCGTTCCGCCGGGAGAGTTGATGCGCAGCACGACCGCCTTGACGCGACTGTCGTGTTCGGCGGCGCGCAGCTTCTCGGTCAGCAGCGAGACGGGGTGCTCGCCTTCGGTGAACAGGCCGTTCTGCGTGTCGTTGATCAGCAGGCCGTTCAGATCGATCAGGGCGATTTTGGGCAGGAACAATCCCTCGTCGCGATCAACGGTGCGTTCTTCGAGCGTCTGATCGGGCGGGACGGGGCGGATGAGAAATCCGCCGGTCGGCCCGCAGCCGGCGAGGAACGGGAGCAGGCACAGCGCCGCGCGGGCAAGGCCGTAGGGTCCGCTGTGCGGACCGACGCGCGGCTGGGAACGAAAGAAAACGGCGCCGATACTGCGGTTCCGTTGATGCTTCACGAGTCGACTCCGAATCGTGCCGCGGATGGACAGTCGTTGCGGCGCGTCAGTATAAAGTCCGTTGTGGCACAAATCGCGCCCGGCGGGCGCGACCGTGCAACAGCGTACAGTGGTGAACCGGATGAAGCGAATGTCGCGGCGCGAGTTCGAGCAGGCGGTGCACGAGGCGATGGAAAGCGTGCCCGGGGAATTCGCGTCGTATCTGGAGCAGGTGATCGTCGAGGTCGAGGATGCACCGACCGCGGAGGAGGCCCGCGCGGTGGGCGTGGACGATCCGAGCGAGCTGCTGGGGTTGTATCACGGCACGCCGCTGACGGAGCGCAGCGTCGAGTCGCTGCCGGCGCTGCCGGACCGGATTGTGATCTATCAACGCAATCTGGAACAGTGCTGCGAGTCGCGCGAAGAGCTGCTGGAGGAGATACAGGCGACGGTGTTGCACGAGATCGGGCATCACTTCGGGCTGGATGAAGGAGAGCTGGATGATCTGGGGTACGGGTAGTCGCGTGACACGGCCTAAGCTCCGCGTGGCACGGGCTAAGCTCCGCGTGGCACGGGCTTGTAACCCGTGCGAATAACTCCTGTCAGAGCCGCGCAGCGTGAGCAAGCGGGATTCGCGTGCACTGCGCGAGATCGAACGGTTCGCTCGCGTACGTGCGCCCGATGGCGCGACGGCCTGACGGCGAGCTGCACGCGAGACCTGCAATTGCTGCGCATGTGCCGCGGACGTACGGCCCGATCCCGCTCGCTGACGCTTCGCGGCTCTGATTCTCCGCGGCGCTGGCGCTTGCGGCTCGGATCAGTCAGCGGTGTGCGAATCAACCGGAGCGTCTTGCGGACGTGTCGACGGGGCGGGCGGCGCGGTGGCGCTGGCGGGTGGTCGTTTGCGCCGCGTCGGTTCCGTGTCGAGATAGCCCAGGTGGCGCAACGCTTCCATCGATGTGCGCTGCTCGCGAACCTGCCGCGTGCCCTGAGCGTCGAGCATGGCCTGCCGCTCGGCCAGGATTTGCCGCGCCCGCTCGGCCAGGTCCGGGTGCGACGCGAGTATGTTGTCGCGTTCCTGCGGATCGGCGGCGAGGTCGTACATCTCCTCTTTCACCGTCGCACTGCGCGACTGAATGTACTTGATCGCGCCGAACGTCACGGCGTGCATCTCGCGGTCGATCCGCTGCACGCCGGGGCGATGGACGAACATCTCGGTCAGCGCGTAGTCGCGTCCGCGGCCCCACGGACTGCCCTCGGTCTTCGGCGGATGCGGATCGCCGATGATCTCGGCGATCGTCGCGAACAGATCGGTCAACTGGAACTGCGGACCCGGCTCGATCGGATCATCCGGCAGCGGCCGGGGCAGCCGGATGAACAGCGGCACGGCGATCTGTTGCTGATAGACGTCGGTGCCGTGCCGCATCAGGCCGTGCTCCATGAACTCCTCGCCGTGGTCCGAGACGATGATCAACAGGGTGCGGTCGAAGTCGGTTCGGGCGCGAAACCATTCGAGCAAGTCCACAACCGCACGGTCCAGATCGCGCAGCTCTTCGTCGTACAAAGCGGCCAGTTCCTGCACCAGCGCCGCGGGCATCTCGCCGCGGCCTTCGAGCCAGGCGTTGTACAGCTTGTTGGGCACCAGGCCGAAACCGGGCCGATCGGCCCCCGGCAGCGACTCGGCCTTGCGCGGCAGGTACGGCTCGTGCGGATCGAAATAATTCAGACACAAAAAGTACGGTTGTGCGCCGTGCGTCTCGATCCAGCGCCGCGCCAGGACGTTCATTTCGTCGGCGCGGCGGTCCGGCGGACGCAGCCGGTCGAAGCCGAGGCAGTGTCGCCGCAGCGACGGCGGCAGGTTGTTCCACACCCAGCCGCCGGGCTTGAGCGGACCGACGCCGGTGTAGGCCCAGCCGAGCAACTTGCCGACGTAGCCGTCGCCGGGACGCGTGTCGACGTCGTCGAAGCCGCGCTCCAGTCCCAGTCCGGGCACGCTGAAATTCGAGAACAGCGCCGCGGTGCGATAGCCGTGCCCGCCGAGATATTCGGCCAGCGTCGGCACGTGCGGAAACATCGGATAACGCAGCGACGCCGGCGGATCGGGATCGCCGTAGCGCGGCATGCGGCAACCGTGAGACGACGGCCACGCGCCGGTGAACATCGAGGCGTGTGCCGCGCCGGTCCACGTTGCCGGCGACTGGCTGGACATGACGACGTCGCCGTGTTGCTCGGCGAAGCGCGTCAGGCCGGGCATCGTCGCGCGCTCGTAGCCGAAGCGCTCCATGCGAACGGCCGTCAGCGTGTCCAGCACGATCATCACGACGTTGGGCGGACTGCCGCGCGGCGGTTTCTTCACGGGACCGATGCGGCACTGCCAGGCCGCATGCGGTCGCGGGCTGACGGCGGCGACGGCGATGACCGCAGCCGTGACGACGGCGAGCCCCGCCAGCGGGCCGGCCGGGCCGCCGACGCTGGAGCGCGGCCGAACGCGCGACAGCAGGGCCAGTGCCATCAGCGCCGGCACGTACAGGCCGACCGAGAAGATCAGCCAGCGAATCGTGCCGACGACCTCGTTGTTCTGCTGCGCCCATGTCGTGGTCGCGAACGCGGCGCAAGCGGCGATCAGCGCGCCCAGCGCGACGCCGGTGTACGAGGCGCAGCGGCGCCAGAGCATTCCGTAGGCGATCAACATCAAGCCGACGGTCCAGAGCGACAGCAGAATCGTCGAGAGTTCCCAGCCTGCGCGGCGGCCGGAGAGCAGCGCGGCGCCGGCGCAGTATCCGGCCAGCAGCGCGAACAGCAGAATGCGGCGAGCGACCACCGGCGCCGGTACGTTGGACGAGGATCGTTGAATCGGCGCGACGAGTCCGGCGACGGCCCACCAGGCGGCGAGACCGGCCGTGATCGTGACGCCCAGGATCAGTCCGGTCAGGACCATGTCGAGCCAGCCGATGCGCACGCCGCACCAGGAGACGAGCAGCGTTTCGGCCAGGGCGTGCGCCAGGCCGGCGGCGGCGCCGATGGCGACGGCCGATCCGAAGCCGCGCCAATAGAGCGAGCCGAAGCGGACCTGAGCATGGCGCGCTTCAGCGGGCGTCTCGGAGGCGCGCCTGCCGCCGTTCGGCGAAGTGATTGCCGATGGATCGACCATATCTTCATGGTATCGGTCGATGCGCGCGATCACCACAGCATCGCGGCGCGCGAAGGCGGGAGAATCGCCGACGCTGCGTTATTCGCGGCAACGGCGTCCCACTCGTTTGCCAAAGCGGAGGAGCGGCGCAAGAAGAAGGCCGGCCATGATCGGCCGGCCCTTCCTTGTCGGATCGTTGCGTATCGGTGAGGGTGTCGATTCAGCGGCGGCGGCGCAACAGGGACAGGCCGCCCAGACTCAGCAACGCGAGCGTCCCAGGCTCGGGCACGACGTTGAAAACGCCGGTGCCGCCCGAGATATCCAGCCGGCTGAGCACAAAGCTGAAATGCGCCCGCGCTTCGGACACCGAGCCGGTGATGATTCCCGAGAAATCGGCCTCGGTGCTGGTCGTCGAGCCGAACGCACCCACCGAAAGATTCTCTTCGCTCGTCACAAACGTGGTACCGAAGTTGTAGGACGCTCGGAACGACTTGGTGCCGCCACCGAATCCACCGGTCAGTGTGCCGCCGTTGCCGTTCGTGTCCGTCAGCGTGTTCGAGGCGCTGGCGATGCCGAGCGGGTTGGTCATCGTCGGAAACGTCAGCGTCGAAAAGATCGAAAAGGAAGTATCGACCGCGCCGGCTTGCACGCCGTAAACGACGCTGACGATCGGATCGGCCACCAACGTGATCGACGAGCTTTGGTACTGGCCGACGATGTTGCCGGCGTCGTCCATGATGGTGATCGGACCATCCGAGACCCAACGCCAGACGTCGTCGGTGCAGGTTCCAAAGCCGCGCAGCACGTCGAACTGACCGGAGCCGCCGCCGTTGCCGGCCCACAGCGTGGCGACGACATCGTCCGGCTCACCGTCGCACGGCGAAGCCACAACGCTTTTCGTTGTCAGGCTGAAAGCCGAAAGTGCGATGATCGATGCGAGAATACGCCCCTTGATGCGCAGACAGTCCATCGTGTCCTCTCCCTCTGACCCGTTGCTATCGGCTCGCAACCTCGTGCGTCGCGTTCAAACCGCGGCGCCGGCCATCTCCCATCCGGGTCGATTGATGAGTAGTTTGCCCGATTGTGTCGTACATGTCAATAACTACTGCGTGATCCGCGGCGATAATTCCGGAAAAACCGTCTCGTCGCCCTAAGCTATTGTCCTGCATAATGTTGAGGCTTGTGCCGGTCGCTCAGGGATCGCCGCGGAGCGCTTCGGTGCGGACTCGCGGAAGGGATTTCTCCCAACTGTCAGCTCCACTCGACCCATCCATCCGGCATTCGTCACATGAGCCGCCATTACGAATCCAAGCGCCCGGCGCTTCATGCATCCGAAGCAACAGACAGACTGCTTCCCAAGAACTGATCCGGCGCTGATGAGAGTCTCGGCGGCCGGCTGGAACCGAAGACTTTGCGTGATGCAAAAGCCACACGGTCCGGAGCAGATCGTTCGCACGCCGAGTGCCGCGCAGCGACCTGGAGCCGAAGACTCGCGGACGTTCGCGTACAACGCGGCGTTGCAACTGCTCAGCGAGTCGACCGGCGGGGCGTCGCCGATGTACAGCAAGGTCATCGAGCGCTTGTATCAGTCCGGCAGCGGCGGGACGGTCAAGGGGCGTTCCAACGGTTTGAGGGTCAGCAGCGGCAGTCCGCCCTATGATTACTCGACGATCTACTGGTACGATGGCCGCGGGCGGCTGAACCGGCTGTCGGGGTCGGGGACGCCGTGGAACTACGTGAACTATCTCTACCTGGCCGACAGCGATCTGGTGGAGAAGATCGAATACCGCGGCCCGCCGCAGGAGGGCGGGTACGCCTTCGTGGCGCGCGTGGTGCGGACGTTCGAGCCGCATCGCGACCTGATCGCCTCGGTCGAGAACAAGTGGGACAGCACGAGCGTGAGCAAGTTCGAGTACACGAATGATGCGCTCGGGCGGCGCACCAGCGTCACCGTCAGCGGCACGGCGTTCACGGCCGCGGGGACGACGGGATTCGATCTTTTCGCCTACAACGACCGCAACGAGTTGACGAGCGCCCGGCGGTACGCGGGCGGGACGATTTCCAATCCGAGCGATCCGGTCTATGCGCGGCACTTCGAGTACGCCTACGATCCGATCGGCAACCGCGAGACGTACGAGGTCAGCCAGGGCACGGCCACGACCTACACGACCAACGAGCTGAACCAATACACGGCCACGGCGAATCCGAGCGAGAGCTTCACCTACGACGACGACGGCAATCTCACGCAGGATGGCACGTATACCTACGTCTGGGATGCCGAGAACCGTTTGATCGAGGCGTATCCCACGAACCCGACGACGGGCAGCCAGAAGTGCGTGATGGTCTATGACTACATGAACCGGCGGGTGAAGCGGACGCTGTACGACTGGACCGGCTCGGCGTGGTCGGGCACGCCGGCGGAGTCGCGGGTTTTTCTGTACGATGGGTGGAACGTGCTGCTGTCGTACAACCCGGCCGCGAGCATGGCGATCGACCGGGAGTTCACGT
>WYBU01000091.1 GCA_011525745.1 Planctomycetaceae bacterium | reverse complement strand
GGCTTTGCCGGCGGAATCCACGGCACGATCAGGTTCCACTGACCGTCCGTCACGTCGGATGGGTAAGAACTCCGTTCCATTCCCATTCATCGGCATTCTCCGGGCTTTTCAAACACTTTCTAAGGCCCCAGGCGCAGTACGCCTCGCCGTAGGACTGTGTAGCCCGAGTGTCGATGTAGATCCGCCGCCCACGATCGGCATCGGAATAGCGGGCGGTACGTGCGACCGTTGGTATCCACTGGCCATGGTTGAATGGCGGCAGCCATGAAGACTGCCTGACGAAGCGGGTGGTACTCAATCGCGGGCATGACCGTTTCTGATGTCCTCGCACCGGCGGCCGATGTCCCCGCAAGCGCAAGGAATGTCCCCTTGAACGAGCCGAAGCACGGTGCCCTCGATCAGCTCCGCGGTGGCGCGAGATTGCAGCGCGAAGAGGTTGAGAAGCCATTCCGAATCGTGCCGAACTCGGCCGAACGGGACCTGTCGGGCTTCGTGAAACGCCGGCGGGTCGAGTTCGTGTGGACGTCGACGCCAGGGTCCAACCGCCTGAAAAAGAGGTGGCTTTCACGGGAACCGTGTCGTAATCTGAGGAAACAACGGCACTTGCAGGACCGGCTCGGTGAACGCGTCGGCGAACGCCCTGAGGGCCCGTTCAATCGAACGGTATCGCCACTCCTCCGGTAATCGCGGGCACGATGAATGTCGCCGGACACTATCGTAACACAAACAAACGATGCCGTTGGCGCTTGACGCTGCTCATTGAGTTCGTTAACATGCGCGAAATGCGTCATTTCGTTCGAAAGTGATCGCTCCGGCGCCAGGTTCCGGTGCGATCCGTCACTTCAGCAGTCCTGGCCGGGAGAGGGAGCATGTTTCGTTCAAGCGTTAGCGTGCTAGCCGTTTTATTGATTTCGAATCTCGCCTACGGCCAACTGATCGTCGGCAACGATCAATCGGGTACCGCGACCATTTGGAACGTCGACCCGACGACGGGCGCCGCGACGGCGCTCTATTCGGCCACCACAACCGACGCCAAGCCGTGGGGCATGGCGTACGACCGGACGACCAATACGCTGTACTGGAACAACGGATCGACGCTGTTCAGCTCGCCCTTCGGCACGACGCTGACGCCGACGAATCTCGGCTCGATGACGTTCGGAACGGCCAATGTTAATTTTGTCGGGCTTGGTTTCGCGAATGGGAAGCTCTACGGGACGCGGAACATCGCGACCGAGGCGGTCTATGAAATCGATCCCGTTACGCGAGTGGCGACCCAGGTCTATGTATACCCGTCCACGTTCGACTTCGGCGGCCTCGATTTCGACATGACCACCGGCATCCTCTACGGTCTGAGCGACACCGCCCCCACCGGGAGTGTCCGCGGGCTTTACGAAATCGACTACGTCGGCGCTACCACCACGTTCAAGGCCCCCTATCCCGCCGGCGAAACGGACATCGACGGCCTGGCGGTCTTCAACGGCATCGCATACTACGTCACCGATGGTCCGAATACGACACAGGCCAACTTCTACATGTTCGACGTGGCGACCGGCGCGCAACTCGGCACAATCCCCTCGCCGTTCACCGGCAGCGGCACGTTCTCAGCGGCGACCTGGGTGCCCGAGCCGGCGTCGGCGTTTCTGCTCGCGATGGCTGCAATGGGCCTGCATCGGCGGCGACGGTAACGATCGGACGCTAGAACCTCATCGCCCGCATGTCGGCGGTTCGATGTCACGATCGCACATGCCTGACAGTTCAAAGTTCACGCACACACACACTTGACGCGGCCAATGGCGCGCGACGAGGATTCCGTGCGTCCACACCGGTCTGCGTCAATTGAGCCGTCCAAGTGGGCATGGCCGGTCCGATGGGAAACCGCCATCGTGGTCGATGCCGGGCGTTTGTCCGCAAGAGTTGGGACCATGGGCGGTCTGGTTTCGTACAGCGCCGGCGACCCGGAGCGGCTCATGTGTGCGATGAACTGCGGTGTCGTTGCGACCAGGCAGCACGCGCCGATCTGCGAGATGCACTGAATGCGTTGGCTTGGGCTGACGATCACAATTCTGCTTTGGGCCGCTACGTGGCCTCAGATTTTGCCGAAAGATGCGGATCTGCCGCCGTGTCATATGATCGTTCTCATTGCGCTGGCCGGCGCGTGGACAGTGTATGAATTCGTCAAAGTGCGCCGGACCACCGCGCGAGCGGCGCGGCTCGGGAAATGCACACAATGCGGTTACGACCTGACCGGCAACCTGAGCGGCCTCTGTCCGGAGTGCGGCACGGAGATCGTTACGCCGACCAACGGACAATCAGCGGGGTTACGCCCCTGACATCATGATTTGTTGAAATCAACTGCGATTCTGCAAACTATGGGCGCGCCAAGGTTGTTACGGCGATGTCGGACGCCGTCACGGACATGGATTGGCAATCCTTCACTCTGTTGATTCCCGGCGCCCGATGGGGGCGGCCCCTGAATGCCTTCAACGACATACTGCGCGCCGGCTTCGGAACGCCGGAAGCCGGATTCATTGTGAAATCGGTGAATTCGCTGCTCTCGCGCGAGCGCCTGGATGACCAGATGTCCGTGCGGCAACTCGGAATGAGACTCGGACGCGCCGATCGAACGTACCGCCCACGGCTGCGCACCGAGCTGGAGTCGGCGCGCAACCACGTCGAGCCGACTGTGTTTGACAGGATCGTGGACATCATTCGCAACCACGGCCCCGCTGGCAAGTAGGCCGACGATGCCGTGGAGTGGGTGCTTGATTTAGCGGCAATCTGGCGTGACATTGCACATCGAGGAGCGTGAGATGAAGCGCAGACCCCCTCGCCGTCCCCCAACCATCGACGCCTACCTCGCCGCCCTGCCGCCCGACCAGCGCGCCGCGCTCGAGAAACTCCGAAAAACCATCCAGGCCGCCGCGCCGGGGGCCGAGGAATGCATCAGCTACGGGCTGCCGGCATTCCGACTGGACGGCCGGGCGCTGGTAGCCTTCGGCGCTGCCGCGAAACACTGCTCGTTCTTTCCGATGAGCGGCACAGCCGTGGCCGCGCACCAGGCCGACCTGCGCGCATTCGACACGAGCAAAGGCACGATTCGCTTTCGACCCGACAAACCGCTGCCGGCCACGCTGGTGCGAAAGCTGGTCAAGGCCCGCATCGCCGAAAACGAAGCCCGCCAGCAGGCCCGAAATCGGCAATGACTCGTTTATCGCAGTGATCCGATGATTCAAATACGACCCGAGACCCCCGCCGACGCCGACGCCATCCATCGCGTCCACGTCGCCGCGTTTCCGACCGAAGTCGAAGCCCGACTCGTCGATGCGCTTCGGGCAAACAATCGCACGCTGATCTCACTTGTGGCGGATGACGATGGGGACATTGTCGGGCACATTCTGTTCACGCCGGTGACGTTCGCCGATGGCGACCCGACCGCGCGCGGCGCCGGCCTCGCTCCGCTCGCGGTCGTGCCCGCGCGTCAGCGCCGGGGAATCGGCGCGATGCTGATCGGCGCTGGAATTCAAGCCTGCCGCGACGCGGGCGTCGGATTCGTCGTCGTGCTCGGCGAACCGGCGTACTACCAGCGTTTCGGCTTCGCGCGGGCTGCCGACCGCGGCCTGACGAACGAGTACGGCGTCTTCGACGAATTCATGGTGATCGAGACCGCCCCACGCGCCCTGACGCGAATCGGCGGACTGGTCAAATATGCTCCCGAATTCCAGGAAGCGGCGCCGTGACGCCGCCCGCGTGGCAAGTCATCGGTTCACGGCCAGGACTCGAATAGGAGGTGGCACGGTCCAGCCCTCGCGCGGACCGGGCCGTGCATTCCTGGGTGGTACGGGCGTCCCGCGCGACTGACCCCATCCTCGCGAGGACTTGGCCCCGTTGAACCGAGGAGGCGCACGACCCAGTCATTCGCGCGTGAACGGCTCGTGCGGCTGCTTCATGTTTCCCGCACCATCGCCGCCAGCTTGAGCACCGTGTTCCAGTTGCGCGCCGTGCCGCGCCGATCGAGCGTGCGTTCGATCAGCGTGCTCGTCAGCTTCGAGCGACCGATGCCATCGGGATAGAATGCGTATAGTTGTCTTCCATCAGCATGTATGGACTCGCGTCCCTTGATGGCCGCGCGCAGCGCCGTGACGTCCGCCGCTTTCGGCGGCGATTTCAGACACGTGACCAGCAGATGGCCGGGATCGCTTCGCGCCTGCCTGGCGAACGGATTCGCCGCAACAAGCTTGTCCCACTCCGCCGCGCTGCGTACCACGAAATCGATCGAAAGGCCAAGCTCACGGCGCGCGGCTTCCTCGAGAAGCCCTTCCAGGACCGCACCATCGCGCCGTTCGGCGACGAAAACCAGATTGCCGCTTTGCAGCAGCGTGCGCGGGCGTTCCAGACCGAGCGATTCCGCGAGCTTGCGCAGGTCGTTCATCGCAAGTCTGTTTCGGCCGCCCACGTTGATCCCCCGCAGCAGCGCAATGAAGTCGGGCATGGCTGCCTGATAGCCGGTTTTGTTGCACCGGTCAACGCTCTTTTGCACCGCAACCGCCCTCCAAGCTCCGCGCTTCACACGAAGCACCCACCCACGGTAGGCTGGAGTCGGAGCGCCCGCTGCCGACGCCGCGAACTCCGGCAATGCGAGAACCACGATGCACTGGTCAATGATCGCCATTCTCGGCGCGCTCGGCCTGATCATGGGTCTGCTCTCGACGCAGGGTCTGACGCGCGGCATCGAGCCGTACCTGTGGATCATCCTCGGACTGTTCTCCGCCACCGTCGTGGCCCGCGCCGGGCACGGCCGCTGGTTCCTGCACGGACTGGCCATCGGCGTGATGTGGGGCGTCCTCAACGCGATCGCCGCGTCGGCGCTGTTCCCGCACTACGCGGCGAACAACCCCGAGATCATGAGCCGACTGGACGGCCGGCCGGCGCCGGTCAGCCCGCGCATCTTCTTTCTGCTGACCGGCCCCGTCATCGGACTCGTCAGCGGCTGCATACTGGGGCTGCTGTGCTGGTGCGCTCGCTTTATTATCCCCGCGGCCGGAGCGGCGACGGCGAAACCGTTGTAGAATCCGCCCGCGCGCGGCCGGCCGTTCGATGCCCCGGCGCCGGCCATTTCCGAGGTGCACCATGCGTGTGAATTATGCGATCGTTTTTGTCAGCGAGATGAAGCGCTCCGTGGCCTTTTATCGCGACGTGATCGGTTTGCCGCTGCGCTTCGAGTCCCCGGTCTGGACCGAGTTCGCCACCGAAGGCGCGACGCTCGCCCTGCACCTGAGCCGGCAACCCAACGCTTCCGGCGCACCGAGCGAACCCGAGACCCCCGGCCGCTGCCGCCCCGGCCTGTGTGTGTCGAATCTCGATGAATTTCACCAGCGCATGGCCGACCACCGCGTGCCCTGCCTCCAGCCGCCGAAGGATGTCTTCGGCTCGCGCATGGCACAATATGCCGACCCCGACGGGCTGACGATTTCCGTCGGCGAAGAGCCTCGCGCGAGCTGATACCGGGATGGGCAGCGATCGTGCAACGGTGCGATTGCGGCTTGTATCGCTGGCGCTTGTTTATGTGCCGGCGATGCCGCGGCGGGTTACGGGCCGCCGACTCAAGTTGAATCACGGGATCGCAATAAGGAGTGCTCATCATGGGAACCTGGGGCGTGGATACTTTCGAGAACGACTCCGCCTGTGACTGGAGCTACGACCTCGAAAAGGCCAATGACTTGGCGTTCGTTGAATCGACCTTGCGCGCGGTTCTCGACCCGGAAGCGGAGTTCGTCGATGCCGATGCCGCGGTCTGCGCGCTGGCGGCCTGCGAAGTGATCGCCCGGCTCAAGGGCAACTTCGGCGCCCGCGACGGATACACGCAGACGGTCGACGAATGGGTCGGCGCGCACGCCCAGGCGCCGCCACCGGCGCTCATCGATCTTGCCAACCGCGCGATCGACGCGGTTCTCGGCGATACCTCCGAACTGCGCGACCTGTGGACCGAGACGGAGTTGACGAACGACTGGCTTCAGGCCGTCGAAGCGCTCCGCCGCCGCGTCACTGAATGAAGCACACGGCCGGGCTTCGGGACACGTGCTGCCATTGCGATTGCCTAAAGGTAAACATCCTCGCTTCCTGCGGCGATTTTCAGAAATCGCGCCGCTCAACGCTCACCGGCGTATCGACTCTTGAGCGAGTTTCCCGCAGGGTCTTTCTTCGCTTCGCGCGCATTCACGCCCGCCTTTCCTTGGTCGTTTCGTCGCTGTCTTCTGTTCCCTGTTCCCTCGCCCTTGTTTCGACGATTCGACTTTCTGACGTTTACTTTCGACTGTCGACTTTCTGCTTTCCTCCGTGTCTTCGTGCCTTTTCCCGTCACAAATTGGGCTGTGGGCGCAGCCTGCGCGGTACCTACCGCGCCCCGAAGAGCTTGCGATCCAGCGACACCCGCCCCGGTCCCATCACCAGCAGCAACACGGAGATGCAGAAGTAGACCGCCGCCAGTTCGTACGATGCGCCGCCATTCGAGACGAACGGATCGCCCTTCATCACCGCGTGCAGCCAGAACGCCACCGCCATCGTCGATGCGATGCCCAGCGACGCCAGCGGCGTCAGCAGTCCCAGCATCCAGGCGATTCCGCCGCCGAACTCCGACAGCGCCGCCAACGCCTGCAACGCGCCGGGCGCAAACGCGTCCGGTCCCATCCAACTGAAGGGCTTCTGAATCTTCGGCCAGCCATGCAGCGCAAACGCGGCGCCCGCGACGATGCGCAACAGCAGCAGCGCCAGATCGGAAAGCAACCCGTGCCTCGACGCCGAAAAAAGTGACTTGAATTTCATGGCGGGATCGTAGTCCGGCCGATCGCCAAGTGAAGGGCGGGAGCCATCTCCGGCCCGGCTTCATCGTCGCCTGCGTCGAAGTGGGTTCAGCGCGCCGCGCCGCCCGCCGGCCGCGAGCTGACCGCGAACGATGCCGTGACAGGACAGAGCTGCCCAACGGCGCCGGCGACCTCGGGCGAAAGCTTGCCGTCCTCGAACGCCTGTTGCAGCCGGGCGCGGGACAAAGAGCTGACCTGCTCCCAGCAGCCGCCGTCGCGCAGGGTCTGTTCCAACTGCTCGCGCTGGGGCGTGTTCTGCTGCGGCACCGTCAGTGTGCGCGTCGGCCTCACCGCGACGACGGCCGATCGACCGATGATTTCGCGGCGCTGCATCTGGCCCGCCAGGCGGATCAGCGTGTCGCGCCACACGTCGCGCTCCGCCTCCAGCCGGCGCAGGGCTTCGTTGACCGCGTGAAACCGATCGGCGATCTCACTCACTCGCGCCGCCAGCAACGCATCGAATCGCGCCCGCGCCCGAGACAGCGCCGGCACCGCCGCGCTCATGCTCCCCGGCTGCCGACGATACTGCTCGCGCAGCACGCCCAGCCGCCATGCCACGTCGGCCAGCGCATCGGCCTGACCCTGCGGTGTGCCGACTGCCTCGGTGCGGCCGTTGCCGTTTTCTATCGAATTCAGTTTCGACTCGATCTGTGCGACGTGATCGGAGATATCACGAGTCGTCAGCATCATCATGCCTCCGCCACCGCGCCCGCGGCGCGCGGCATGATAACCTCAAACGAACATCTCGTCAACCCCGCCCCGCGCCGCCGAACCGAAAACCCTCTGAAGACGGCGTTGAACCGGGGCATCCGCATTCCGGTTTCCTACTCCTACTCCTAATCCTGCTCCTAATCCGTATCCTAATCGTAATCTTACTCTTTCTCTTACTCCCTGCCTTTAACGACGCCCCGCAGCAGCCTACCCCCCCGCAATCGCCCCCACGATCCGAAACACCTCCTCCCCCATCGCCACTTCGCGCGGAAGGGCCGCCTCGGCCTCTTCATGCGACAAATCCTGTCCGCAGGCAAAAAACCGCAGGAACGCCCGCCGCCGCAGCGTCCCGTGATCGCGAATCGTGCCTCTCAACATCGGATACCTCGCCTCCAGCTCATCCAGCACCGACCGCAGCGTCACCGGCCCGGCCACCTCCAGCCGCACCTCCCCCTCCACCCCCGCCAGCCGGCACAAATGAAACGGCAGCACGACGCGAATCATGGCAGTGAACTCACTTCCCGCAACACTCGCGCACAGCCGGCACGTTTAAAGCCGCGCGTAGCTTGTGCGCCCGCAATGTGCCTACCTCGCCAACGCCGCCAGATTATACGGATGCCCTGCCCGGGCGTTTGGCTCCTACGGAAATGACGGATGACGCAGCCCTTTCATGGACCGCGGAAACAGTACCAGGGTGACGTCGTTGTTTGACGTCAAAGGCGCCGGGCCGCGGGATGGTGCGCGCGCGCCGATGCGCCGGGCGCAGGGAGGCGTACTCGGCTCCTTATGGCTCGGCGTCACTCCGCTCCTGATGGGTCCGCCTCGCTTGGCTCCTTATGGGTCGGCGTCGCACGGCTCCTGATGAATCGGCTCCGCTCGGGTCCTGATGGGTCGGCTTCGCTGCGCTCCTGATGGGTCGGCTTCAGCCGACCGGTTTCTGCCACCAGCTTGAGCTGGTGGGACGGCTGCCAGTACCCCTAATTATTTTCATTTCTCTCCAGCCGGCTTCAGCCGGGCTTGCTGCATTCTCATCCGGAAAATCACAGGCTTCGAGTACGACAGCAAGCCCGGCTGAAGCAAGGTGGTAGCTAATCATGTGGGGCCGTCCACGGTTGAAACCGGTGGCAAAAACCGGCCGGCTGAAGACCGGCCAAAGGGCAAGCCGCGAACTTCATGACACGCACTAAGGGCGCGCCGACAAATAAAGTAAACTACACGGTGGCATTTCTGCTAATAGGTAACCAACTCTTGCCGTGGACTTGTTACAGTTATCTTTTGGCGCGACCTAATTCTGCCCAAGACCATTCGGGTCGGCGCCGCATCGGTTACTGCTTGTCCTCTGTCGGCCGGGGCACAGCGGAGGCTTCAAGCGACCTCCGCCACTCCGCCGCCTTGGCGTCATGGCCCTTGCCCGGCTCGATCTTGTCCCAGACTTCGTACAGGCGCACGACGCGCTCAAGGGCTTCGGGGATGCGCACCTTGCCCTGCGGTGGGATCGCGGCGTCACGCTCCTTCATCCCCTGGTATCCTTCGAGGAGCAGCCGTTCGGCCTCGCGCAGGAGGTCGGCACGGGACGCGGGCGTCAAGGAGGAGTCCAACTCTACAACGAGCAGAGTGACGCCACCCAGCAGGGATCGTGTGTTGGGCACGCGCCAGTCGTCAGGGATGGTCTTGAGGCGGATTTCCAGGCACTCGCGCAGCAACGGCTCGGCCTCGCGCGCGGCTTCGCGCGTGCCGCGCTTCAGCAGTTCCAGACCGAACGCCGCGAGCAGATTGCCGAGTTCGGAACTCCCGGGCGTCAGATGCCGCCGCTGAGCGGCGAGCCATTCGCGCCGGACGGCGACCGCTTCGTCCGGCCGCGCCTGGTCCGTCAGGATCGACGCCAGGACCGACGTGGCGTGCGCTGCCTCGTTCGACGCCCAGTCCGGGTGGTCGCGGTACATGTCGAGGGCCCGGCGCGCCTCGGCCGCGGCGTCATCGAGCCGGCCGAGGGCGCGCAACGCATCGGCGTGGTGGTGCAGGTGCAATGCAGTGATCTCGCGCGGCGACGTGAAGGCGCGATCGCACGCGCCAACCCCTTCCGCAAGGACCCGCTCGCCGTCAGTGAGCTTGCCCTGAGACACGAGCACCATGCCCAGATCGTTAAAGATGGTGAGCGTGTACGGGTGCGACTCCCCCAGCACACGTCGGTGCTTCTCGAGCGCCTCGCGGAGGTACGGTTCGGCCTGAGCGAGTCTCCCCTGGTTCCAGAGAAAGTTTCCCAGGTTGTTGAGGGCACGGAGCGTGTCCGGATGGTCCGCCCCCTGGACGCGGCGACACTTCTCCAGCACCTCGCGGTATAAAGGCTCGGCCTCGGCGGCCTTGCCTAGGTCAGCAAGCAAGCCGGCCATGTTATTCATGGAAATGAGCGTGGCCGCGTGTTCCTCCCCCAGCGAGTGGCGGCGGCCTTCGAGCGCATCGCGGAGGTACGGTTCGGCCTGGCCGAGCTTGCGCTCGGATAGGAGCAAATCGCCCATGTTGTTCATGTATTCAAGCGTGCGTAAGTGTTTCTCTCCGAGCACGCGTCGGCTCGTATCGAGCGCCTCGCGAACGTACGGCTCGGCCTCGGCGAACTTGTCCTGTGCCTCCAGCACACTGCCCATTTGACTGACGGCGCTGAGGGTGCTCGGGTCCTCCGCCCCCAGCACGCGCCGGCGCTTCTCCATCGCCGCGCGGACGTACGGTTCGGCCTCGGCGTACTTGCCGCGCTCCATGAGCGCTTGGCCCAGGTTGATGATGGCGTCCACGTCCTTATCGCTTCCGGCCGGCAGCGTCCGTTGCTGAAAAGCGAGCACCTCGCGCTGAACGGCGAGCGCCTCGTCCGGGTGGCCTTGGGCAGTCAGGATTGCCGCCAGAACCTTCGCCGCGTGCGCCGCCTCGTTGGGCGACCAATCGGGGTGCTCACCGTACATCTGGTGGGCGCGCTGCGCCTCGGTGAGCGCCTCGTCGAGCCGACCGGCCCTTCGCAGGGCTTCTGCATGGTGGTGCAGGAGCAACGCGGTCGTCGGCTGCGGCGCCGCGAACGCGCGCTGGCATTCGCGGAGTCCTTCCGCGAGGGCTTGCTCGGCCTCGGCGTGGTTGCCCTGGGCCAGGAGCACGGCTCCTAAGCCCTCGAAGCACTTGAGCACATATACGTCTTGCTCTTCCTCAACGCGTCGGCCTTTCCTATCGAGCGCCTCGCGGAAGTACTGCTCGGCTTCGGCCGGCTTGCCCCGCCCCTGCATCACAAGGCCCATGTTGAAGATGGATTGAATCGTGAGTGGGTCATTCTCCCCCAGGACGCGCCGGCGCATCTCCATCGCCTCACGCAAATACGGTTCGGACTCGGCGTGCTTGTTCTGTTCCTGGAGAAGCAGGCCCAGGTAAGTGAGATAGGTAAGCGTCTCCGGGTGCTCGTCACCCAGCACGCGCCGACGCTTCTCCAATGACTCGCGCAAGTACGGCTCGGCCTCAGCGAGCTTGCCCTTCTGCCGCAGTGCAACTCCCAGTTGATCAATGTCCGCGAGCGTGTGCTCCTCGCCAGGGTCGCGATGCGAAGAATCCTTCGCCACCGGTGGTGTTTCGGCGCCGGCGGGCTTGGGAATCGGAATCTCTGCTTTCTTCAAGAGCGCCGCCGCATCGTCCCAGAACTTCGTGAACGCGGTCCGTTCTTCGTCTGGAAGTTGGGACAGTGCGGCTGGGTCACGAACGCTGACCAGGTCTGGGTTCCTCTGAAGGTGCGTGCAGAACCATCGGCTCCATGCATCAGTCGGCGGGTTAGCCGACTCGAGTCGCTTTGTAGCCACGTTCAAGTCGGCGCGGAGCCAGTCGAGGGCCTGCTTCCGCAGACGCACGCGCTCATCATCGGCGAGGTTGGCGGCATCCTCGCCCTGACCGGCGGCGCTCAGCAGCGCGACGCAGGCCGCGTTGTAGCGAACACAGCCCTCGACGTTCTCACCGACCGCGGGGTCCGCCGAGAGGACGGCACTGAAAAGGCCGACCGCCGCGTAGTTTCGCTTCTTGCCCTGACAGATAAATGCGAACTCAGCGCGCTCCGCGTTGTCCGCTGGTTGGAACTCACCCTTGCGAAGCGCGGGCAGCTTCGCCGCCATCGCGACCTTTGCCTCGGCGGTGCGAACCCACTCGCCGGAAGGATATTTCCAGTCAGGACTCCTGCTGCCCAACTCGTGACAGCGCTTGTACTCCGTGAGCGCCTCCTCGTAGTTGCCCTGATTCTGCAGCGCTTGTGCCATATTGCAATGTGATTCGGCGTAGTCCGGGTCGTATTCAATCGCTTTTCTGAAGGTTGCGACGGCATCGTCGAACGCGCCGACGGCGGCATAAGTGCTGCCCAGGTTGAAGTAGGCCATGGCGAACTTTGGGTCGGACTCGATAGCGTTTTTGCAAGCGACGATGGCCTCGTCATGTCGCCCCTGCTCGGACAAAACGCACCCGAGGTTCGACATCGCTGCGGTGTACTTGGGATTGAGTTCGATGGCTTTCTTGAAGCAAGCGAGTGCTTCGTCCAAGCGGCCTAGCTTCCGCAGTGTCGCGCCCAGGTTGCAATAGCTCTCAGAACTTCTCGGATTGGCTTCGATCGCCATCGCAAACGAGTCGATCGCCTCGGCCATTTGGCCCTTCAATTGCAGCGTCACGCCCAAGGCGTAATGGGCTTCGGCGTGCCTGGGATTGAGTTCGATGGCTTTCCTGAGTGCGTCGATCGCTTCGTCGAGTCGCCCGTGCTTGCTCAGCGTGTTGCCCAGCGTGCAGTAACCCTCGAAATCCATCGGATCGAGTTCGATCGCCTTTCTGTGGTTGACAAGGGCTTCTTCGAAATGGCCCGTTTCAGCCAGTACGTTGGCCAGATTCATGTATGCCATGGCGAATGTCGGGTCGAGTTCGATGGCTCTCCGATAGCACGCGATCGCCTCATCCAGCCGGCCCTTCACTTTCAGACTCACTCCGAGGTTGATGTAGGCGCCGGCGTAGGTCGGGGCTGCCGCCACGCCGGCTTGTCCCCAGCGCAGGATCTCATTCGAATCGCTTCGCTGGGAGTCCGAGGCGCAACGGATGAGGCCAATCAGCACACCGAGGTCGCGCGGACGCCGAAGAACCGCCGCCTGCAACACCTCCACGCGCCGATCGCTGTCGATCGACTTGAAGTCGCCGAGGAAAGCCGCGAATGCGGCCGGCTGCTCCAGTGCGGCCGGCCGATCTGCCAACTCAATCATCGTCGCTTTGCAGGCGGCCAGCTTCGCTTCGCTCTCGTCGTCGCGTTCCCGGAGCGCATCGCGGACAGCGTTCCGGAATGGGTCCGAGTCCAAGCGCCGGAGCAGCTCGTGCGTTTCTTTCATCACTTCTTGTGAATGGGTTGCCCACAACAGCCGGTCGAGGGCCGCCACGATCCGCTCGCGCACCGCTGACGCCTTCACCGCGACGACGGCGGTGTCGACCGAAACCACTCCGGGATCGATGCCGAACTTCTGAAGCGCATCCTGATTCCGCTTGATCGCGGCGACCAGGGCCTCCATCTCGCCATGATTCGTCCACGTCCAGCGGATGCGATCGACCGCATCGAGATCGACTGATAGGTCCAGGTCCGCGGTGAGACGCGCGAGGCGCTCGGCGTCCTTCTCCGCGCCGCCTTCGGCGGAGCGCTTCCGCGCCGCTTCGAGGGTGACCGTGGCCTTTGCGGTGTCGCCCGCACGCAGCGCATCCTCGGACTGGCCTAGGAGCGTGCTCACGGCCTCGGCGTTTCGCGCGATCCGCGCGCTGTCCGCGGCATCGCGCCGCTGGGTATCGAGTTCGTGCTGAAGGCGGATCGACTGTGCGCGATTCGCCTCGACCAGCCCCCACGAGGCGCTCACGAACGCCGCCAGCAGCGCAACCGACAACACACACCCCACGACCACGCGCCCGCGGTTGCGCTTTACAAACTTTCTGAAGCTGTAAATCGTGCTGGGAGGGCCTGCCGCCACAGGCTCATTGTTCAGATGCCGCCGGATGTCCGCCGCCAGCCCGTTGGCCGTCTCGTACCGCCGCGTGCGGTCCTTCTCCAGACACTTCATCACGATCCAGTCCAGATCGCCCCGGAGCGTCTGGCTGAGCCGCTTCGCGTCCGACGCACGCCGCTGCTGGGCCGTGCGCGTGCCGGTCTGGCCCAGGGAACTCAACCGCGTCGACGGCTTGTGCGGCTCCACCTCGCGGATGATCCGCATCATCTCCGCAAAGCCCTGGCTCACGAGCGCCTTCGTGTCGAACGGCGTCGTGCCCGTGAGCAACTCGTACAGCAACACGCCCAGCGAATAGATGTCGCTGCGCGTGTCGATGTCCAGCCCGCTCATCTCCGCCTGTTCCGGAGACATGTACGCCGGCGTGCCGATCATCTGCCGATGCTCGGTGAACAACGTCCTCGTGGTGAGTTCCGCGCTGGTCGCCTTGGCGATCCCGAAGTCGATCACCTTCGGTACCGGCGCCCCGTCGTGCAGCGTCACGAGCACGTTCGTCGGCTTGATGTCCCGGTGAATGATCCCTTTCTGGTGCGCGTGCTGAATCGCGTGGCACACCTTCATGAACAGGTCCAGCCGCGCCGGAGTGTCCAGCTTCTCCGTGTCGCAGTACTCCAGGATCGGCACACCCTTGATGTACTCCATCACAAAGTACGGCCGACCCGTCTCGGTGCTCCCCGCATCCAGCACCTTGGCGATGTTCGGATGGTCCATCAGCGCCAGCGCCTGCCGCTCGGCCTCGAACCGCGCGATCACCTGACGCGTGTCCATCCCCAGCTTGATGATCTTTAGCGCCACCCGCCGCTTCACCGGCTCACGCTGCTCGGCCATCCACACGCTGCCGAAGCCGCCCTCGCCGATCTGCTGGAGCAGCTTATAGCGCCCAATGATCTGGCCGGCCTGCTCCGTGCCGCGCGGCATCGACCCGGATTGCGCCGACTTCGGAACTGTGGCGTCCGGGTCCGCCTGCTCGGCGGGTGCAAGGAATGAGCCGGCCTCAGCGTCCGCCGCCAGCAGCGCGTCGACTTCCGCCCGTAGCGATGAGTCGCCGCCGCAGGCGCCGTCCAGAAAGCCTGCCCGCTCCGGAGGTTCGGACCTCTCGCGGGCGGCATGGAAGATCTCTTCGGCTGTGCGTCGATCGTTCATCGCCCGGACCTCCGGCCCGGTTGCGCCGAAGCGCCGCTGCCGGACGCAGTTCTCTGCAATTGTTTTCGCGTCTTTTCGCTGAAGCATTGGCCGCATCAGCCGCGACCAGGTCGCCGAATGGGATCGTTCTGAAACCGCCGCGGCCCAAACGTCAATGATAACCTCCCCGGCGACGCCGCAGGGTTCGCGGGTCGCCGGGGAGGATCTAGCGTTCGTGAGTCACCGCGCCGGTGGGCGCGCTACTACTGTGCAGGCGCCTCGAACGCGCCGATGTCCACGGCCTCGAGGCCGTCGCCGTTGCCGTCCACGACACGCGGGTTGCTGAAGAGGTCGAACTGCGGCAAGCGCTGGAAACCCGGCAGGAGCGGATCGAGATCGACGAACGTGTTGCCGCGGTCGATGCAGGGCGAGTTATCGCCGAGGCGCAGATCGCCGAGTGCCAGGCTTGTTAGCAATGGGTCAGCATTGAGATTACTGCCCCCGCTGAAGTTGCCCGGCCCGTTGAGGCAGCAGTTGCTCGTCATCGTCGTGCCCGACGGCGCGGCGATCTGATGTCGTTCAAGCGGGGCGCCGCTCGCGTCCCAGGCCGGTATCGCGCCAGTACCGTAGTAGTTTTGCCACAGAATGGTATTCTCAACGGACACCGCGGAGGCGCTCCACACGATGATGCCACCGCCGTCCCAGCCGCCATTCTGCGTGGGCAAGACCCGGTTGTACGCCAGCGTACAGTTGGAGATGCCGACGCTGTTCAGTGCGCCAAGGGTGTCGTTCACGGCCATTCCGCCGCCGTTCGAACCGGCGCGGTTGTCCCAGAACGTGCTGTTGGACACGCTGCCGGATGAGTCCAGATAGATGCCGCCGCCGGCGCCGACGAAGTTCCCGCCCGTGGCCCCAATCGTCGAAACGTTGCTCGTGAAGCGGCAACGGTCGACGCGCAGGTATCCAAGCCCGGAACTCGTTTCGCCCCTGGCGTAGATGCCGCCGCCCTGGTTCCGGGCCTGGTTGCCCGTGAACGTGCAGTTGTTGAAGTGCACGCGCGACGCTGCACTGCTCAGACGAACACGCGCGCCGCCGCCGGTCGACTCCAACTCAGTCCCCGGCTGCGATGTTCTTCGGCGGGCGTCATTCCGCGAAAATTCGCAGTTCTCGAACACGACTTCTCCGAACGGTGCGACATAGACGCCGCCGCCGGCTCTGCCCACGTTGCTGGCGAAAATGCAGTTCCTGACCACCATGGTCTCGCCGGGCTGCGGTCCTCCGCTGAGATAAATGCCGGCGCCATAGCGTTGATTTGCGTTCCCCAGGAACAGGCAGTTCTGAATCGTCGGGTGGGCGTCGAACTCGCATCGCAGCGCCCCGCCCGGCGAATCGCCCGCCGTGAACTCCCGGCAATACGCGCCGGTGAGCATGAAGCCATCCACCACCGCCGAGGCGTCGATGCCGGTGGGCGCGATCAGCATGGTCGTGCAGTTGTCCCCCCGATTCCCCGTGGCACTACTGTCCAGGTCGATGGCGCCGGTGTCATTGTTGTTCATATCACCGCTGATAACGCAGCCGTTGGTGAGCGGGTTGATGTTCCGCTGGCCGCGCTTGGTCTCGCCGAGGAAGCTCACGCCGTCCCAACCCGTGAATCCGCCGTAGACGCCCAGGTTGTTCACGAGCGGAATCGGATCCTGCCGAGAATTCGGCTTGTACGTGCCGGCGGCAACCCAGATTTGCGACACGTCGTCGGTCGGGTCGTTCGACGTGGCCTGGCCGTTCAGGGCGCGCGTGATCGCCGGTTGGAGCCGCGGGTAGGCCGTGAGCCAACTGTTGCCGTTCTGGCCGGACGGCGCGCCCGGCTGGACATACAACGTCCGCGCGGTGTGGATCGGAAACGGATCCGCGCCGTCTAACAGACCGTCGCCGTCGGAATCGGGATCGTTGGGGTTGCTTGCCCTGGCCTTCTCCTGAGCGTCGGTCAGCCCGTCCTGATCCGCATCCGGCGAGATGGGAGAAGAGAATACGCGGCGCTCCCGCGGATCGCCGGCAACGCTTCTGCCGCGCAGTGCGATGGAGTCGATCTGTTCCTGGACATTGGGACTGAGGTCGGTGTCGACCCAGATCCGCAGGCCCTTGACGAGGTACGGCGTCGTCGCCCAGGACACCACGAAGTCGCGCGGTGCGCCCGGCAGCGTCGGATCAGATCCCTTCCAAACGGTATGCAGGGCGTTGTTCGAATTCTGCACCGCGTCCACCTGATAGATCATCCCATGGCCGCTCAATTCGCGAATGACCGCGCCGTTAGAGTAGACCGGTGTGTCATACCGAACGTGGATGGACGCCTTGATCCCGTCCAGCGACGCCGGCGCCCAGGCCAGGCCGTCGGGCGCACCCAGGGCCTGCGACGCGGGATAGGCGGGGTCCTCGCTGCTGGTGGCGAACATGATCGTCGCATATTGATCGGTGTCAGGTACGCTGGCATCGCGGAACGCGATCCAGCCGTCGATGATCTCTTCCTTGTTCGAGAGTCCATCGCCGTCCGCGTCGTCCGCCGTCAATGGAAACTGGTCGATGCCGGTCGCTTTCGCAAGCGCGTTCGACACGCCGTCATTGTCGTCGTCGGGGCTGTAAATCAGTTGCACAAAATCGCCCGCGCGCAGCACGATGGACTGGAAGTCGACGCGCGTGTGCGCCCGGTCGGTCGCGATCAGGTTCCAGCAATACCGCGTGATACCGTTGCGCTGCGTGTGCCGATAGTCAAGCAGATCCCTGAGCACCTGGAAACCGCTGCCGTTGGGGTCGAGAAACGTGCGATATCCGTCTTTCGGATCGTTGGGTGCCAGCCCCAGGTACTCCTCAAGCACGCGCTTCATCGTGATGCCGCGATACGTGCTGTCGGGATTGCGGTCCACGTTCGTGGCGACGGTGTACGTGCGCAATTCGCCGTCGCCGAAGTCGATGACAAGCGTCGCCGTTTGCGCGGCCGTGAATTCCCGCACGAAGTCGTAGTCCAGCCCGGAACTGTCGCGCAGGTTCAATGCCGCCGTGCCCAGCATGAGCGTATCGGGCATCGCCATCAGTTCCTTGATCGCGTCGGCGTTCACACCCGTGGCGGCCAGCTCGAATGGTCCCGCCGTCTCCCCCGGAGCCAGCGTGATCGTGTCGAACACCGGTGTCAGCGTCGCAATCGTCTTGCGCGCCGTCGCCGGGGACGTGTCGCCCAACGGCTTGAGCTTTTCGCGCTGCGACACCCGGACGCTCAGGCCGTCCAGAGCAAACGAAGTTTTCCCCGCATTCGTCAACTGGATGGCCGTGCGGATCGAGCCGTGCGCCGCCGTTTCGGTGAACTCCTTCGATTTGCTCGTGACTTCCGACGTTTCCTTGCCGGCCGTCCGCGAGCTTTCGACAGAATTGGTCCAGGTGTGTTCGCCGTGAATGCCCGCGGTAAGCGTGGTATCGACTTTCGTCTTCGTCTCTGCTGAGCCAGCCTCAATCCCGATCGTCTGCGCAACCTCAAAGCTCCAGCCAATCGTGTTGCTCTGTTCGCTGGCGACCGTGTCCGTCCTGGACTCAATCAGCGTAACGCCAGTTTCCTTGGTCTCGCCCTCGGTTTCGGCGTATTCGGTCATGAGCCGCACGTCCACGTCGCCCACCAACTCGTACTCGAGCCGCGGCAGGTCGGCAATCACGCCGTTGCGAATGGTGCTGTCGAATTCGTCGAAATCGCTGACGCCGTCGCCATCGGTGTCCGACAGCGTGGGCGAGGTGGCCCGCGGCTTGACGACGCGCGCCGAATCGCCGGGGTCCAGAAACAGCACCGACGGCTCGAACAACTCCAATCCGTCGAAGAGCGCCTGGTTCGGCGCGAGCGGAGCGGCGGGGTCGCCGCGCGCGTCGCCATCGGTATCGACGCTGGTGGGACTCGTCAGCCACTGGTTCCATTCCTCGGCGTCTCGCAGGCCGTCGTCATCGCTGTCCTTCTTGCGCGGGTCGCTCTTGATAAGAAACTCGACGTCATCGGTCAGCCCGTCGCCGTCGGTGTCCGGATCCAACGGATCGCTGGTCACCGCGTAATGAAGCACGTTGAAGTACGTGTCCGTCCGCGTCGACGCCTGCGCGAACGAGTCGATCCACACCTCCCAACCTGCCTCCTCCTGCGCGTCGGTCAGACCGTCCCCGTCCGAGTCGGTTCCGTCATCGCGCGGCGTGCCGTTGCCGTAAAGGAACTGCATCGGGACAACGACATTGCCCCCCTGGTGCACGACCGTCACGTCGACCGGGCCTTGGGGGCCGGCCGGCGTGATCACCGTAACGAGTTGGTCATTCACGAACGTGACCTGGGCCGCCGCGACGTTGCCGAACAGGACGCCCGCGTTCGCAGGAATCCCCGCGCCGCGCAGCGTCACTAGCGTGCCGCCTTCGATCGGCCCGAAACCCGGTTCGATCGAATCGACCCGCACCACCGGCGCCTCATAGGTGAATGCACCCAGTACCGTGATCTGGCCCTGGTTGGAGAGCACCGTCACGTCCACCGTGCCCGGTAATTGCGGCGGGGCGATGGCCGTAATCATGCCGGTGTTGACCAGGATCGGGTCCACGGCCGCATGCGCGCCGAACAGCACGCCGATCTTGTCCTCGAAAGGCCCGCCGCGAATGGTGACGCGCGTGCCGGTGGGGCCTTGGCTGGGCGTGATGGCCTCGATCCGGATTGAAGCGCTTGAATCGGCCTTGATATCCGCGGGGAACGGATCCGTACCGCATCCGCCCCAGAGCAACGCAAGAAGCGGCAACGCAACCAGCACCATCGCACCGGCAAGCGGGGGGTGGGATGGAACCGAATTTCGCCGGCACGCAAGCGGAGTCGACACGAGTTGCCTGGAGTCGATCATGTTGTTCTCTTCCTTTCACCCGTATTGGATGTGGTGGCCGCAGGGCGCGCCGGCAGCACCAGCGCCGAACTGGCTGCGCATTTCGAGTGTGTCCGCACGGCCCGAACCAACCTTCAATGCGTAAACCGACCGCCGCCGGCCTCAGGGAGTTCAAGTTTTTCCGTTGAGATTCGGATCGCGCTCGCAGCAGCCGCCTTCGAACGGCGGCCAAGAGACATGAGAGTTGTCCGATCGCAGGATCATCGGCGCGACATTTCGTGGTAAAGCCAGGCCCGGGCGTAGGACCAGTGGCGGTCGGCCGTCGCGGGAGAGATGCCCAGAATCCTGCCCGCCTCCTCCAGTGTCAGCCCGGCAAAGAAACGCAGCTTGACCAGCTCCGCTTTGACAGGGTCTTCGCCAGCCAGTTTCTGGAGTGCGGCGTCGAGGTCGAGCAACTCGGCCGACTGTTCGACGCTCTTCAGCGGATCCTGACCGAGCCGCAGCCGAGCCGGGTTTCCGCTGCGTTTTTGCGCGCCCTTGGCGCGGGCACGATCAATCAATATGCGTCGCATGGCTTCGGCCGCGGCGGCGAAGAAATGCCCGCGGCTGTCCCAGCTCTTGCCTTGCTTGTCCCTGGAGCCGACCAGCCGCAGGTAGGCTTCATGCACCAGCGCCGTCGCCTGGAGCGTGTGTCCGGCGGCCTCTTCTTTCATTCGCTGGGCGGCGAGCTTGCGCAGCTCGTCGTAGACGAGCGGCAGCAGCGTTTTCGAAGCTTCGGCGTCGCCGTTATCGATGGCTGCGAGGATCTGAGTGACGTCAGAGCGCATAAACACATGATAACGCAGCGGAGAACGTGGATGAGCGCGACGCCGACTCGTGGATCGGGCTGTTCCGAGCGTCGCGCGCCTTGCATGCGCTCGGACGACCAGTTTTTGGAACGATCGGTCTCAATAACAAGGTCGGGTCAGTTGTGTCTTGCTTTCTTCGTGTCCCGCGACGATTTTCAATCACCGTGCCGCCCAACTTGCGACAGGGCATCGACTTACGAGCGAATCTCCCGCAAGGTCTTTCTTCCCTTCATGCCCTCGTGCCGTTTTCAGTCACAAATTGGGTTGCGGGCGCAGCCCGCGCTGTCCCTGCGTGCGTGTCCTCTCTTCGCCGTTCCCTGTTCCCTGTTCCCTTGTCTTTGTTTCGACGTTTCATTTCGACTTTCGAGTTTCGATTTTCGACTTTGTTCCCTGCTCCCCTATTCCCCGCTTCGCCGTTAGCAGCTTCTTCACGCCCGCGTCGTCCAACCCCAACCGTGATGCGCGGAATACTCCGCCCATCGGCCCGCCCGGACCAAAGGGCCGCCGAAATCCGCCCGGACCGCCGGCCCCCCACGGTCGACGCCCGAATCGCGGACCGTCCGGACCACCCGGCCCATCGCGCGGCGGCGGACCCTCACCATCAGGCCGCTCTACTCCCTCCGGCCTGCGTGGACGCGGTCGACTATCTCCATCGCCCAGGCCCGGCCGGAAGTCGCCTTCAGGCCGTCGCGCCTCGATGAACGGATTGACGTAATCCCACACCACCTTGCCGGCCGCGGTGACTTCAAACAGCCGCCCCTGCTCGCCGTCGCAGATCAGCGTGTTGCCGTTACGCAAACGCTCCGCGCCGGAAATGTGGCTCGAAAAGAACTCGCGCTTGTCGTTCGCGGCATATTCCCACGTCGGCTTGTTCGGCCCGAATGCCCGGCCGCGCTTCAGCGTGTAACGCCCCGACGTCTCGATCGGCGGCGCAATCTCCACGACCGACGAGTACGCCTCCTCGCGACGCCCCATCCCATTGTTGAAGATCAGCAGGTTGCCGGCGCCGGGAAAGCCCTCGGGAATCCACCGCGCATCATGCTGCGCGAAAAGCCGCTGATCCTTCTCATCGCCCGCGCCATACGCGCGCGGATTGCCCCAGCGGTACAACAGGTCGCCGCCGCGTCCATACCGCCCGCCCGTGCGACCGGCGGCCTCCTCGGTCGTCGTGCCGTGATCGATGATCCAGATTTCGTTGAAGTGATGCACCGACAACACGATCTGATCCAGCTTCACGTTGTATGCGATCGAATTCGTGTGGCACCAGTCGGCCTGCATGCCCATCCGCCCCGGACCGCGCCGACGCGGACCATCGCCCTCGTCCGGCGCTTCGCGATCCACCCGATCGTCGCGCGGCGGCGGGCCGCCCGCGTCTTCCGGCGGGCCGTCATCATCGCCACCGCCAAAGTACCCCAGATCGCGCAGCCGCCGTCGCTCGCCGCGCCGCATCCCCGGCATATTCGACCGGTAGTTGATGTCCACGCGCTCGGGATGATCGGCGGGCGCGCCGTAATTCGGCTTGTTCTTGTCGCGATTCTGAACGACGTGATCCCACACGCGCCACTCCCACACGATCCGCCCGCCGCGGATCCCCTGCGGCTGCACCTCGATGACGCGGTCCGGCCACAACTCGTCGCCGCGCATCAGTTCCGGATCGCGGCCGGCGGCGATCGCCTCGTCGCGCGTCTTCTTCTCCCACGCGATCATCAGGATGTTGCCGTTGGGCATCGGCTCAATGTCGTGGTGCAGGCAGCCCTTCTCATCCGCGAGAACGAACTCCCACAGCACCGTGCCATCCGGCGCGATGCGCTCGACGCGCCCGCCGATGCCGCCGCCCTCGAAGTAGCGATTGTTCGGCTCGCGGGCACACCGCAGCAGCGTGCCGTCGGCCAGTAGATACGCCGCCTGCCCCGGCACGTAGCGGCTCGGCCACGAATGAGCCACCTCGCCCTTCATGTCGACCAGGTACGTCGTCGTCGAATTCAGCGGCGCAAACAGCGTGTATCCAGCAAACGCCTCGCTCGTGCCGGAAATCAGCCCGCGCTTGACGTTTTCCGCCCGCGGTCGCGGCGGCGGTCGATCGTCCGCCTCCGGCCCCCCTGGCGGCGGCGGGAACCGATCCTGCGCGGCAGAGACCGCGACGAGGCACACGATCAGACCGAGCGAAGCGATGAGCATGCGGCGAAGCGACGACATTCGGAGTGTCCTTTCGTTCAGTGGCCCAGGTTCCGACTGCGCGCGCCAAGCCCGCCCGCGCGCGGCTACACCGGCCATAACGCCGCCGAGCCGTCGGCATTGCATGAAACCCGCATCTACGGTGTTGTGCGCCTGAAGGATGACGCGAAAGTCGACGCTCCGCCTGCGCGCTTCGATGAACCTCGCCGAATCACGTTTCGGCAAGCCGGAGTTTCATGGGCGCGGCAAAATCGCTTGCGCGTCGTTCCGTGATCCGCGTACCACGCGACTCACTCCACCGGACGCTCCAGTATCAACTCATAGTACGTGGCCAGCCCGTGCGGGCCCATAGGGGGAGTGAAGATCTGCACCAGCCGCCAGCCTTGTTTCGCATGTTTTGCGACTTGTTCTGCATACTTCGTCAGCGCGGACTTGCTCGGCATCTCACCGACCAGCCAGTTTTTCTTCTGCTCAAGCCGCACGAACTTGTATTCATACCTCTGCACGTTTAACCTGCCTTTCCCAGTTCTCTACCCCCAACACGCCATACCCCACATCGGCCGACGAATGGCTACGGACCATTCGCATCCAACAACTCCGTATGGCCATTCCTCAAACATGCCCAAATGATTCGATCGTTACTGCGAGTTTCCGACCCGACCGCCGGCCGCCTCATCGCATTCGGGCAGCACGATGGCGCGAAAAACGGAATCAACACAGCAGTGTCCGGCGGCAATACTGTGTCGACACGCGGGCCTGGATGAATTGCCGTGAACGGACCGCGGCCTTCTACTCGTCCTCCTCTTCCTCCGCCTCCCGTCCCGGCGCCCGACCCTGCTCGTAGTAAGCCCGGCCCTCGGCGGTGAATTGCAGTTCGCGGCCCCGGCCATCCTTCTTGAAGTGCCCCTCGTAGATGTACAGCGTCTTGCGCTCAACCGTGATGCGCGCGTCCTTGCCGGCCTCTTTTTGAAGCGCCTCGCGCACCGCGGCGGGAACTTGCTCGATCGGCATCGTCTCTTCGATCTCCACCACGTCACCGGTCGGCGTGACCAGACCGTCGATCTTCCCGTGCGCTCCCTTCCACGTGCCCTCGAAATACTTGTGACCGTGTTCGACTTCCTCGGCGAACTCGATCAGCGCCGCCCCGCCGGCCAGTTTTTTCAGCGCCGCCATCGCCGCCGGTGGAACCTCGGATTCCTTCACCTTCTTCTCGTATTCCTGCTTGGGCTGCGCGATCTTGTCCTGCGCGAACGCCCAAACGCCGCCCGCGAGCACGATCAGTACCCCGAGCAACGCCATATGTGTCACGGCTCGATTCATGGATCAGCTCCTTGCAGAATGGACGAACGCATCGAGAGGGGCCACGCGCCGATCTCGACGCGACGGTGACTGGACGACATCATACCCTCGCCGCGCCAGTTCACAGAGCGCGCCGCACGCCGGAAATCGCTCATGTCATCCTGCGGCCCCGCCGATCTGGCGTATCCTGTCTTGGAAAATCTGGAGCAAACTCATGCCCACGAAGAAGAAGTCGACCACGGCGAACCGCCGCGACGCAGCCATAGACCCCGGGCACTCCTATCCCGACGTCGACGCCATCCCCATCGCCCGCATGACCAGCCGGCAGCTTCACCGATACGCCGATGGTTACAACTGGGATGGCGGCATCGGTCCGAAGCTGCGCGTCATTCGGCATCCGAAGTGCGATCTCGGCACGGCCCTGCTAATCTTCTGGCGCCGCGACCCGCGCTACTACTTTGAGGCCCTGGCCGTCCGAGACGCCGAAGCGATCGAGTTTCTGGAAACACGCCCGCTGATGCGAGAATTGATCAACAAGGTGAAGCGCGGTCACTTCAGGACCGCTCGCACCGCCTTCGATCCGCGAAGGGACCGCGGCAGCGACTGGACCGAGGGCAAGAAGAGCCTGGCCGCCATCGGCATGCCCGAATTCATGTGCGCCCCGGTTCGCCCGGGCCGCCTTGATTCGCGCGCGGGCAGTAGGCAGGCGGCGCATCGCACAAAATGATCCGGGGCGCGTGCATCAGCGCAGCACGAGGATCGCCTCTTCTACCTCCTCCCCCCGCGCTTCGGCGAACGCCCGCTCATATGCCACGACTGCGAATCCGCATTTCTCCAGCACCCGCAGCGACCCGCCATTGTCACGCACGACCCGCGCGTAGAGCGGGCGCGTCGTCTCCTCATTCAAAAACAGCGACAACGCCCGCGTCGCCACCCCACGCCCCCAGAACTCGCGGCCGAGCCAGTACGTCACCTCGCGCTGCCCCAACCGCTCGAAGCTCGCCACGTGCCCGGCCACGTGATCGTCCAGCAGAATGGTCCGCTTGACGATCGCGGCATCGGCCATGATCCTGCCCCATTTTGTCATGAATGCGTCGCGGTCGCCCGGGTTTTTCGTTCCGAACGCCGCCATGCGATGCGCGACCGGATCAGATTGATGCTCGAAGAATTGGTCGACATCCCCTGCCGCCACGTCGCGCAGCCGGACGATGGCCGGCGACGCGCTGATGTCCGAACCAGGCCATGCCTCATGGGGGCCGCTCAAGCCAGGAACTCCGTCGCGCGGGCTGCCGTGCGCCGAACTCAACGGCGAATCGAAGCTCGACGCGACCCGACCAAACTAACGGCACTCGTTAGTTTGGTCAGGTTCTATTGATGATTGGATTGGACGTTCGCCCGTCGCGCCGTCCTCAACATCGACACCGGACCGCCGCGCGTCACCCCTTGATGACCCCGATCGGCCGCAAGCGGCAAACGCGCCGGCTGATGCCCGCCTGCTCCACCACGCGCGTCACGTCGTTGACGTCCTTGTACGCGTCCGGCTGTTCTTCATCCAGCCCCGTCCGTCCCCGCGCACGCGCGATCACGCCGCGCGCCGCCAACTCCTTCTGAATCGACCGCCCGCGGGCCGACTTGATCGCCGCCGTCCGCGACATCATCCGCCCCGCGCCGTGACACGTGCTGCCGAACGTCTCGGCCATCGCCCCGGCCTGCCCCACCAGCACGTAGCTGGCCCGGCCCATGTCGCCCGGAATCAGCACCGGCTGACCGATCGCCCGGTACGGCTCGGGAATCTCCGGATGGCCGGGCGGAAACGCCCGCGTCGCCCCCTTGCGATGCACGCACAGATTCACCGTCCGGCCGTCGATCTCATACGGCTCGAACTTCGCGATGTTGTGGCAGACGTCATAGACCAGCTTCATGCCGAGTTGATCGGCCGGCTTGCCGAACACGTGGGCGAACGACTGCCGCGTCAGGTGCGTCATGATCTGCCGGTTGCACCAGGCGAAATTGGCCGCCGCCCGCATCGCGGCCAGGTAGCGCTGCCCCTCGTTTGAGTGCACCGGCGCGCAAACGAGCTGTCGGTCGGGCAACTCGATGCCATACCGTTTCGGCGCATCGCGCAGCACCTTCAGGAAATCCTCGCACACCTGATAGCCCAGCCCGCGCGAGCCGGAGTGAATCATCACCGTCACGGTACCCTTCGCCAGCCCCAGCACCGTCGCCGCTTCGGGATAAAACACCTCGTCAACCACCTGCACTTCCAGAAAGTGATTGCCCGATCCCAGCGTCCCGCACTGATCTTTGCCGCGCTCGTACGCCCGGTCCGACACCGCGTCCGCATCCGCGTCGGGCAGGACGCCGCCCGCCTCGGTCGCCGCGTGATCCTCCGCTGTGCCCAGGTCCAGTCCCAATACGAACGAACTGCCGCGCGACAGCAGCTTCTTCAGCTCATGGCGATCGAACTTGTAACGTCCGTGCCCGCCTACGCCGCACGGCACCCGCGCGAACAAGTCGTTCACCAGCGTCTCCAGCCGCGGTCGCACCTCGCTCTCGGTCAGGTCCGAGCGGATCAACCGCACGCCGCAGTTGATGTCGTAGCCCACGCCACCGGGACTGATCACGCCCCCCTGCTCCGGGTCGGTCGCCGCCACACCGCCGATGCAGAAGCCGTAGCCCCAGTGAATATCCGGCATGGCCAGGCTGGCGCGGACGATGCCGGGCAACGTCGCCACGTTGGCCACCTGCGTCAGGCAGGGATCGTTGCGGATGTGTTCCATCAAAGCATCGTCGGCATACACGATGCCCTCGACGCGCATGTCCGCCCGCGCGGACATCGGTATCCGCCAGCGACAGTCGTCGATGCGCTCGATCGGTACGTGGCCTCCCGGCCCCGGCTTGCTCATGACTCGCCTCGATTCGCTCTGCGCAGCGGCGCGCATGTTCGGTACATCACTATAGCGTCACCCGCGTGGCACTGCCCTCTCGCGCGGCACGGACCTCTCTCGCGTGGCACGGGCTTGTAGCCCGTGCGAAACAGGCTCCTTGGAACGACTACAACAAGCGCGCCACATTGTCCGAATCAAGCCGTGCAACTCGTCATACGCGTTCACACGAGCACGTTCCACTCTCGGGCTGCAAGCCCGTGCCACGAGGAAACATCACATGTCACACGGCCCGCGCCATCAACCGGTATAATCACCCGAATGAGCATCGGCGCCGACATCCCGCGACTCGACGGCGCGGCCAAGCTCCTCGGAACGGCCGCGTTCGTCGACGACGAACGCATCGCCGGCGTCCTGCACGGCGTGACCATCCGCAGTCCCGTCGCCCGCGGACGCATTCGCGCCATCCGATTCGATCCGTCCATTGACTGGTCGCAGTTCACCATCGTCGACCACCGCGACCTGCCCGGCCCGAATCAGCTCAGGCTCATCGACGTCGACATGCCCGTCCTCGCCGCGACCGAGGTGCGCTACAAGCACGAGCCAATCGCGCTGATCGCCCATCGCTCCCCCCGCGCCGTTCGCGAAGCGCTGCACGCCGTTCACGTCGACGTCGACCCGCTGCCGCCCGTGTTCGATCCGCGCACGCCGTTGACCCCCGAGCTGATTCAGTACGGCGCCGACAACGTCTTCAAGCGCATCGACATCCGCAAAGGCGATCCCGCCGCGGTTTTCGCATCCGCAGCGTACGTCATCGAGGGCGAGTACGTCACCGGCGCGCAGGAGCACGTCTATCTCGAAACCAACGGCATGCTCGCCTTTCACGCCGACAACCGTCTCGTTGTCCGCGGCTCGATGCAATGCCCCTACTACGTGCTCGACGCGCTGACGCACGCCTTCGCCCGGCCGCGCGATGCGTTTCGCGTCGTGCAGACGCCCGTGGGCGGCGGCTTCGGCGGCAAGGAGGACTTCCCCTCGCTGCTGGCCGTCCACGCCGCCCTGCTGGCCGAAAAAGCCGGCCGGCCGGTCAAGTTCGTGTACGACCGGCAGGAAGACATGGCGGTCACGCCCAAGCGCCACCCCGCCCGCATTCGCCATCGCACCGCGGCGGACCGCGACGGACGGCTATTGGCGATGGAAGTTAGCGTTTTGATGGACGGCGGTGCGTACGTGACGCTCTCGCCGGTCGTGCTCAGCCGCGGAACCATCCACGCGGCCGGTCCCTACCGGTGCGAACATATCCACATTCACGGCGAAACGCGGCTGACCAACTCGACGCCCTACGGCGCGTTTCGCGGTTTCGGAGCGCCGCAAACGCTGTTCGCCATCGAGCGCCACATGGACGTCATCGCCGATCGCCTCGGCCTCGACCCAGCCGAGTTGCGCCGTCGCAATCTGTTGAAGCCGGGTGACACGTTGGCCACCGGCCAGGTCTTCCGCGACGACACCGATCTGGTCGCCCTGCTCGACAACGCTCTGATGCACGCGGATTACACAAAGAAGAAGAGCGAGCACGCCGGGTTCAACGCGCAACACGGCTATATGCGTCGCGGCATCGGCTTCGCGTGCTTCCAGCACGGCTCCGGCTTCACCGGCGCGGGCGAAACCTATCTGGCATCCGAAGTCTGGGTCGAGGGACTGCCGGATGGGCGCGTCGAGGTACAGACGGCTCAGACCGACATGGGCCAGGGCACCACGACGATTCTCGCGCAGATCGCCGCCGATCGGCTCGGCGTTTCGACCGATGCCGTTTGCGTGGCGCAGCCCGACACCAGCCGCGTGCCCAACAGCGGACCGACCGTCGCCAGCCGGACGGCGATGGTCGTCGGCAGGCTGGTCGAGCAGGCGTGCGACGATCTGGCGGCGCAGCTCGGCGCCTTCGCGGCGCAGGGAACCGCGTCGCCGGGTGAGCGAATTCGCGACTGGCACGCGCGCCGGCCCGGTACGACCTTGCGCGGCCGGGCCAGGTACGTGAAACCCGATACGATCCAGTGGGATGAGAAGCACTATCGCGGCGACGCCTACGCCGGCTTCGCCTGGGCCGTGCACGTCGCCGAAGTCGAAGTCGACCTGCGCACGTTCGCGACGCGCGTGACCGATTACGTCGCATTGCAGGAAATCGGCCGCGTGGTCAATCCGACGCTGGCGCGCGGCCAGGTGCAGGGCGGCGTGGCCCAGGGAATCGGATGGGCCTTGTACGAAAAGGTGGCACTCGAAGATGGCGCGATGAAGAACGCCCAGATGACCAATTACATTATTCCCGGCTGTGCCGACCTGCCGCCCATTCGCGTGTTCTTCGACGAACAGCCCTCGCCCTACGGTCCGCGCGGCGCCAAGGGCATCGGCGAGCTTCCGATCGACGGCCCCGCCCCGGCCGTCATCAACGCCGTCTGCCGCGCCACCCGCGCGGTCGTGCGCGAAATACCCATGACGCCCGAGGATTTGATGGAGTTACACAGCCGCCAACATGGACGACATTGAGCTTTCATTCCAGTTGAACGGCCGCCCCGTCGCCTGCCGCGTGCCCCTCGACGCGCGGCTGCTCGACGTGCTGCGCTACGACCTCGCGTGCCCCGGCACGAAGGAAGGCTGCGGCGAGGGCGAGTGCGGAGCGTGCACCGTGCTGATGGACGGACTGCCCGTGAATTCCTGCCTCGTGCCCGCCTTTCAGGCCGCCGGGCGCGCCATCGAAACCGTCGAATCCACGCCCCCCGAACTGGCCGAACTGCTCAACCGCACGGGCGCTTCGCAGTGCGGGGCCTGCACGCCTGGCGTGGTCATGACCATCCGCTGGCTGATGCACCATCGTGACATCGTCGGCGGGTTCGATCTGCGCGAATTGATGAGCGGCAACCTCTGCCGCTGCACCGGCTACGACGGCATTGTCGCCGGCGTCGAGACATCGCTGAAATGCGCGGCGGCGTCGCTGCGGGACCAAGAGAGTTGATGCCGTGCGCGTGCTGACGCCCCATTGCCTGTCCGAAGCGCTCGACCTGCTCGCAGGCGACGCGACCCTGACGCCCGTGGCCGGCGGAACCGACTTGCTCGTCTCGTGGCCTCATCGACCGAAGGACAATCTGTCGCTGCTCGACCTCTCGCGCCTGCACGCCGAACTTGCGCCGATGCGCATGACCGATGGTCACCTGGAACTCGGCGCGCTGACGACCTATTGGGACGTCATCACGTACGCGCCCATCGCCGGCGAATTCCCGCTGTTGATCGATGCCGCCCGCCAGGTCGGCGCGATTCAGATACAAACGCGCGGCACCTGGGCCGGCAACGTCGCCAACGCCTCGCCCGCCGCCGATGGTGTGCCGGTCATGATCGCCTACGACGCCGAAGTCGTGCTCGGTTCACGGCGCGGCCGGCGTACCGTGCCGCTGTGCGACTATTACACAGGCTACAAGCAGACGCGCCGGGCCGCGGACGAACTGATTCTGGCGATTCGGCTGCCGCGTCAGCGCCGCGACGTCCATTGGTTCCACAAGGTCGGCGCGCGACAGGCGCAGGCCATCACCAAAGTGGGCGTGGCCGTCGTGCATGGCGAAGCCGGCTGGCGAGTCGTCGCCAACAGCGTCGCGCCGTTCGTGTGTCGCTGCCGCAACATGGAAGCGGCGCTGGAATCCGGCCTGCACCCAACCGGCCCCGAGGAGCTGCGCGCAATCGTCGTCCGGGACATCTCGCCCATCGACGATTTGCGCTCGACCGCGGATTACCGCCTGAACGTGCTGGCGCGCCTCCTGTACTTCGCCCCGTTCATGCCGGGGCCCGCCAACGCCTGAGCGCAGCGCTCGCTCACTTCACACGCCGTTCTAAGAACTCTCAAAAGCACATCACGCCAACGGGCCGGTCCGCGGAACGGCCCGTCAAACGTGAATGCGCGCTTCCCGTTTCGGCGCGAGGCGTTCCCGATGACTCAATGCCGGGCCAATGCCCCAAACCGCGCGACCGCTTCTGCTACCGACGCCGGCGCAACAGCGCCATCCCGCCAAGCGCCAACAGGCTGAGCGTTCCCGGCTCAGGTTTCGTGGCCACACCGGCCAACGCAATGGTGTACGTGCCGGTCGCTCCAGCGCCGATCCAACCCGTGTGGGGGCCGGGCGCGCCGGGTCCTGCAAAGGCGCCCACCGGTGCGTTCTCCCAGGCGAATGCGAATGGGGCCACCGCATCCGCCCAGATGGCGCCGCCCGGACTGACCGGGTCGACGTCAAAAGCACTGATGCACAACATGTACGATCCCGGAATGGGCACAATGCCCAGATCGCCTGCACCCGTTACACCGGGCAGGCCCGTCAGCGCCGATCGCACGGTCCCGCCCGCGGGCGAGTCGTCGTTGTGCAGGATGCCCAATGGCCCGCCGGCCGGCCCGATGCGCTTGTCGAACAGGAACAATTGCGTGTCGCTCAGCGTGCCGGGCGTGCCCACGGTCGAGGCGCCGAAGGCCGGCGGCAACGGAACAAAAATGCTGTAGCAGTCCACGTCGGTCGACGTCGCAATCGTGCCCGTGATCGCGGCCAGTGGTACGCCCGGCGGGCCCGGCGTCTGCTGAAATGGCAGCAGATCACCCGCGTCGCCGCCACCGTTCACCAATTCATCCCAGACCTGTGCCTGCGCACCGACAGTCAAAGCCAGCGTCAGGCCGAGAGCCAGACACATACCTTTTCTCATAAATACCTCCTCGTGCCATTCGGCACATTTGAAAGAGACCAGGCATTGACCGCACAAACATGACGCAACAGCGCAGTTGCACTCCGCCGCGCGCACCATCGCTCAAATGACAACCTTGTGATGACTTCGAACGGGACTCAATCGGGCGCTATGGCCGAATTGCCATCCGTCGCTCGGCCGTCGCAATCGAAGAAAATGAACCGGCGTGAAAAGACGCGAGCGACATCGACCTGAATCAGAGAACGCAATGTGACCCTAAACCCATCTCTCCAACTTTATCCAGTTGTAATGATATCTGAACATCCTCGACAATGCAAGAGAATTCCGCCTGACTTGCGGGTACAAATGCATATGACAAGACTCTATTGGATCGTAATATCTATAAACAAGCATGACATCGCATTCCATTTCCGACGTAAACCACCGAAGGCCAATAGAAAGCTCAAGTACGCGGCGGAGCCGTGTTGCGAGGTGCGTGGCACACACGCAACTACCACCCATCGCCTGGCCCGGTGCACACAATCGGCGTCGATCACGTATGTTTCTGAATCGACTATGCTCCGTCCTTATGCGCCGATCGCGTGCGCAGCCCGCGGTTTCTATTTCAGTTACTCGCTGTCAGATTTGGCGGCGGATCGCCTACGCTCGTCCCCGCGACGATCGTGCAACTGTTTGAATCACAGGTGGCTTCAAGCCAGGCAGCCAGCAGGCATGCCGTGCCAGTCGCACAAAAGGATACGCGAAAACGACAACGGGCAGGTCGATTTGACCTGCCCGTTGCGCGAACATTCGATTTGGTTGTCACAGCGCGCAAACCACACATGGCGCCCACAGAGCGCCTGCATCGCAGTCGCACGCTACGTCACACTACGACCGCCGTCGCCGCAGTAGCGCCAAACCACCGAGCGCCAAAAGGCTCAGCGTCCCAGGTTCGGGCTTTGTCGCAACGCCGCCCAGTTCGATGAAGTAGGTACCGGTGCCGGTAGATCCCGTCCAGCCGATATGCGGGCCGGGAGCGCCGGGACCTGCATACGGACCGATCGGTTCGCTTTCCCAGGCAAACGAGCCGCCGACCGATCCGGGCGCCCAGATCGTCCCGCCGGGACTGACCGGATCGCGGTTGAATCCGGTTACGCACAGCATGTACGAACCCGGCGCAGGAACAGACCCGAAGTCTTCCGGGCCGGAAACACCGACGCCGCCGGTGAGCGTGGAACGAAGCGTCCCACCACCGGGGTGATCATCATTCATGATGATGCCCAGCGGCCCGGCGCCGGTCGGATCGAGGCGCTTGTCGAACAGGAACAGTTGCGTGTCGCTCAGCGTTCCCGGCGTCCCCACGGTCGTGGCGAAGAATGCCGTCGGCGCCGGAATGAAAATGCTGTAGCAATCAACGTCCGTTGACGAATCAATGGTTCCCGTGATTGCGACCAACGGCACGTCCGGCGGCCCGGGAGTCTGCTGAAGCGGCAACACATCGCCGGCGTCGCCGCCGCCGTCGGCCAGTTCATCCCACACTTGTGCCTGAGCGCTGACCGTGAATGCCAGTGTCAGACCGAGCACCACACACATTCCTTTCCTCATGAGTACCTCCTCGTGCCCAGCGGCACTTACGTGAAAGAGACGTCGGAATCGTCGTGAATCGCGCCGCGATGATCGCACGTCGGCGCGCGCTTGGTCGCTTTCAGGGCATGCGATCTCGAACAAATCGAACGAGTATCAAACAAGGGCGCATTCGCACCCGCTCAGTACGTTGGCAGGCCGCACATCAAAAACGGAAAAGACCGCCGAAAATGCTCCGCCGTGCGGAAACCGGCGTGCGTCGCAAGCGAGGAGGCGACGCAAACAAAGATCGGGTCGTAAGTGAGCCGGTTACATTGAGGGCAAGCGGAGCCTCGCCCCTCTCCAGCGTACTAGGACCTGATCGTACCCGGGCCTCGTCGGCCGGGCAAGGAAAATCCGCGGAATTCGTGGATTGGTTTCATCTTTTATCGTTCCACCGTCGGACCTTTATGTCGTAATAAGAATGTCCGTTCCGAGCTCACGCCTAATTCCAAACGATCCGCAGGCAATTGCGGACGGTTAAGGCGTACGCAGAGTCCAAACCGCATTCACCCAATATCACCGCACGTCACACGAAGTTGCCGCCCGCCGAATACGGCGGTCACGGACGAGGCATCGCAGGCGACGACATCGTCCGACTAATTTGTCGTGTGTGCGGCAGCCGGCGCCGCCTCAAGTCGTGCTTCCGGACTGCTACGTCTCGGTCAAACCGACCCCAAGGCCGTTCGTGTCTCGCGCTCGACTTGTGATATTACGCGCCCAGATCTCGGAATGGCCCCAGGCCAGACGACGGGATTCCGCCGGCACGTTTTTTCCACTACCCTGCACTCGTCCGCGCGACGGAGGAACGCTTCGCTCATGACCGAATCGGAACGACAACTGATCGAAAAACTGCGACGGATCGAAGCGTTGTTTGCGGGCACGTCGCACGCCGGCGAGCGCGTCGCGGCGGCGGCGGCGATGGATCGCATCCGCGAAAGACTACGCGGCCTGCAAGCGTCCGACGCGGCCATCGAATACGCGTTTCATCTGCGGGACGACTGGTCGAAACAGTTGTTTATGGCGCTGCTGCGGCGCTACGACATACGCCCCTATCGCTATCGCGGACAGCGGCACACGACCGTCATGGCGCGCATGCCCAAATCGTTTGTCGACTCCACGCTGTGGCCCGAGTACCAGGAACTTCATGACACACTTCGGCGCTTTCTCAACGACGTCACGACGCGCGTCATCGCCGAATGCATCCACAAGGACACGTCCGACGCCGAGACCGCCGAGCGCGCCGGACCGGCGCTGCTGACCAACGAGACCGGTCGCACGACCAATCGCGCGATCTGATCGTAGGGTCCGCCGTGCGGACCATCTCTTCCGAGCCGCAAGCGCCGGCGCAACAGTCAGCCTGCCGGGTGGCACGGTCGAGCCCTCGCGCCCCATGTCGCAACACCGCGAATCAACGCTCCTCGCGAGGGCTTGGCCGTGTTGTCCTCGCGTGGCACGAGCTGGCAGCCCGTGCGTAGGCTCCGCCATGCGGACCAACTGATCCGAGCCGCAAGCGCCAGCGCCGCGGTGAACGCTCGGCGCGAGACACGTTTCGTCAACGCCGAGTGCTCGATTGTCCTGCCGATCCTTCACGCGCGCGACTCGTTCGACGCCGCCTCGTCCACCGGTCCTTCGACCAGCTTCGGCAGCTTGGTCCGCCGCGCCTGCACCAGCTCCGCCGCGATGCTCAGCGCGATCTCCGGAACCGTCACCGCCGAAATGTCCAGCCCGATCGGCGTCCGGACGCGCGCGATCTGTTCCTCCGAAACGCCCATCTCGCGAAGATCGTCGAAGATCATGCGTGACTTCCGCTTGCTGCCGATCAGGCCCACGTAGCCCGCCTCGCGCCGCACCACCGCCTCCAGCGCCTGCTCGTCGTGCTGATGGCCGCGCGTGACGATCACCACGTGGCAGCCCGCGTCGATCGGATAGTCGCGCAGCGCCGCGGCGATGTCGCGCACGATCAGTTCCACACGCGGGTCGAAGCGCTGCGCCGAAGCGAAGTCCGACCGGTCGTCGATGACGACCACGTGAAAATCGAGGTCGACCGCCAGCCGCGCCAGCGCACGGCCGACGTGCCCCGCGCCGGCAATCAGCAGCGTCGGCGGCACTTCGAGATGGACCGTGTAACGCAGCCGCCGGCCCTCGTGATCGACCACGATGGGGAACGCCGCCGGCCGCCGTCTCCGTGCCGATTCAACCGCTTCGCGTAACGGCGCGAGGTCGGCCGGCGCCGAAACCGCGCGCACGGCGACGAACATGCGTCCGCCGCAGATCAGGCCGTCGTCCCAGCCGAAATCGTGATCGAGCACGTAGTCGAGCAATCCGCTGCCGCCGCGCAGCAGCAATTCGAAGGCGCGCTGGCGGACCTCGGCCTCGACGCAGCCGCCGCCCAGCGTGCCGACGGTGCTCATGTCGCCGCGCACCAGCAGCGTCGCCCCCGGACACTGCGGCGTCGAGCCGCGCGTCTCGACGACCGTGCACAGCGCCGCCGGCCGCCCGGCCTCGGCGTCGGCCAGCAGCGTTTCGAGTGTGGGAAGCAGTTCGCTCATCGGCGCCAAGCGTCCGATCGTTATCTACAGTTATAGGCGGTTTCGCACCAAACATTCGCACGGCACGCGCGCTATTCATGCACGGCGTGCGCTCGTTGCAGCTTCATTGCGAGATATGCCAACGGCGGCACGGGCCGAATTTAGTGTCAATTAGGCCCGAGGCTAAATTTAGTCGATGAACTAAATTTACTTCGCAGCATAAACTCGCTCTTGTCAGGCCGATGTCGTGCCAACGCCGTGGGCGGTCCTCCTACCCGATCACGGTTCCCCCTAACACAACAGCAATGAATCTACGAAAGCCGGTCCTTCGGGCCGGTCCCCCCGCTTGCGCGGCGGGTCCTGATGCGGCGCTGACGTTAATCGAGCGCTGTGATGTTAACCAATCTGGGCGGGCCGCTGACGTCGCCCCCGCAGCGCCTCCATTGCATCGAGCGTGCCGTACTTGCGAAGGCTTTCCTCACCTTCCGCGAGCAACCGCTCCGTGTCGCGCGCCCCGAAGGCGGCCGCCGTTTCCCGCGCGAGCAGGCTGATCACCGCGGCGCAAACGACATCTTTCGGCCGCGCGTATTCGCCGGCTCGCATCTTGCCTTCGATCCGTTTGCGCGTCTTACGATCCAAAGTCAGATTCCTGGGACTCCTCGCTCAACGCACCTTGGTCATATCCTTAGCCCCCATCGCCCGCGCCGCGGCCGAGTCCCTCATCGGCAGCCGATTGCGGTGGCGGCCCTCGAACTTGGCCAGCGCCCCGGCCACGGCCGGCGCCGTGGGGACCAGGCCGATTTCGGCCACGCCGCGGGCGCCATACGGACATTCCGGGTCGGGAACCTCGATCAGAATCAACTCGATTTCGGGCATGTGGTGCGCCCGCAGCACGCCGCAGGACTTTACGTCATCCGTCACCAGCCGGCCCTGGTGGTAGACCATTTCTTCGGTCAGCGCGTAGCCGAGTCCCATGTGGATCGAACCTTCGAGCTGGCCTTCGAGCAGCGTTGGGTTCATGACGCGGCCGACGTCGTGCGCGGCGATGAACTTCCGGATGCGACCATTTTCATCGAGAATGCACACCTGCGTGGCGAAACCGTAGGTCAAGTGCGTCTTCGGCTCGGGCACATCGGCGCCGAACTTGTCGGTCTTGTAGCACTCCCACTCGCCGACGTACTTGCGCCCCGCCAACCCCCGCAACACCCGCCTCCACCCCTTCGTCGCTTCGTCGCTCCGTCGCTTCGTCGCTTCTGCTTCGAGGTCGACCTTCAACTTCCGACACGCATCAATCACCGCGTGGCACGTCAGCACCGTCCCGCGGCTGCCGGTCGTCTGCCCGCTGTCCAGCGGATCGCTCGTATCGCACGCGGCGCGGAACAACTCCGCCGGCAAACCCGTCTCCTCGATCGCTGCCTGAATCGCAACCGTGAACAGCCCCTGCCCCATCTCGGTGTGACCGGTGCGCAGCGTGATCGTGCCATCCGGCTCGATCGTCAGGCTGGCCCGCCCGATCTCGGGCAGGCCGTTGCCGATGCCGACGTTCTTGATGCCGCATGCGATGCCGGCGTACTTCGCCCCACGATACGCGTCGCGCACCGCCAGCAGCGTCTGTTCCAGTCCGAACGGCTTGGTCAGCCGCTGGCCGGTGCAGAACCGGTCGCCCTGCCGCAGGATGTTGCGCCAGCGGATTTCCCATCCGTCGATGCCGACGCGCTCGGCCAGCCGATCCATCGCGCCTTCGATGGCGTAGGCCGCCTGATTGGCGCCGAAGCCGCGCATCGCGCCGTTGGGCGGGTTATTCGTATAGACCGCCAGCGATTCGATATCGACGTGGTCGCAACGATACGGCCCGATGGCGTGGCCCGCCGCGCGCTCCAGCACCTTGGCGCCGACCGACGCGTACGCGCCCTTGTCGCCGACGATGCGGGCGCGCACCGCCGTCAACCGACCTTCTTTGTCGCAACCCACCTTCAGCGCGATCCGCACCGGGTGGCGCTTGGGATGCAGCCTCATGCTCTGCTCGCGCGTCAGCACGCACTTGACCGGCCGGCCGACGAGCACGGCGCACAACGCCGTCTGCGCCTGCACCGACAGGTCCTCCTTGCCGCCGAAGGCCCCGCCGTTGGAGACCAGATCGACCTGCACCCGTTCGACCGGCCATCCCAGCACCGAGGCAACCTGACGCCGATCGTCGAAAACCCCCTGCCCCTGGGAATACACGCGCAACCGCGCCATCGGACTTATTACGTCATGTGTCTCGGCGCCCCGCGCCGCTTGTCCCGCCTCGCGCCTGCGTGCATTCCCCGCCTTCGCGGGGACGCCTTCGTGCCGTTCTTTTGTTTCCTGTGCCCTGTGTTCTGTTCCCTCTTGCGGCGCCGGCGGCGCCGCAATGCACGCTTCCGGCTCCAAATACAAATGCTCGATGCACTGCGTCTGCCACACGTCCTCGATCACGTGGGCCGAGCGCGCCAACGCGCCGCTTACGTCACCGCGCGCCAGCGTCGAGCGCGAGAGCAGATTGCCGCCGGGATGAATTTTCGGCGCGTCCGGGCGCATCGCGTCGTCGGGCGTCGTAACCGGCGTGCGCACCTCGTAGTCGACTTCGATCCGCTCCGCCGCGTCGCGCGCCGCCAGCAGGTCGGTCGCCACCACGAATGCCAGCACGTCGCCGACGTAGCGCGTCTCTTCGCCCTCGGCCACGAACACCGGCCAGTCGGGCGTGATCAGCCCGACGTGACGGTTGCCGGGCACGTCGGCGGCGGTCACGACGCGCAACACGCCCGGCATCGCCAGGGCCGGCGCGGCGTCGATCCGCCGCACCAGCGCGCGGGGATGATCGCTGAGGCGCGGCGCGGCGAAGACCATGCCGGGCAGCTTCATGTCGTCGATGAAGCGACGCGCGCCCAGCGTCGCATCGTGCCCGCTGTACCGGTGCAGACGCTCGCCGACCCGACCGCGGCAGCCGTCGGCGGGCATCGGCTCGCCTCCGCGCACGCGCGCGAGCAGGTCGATGGCGTCGACGATCTTGGTGTAGCCAGTGCAGCGGCAAAGGTGCGCCCGCAGCTCGTGGTTGATCTGATCGCGCGACGGCGGCGCGCCGTCGCCGCACAACGCGTGGGCGCGGATGGCGATGCCCGGAATGCAGAATCCGCATTGCACGCCGCCGGCGTGAACGAAGCAGTCGGCGATCTGTTTCCGCGTTTCGTCGGGCAGTCCCTCGAGCGTCGTCACCGACTTGCCCGCGGCGGCGGAAGCCGGGATGGTGCAGGACAGGCGCGGCCGGCCGTTAATCAGCACGGTGCAGCAGCCGCACTGGCCCATCGGCTCGCAGCCGTTTTTTGGAGAGATGATGTCTAAATCATCGCGCAACACGCTCAGCAGCGACCGCCGCGGATCGGGGCGGACCGCAACCGGCCGGCCGTTGAGCGTGAACTCGACCGTGCTCGGCGGTGACGGCGATTCGACCTGGGGCATCCCATCCTTCATGTGACACTCATACTATTGTATGAATCCGCCGCCTTCGAATACAGCGCGCACTCGTGCCGCGCGGCGGTGCATTGACATGTGAAGGAGAAGGGAACAGGGAAGCGACAACGCGACGGGGCGATCGGCTAACGGCGTCAGCAGTTTTCAGGTCTCAGTTTTGAGATTCTCGACGCGCGACTATCGGCCGACAACGGTCCCGGCCTATGGCTGATGGCTGATGGCTGATGGCTGATGGCTGATGGCTGATGGCTGATGGCTTACGGCCTACGGCTTACGGCTAACTGCCGGCTCATGAACCGCAGCCCTATGCTCACCCCGACCGCGGCGGCGTACCATGGCGCGGCCGCGGTGGCGTTGCGGGACGGACGATCTGTTGCGGGAGGCGTTGCGTTGATCGGCTATCTGCTTTTCGAGGCGCTGTGGCTGTGCGCCGCACTCGCGGTGTTCGGGTTCGTCGTCCTGCTGATTGTCGGCCGGCGGATGGAGCGGCAGCGGCGCGGGCGGCTGTGGTTGATCTGGATGCTGGCGGTGGCGGGGCTGTTCTTTCTTCAGAAGGCTGTCGTCACGGAACGGGAAGAGCTGCGCGGCGTATTCGACTCGCTGGTGAAGGCGGTCGAGCGCAAGCAGATCGACGTGCTGGCCGGGCTATTGGCGACGGATTACCAGGACAGCGAGTTCGACCGCGACGAGTTGACGCGCTGGCTCCGCGCGCAGCTCGCCGACGTCGACATCAGCAACTCGCGAATTCATCGCTGCGACGTCAAGATCACCGGCGAACGGGCGGAGATGGAATTGGCGGCGACGGCGCTGGTGTCGTACCAGGGCGCGCCGGTGGCGTATCCGCGCGGCGAGTGGACGCTGCACTGGCGGCGGACGGCCGAGGGCTGGCGCGTCGTGCGGATTCAGCCGCGGAAATTCGAGGATCGCGCGGTGAAGGCGTTGAGCGAGTTGCGGCGTTAGCGTTGTGCCACGAAGGCTCGCGGAATGAACCGAACCGCGACCGTGAGGAAGCGTCGAGAAACGCACCGGGTCCGGACTTTGCCCGGCGAAATGCTGCAAACTCCGCGACTTCGAGGCAATACACCAGCGGCGAACGCGCGGCGCAATGAAAACACTGCGACGTTACAGGTCATGAATGTGCCAGACGGCAACGAGCGCGGCCGGATCAGCATCGCTGGAACGGTCGTGTGGATCAATGAACACGCCGGCATGCACCTGCTTCTTAACGGGCGCGCCGAATCGAGATACACTGACGCCGGATCGATGGTGCGACAGCCCCTGCCGTGCTTATATCGGGAGTTTTTACATCCATGATTTCATGCCACATGCTCTTGCTTTTGTGCCGGATCGCGCTGCCGATGGAACTGACGACGGATACGAACGGGTGTAACGCGCATGTCACGCGGCAAGGCGTTGACGCGATCGGGGCGAATGTCGGGGAGATCGCCGCAAACTCGACGCACGTTCAGCCCTGTTCCGTCGGTACATCATCGACGCGAATCGCACGCCGACTCGCTTCGGAGCAGCGCTGGCCGCTCCCTCACGGTCGCGGTTGGGTTCAGTCTTTTCAAACCGACGATCAGCCCGGCGCGCGGCCGGGAGTCACCGCGTCGCAGCCGGCCGGCGCGGACTCGCAGCCGGCTGGCACGGACTCGCAGCCGGCGTCGGCGCCGGACGACGCCGCGCCTTCGTCGTCGGGCGACGAGCGGATCGATTCGATCCTCGACCGGCTGGAAACGAAGGGCAAGGCCGTTCGCGATCTGCGCACCGAGGTGCGGCGCGAGGCAATCGAGAACTTTCCGGTCGAGGGCGAGAAGCGCACGCAGGACGGCAAGCTGCTGTTCCGGCGGCTGGAGCCGAATCCGCGATTTGTTATCAGATTTGAGAAGTTCACCGCCGACGGAATCGTGCGCGACGACTTGCAGGCGTTCTGGTTCGACGGCGAATGGCTGATCGAGCTTCAGGAAAAAACGAAACGGGCCATCCGCCGCCAGGTCGTCAGGCCGGGCGAGAAGGTCGACGTCTTCAAGATCGGCCACGGACCGTTCCCGCTGCCGTTCGGGCAGTCGCGGCGGGACATGCTGCGGAATTTTTCCATCCGGCTGGCGCCGCCCAAACCGCACGATCCGCCCAATTGCGATCATCTCGTGTGCATCCCGCGTGCATCCGGCGACCTGGAACGGCGGTACAAACAGGTGGACCTGTACGTCGACCGCAAGCTTGAGCTGCCGGTCCGCATCGACGCGGTCAAGAAACAGGACGACGCGGAAATCCGCGTTTACTTCAACAAGATCGAGGTCAACGTGGGCCTGGCCGCGGCCGAGTTCGAATTCACGCTGCCCGCCGGATATCACGTGTCGGAAGAGCCGCTGAGCGAAGAGTGACCCCTGGCGCATTGCTGCTCGCAATTGGGACGCTTCGGCGGACGGCCACGGGGCGGCTGCTCCCTGCATGGCCTGACCGCTCGAGCGAAATTGCGTGAACCGATCGGCAGGCGCCGGCGTCCAATGGGCTGACCGGACGGGACTCCGGTCGGCCGATGCGCCGGCCCGCCTGCCCGTGATGCGCTGCAACCGTGGTTGCTTGCGAGAAGCGCCCCCGGCTGCACGGTCGTACCAGATCGATCAAGCGACGCATGGACGCCGCCATGCGCGACCGGGGCGGCTGAGTTACGCACGGGCTGCAAGCCCGTGCCACGCGATCGCAACCAAGCGATCACAGCCGAGGGCGGCCGCGCCACATGAATTCGACACGGCCGAAGGCGGCTGTGCCACGGCAGCGGCCCAGCTTCATACGACAGTTCACGCGCCTGGAAGGAGGCCCTCATGCTTCCGATCTTGAGAACCGCTTTACTTTCGGTTCGATGGGCATTGCCGGCAATCATCCTGGCAGGGCTTGCCCCGCCGGCCGGCGCGATTCCGCCGACGGAACCGAGCACGCGGCCCAACGAGATCTACATCCCCTACAAGGACCTGCGCGAGACGCTGGAGCGCCACGGGCGGGGCGTGTTCCTGCCTTATGACGAGTTCCAGCGTTTGTGGGACCAGGCCCATCGCGGAGCGCTGCCGACGACGACCGGAACGCCGGTGCCGGCGCTGATCGGCGCGGTGCGCTACCGGGGCGAAGTCAGCGACGACGCGGCGGCGATGTCGGCCGAGATCGAATTCGACGTGCTTTCGGAGGAATGGTGCACGCTCGATTTGCGCCTTGGCGACGTGGCGATCCGCTCGGCGCGCTACGTGGGACCGGACGGCAAAGAAGCCCCCGGCGCGCCGCTGATTCACGTCACGCCGGCGGGCCATCAGCTCGTGGTTCGCGGCAAGGGCCACTATCTGCTAAAGCTGGAGTTCCTCAAGAAGCTGGCGTTGCTCGAAGGGCGCACGCAACTCGACTTCCTGCCGGTCCGCGCGCCGGTCGCGACGCTCGACGTAACGCTGCCGCTGGGCGGCGCGGACGTGAAGATCGAGCCGCTGCTGGCGGCCAGCACGCAGCCGGTCGCCGAAGGAGCGGAGCGGACGCGCGTGCAGGCGTTCATCGCGCCGGTGGACCGGCTGAGCGTGAGCTGGGCGGCCAAGCGCGACCTGGCGGCGGGCCTGGCCGGCATGATGGAAGTGGAACAACGACACGTCATCACGCTGACGCGCACGAGCGTTTCGGACAGCCTGACGCTGATTTACGCGCTGCGGCACGTGCCGCGCGAGCGGTTCGAGGTGCGGCTGCCGGCGGGCTGGCGCGTACTGGGGCTGGATGCGCAGCAGGTTCAATCGTGGTCGGTGTCGGAAGACGCGGAAGGCGCGGTGCTGTCGGTGCGGCTGTATGAAGCGGCGAAGGAGCGATACCAGGTGCGCGTCGACCTGAGCCGGGCGATGACGGGCGACGCGTGGACGTTCGACGTGCCGGTGCCGGCGACTCGCGAATCGAACCGCGAGCAGGGATTCGTGGCCATCCGTCAGCCGGACGGGCTGCGCGTGAAGCTGACCGACCGCGAGGGGATGGTGCAGGTCGATCCGGGCGAGCTGCCGGAGGTAATACGGCCGGGCGTGCTGGCGGCGCTGCGGTTTCCGACCGGCGCGGCGCGGCTGACGGCCAGCGTCGCACGAATCGAGCCGCGTTTGAGTCTTCGATCGCGGCAGGCGGCGCGCATCGACGATCAGAGCGTGCAATTGACGGCGGCGCTGGACTACGAAGCGCGGGACGCGGGCGTGTTTGACGTGACCGTTGCGATTCCGGCGGGCTGGCAGGTTTCAGACGTTGGGCCGGCGGAGCTGGTAGATGACTATTCGTTCGGCGAAGTCGACGGGCGGCGCACGATGCGCGTCACGTTGCGGCGAAAGGTCGAAGGAGCGTTCGGGCTTGTGATTCGCGCTCAGCGGCCACGCGAGGCCGGGGGCGGCGTGGAGAAGCTCTCGCTGCTCGAAGCGCTCGACGAAATCCGCGGTACGTATGACGGCTGCGTGTTCGTCGCGGCACAGGAACATCTTGAAGTCAAGCTGGCCGAGTCCGCCGGTCTGACGCCGCGGCCGGTGAGCGTGCTTCAGCGTGGCTACGGCCTGCCGCCGATCGACCTGGGCGACGCACCGCTGGTGATGGCATTCGAGTTTCGTGATCGCGGGCGGGGAGACGGCGCAGCAGTCGCGGCGGAGCGGCCGGCGGATGAGGATGCGGAGCTGTCGCTGGCGCTGAACCTGGAGCGCAAGAAGACGCGTATTACGGCGACGGCGTCGACGCTTGTCGATTTCGGCGACGCGCTGACGCGGCTGGAGACGATTCTGTCGTACGACGTTCGCTATTCGGACATCGAGGAAGTGGCGTTCAAAGTTCCGGCCGTCATCCCCGAGGACCGACTCATCGTGACGGGCGAACTGATTCGCGAGAAGCGCGTCGTTCCGGATGCGGCCGATCCGGATTGGCGACACTGGCGCGTGACGCTGACGCAGCCGACGCGCGGCCGCATCGACATTCGGCTGCGGTGGGACAGTCCGCGGACGTCGACGCAGCCGGATTCGCTGCGGATCGACGTGCCGGAGATTTATCCCGAAGGCGCCCTGGAGCATCACGACGGTCAGATCATCGTGCGCAAGACGGAGAACTTTCAGGTCGAACCGGTCGACGTGCAGGGGCTGGAGGCGATCGACCTGACCGAGGTGAAGCAGGCCGATCATCGAAACGGCTCGAACATCGCTTTCAAGTACAACCGGCCGCCTTTCAAGCTGGGGCTGCAAGCGATGCGGCAGGAGTTTCAGGAGATCGCCGATCTGGTCGTCGATCGCGTCCTGATCGAGCAGGTCGTCAGCCGGGAAGGAGACGTGACGTCGCGGGCGGTCTATGCGGTGCAGAGCGGGCCGGCGCCGCATTTGCGAATCGAGCTGCCGGCGGGGGCGAAGCTGTTGAGCCACGCGTGGGTCAACGGCCGCTCGGTCGTGCCGCAGACTCAGGCGGGCAGCACGCAGACGGTGCTGATCCCGCTGAGCGGCGGCGCCGAGGCGGTTCGGCGGTCGGTGGTGGAGCTGATGTACGCGCAGTCGCAGCGCGGCGCGGCGCTGAGCGCGCCGGGTTTCGCGAAGGGCACACCGGTTCAGGAGACGCACTGGATCGTGTGGACGCCTACCGACATGGAGGCGATCTGGCACGATACGTCATTTGCTTCGCTGACGGACCGGCCGCTGAGCGGGTTGCGCTCGAGCCGGACCGACGTGGGATGGCAGGCGAAGTGGGTCACCGCCGGCGGGACGCTCAACGGCGTACTGGCGACGGATGGCACGCCCTATGTGTTCCGGCGGCTGGGCGGCCGGCAGACGCTTGGACTGACGCTGATCGGTCGCAATGCGTGGCGGGGCTTGGTCAACGTTGCGTGGATCGTGCTGGCGCTGGCGGGGCTGAAGCTGGGTTGGAGCCGCCGCGCGATGGTCGGGCTAGCGATTGTGATCGTCGGCGCACTGATCGGGGCGATCCAGCCGCTGTTTGTGGCACAGGTGCTGAGACACGGCGCCTGGGGACTGGGGGTGCTGGGGATCGCGTGGATCGGCGGGCTGGTTTTCTTCGACGTGCCCCGCTGGTGGGCAACGCGGCGTGAAACAACGCCCGTGCCGGCGACGCCGGCGGTCGAGGCCGAAGGAGGCGCCGATCATGCGTGACTTCGAGCAACACTCCGGCGCAGGCACGATTCGCGCTTTCGCGCGGCATGGGCTTTCAGTCCGTGCGGAAAAGCTTTTCACGGCGTGCATCGCGTTGATGGCCGCCGCGATGATGCAGCAGAACCCTACTTCGGCGCTTGCGGGCGAACCGCCGCCGCCGCCGAAAATCTTCGTTCCCTTCGACGATCTCGACGCCGTGTTGGCGCAGGGGCGGGCCGATCCGTGGGGATACGTGCTGATGCCGGCCGACGTGGTCGACGATTTACTGCGCCGCGCGGCGGAGTTCGACGAGCGGCGCGGCGCGGCGCCACTGCCGGCGCAGGCGGCGATCACCGCGGCGCGCTACGCCATGACGATCGACGGCGAGCGCGTGCGCATTCGGGGCACGCTCGAAGTGCGGTCGGAACGCGACGGGTGGATCGGGGTGACGCTGTGGCGCGCGGCGCCGCCGCCGGCGAAGGACGCCGCGCCTCCGTCGCGGATCGCCGTGCGACAGGCCCGGCTCGACGACGGATTGGCGCCGCTGGGGCGCGACGCGGGCGGCGCGCTGGTGCTGTTTGTCGAAAAGCCCGGCGTGCACACGTTTACGTTCGAGGCGGCGCTGACGCCGGAACAGACGCCCAGCGGATTGCGGCTGGCGATGCACGTGCCGGCCGCGCCGATCGCCGAGATGACGGTCGACGCCGTCGGCGACGTGACGTTTTCGACCAACGTGCCGCAGTCGGAAGTGAAATATGACGCCGCGGCGGACCGGACGCGCGCGATCCTGGCGCTGGGTGCGGCCGATCGGCTGGACTTGTCGGTCGAAGGCAACGGCCGACGCACGGCCGAGAAGGCGACGCTGCTGAGCGAGACCATTTCGCGGGTCGGCTTGTCGCTCGGGCGGGCGGACTGGAACGCTCAGATTACCGCGGACATCCTGCGTCGCACGGTTCGCAGCCTGGAACTGAGCGTCTCGCCGGGCTGGAACATCGCGCGCATCACGCACCCCGATTTGCAGGCGTGGCGAATTGAAGAGGGTCCGGCCGACGCGGCGCGCATCGTGCACCTGTCGTTTCGCCGGCCGTTGCTGGGCAAGCAGACGATTCGGCTCGAAGCCGAACAGACGTTCGAGCCATCTCGGGAGTGGTCGCACCCGGTCGTGGTGGTGCGCGACGCCGCGGACGCCATCGGCGTGTGGCGCGTCGCATGGCAGCCGGGACTGTTGCTGCGCGGCGTTTCGGCCGAGCGCGCCCGGCTGATCGACGACGGCGGGCAGGTCGGCGCGCGGGCGTTCTTCGTGTGGGGCGAGCGGCCGGGCGTATTGCTGTCAATCGAGCGCGAGGCAGCGCGACTGAACGCCGTTCGCTGGTTGCGTTGGACGATCGGCGAAGACGGGCTGTCGCTGCTGGCGCGGCTTCGGCTGGAGGTGCAGCAGGGAGAGAGTTTCGGAACGGCGATCGAGCTGGCCGACGGCGTTGAGCTGCACAACGTCGTCTTGAACCGCCCGCGGGAGGACTACCGCCACGAGATCGAGACGGTCGATGGCCGGCGGCGCGTGCGGATCGAATGGCGGGCGAAACTGGCGGCGGGCGGCTCGCTCGACATTGAACTGACCGGGCGGATGTCGCCGCGCGGCTGGCGCGAGCGGCCCGAGGGAGAGATCGAGCTGCCGCTGCCGAGTGTCACCGGCGTGGAGCGCGAGAGCGGCGGAGTCGTGGTCGCGGCGGAGGACGATCTGGCAATCAAGCCGGCGCGGGTCGATGGACTGAAGGCGATTGCGCCGGATGTGCTGGGAAACACGCTGGGATTGGGTCGGACGGCGCGCCGGGACGAGGCGCTGGGCTATTCGTTCCGCGGCGCGGGCGACGAGGAACGGCGACTGAGCGTGCAGGTGACGCGGCTGTCGCCGATCGTGACGGCGACCGCGGTGAATCTGGCGGCGGTGGAGACGGCGTCGATCGGGCTGGAAACACAGGTCGATTTCGACATTCAGGCCGCGCGGGTCCGCGATCTGTATCTGCGGCTGCCGGCCGATGCGGGCGCGGCGACGCAGTTCTCGGCGTTCGACGCCGGCGGCCTTGGGCTGCCGATCATGGAGCGGCGGCGGATCGAAGCGCCGCCGGCCGACGCCGTGCCGGGTGATGAGACAGAACTTGACAGGAATCTGGCGGGCGGGGCGTTGTGGCGTGTGCGGCTGGACGCGCCGACAACGGGGCGCGTCTCGATTGTGGTTCGACTCGAAACGCCGCGCGCGCCGGATGGCCCGACGGCGTGTCCGCTGGTGTGGCCGGCACAGGTCGAGTCTTTCCGCGCGCACCTGGCGGTGCAAGGACGCGACGAGCATGAGCTGACCTTCGCCGACGTGACGGGGCTGCGCGAGTCGCAGGCGTTTGATCTTCCGCCGACGCGACTGAATCCGACGCAGCGGCTCGTGGGCGTTTTTGAGTTCGCGGGGCCGGCCGGGCTGACGATCGCGGCGACGGCGCACGCGGTGACGGGTCTGCCGCCGGCGGTGATCGACACGGCGGCGTATCAGAGCGTGATCGATGCGGACGGGACGTGCCGCACGCGGGCCGAGTTGCTGGTCAAGAACGCGGGGCTTCAGTTCCTGCGCGTGGGACTGGCGCCGGGGGCGAAGTTGTGGTCGCTGGTGGTCGACGGCGAGCCGGCCAAGCCGCGCGAGGGGGCCGGCGGGGATTTGCGGATCGCGCTGCCGATCTCGACGGAGGGCGTTCGCGTCGAATTGATTTATGAGCAGGCGTTGCCGCCGCTGGGTCGTTCCGGCTGGGTGCGTCAGGCGCCGCCGCGATACGCGGATACCGGCGGCGCGACGATTCCGACGAACCGCACGACGTGGGAGATTTTTCCGCCGCCGGATTACGTGCGGGTGGATTCGAACGGCGATCTGTCGCCGTTGTCGGTGGGTGCGGAGCCGCTGGCATATGAAAAGCTGTTGCGGGCGGCGTATGCACTGCTGAATTCGTCGCGGGTCGATCCGTTGTCGGCGGTGTCACTGGGATCGCTCAGCCGCGCGCGGGAATTGAGCACGACGACGGTGTGTGCGTCGAATCTGCGCGGGATCGGGCAAGCGCTTTATGTTTACGCGCAGGACGGCGGCGTTTTTCCCGAGTCGGAAGCGGACTGGGTAGACCGCCTGTTGGCCGCGAACAGCGTGACGCCCAAAGCACTACTGTGCCCCGCCGCGGGCGATACGGCGGGATGCAGCTACCGCTATGTCCCGGGCGCTGGTCCGAATTCTCCTCCGTACCAGATCGTGGCGTATGAGAAACCGTCGAATCACGGAGGAGAGGGCGGGCATGTGCTGTACGCGGACGGCCGCGTGGAATTTCTGAGCGCCGATGATCTGCTTGCGGTCGTGCGGCGCGAGCATGGGGAAGCAGTGGCGGCAGAGTTGTGGCGGCGCGCGCGTGAAATCAACTCCTTGGTAAATGGGTCTAACGCGCCGGCGGGCGAACCTGCTGCCGCGGACAAAGATCGGGCGGAGTACGATCTTGCCGCCAGGGTCGACCTCGGACGCGGCGCGGGCGGCGGACGCCCCGGCGACGCCGGAAAAGCACAGGCCCCACCGCCGCCGGCGGAGAAGAAGGCCGCCGAGATTCAGTCGAAACTGGCGCGCGGGCGACGCAGCCTGCCGGTCGACTTGCAGGGCCGCGGCGACATTACGTTTGCGTTCGCGGGGCTGGGGCAGCACCCGACGGTCGAGTTGCAGCTCGTGCAGCAGTGCTGGCGGCGCGGCATCACGGGCGCGATCGTCGCGGGGCTGTTGCTGGCGACGTTCATGCTGACTCGTGCGACGCGTCAGGTACGGACACGCTTTGTGCTGGGTCTGTTGGTCATAGCCAGCGTGCTGCCGCTGCTGATCGGGCGTGTGTCCGTCGCGCACTGCAACGCGGCGTTCAATACAGGGCTGGTCGCGGCGGGCTGGTTCATTCTCACTGGATTGCTCGCACGACTGGGGCGCCGGCTGGGGCAGCCGCGCACGCCCCGCAGTGCGACGAGCTTTCCGCCATCCGCCCCGCCCGGCGGCGCTGTGACGGCGACGCTGATCGCGCTGTGTATCACACTCGCGCTTTCGCCGGTCGCACTGGCCGATCCGCCCGCCGCTGAAGCGAGCAAGCCCCCTGCGCCGCCGTTTCCCGATGACGTTCTGATCGTGCCGTACAACCCGGCCGCGCCCGGATGGCCGGCGACGGGTATTCCGGCCGATCGAGTGCTGGTTCCCTATGCGCGGTTCGTGGAGCTGTGGAACAAGGCGCATCCGGAGCGACGCATCCTGCTGGCGGAGTTTCTGCCGACGCGGGCGGCGTTCGCACAGGCCGATTACGAAGCGACGATCGACGCCCCGCAGGCCGCGCCTGGATTGGCCGACGGCGGCATCGGCGCGGTGGCCACGCTGACGATTCGCGGCGAACTGAGTCTGGTATCGCTGGCGGATGGCTGGACGGCGATTCCGCTGCCAATCCGGAATGCGACGGTGCGCTCGGCGACGGTCGTGCGCGGTGCGCCCGGCCGGGCGGCGGCCGACGGCGCGGAGCAGCCGGCGGTTCTTCGACCGGCGGGAGACGGGTTCGAGTTGTTCGTCGACCGGGCCGGCGCCGCGGTGCTGCGGCTTGAAATGGTGGTCACGGCGGCCCTGACGGGCACGCGCGGCGAAGTGCTGTTCGACTTGCCGCCGGCGCACGCTGGGCGGTTCGTGGTAAAGACGACGGCCGACCGGCTGGTGGACATCGTCGATGCGCCCGGCGGCCAGGACCGTAGCGAGGCGGACGGCACGGCGACGATCACGGCGGCGATGGCGGAGAGCGGGCGCATACATCTGCGGTGGCAGCCCAAACCCGAAGCGGGGTTCCGCGACGACGCGATGACGGCGGAGGTTAATACGACCTACGCATTGATGGAGAGTCACATGCGGCTGGCAGGCGAAGCGCGCTGGTCGTTGCCGCTGTCGCGGACGGATCGGTTTTCGCTGTCGTTCGAGGCGGGGTGCGAGGTGCTGCGGATCGTCGGCGCGGACGTGCACGACTGGGAAGCCGTGCGGCGCGAGGACGGCGGCGTGCAGGTCGACATCCGGCTGCATCGGGCGGTCGAGAAGGCGTGGTCGGTGAAGTTCGAGGCGATCGCGCCGCTGCCAATCGCGACGGCGACGGGCGTTCCGCAGATCGTCGAAGAGGGCCGCGAGCCACGGATGTCCGAGCCGTTCGGGCTGCCAGCCGTGCATGCACCGGGCGTGCGGCAGGAGTCGGGACACGTCGTCATCGCCGGCACGCCGGCGTGGACCCTGCGCGTGGCGGAAGCGGCGGGGATGACGCAGATCGACCTGCCGGCGGACGCCGCGGCGGTCCGGTCGGACACGGGGGCCTGGGCGGCGGCGGCGTATCACTACGCGGCGCTGCCGTACACGCTGCGGATCACGGCGGCCGAGGCGCCACAGCAACTGATCGCGGCGAACGACCTGCTGGCGCGGCTGGCCGACGACCGGACGGAGCTGTTCTATCGCGCCAGCGTCGAGCCGCGGCGCGGCAAGCCGCATGCGCTGCGCTTCTCGCTGCCGGCGGAGTTCGATCTGCTGGCGGTGTCGGGGCCGCTGGTTCGCGACTACTGGTTCGACACAGTCGCGGCGGCGGATGAGGGGCGGCGCGTGCTGCGCGTGGCGCTGAAGGCGGGCCTGGTCGGGGCGACGCCGGTCGTGATCGCCGGCTCGATGCCGCTGAACATTGCCGCTCCGGTGGGGATCGAACCGATCTGGCTGCTGGACGCGTATCGGCAGCGCGGGCGGACGGCGGTGCAGGCGCTTCCGCCGCTTGAGGCGTCGGTCGAGCGGCGCGACGGGCTGTTGCCGCTGACGCCGCGGGCGCTGTCGGGATGGCTGACGCCGGCGGAGGCGTCGCTGGTGAATCATGCGTTTCGCTGGGATGCGCAGCCGGCGGCGCTGGTGCTGGCGGTCCATCGCAATCAGCCGCGCGTGCAGGCCGAGGTCGTCGTGGGGCTGCACGCGGCGCACGACCTGGTGAAGCACGTGGCGCGGCTGCGGTACGAGGTGAGCCGTGCGGGGCAGGACCGCTTCAGCTTTGAGCTGCCGGACTGGCCGGCGGCGCGGGTGCGGATCAACGCGGCCAACGTGCGGACGATCGAGGATGCGGCGCTGCCGGATCGGCCCGGCCGGCGGCGCTGGACGGTGACGCTGCAAGCGCCGGTGCTGGGCGCGGTGGAGATTGTGGCGGCGTTCGATCAGCCGATCGAGGCGGGGGCGTCGGTCGAGGCGGCGCAGGTCGTTCCGATCGAGGCCGAGTCGACGCGCTGGACGCTGTTGCTTCAGGCGGCGGAGAACGTCGACGCGAACGTGACGCAGTCGGACGGGCTGGAGCGGCTGGCGGCGGCCGCGCTGGATTTGCCGCTGCCGCCGGAGGCGACGCGGAATCTGACGGCGGCGTACCGTGGCTATCAGTCGCGACACGGTCTGGCGTTGAGCGTGACGCCGCGGACGGAAGTGCGGCTGGACCGGGCGGCGGTGACGGGGCTGGAGCTGGAGACGTCGCTGGCGTTGTCGGGCGATTTTCGCGCGCGGGCGACGATGCACGTCGAGAACCGCACCGAGCAGTATCTGCAAGTGAGATTGCCCGAAGGGGCCGAACTATGGAGCGTGACGGTGGCCGGGCGCGGCGTGCGCCCCGCGACGGAGCCGAAATCCGGCGACGTGCTGATTCCGCTGGTGAAGACGTCGGCGGTGGATACGAGCTTTGCGGTGGTGGTCGATTTTCTGGCGCCGGGCCGGCCGCTGCCGGGCAGCGTGGGGCGGGTGGAATTTCCGACGCTGGACGTCGTAAACATGCCGGTGCACCGGACGGCGTGGAAGCTGTTCGTTCCGGATGAATACACGGCGCACTGGCACGCGGGCAACCTGTCGCCGGTGGAGGAGCTGGAGCTGAAGCTGGAGCAGGTGGAGCGTGCGACCGCCGAGGCGCAGCGGTTGTATGAGACGGCGTTGAAGGAGCGCGGGGATCGGCAACAGCGGGCCTTCGACAACTTTCAATCGCTGGTGGACGCCAATCGAGGCCTTCTGGCGGAGATTGAACAGCATAGTCAACGGGACGAAGTCCGGCGAAACAAGGCCGCGGTGCAGAAGATTCAGACCAAGTTCGATGCGCAGAGCGTGTGGAATGATGAGCTGGCGCAGAAAGCCGAGGCGTTCAAAGGGACCGATCGCGGCCGGCAGGTCGGGCAGTTTCGGACGGCGGCCGACACACTGGAGTTGATGGACTGCGCGGCGGGGGAAACGGTGTTGTCGATTACGGCGGCGTCGGCGCTGCCGGATTTCTGGGCGTCGCCGCAGGCGGTGACGCTGGGCGTGCCGATGCAGATGCCGGAACTGGCGGACGGCCCGGCGCAGACGGCGGCTCAAGTCAGGGTGGCGCAGCAGATGCAGGAGATGAACCAGACGTTGAGCTACAGCTATCAGCCGCAACAAGAGCAGACTTTGGATGCACTCGTCCTGCAGGTGCCGGGAGATGCGGCGGGGTCGGAGGAGATGCGAAAGCAGTATGAGGAGACGAAAGGACTGACACCGCCAGACTCATCCGCAATTGGCGCCGCCACGTTGTATGAAGGCGATCTGAAAGAATTGTCGGAAGGCCTCCTCGCACAGGCACGTAGTGCAAGCCCACAACAGGCGCAGGCCCCGACACAACAGCGTGCAGTCGCCGGTGTCCCGGCGATTTTGCCGACGGCACGGGTCTCCGGCTTGCTGTCGCTGGCGATCGACATGCCGACGTCGGGGCGGACGTACAGCTTTTCCAAGACGCAGGGTTCGCCGCGGTTGAGCCTGATGCTGGTGCGGACGTCGTCGCGCGATTCGGGAGCGCGCAGCGGCGGTCTGTTGCTGATGATTCTGGCGGCCGGGCTGATCATCCGGGCGCTGCGGCGGCCGCGGTTTGTTGAGTCGCTGCGGAAAGCGGCGCCGCTGGCGCTGGTTGTGCTGGGCATTGCGGCGGTCGCGACCGGTTACGTGCTCGTCGGCGTTGCGGCGATTACGGCGGCGGTGGTGTGTTTGATCTATCAGCGCATTCGCCGCGCGGCGGATGTCGCGGCGTAGGCGCTCGGATTGACCAACGCACGCAACGTCATCCCCTCGAAGGCGGGAATCCAACTGCGACGCGGCGCTCGCTGGACCCCGCCTGCGCGGGGGTGACCAAACCCCGGCGCTGGCGCTTGAGGCTCGGATCAAGGAACCCACCGCTGCGCGGTGGGCCACCTTTTTTGTAATGCGCCGTCAGCGGGCGTATTCGACGGCGCGCGTTTCGCGCAGCACGGTCACGCGGATTTCGCCGGGGTAGGTCATGTCGCGCTCGATCTTCTGAGCGATGTCGCGCGCGATGCGCACGGCGTTGGCGTCGTCGACCTTGTTGGCGTCGACGATGACGCGCACCTCGCGGCCGGCCTGAATCGCGTAGGCCTGCTCGACGCCCGGGAAGCCGGTGGCGATGCCCTCCAGTTCCTGCAAGCGCTTGATATATCGCTCCAGACTTTCGCGCCGGCCACCCGGACGCGCGGCGCTGATGGCGTCGGCGGCGGTCACAAGCGGCGTGTAGGGACTGGTCGCCGGCACATCGCCGTGGTGGCCGGCGATGGCGTTGAGGACTTCTTCGCGCTCGTTGAATTTGCGGCAGAGCCGCTCGCCGATGGCCGGATGGCCGCCCTCTTCCTCGTGCGGCACGGCCTTGCCGATGTCGTGCAGCAGGCCGCAGCGGCGGGCGAGCTTGCCGTCGAGTCCCAACTCGTCGGCCATGATCTGGCAGAGGTAGGCGACCTCGATCGAGTGGGCCAGCACGTTTTGACCGTAACTCGTGCGGTAGGCCAGGCGGCCGAGCATTTCGATCAGCTTGCGGTTGAGGCCCGGGACGTTGGCCTCCATCGAGGCCTTGCGACCGAGTTCCATGACTTGCTTTTCGACATCCTGCTGGACCTGCTGGAAGATTTCCTCGATGCGGGTGGGATGAATGCGGCCGTCCTGGATCAGCTTCTCCAGCGACAGACGGGCGATTTCCTTTCGGACCGGATCGAAGCAGCTCACGACGACGACGCCCGGCGTGTCATCGACGATGACATCGACGCCGGTGATTTTCTCGAAGGCGCGGATGTTGCGGCCTTCGCGGCCGATGACGCGGCCCTTCATATCATCCGAAGGAACGGCCACGGTGCTGACGGTGGCGTCGGCGGCGTGGCCGGCGGCGTAGCGTTGAATGGCCGTGATGATGATCTCGCGGCATTTCTGCTCGGCGGATTCGGATGCCTCGGTGAGGCGGCGGTCGACGAACTGGGCGACCTCTTGTTCCAGCTCGTGTTCGAGGGCTTCGAACAGGCGGCGCCTGGCTTCGTCGTGCGACAGGCCGGTGATTTTCAAGAGGGCGGCGCGCTGCTGGGCAAGCAGTTCGTCGGCCTGCTTGCTCTTGGCGTCGATGGACTTTTCCTGCTCGCGAATCCGGTGCTCGGCCGCGTCGATGGCGCGCTCTTTTGAGGCGAGCGTTTCGTTCTTCCGTTCGAGCAGGTCTTCGCGTTTTTCGAGCCGCTTTTCGTCGGCCTTGAGTTCCTCGCGCGTCTGCTGTGTCTGCGCCTCAAATTCTTCCTGCAACTTCAGAAAATGTGCCTTGGCCTCGACCTCGCCGGCCCGGATGATTTCGGAGGCGCGGCGCCGGCCGTCCTCCAGAACACGATCCGCTTCGCGCTGCTTGGCTTGCAGGTAGGCGTGGGCCAGATAGCGGAGTACGAACCAAGTCGCACCGCTGCCGACCGCAATGCCGCCCAGCATCCAGAAAAGATCGGTGGTCGAGACCTCTGAAAGAATCAGAAGTCCCATGGATCACTACCCTTCCAGGTAATTCAAGTAAGGAAATCAAAATCGCCGGTGGGCGACCACCGAACATCGTCGTCCGCGCCGCTCGCTGGGTGAGCGACCGGAGCATCTGGAGGAGCAGAATTGAAATCCAAGTCCCCATATGCGTCCTTGAAACGGTACGGACACGTAATCGGAGTCGACCCAATCGCTACTATAATAGCCGTTCACGCACCGTCAAGAATCCGTTCAAGAATTATCAGACGGTTGGTGACATGGCAGCAGGCGTCGGCCTGCCGGACCTAAGGGGTATCTGCCGGATGACAGCCCGAATTGCGTGGGCCTGTGCGGCCTTCTTCGTACTGTTCCCCATTACCGCCGAAGCGCGCGGGCCGCGCGCGACGACGCCACAGGTGAATGTGACGCTGCTGGCCGATCGCGAAGCCGCGGCCCCCGGAGCGACACTGCGAGTCGGCGTTCGATACGAGATCAAGCCGGGCTGGCACATCTACTGGGCATCCGGCGGTGAGCCGGGGGCGCCGGCGTTGCCGACCCACGTATCGCTGGAGGCCCCCCCGGGTTTTACGGTCAAGGGTCCGCACTTTCCTACCCCCGACCTGTATGAATCGTCCGAAGGGAATCAGTTCGTTCTGGAGGGTGAGCCGGTCGTCCTGTTCGAGGCCACGGCGCCGGCGGACCTGAAGGGCGAGACGGTCGCGTTTCGGGTTGAGACGAAATGGCTGGTGTGCAAGGAAAGCTGCCTGCCGGGCAGCGCCAAGGTCGATCTGACGCTGCCGGTGGTGGCGACGGCGGCGGATGCGAAGCCGGCGAACGAGAAGCGGTTCGAGGAAGCCGAAGAGGAGTTGCCGACGCCGGCTGAGAAGGCGGGCTACGTGAAGCTGAGGGGCGGGTTGAGCCAGGACCGGGTTCGTCCCGGCGATTCGTTCGAGGCGCTGTTGACGGTCGAGATCAAGGCGGGCCATCACATTCAGGCCCGACAGACGTTGAATGAATCGCTGATTCCGACCTACGTGTTCCTGGCGCCGACCGAGGGTCTTGAATTCGAGGACATCCAGTACCCGGCGGGCAAGAAGCGGACGGTTCCCGTGCTGGGGACGGTCAGCGAATACGGTGGGACGACGACGATCCGCATCCCCGCCAAAGCGGAAGGCGATCTGCAAGGCGAGCGGACGGCGATCCGCGGCGTTTTTCAATACCAGGCGTGCGCCGATTCGGGTACGTGCTACCCGCCGGAGAAGGTGGCGTTCTCGATCGACGTACCGCTGGCGAAGCGCGGTGAGGCGATTCAGCTTACGACCGCCGCGCCCGACGAACACGCGAGCGAGCCGACTGCAGGTCCGTCCGTGCAGGGCGCCGGTGCGGTCGGCGTTTCGGACGGCGGCGCGGACGGCGACGCAGGCGGAGCGACGGCCTGGGCCTGGGTGCTGATCTCGCTCTTTGTAGGCGGGATGATTCTGAACATCATGCCCTGCGTGCTGCCGGTGATCTCGATCAAGGTGCTATCGTTTGTGAAGCAGGCAGGGGAGTCGCGTGGGCGCATTTTTCAGCTCGGGATGATATTTTCCCTCGGGATTGTGGCATCGTTCCTGGGGGTGGCCGCGACGGTCGTGGCGCTGAAGATCGGCGGCGAAAGCGTGGGCTGGGGGTTCCTCAGTCAGAGTGCCTGGTTCAATCTCGCGATGACGACCATCGTGTTCGCGTTCGCGCTGAGCCTGCTGGGCGTGTGGGAGATCAACCTGCCCGGGCGGTCGAGCGCGGCACTGGGCGAGTTCGAGTCGCGCGAGGGGGCGATCGGCACGTTTCTCAAGGGGATTCTGGCGACGGTGCTGGCGATACCCTGCCTCGGACCTTTCCTGGGGACGGCCATCGCATACACATTGGCGCGGCCGCCGGTTGAAATCATCGCCTATTTCGGCGTCATGGGACTGGGCATGGCGTTTCCCTACATCCTGCTGGCGGCGTATCCGGCCTGGCTGCGGTTCATTCCGCGCCCCGGACCCTGGATGAATCTATTCAAGGAGGCGATGGGATTTCTGCTGTTGCTGACGGTTCTGTTCCTGCTGGTCGTCGTGAGCCAGCAGCTTGGCGACGAGGGGTTTGCGCGGTCGCTGGGGCTGTTGCTGTCGGTGGCGATCGGATGCTGGCTGTTCGGGCGGATCAGCTTCACGGCGACCGCGCGGCGGAAAGCGGTGATGACGACGCTGGCACTGGTCATGGCGGGCGGAGGCGGATGGGCGTCGTTCTCGGTGTTGCCGCCGCTGGAGATCGAGTGGCGCGAGTACAAGATCGGCGACGAAGTTCGCCTGGCGGAGGAAGGTTTCACGGTGTACGTCGATTTCACGGCGACGTGGTGTCTGACGTGCCAGTTCAACAAGCGGTATCTGTTCACGAACCGCGACATCCTGCGCGTCTTCAAGGAAAACAACGTTTTCCCGCTCAAGTGCGACTGGACGAATCAGGATCCCGCCGTGCTGGAGCGACTCATGATGTACGACCGGGCGGGCGTGCCGCTGAACATCATCGTGCCGGCCGGTCGCCCGCGGGACGTGATTGTTCTGCCGGAGCAGCTTGTCGGCCGCAGCGAAATGGTTTTGGAGAAGCTGAAGGCGGCGGGGCCATCGCGCCAGGCGCTGCCGCCGTATGAGGGGCCGTCGAACCATAACGGGAAGCGGCTGGCGGCGAAGAAATGACGCTCGGCCGAATGGCGGTGGAGGATTAACCTACATCAATTAGCGGGTTCGCGGGCCGCGGCATGCCACGCGGGCTGCTCGCCCGTGCCATGCAAAGAGCACAGCCGGGGGCGGCGGTGTTCCATCGAGGCGCGACACGGCCAGGCAATCGGATTCACTGTTCACGCGAGCGGCACGGTTCGCACAGCGGATCCTGCGAGCGAGGGCTTGACCGTGCCACCCGGGTAAAATGCCGTCGCGTGTTTCCGGACGATTGCAGAAGCATTTTCTTCTATAATCGAGCGGGGCTGGATGCGGGAGTACCAAGACGTGAGCGTCGATCCGATCGCGACTGTGGCCGTGCGCCCGGAGAAGGCGCTGACGATCGGCGCGTATGGCGAGACCGTGGCGGCGTATCGCTACCTGGTGCTGTCGGAAAAGGCGCGGTCACATGAAGCGCGCAATGAATTCGCCGCGATGGCCGACGAAGAGCAGGACCACAAGCAACGGCTCCAGCGATTGCTGGCACAGATGTTCCCCGATGCGGATTTCTTTCTGACTCCCGAGGAGAAGGACCTCGTCGTGGTGGGACCGCGGCTGCTGGACGTGCGCGACGAGACGGAGTTCGCTCGTGCCATGCGTTACATCCTCGGCACCGAACAGCGTACGGCGCACTTCTATCGCAAGCTCAGTGAATTCATTTCGCAGGACGATCTGCGCCGGCTGTTCGCCGAACTGGCGGAGGAAGGCGTGGAGCACTATCGCCGACTGCGCGAATTGGCGCGCGTGGCGGGGGTGGAAGCCGAAGCGGACGCGCAGACGGGGCCGAAGGAAACGTAGTGCGACCCGGCTGTCCGGACGTCTGCAATGGTGCGAGCAGAAACAACTTGAGCGAATGATTGCCTGTCGCCCGCGACGCCTCTCACATGGCCAGGCCCTTGTCGGGTGAGACATGACGGGTGGGACGCCCGTACCACCCCATCTTGATGGCGCGCCTCGTGCGAGGGCATGATCAAACCGGGCGTATGTCGAGGGACGAAGGTGACGTAAGGGACGAAAAGTTGACGCTCGCGTTCGCGGCCGCGCCGGCAGGCCACTCGCAGCAAGATCGTCCTCACATGGCCGTTCTCCATTCCTTATCGGGCGATTCCACCCTGTTCAAACGTCGGCGTCCGCTGGACGATGATCCAGCATGTCCCGGACCTCCGCGGTGCGCGCCGCGCACGGCTGATACGAGTACGAACCGGTAGCCTCAGATGCAGTTTGTCGCGAACGTTCTCGATTTGCTTCCCGGGGCGGCTTATCGGCGGGCCGGGGATGAGGGCTATCCGTTCTTATCGGTCACACCGGCGATCGAGAGGCTGACCGGACGACCGCTGTCTGATTTTGCGCCCTATCGGCGCATCGGGGCGCTGGAACTGATTCATGAGGAGGACCGCCAGCGCGTCGCGCGGGAGCTGAGCGCGGCAATCGACGAACGGCGCTGCTTCGAAATCGAGTATCGGCTGAAGCATGTCGATGGAGCGCCGCGGCACGTTCTGGACCGCGGCCGGCCTGCGCCGCCGCTTGGCGGCGCGATTCACATCGACGGCGTACTGGTCGACCAGACCGCACTGAAGCGCGCCGAGCAGCGCGCCAGCGATTACGAGATCGCGATGAAATCGGCGGCCCAGGCGCTGGAGGGGGTCGCGGCCCAGGCCGAGGCGGCGGCGCGAGCCAAGTCCGAGTTCATCGCCAACATGAGCCATGAAATCCGCACGCCGATGACGGCCATTCTCGGCTTTGCGGATCTGATGTTCGATCCGCGCCAGTCGCCGAGCGACCGGCTGGACTGCATCCAGACGATCCGACGCAACGGCGAGTATCTGCTGGAGCTGATCAACGGCATCCTGGACCTTTCGCGGATCGAGGCGGGACGACTGCCCGTCGAGCAAACTTCGTGTCATCCGATCGAGGTCATGCAGGATGTCGTGCAGCTCATGCAGGTCCGGGCCGATTCGAAGCACATCGAATTACATCTGGCGTTCGATACGCCCATGCCCGAGACGATCCGCTCCGATCCGACGCGCCTGCGGCAAGTGCTGATCAATCTCGTCGCCAACGCGATCAAGTTCACCGAGCGCGGAAGCGTGCGCGTCCGTGCGCGGTTCGAGCCGCGCGACGGACGCGATCCGCGATTGTGCATCGCCGTCGCCGATACGGGCATCGGCATCGCGCCCGAGCAGATCGGCCGGCTGTTCGAGCCGTTCACACAGGCGGACGGATCGATCACGCGGCGCTTCGGCGGTTCGGGGCTGGGGCTGACAATCAGCAAGCGGCTGGCCCACATGCTGGGCGGCGAACTGACCGTGATCAGCACGCCGCGGCGCGGCAGCACGTTTACGCTGTCGGTCGCGACGGGTCCGACGGATGGCGTTCGCATGATCGAGGCGCCACATACGTACATACGCCCCGCTCCGCGTGACACCGCTCCGCCCGTGCAGCGGCTGCACGCGCGCGTGTTGCTGGTCGAAGACGGACCGGACAACCAGCGATTGATATCGTTCATTCTGCGCAAAGCCGGCGCGGACGTGACGCTGGCCTGTGACGGAAAATCCGCGATCGAACAGATCGGCGCCAACGCCGCCGAGTCGCCCTTCGACCTGGTACTGATGGACATGCAGATGCCGATCATGGACGGCTACACCGCCACGCGGGAACTGCGCCTTCGGGGCTATCGCGGCAGGATCATCGCGCTGACCGCGCATGCGTTGCCGGGGGACCGCGAAAAATGCCTGGCGTCGGGCTGCGATGATTATCTGACCAAGCCGATCGTCGCGGCGGAACTGATCGGGCGTCTGCAACGTCAAGCGGTGAAGTCCGGACCGCCGGCGCCACACTTGGAGGACGGGATTCTTATTCAGCAAACCGTTTCACCAGTCTAGCCGAATAAGGGATGTTCCTATCTTTCGGCCGAGCAGGTTGCGAGTCGGGCCGGTCGATGGGGCGACTGGGAATGAGCACGTGCGCGCTTGCCGCCCTGACGTTGCGCAAGATCGGGGCACGCGCGGCGGGCAGTGATTGCGCCGTCGGTCGAGCCGCTGAACGCGGCAGGCAAGCGGCATGGAGTAAACCGGAAATGGATCGACGCGTACTGCTGGTCGACGACGATCTCGACACAGTAAAGCTCGTGCAGTGTCACTTGCACGGTGCGGGCTACCAGGTCCTCACGGCGACGAATGCGCACGACGCCATGCGGGTTCTGCTGGACGATGCGCCGCCCATTCTGGTCACGGACTGGGAAATGCCGGACATGTCCGGACTGGAACTGTGCCGCACGGTTCGAGGTCACGAAGGCATCCGCTTCGTTTACGTGATCATTCTGACGGCCCACGTGGGCGAGGACCGGCTCGTGGAGGCGTTCGAGGCCGGAGTCGACGACTACGTGACGAAGTCCGGTTCGGAACGGGAGCTGCTGGCGCGGCTTCGGGCGGCCGAACGCATCGTGTCGCTGGAGGCCGACCTGGCGCGCAAGACGCGCGAGGTCTATCGCTACAACGCCGAGATGGAACTGGCGAATCGCAAGCTCGAAATCGCCAACGAAAAACTGCATCTGGCCGCAACGACGGACGAGCTGACCGGCCTGATCAACCGGCGCGAAGCGATGAGGCGGCTTACGGAGCATTGGGCGCTGGCGACGCGTCACGGCGAGCCGCTGGCCTGCATCAGCGCCGATATCGATCATTTCAAGCTGTTCAACGACACGTACGGACATGCGATCGGCGATCAAGTACTGCGGCAGACGGCGGCCGCGCTGCGTGAAACAGCGCGGGCCGAGGACGTCGTTTGTCGCGTCGGCGGCGAAGAGTTCCTGGTGCTCTGCCCGCGCTCGGCTGTCGATCAGGCGATGACGGCCGCCGAGCGGCTGCGATGCGCCGTCGAAGCCTGCACGCATGTTCACGGAGGAACGCGCCTGCACGTGACGATCAGCGCGGGCGTTGCCGAGCGCCTGCCCTCGATGACGCATCCGTACGATCTGCTCCTGGCCGTGGATCGCGCGTTGTATGACGCCAAGCGCGCCGGTCGCAACCGGGTGGCCGCCGCGGCGCACATGCGGATGGGCGATGTCGGCGAGGCGTCGTCCGAGGACGGCGCCGGCGAGCACTCGGCCAGCACTCATGAAACGCGCGCCGCGGCGACGCGCGTGCTAATCGTCGGCGCGAAACCGTCGGCCGCTTCGGCGTTACGGCGGCGCCTGCGCCCGTTTGGATTCGCAGCTCAGACGGTCGCGAACATGGCCGACGCACTGACTCCGGCCGGCCGCGACGTGCCCGAGGCGGTCGTGCTGGTTCGCGGCGAGGCGAGTGGGGACATTCAGTTTCAGATTCAGCAGATTCGCGCGCAGGTACACACGGCGGGGGCGCCGATCGTCGTGATTGACGGCGCGGCGGCCGGCAGCGCGACGGAGGTACTGGGCGCGGGGGCCGACGATTATCTCGCCGCGCCGCCCGATTTACGCGAGTTGGCGCTTCGGCTGAGCCGCCTGATTGAGCGGCGTCGCGAAACCGACAAGTTGCGGCACGCCACGGAATCGCGGCACTCCGCCATCGTGACACTGGCCCGTTTGGCCGAGACGCGCGATTGCGACCAGGGGCGACATCTTCAGCGCATGACGCGTTACTGCGACGTGCTGGCGCGGCGGCTGCGGGCAATGGGGCGCCACGCCGATCAGATCAGCGACGGCTTTCTGCGCGATCTGGCGCGGGCGGTGCCGCTGCACGACATCGGCAAGATCGCCATCCCGGACGCCATCTTGCTGAAGCCCGGCAAACTGACGCAGGACGAGATCGTCGTGATGCGCTCGCACGCCCAGATCGGACGCGAGACGATCCGCTGCGTCGCCGAACGGTTCACCGGCATTGCCTATCTTCGGATGGCCGAGGAAATCGCCCACGCGCACCACGAGCGGTATGACGGCAGCGGCTATCCGCGCGGCCTGCGCGGCGACGAGATCCCGCTTGCGGCACGCATCGTGGCGCTGGCGGACACTTATGACGCCATCACTACACGGCATGTGTACCAGGAAGCCCGGCCGCACGAGACGGCCGTGCAGTGCATCCGTGACGGGGCCGGCACGCAATTCGATCCGGACGTGGTGGCGGCATTCCTGCAATGCCGGGCGGACTTTCACCGGCACGCGGTCGAACTGGGTGATGCGCCGGAGGCGGAGCGCGGCGTTACACCCCCCTTGCAGCCCGTCCCATCGTTGACGTAGAACATGCCCTGAAAGTCCAGGCGCGGCGTTCGCGTCTCATTCGCGACGCTTCGGGTTCGCCGCGCCCGTGCAGCAATGTCGCGGTTCCGCGCGTCGGCGCGGACCGCGAACCTGTCCCAGGTCTGGCCCTCGGGCGATACAGGAGGCGACATCATGTCCCACGATGAGTTCATGAAGCAGCAGTACCTCACGCTTCGCGACGAAATCCGCTGCGGCAAGGCGCGCATGTTCTGGCTCGTCATCTTCGGAACGCTCCTGGTTCCCGCCGCCGGACTGCTGACGACGATGTACGGCGGGTTTTTCGCCACCGCCACTCTGCCGTTCGTCGTGCTCGTGATCATGCTGGCGTTCGTGGCCGAACAGAACGATATTCTGCGCGCCGGCCGCTATCTGCGCGAGCACGTGGAGCCGACGATCGAGGGCGTGACCGGTTGGGAGAAATGGCTCGAGAGTCACGCCCGGCTGCGCGGCGCGGACCGGGTGTTCTTCGGCAGCTTTGTGATCATCTTCACGCTGCTGTACGCGCTGTCGACGCGGACGGCGCTTCAGGCGCTGGCCGATCAGACGCCGGGAGAGCTTCGTGAGCAGTTCTTCACGTACGGCGTGATCGGCTACATCGTCGGCGGCGTGTGGTTTTTCATCGTGCTGATCCGGCACTGGCAGTCGTGCACGACGACGCGTGGTTGAGGATCGGCGGGAAGCGATGGCGGAACTGTCGGCGATGAAGGCAGGCACAGCGCAGGCCGCGCCCGCGACCCAATTTGTGACGGGAAAAGGCACGAAGGGAAACAAGCCTTGCGGAACGCGAAGACACTCTGCTCTTGTATTCACGCAGCGGGAAGAAGGGAACAGGGAACAGGGGACAGCGACGGAGCGACGAAGGGGGTGTGATTCGAGTTCGGTGGGTCTTTGGACCGTTCCTCGTTGGGCGGCGTGTGACAGCAGGGTTAGGAGTCGCGCACAAATAACCTGAACGATTGTGCTGGGTGGTACGGGCATCTTGCCCATTCCGGACGGGCGGGACGCCCGTACCACCCCTCCTCCGTTCGTTCACCTTGTTTCCGCGCGATGCCTTAGCGGTTCGCCACAGGCGATTGGAGCCTATGGCAACCGGTGTCTGATTCTCGAATCGAAAGGGAGGCGGAGCGGCGCTGCGCAAACGTCACACGCGCGTGCGGCGGCGACGGCCGGAGCGGACGCGCGGGCGGGATCGGACGCGCACCGAGTCGCCAGGCCGAAGCGCGGAGACGCGCACAACGACGGTTTTCGAATTCTGCAACCAGCTCCAAGCGGCTTCGCGGCCGGCGGCGGGAAGCTTGGACTTCCGCGGCAGCGGCTCATCATTGAAGGACACTTCGGTTGGTGCGGCGTCGGCGGCTTCGAAGCGCAACAGGTACGACTTCGGCGCAAAACGCACATCGCCCTGCCGCGCGGCCAGGCGCAGCATGCGCGAATCAGCCGCGGTCGCCTGCTCGTACTCCTCGAAGGTGAATTCACCCTGACGGTACGCGCAGGTTGATCCGTCGTCGTTGTAGAACCATCCGCGACCGTCGCCGGGAAACAGCTCCAGCGTCAGCTCTTCCAGCGGCCGCTCGTCGGTGAACTGCTGGACCTCGCGCATCGGCACAATCGCGCCGGCTTTCGCGAAGATGGGAATTGCCCCGAGTTCCACCGCCAGCTCGATCTTTCGCCCGATCATCCGCCCGGTCGGCACGTTGGCGATCGTTTCAGGCTCCACGGCGCCATCGTGGCGGACGGCCGGCCGCGCGGGATCGAGATTGTCGAACTGATACCACGTCCCCGGCGGGAGCCTCAGCCAGCGGGTCTCGGCCTTTTCCCACAGCACCGGCGCGATCAGCAGTTGGCGGCCGAACATGAAATCGGAATCGACGCGCCACACGTCGGGCAGCTCGGGAAAGTCCATGAACAGCGGACGCATCACCGGCAGGCCGGTCTCGGCCGCGTGCCGCATTTCGGTATAGAGGTACGGCAGCAGGCGGTAGCGCAGCTCGATGGTGCGGCGATTGACGGCCTCGGTCTGCTTGCCGAAACTCCACGGGTCCTGCTCGGTGCGGCCTTCCCAGCCGACGAAGTGGGCGCGGCACAGCGGATAGAAAATACCCAGTTGCAGCCAGCGCGCGAACAGTTCGGCATCCGGCCGTCCCATGAATCCGCCGATGTCCGCACCGCAGAAGACATATCCGCTGACGCCGAGGTTCAGCATCATCGGCACGCTCATTTGCAGATGATGCCAGCGGGAGAGATTGTCGCCGGTCCAGACCGCCGCGTAACGCTGTACGCCGGCGTAACCGGCGCGCGTGAGCACGAAGGGGCGCTGATCGGGACGCAGCTTACGCACCCCCTCGAACGTGGCCCGGGCCATCTGCATGCCATAGACGTTGTGCGCCGCCCGATGATCGGCCGGTTGGCCCTCGTTGTCGAAGCGCACCGACAGAGGCAGCGTCTTTTCGGGGCGAGAGAAGTCGGCCGGTTCGTTCATGTCGTTCCAGAAACCGCGCACACCGGCATCGACGAGTCCGCGATACTGCGAACCCCACCACTGGCGCGTCGCGGCTCGCGTGAAATCGGGGAACGCCGAGTCGCCCGGCCACACTTTGCCGACGTACACCTCGCCGTTTTCATCCCGACAGAAGTGATCGCCCGCGACTCCGCCGCGGTACACGTCGTAATCGGGATCGACCTTGATGCCGGGATCGAGAATGGTGACGACTTTGAACCCCTGCTTCGCCAGGTGACTCATCAGCCGAGCTGGTTTCGGAAAGTGCTTCGGATGCCACGTGAAGCAGCGATAGCCGTCCATGTAGTCGATGTCGAGATAAATCGTGTCGCATGGAACACGGCGTTTGCGGAATTCGGCGGCCAGCGCTCGCACGCGCGTGTGCGGCGTGTAGCTGTAGCGCGATTGCTGATACCCGAGCGCCCACAGCGGCGGCAGCGGCATCGTGCCGACAAGGCGGGCGTAGCGCTGCATCACGTCGGCGGCGGTCGGTCCGGGAACGTAGTAATAGTTCAACTCGCCGCCGTCGGCGCCGAAGCCGTACGCCGAGCGCGACGTCTTGCCCAGGTCGAACCACGAACGCCAGGCGTTGTCGAAGAACAAGCCGTAGCTGCCGCCGGGGTTAAAGACAATCAATATCGGATGCGACTGATACAGCGGATCGGACCAGCCTTCGTATCCCGGCTCGTCGGTGTTCCAGTTGACCAGCGACGTGCCGCGCTTGTCGAACGGCATTGCCTTTTCGCCGAGACCGAAGCAGTGATCGTCGCCGTGCAGACGCTTCCAGCAGGCCAGCGCGGGGCCGTTGAAGGCGGCGCCGTCGGCGGCGGTTTCCTCGCAGACGGCGCGGCCGTCGGGGGCCAGAAAGGAAATGCGACAGGGGTTGCGATCGACGCGGACGCGCACGCCCTCGGCGGTAACGAGCAGCGCGTCGGGCGTTTCAGCGACGGTCCAGGTCGCTATTTCGGGCGCCGCATCGGGAATGACGGCCCAAGAGAAGTCGCGGCCGAATTCACCGCGCGACGCGACGCGGACGCGAACGATGCTCGCGCGTTCGAGCGTCAGGCGCACCTCGGCCGCGCCGCAGCTCAGAAACAGCTCGCGCGGCGTGTCGCGCCATGAGGTAACGTTGCCCAGACTCTGCCATCCGGCCGTTGGAATCGACAAGTCGGCCGGCGCGGTCGCCGGCGGATACCGACGGATGGCCTGAGGTTGCATCAACGACTCCGGGGGCATGATGTCGGGCGGCTGGCGCATCGTTTCCTGATCGTCCCGCGTCGTTCCCGCACCGCGTGCGGAGTCGGGAAGGTGGAGTACGTTACCGATTAAGAGCGCGGCGAGCAAGCAAGGGGCGAGATGAGGAGGCATGTTCACAATGTAGTCGCCCGGCCGGATTTCGGCGTGAGGATTCGATCGCCGACGGCATCGTCGTTCTATAATGCTGCAATGAACGGGATACACATCATGCGACGCTTGACGCCTGTTTTTGTCATGTGCCTGATCGCGATTACGTTTTCGTGCGATCCGCAGCAGTTCTCGCGCACAAAAAAGGCGGCCACACAAGCCACGCAGGCCGCTACGCAGGTCGTGGCCGAGGCGCGCGAGGACCTCAAGCCGGTCGTCGAGGAGATGAAAGCCGAAGGTCGCGAAACTCTGGAGCGCGCCCGCGCGGCGGCGTCACAGGCCGCAACGCAGATCGCGCCCAAAGTTGAGGCGGCAAAGGCCGCGGCGACCCGAATCGCGCTCGAAGCCAAAGAAGCCGCCACGCAGGCTGCTGATACGGTCCGACAGGCGGCGAGCCAGGCAGCGGAGCGAATCAAGGAATAGGGCAGGTTCGGGGTCGAGCCACGCCGGATTGCGCGTTCGTGCGTCGTGCGAATGACCACGGCCACGAGTACGTGCCACGCGGCGACAAGGTCCGCACGGCGGGCCTTACCCGCACGCGTCACGCGGTTGCTTCACACGGCCAAGCCCTCGCGGGATGCGACAAGTCGAGCGGGACGCCCGTACCACTCGAGGAACGGAGACTCGACTCGCGCGAGGGCTTGACCGCGCCGCCCGGAAAGCGGCGCACCCCGGAGCACGTCGTGTAGCGCGCGATCGGACGTGTGCGGCGTCGGCGCGTCTACCGTGCCGCAACCCCTGCCCTTTTCTCCCATCCTCGTTAGAATGCTCGCGCGAATTCCGCAACAGGTGACGCATGGCCGAATCGAAGCTCCCCTATCGTCGCATTGTGCTCAAAATCAGCGGAGAGGGTTTCTGCCGTCGCGGCGGTTGGGGCATCGACGCCGACGAGCTGGCACGCATCGCGCGCGAAGTGAGGCTGGTAACCGAGGAGGCGGTTCAAGTCGCCATTGTCGTCGGCGGCGGCAACTTTCTTCGCGGCGCGAACGCGGCCCGCGACACGTCGATTCCCGAGGCGACGGCCCATTACATGGGCATGCTGGCGACGGTCATGAACGCGCTGGCGCTTCAAGAGGCGCTGGAATTGTTGGGAACCGAGACGCGCGTGCAGTCCGCGATCGCCATCGCGGCTTGCTGTGAGCCGTTCATCCGGCGGCGCTGCATTCGACACCTGGAAAAGAACCGCGTCGTCATTCTGGCGGCGGGGACCGGACGGCCGTTTGTGACGACCGACACGGCGGCGGCGCTGGCGGCGGTTGAGATCAACGCCGACGTGGTGCTGAAGGCGACGAAGGTCGACGGCGTGTACACGGCCGATCCGCACAAAGACCCGGACGCCAAGTTCTATGCCACGCTGACGTACCACGACGTCATTCAGCAGGGTTTGAAAGTGATGGACGTTTCGGCGATCGATCTGTGCCAGACGCATCACGTGCCGATTGTGGTTTTTGATTTGACCATTCCCGGAATCATGCGGCGCGTCGTAAAGGGGGAAGTGTGCGGGACGAAGATCACGACTTGAGGGAAAGTCGAAAGTCGAAACAAGACGTGGAAACGTCAATGCGTCGAAAAGTCGAAAGGGGAGGATGGGGCAAGGGCACGGGGATCGCCAAGGATCGGATTCCCGTCTGCGCGGAAGAGACGGCTTTGTGCTGACGGCTGACGGCCGACCGCTTTCCTTGGCAACTGAGAACAGCTTTCAGCCTATGGCTTATGGCTCATGGCTTAGCACTGCCCGCCGATGCCTCGCGGCGGGCGAAGCGGACGGCCTGCCGGACCCATTCCAGACGGTGCGGCGGCGCAATGCCGCAATCGCCGAAGATGAATACGCGATGGCCGGTCACGGCCAGGGCGGTTGTGGCGGCCACCAATTCCGTGGAACTCGCCGAAGCGGGCGCCGGACGCACTTCCGGCGCGAGCGACCGAACGATGCCGACCCGCGCGGCGCCGCCAAGTGCATCCGCTAACACGCCGATCGATTCGCCCGTCGTCGACGCTGCCGCGATCGAATCGCACGTCAAAAGCCCACCCTCCAAAAACTCGCGGATGCGAAGCCAGTCCACGCCACGATCGCGCTGCGCATCGTCGCCGTACACGGCCCACAGCGGCCGGCGGGCGCGGCGTTTCATCGCGGCGAATAGCTGCGTCACAGCGTCCCGGCGCAATCGCTCATATGCCCCCCCACTGTCGGCTTCTGCTGCTGAACGGGGTCCACCGCCCTGCGGCGCCGGATCGGCGTCGGCCAATGCTGACTCCAGCGCGGTGCGCGCGGCAAGCGCGGCCGCTTCGACATCGACGCCCGCCTCGGCGGCGGCCTGGCGGCACGACTCGCAGAAACACCGCACGCCAGGCGCCCAAAGCCCGGACGACACGGCGATGAGTCGGCCGGGATGGAAGCCGGCGGCGGGGCCGAAGTCGGCCTCGTCGATGTCAACCGTGTCGATTTCGTAGTTGGTGGTGAGGTCCTCGATCATGCCGGCGGCATACGCCCGCACGTCGGGATTGCCCGGACACAACCGCGCCGGGCTGGCGTCGCCGAAGGCGTCCTTGCAGGCCGCGAAAGCGTATTTTTCGACGAGCGGCGGCGCGTGCAGCAGCACGGCGCGTACGCGCAGCTTCAGCCGGCGCTTTTCGCAGGCCTTGACGATCTGCTCCAGCGGATTGGTGGAGCGAATCCAGGCGGCCGTCATCGGACGCAAGCGCGATTCGGCGTAGCAGCGCGCGGCCGGTTGAAAGTGCGCGGCCGGCGGGCATCGGATGGTGCGCGGCGTCGCGGCGGAGCGCGGACGAAACGCGTGCACCTCGCCGGCCGTCGCCGAAACGCAGAGGCCATCGACGCCGACTTCGCCGGCAAGATAGTCGAGCGTTGCGTCGAGTCCGGCGGGGAGCAGGTCCCACGGCTCCCACCAGGCATAGGCGGAGAAGGAGGCGGTCATGCTGGCGAGGATTGTAACTGATGAACGCGCGGGGCGGAGGGAATTGGCTGGCGGTCGTCAGCGATGAGCCATCGGCCATAATCCGTAAGCCCAGGATGGTAGGCGGTAACGGTCGGAATCGGCGTATCTCATGGAACTCGCGTGGAACTGCCCCCGCCTGCGCGGCGGGGCAGTCCGTTCGTGCGGGCGGAATGCCCGTACTACGCGACTCATCCGGTGCGAAAAAGCGGGCACACCATGATAGTTTGCGGCAGCGGTCGGTTGCCGGTTCTCGCATGAACGAGCCTCTGCACTCGGCAGTGCAGGATGGCATCGGGCGAGGATGAGGGCGTGTCGGGCGGCCGGTGACTGGGGCGTTGCGGAAATCTCGGGGCGGTTGGATCCCGCTTGCTGACGCTGCGCGGCTCTGATGGCGCGGCTTAAAGAACGCGGCGATGAGGCCACGACTTGACGTTGGCACCGGCAGTCGTCGAGAATGCGCGTGCGGTGCATGATCGTCTTCCGATTCTCACGGCGCGGTTGGTCCTGGGCCTGGCGGTCCTGATTTGCGCACCCGCCTGCACCGCCCCCGTGACGACAGCCGATATACAATCACCTGACGCCGAACGGCGGCTGCTGGCAGTTCGCGCCGCCGCCCAGCGCGGCGACCGGCAGGCGTTGCCGTTGATCGTCGATCGGCTGGAGGACGAGGACGCGGCGGTGCGGTTCAGCGCGATACTGGCGCTGGAGCGCCTGACGGGGCAACGCATGGGTTATCAGTACTCAAGACCGCCGGAGACGCAGAGCGAGGCGATTCGCCGCTGGCGGCGCTACGTTGTTGAACACGGCCCGGCCGGCACGACGACCGACGCCGACGCTTCGGTCCTGGACACGGATGCGGCGGCGCCGACATCGAGACCCGCTTCATGACGCCATCGACTCGACCCATCGCCGAACCGGTCGCCGGCGCCTGCGGGCGGGTGGAACTGAACATCACGAGCACGCCGCATTCGCTGCCTGTGGTTCGCGCGGCGGTGGAGCGGATGGCGCGGACCGAGGGATTCTCGGAGACCGACGCTCACGCGCTGACCTGGGCGATCGACGAGGCGCTGTCCAACGTCATTCGTCACGGCTACCAGAACCAGCCGAATCAGCCGATTACGGTGTCGCTGGAGGCGGTTCGCGCGGCGGACGGGCGGACGGGACTCAGCGTGATCATCCGCGACATGGGCCGACAGGTGGATCTGGAGAGCATTCAGAGCCGCGATCTGGACGAGATTCGACCCGGCGGACTGGGCGTTCACGTGATCCGCAGCATCATGGACGAAGTCGAATATTCCTGCCCGCCCGAGGGCGGAATGAAGCTGAAGATGCTAAAGTACCCGGTGCGGCCTTCCGACCCCTCCTCGCCCGTGCCGCGGAAGGAATCGTGACGATGTCCACCGAACCGTCCGGTCCCGTGAGAAGCATCAGCCGCGTCGGCAGCGCGACCGTGGCCGAGTTGATGGGTGAAATCGACATGCGCTGTGCGCCGGAACTGCGCGAGGCGATGTCGCGGATCGTCGCAGAACGGCCGAAGGTTCTGGCGCTGAACATGGGGGGCGTGAATTACATCGACTCGACCGGTCTGGGGACGCTGGTGTACGTGCTGCGGCAGGTCGGCGGATACCGCGGCCGGATGGCGCTGTTCGGCCTCAGTCCGACGGTGCGCGGCGCGTTCGAGATCACCAAGCTGCTGTCGGTGTTCGAGATTCGCGAGACGCTGGAAGAGATTGCGAAGTAATCCTCACGGCACCAGACACGAATCCGATGCGTCGCCGAGGTCCAGGCGGTTGGGGAAACCGTCCGTCGTTCCCGGATCGACCGCCTCGCCCTTTCGATGAACCGTATAAATATTGTCGCGATAGCGCGGACCGGACGGCGCCGGCACTTCGCTTGTGCCGGACACGCCGGCGTCCGGTGCCTTGAGGAAATCGACGTGGCCGTCGACGAACAGAATGTTCTGCCCCTCGCGATCGGTGTGATTGGCGCTGTTGCCGCGCGCGGCGGACTTTCGATCTGACGCGGGCCTGGCCCGGATGCCGCCCTTGATGTAGGGATTGGCGTCGGCCAGCAGAGGCAGCGTCGGATCATCCATCGGGCCGATCGCCGGGCGCTTCTCGTTGTGCATGTACTGATAGGCGTAGCTGAGGTTGACGCCGCTGGCGAAATCAAAATACGCCAGCGTGTCCTGTGCCGGATCGGGAACGTCGATGGTGCTGGGACACATGAACTGCTTCGGCGTGGTGTTATTGGAACGCACCAGCATCCACAAATCGGCGGTAGGACTGGGCGGGGCGTCGGCCGGCGGGCGCTTCTTGCGATAGGCCCAGTAGGTCACGGCGCCGTCGGATCGCGACTCGGCCAGCACGGGGAAAAGGTCGCCCTCCTGAGCGTAGATGTAGCAGGCCTGTCCGATGCCGCGGAGGTTCGACGAGCAGACTGTGCGCTTCGACAACTCGCGAGCGCGGGCCAGCGACGGCAGCAGGATGGAAATGAGCAAGACCAGTATTCCGATGGAAAACATCAACTCCGTGGGCGTGAACGCGCGTCGAGTTTTCATGATCGGCTCCCGAGTACGCGAGACGGGACGATCGTAATCCGACCGCAAGGCGTTCGCAATCGGGAATTCACGTTGCGGCGCAAGCAAAAACCCGCCCCGGGGTCGTGGGCGGGTTTCTGCGACGCGCGCTGCGGCGCGTTTTGGGAGGAGGGGAAGGTTCGAGTCACACTCCGTCGGGCAGCGGCCGGGCCGGATCACTTTCTCCCCGATCCTCTCCCTGGAAGCGGAGAGGGGGTCAACGCGCGCGGCCGGGCTGCATGTCACCCGATCAGGATGGCGATGATGCTGTTGACCAGCGCCTGAAGCGCCTGAAACACACTGCCGTCGCCGAGCAGCCGTTGCACGGCGGGGAGAAAACTGTCGGCGGCGAACAGACTGAAGATGGCCTGCATGAACTCCATCGCTGGCTCCTTTGCTTTTTTTCCTTGAATCGCGCGCCAACCGGCGGCGTGCGTCGGCAAGGAAAGGGCAACGGGTATGCCAGGGCGCAATGGCGTGCGCGATGCGAAAAACGCGGATGCGGCCGCGGGCCTGGGTGCGCATTACCCAGGTGGGGAGCCACGCGCGTCCGCAAATGTGCCCGCTTGGAACGATCGCGCCGCCGGTCTACCATGAATTCATGGCCGGTCCGTTTGCCGTCGTCCGCACCTGGGGGGAGATGATCAAGTTCTCGCACTCCGTTTATGCCCTGCCGTTCGCGCTGGTGGCGACGGTGCTGGCGGGCCGGCAGCGTGTGCCGGCCGGCCCGACGGCAGCCCAACTCCTGCTCATCCTGGGGAGCATGGTGACGGCGCGCAGCTTTGCGATGACGTTCAACCGCATCGCCGATCTCGCTCACGACCGGCGCAATCCGCGCACCCAAGGTCGGCCGCTGGTGATCGGGGCCATCACGCTGCGGCAGGCGTGGCTGTTCGCGGCGGCGGCGGCGATTCTCTTTGTCGCAGCGTGCGGCGGCTTTTGGCTGATCGACGGCAATGCCTGGCCCCTGCTGTTGTCGGGGCCGGTATTGGGTTATCTGGCGGCCTATTCATACGCAAAGCGGTTTACGCGATACGCGCACTTTTTCCTGGGCGCGGCGATCGCCTCGGCGCCGGTGGCCGCGTGGATTGCGATTCATCCGGCGAGTCTCGGCGTCGCCGGCCTGCTGCTGATGCTGGCCGGCGCGACGTGGATCGCGGGGTTCGACATCATCTACGCCTGTCAGGACGTGGACGTTGATCGGCGTGACGGGTTGCACAGCCTGCCGGCGCGGATCGGCATTGGACCGGCGCTGTGGGTGTCGCGCGGCTGTCACGTCGTGACGGTTGCGGCGTTGCTGCTGCTGTGGCTCGTCGAGTCGCTGGGCGGGGTCTACCTGGCGGGCGTGGGCATCGTAACGATGCTGCTGGCGCTGGAACAATCGGTGGTGCGGGCGGATGATCTGTCGCGGGTGAATCTGGCGTTTTTCAGCATTAACGGCGTGGTGGGACTGGTCTTCGGGGCGGCGACGATCGCGGATGTGCTGTTGCGGGCGTGAGTGCTTGCGAGATGCGCCATTCGGCATGATCCGAGCCGCAAGCGCAAGCGCGGCGGTTTTTCGCTCAATTGAGGGACAGACCCCGGCGCTTGCGCTTGGGGCTCGGATCAGAGGCATTGTCGCCGCACGCAGGCGAACGTCGTTCACTTGCGGCGGCGCGTGGATTTGTCGGCGATCGCGGCCTGGGCGGCGGCCAGCCGGGCAATGGGCACGCGAAACGGCGAGCAGCTCACGTAGTCGATGCCCAGGCGGTGACAAAACTTGACGCTCTCGGCCTCGCCGCCGTGCTCGCCGCAGATGCCGATCTTCAGATCGCGGCGCGTCTTGCGTCCTTTCTCGATTGCCCAGCGCATCAGCAGACCGACGCCCTCCTGATCAAGCGTCTGGAACGGATCATCGGCGAAGATGCCGGCCTTGTCGTGATCGACGTAGTCGGGCAGAAAGCGGCCCGCGTCATCGCGCGACAATGCCATCACCATCTGCGTCATGTCGTTCGTGCCGAACGAGAAGAACTCGGCGACTTCGGCAATCTGATCGGCCAGCAGCGCCGCCCGCGGCGTCTCGATCATCGTCCCGACGAGATAACGCACGCCGTTTGATCCGGACCGGCCGGTCGATCGGCCGCGCGGACCGTTGCCGCGCAGGCCGGCCTTGCCCAGCGCCGCTTCGGCCACGCGGCGGGCGTTGTCGATGAGAATGCCCAGCTCCTTTCGATCGATGCAGAGCGGGATCATGATTTCCGGCGCGACGGCGATGCCGCGCTGCGCGCAGTCGGCGGCGGCTTCCATGATCGCCCGCACCTGCATTTCGAGTATCTCGGGAAAAGTCAGGCACAAGCGGCAGCCGCGATGGCCGAGCATGGGGTTGGACTCGTGCAATTGCGACACGCGCTGGCGGATTTTTTCATCGGAGATGCCCAGCCGGCCGGCGAGCTTGCGCTGGCCGTCTTCGTCATGGGGGACGAATTCGTGCAGGGGCGGGTCGATGAGGCGGATGGTGACGGGCCGGCCGGCCATCGCCTCGAAGATGCCGATGAAGTCCTTTCGCTGAAAGGGCAGCAGCGCATCGAGGGCGGCGCGGCGGGCGTCGGTGGCGTCGGCGAGAATCATGCGCTGCATGGCCAGTCGGCGTTCCTCGGTGTCGAAGAACATGTGCTCGGTTCGGCACAGGCCGATGCCCTCGGCGCCCATGCGCACGGCTGCTTCGGCGTCATAAGGCGTGTCGGCGTTGGTGCGCACGCGCAGCCGGCGGCGCTGGTCGACCCAGCTCATCAGCGTCTGAAATTCCGGCGGCGACTCGGGCTGCACGAGCGGCAGGCGGCCGGAATACGCCACGCCCGCCGATCCGTCGAGGGTCAACTCTTCGCCCTGCCGCAGCTCGCGCCCGTTGGCGGACATGCGCCGCCCACCGTAGTCGATCTGAAGCGCATCGCAGCCGACGATGCAACACTTGCCCCAGCCGCGGGCCACGACGGCCGCGTGCGAAGTCTTTCCGCCGGTGGCGGTGAGAATGCCCGCCGCGGCGTGCATGCCGCCGACGTCCTCGGGCGATGTTTCCTTGCGAACGAGAATCACCGATTTGCCCGCGGCGGCAAGCGTCTCGGCCTCGGCGGCGGTGAACACGATTTCGCCGCAGGCCGCGCCGGGTACGGCGTTAATGCCTTCGGCGATGCGGCGCGCGGCAAGGTCCGACGCGGGGACCGACGGGTCGATGATCGGATAAAAGAGCCGCTCGATGTCGGTCGAACTCATGCGCAGGATGGCTTCATCCTTCGTCAGCACCGGCCGCGTCGCCGCCGCCAGATAGCGGGCCGGCAGGCACTTCTTTTTCACCAGCCGCGTGGCTTCGGCCCTGGTCAGCAGCGGCTGCGTGGCCTGTTCGACGGCGATGCGAAAGGCGGCCGTCGGCGTGCGCTTGCCGGTGCGGCACTGGAGCATGTAGAGCCGGCCGCGCTCGATGGTGAACTCGAGGTCCTGCATTTCCTTGTAGTGCGTTTCGAGCATGACGCGCACGCCGAGAAGCTGGTCCCAGACGTCGGGCATCAAGTCGGCGAGTTGCGACAACTTCAGGGGCGTGCGGATGCCCGCGACGACGTCCTCGCCCTGGGCGTTGATGAGCATGTCGCCGTAGAACTGGTTCTCGCCCGTGCTCGGATCGCGCGTGAACGCCACGCCGGTGCCGCTGTCGTCGCCCATGTTGCCGTAGACCATCTGCACGACGTTGACCGCGGTGCCGGCCAGGCCGGTGATCTTTTCGACCTTGCGATAGGTGACCGCCTTTTCGGCCATCCACGAGTTGAACACGGCGTCGACGGCGGCGACGAGCTGTCGCCAAGGGTCCTGCGGGAACTCCTCGCCGGTCTGCTCGCGGTAGAACGCCTTGAACTCGGCGCACAATTCGCGCAGCGCGTCGGCGGGGATGTCGGTGTCGGCGGCGACGCCGAGGCGGTGTTTCAGGTCGTGCAATTTGCCTTCGAGCACGTCCTTGCTCAGGCCGGTCACGACCGTGCTGAACATCTGAATGAAGCGGCGGTAGGAGTCCCAGGCGAAGCGCGGATTGTGCGTGACGGCGGCGAGTCCCTCGACGCTGCGGTCGGTCAGGCCGAGGTTGAGAATCGTCTCCATCATGCCGGGCATCGAGCGCGCCGCGCCGGAGCGGACGGAGACCAGCAGCGGATCGTCATGGTCGCCCAGCCGCTTGCCGCTCGTTTTCTCCAGTCGGGCGAGCTGCTCGCGCACTTGGCGCTCCAGGCCGGGCGGCCAGGACTTGTCGCGCTCGTAATACTCGGCGCAAGCCTGCGTGCTGATGGTGAATCCCGCCGGCACGGGCAGTCCGATGAGCGTCATTTCGGCCAGGCCGGCGCCCTTTCCGCCGAGCAGGGTGCGCTGATGGCCGCGGCCGTCGGCCTTGCCGTTGCCGAAGAAATAGACATACCGTGTCTTATTGGCGGATCGCGGCCGGGCCGGACGGACGGTGCGTGCGGACGGCCTGCGGGGGGATCGTGTCATGACGGGCATTCGGGGCTTGCTCCGGTTTCGAGTCGGTTGAAACGTATTGGCGCGTCAGGGAACGGCCATCAAAGCGATATCGTAGCAGCGCGGCGGGGAATTGGAAGCAACACGGCACGGTCCCGGCGCCAACCTTATTTGTGACCTGTAAAGGCACAGCGCAGGCTGCGCCCGCAATCCAATTGGTGACCGAAAAACGAACGAACGCGCGCAGGCAGGAAGGGGAGGAAGAAAGCGGCGGAGCGGTCTCCGCGCAGGCGTGGGAGGGACGGACGACTGCGAATCGGTTGTCATGTTTGACCGCCGCGGATCGAGCACCAGGCGGTAGCCCGATCGTGCGGGCAGAAGGCCCGCACCAGGCGATAATTCAGATGCCGATACGTTGACAAGCTACGCTCGGTTCATCCTGCGCCACGCCCACGCTCGCGCGACGGTCCGGCCATGCCTTGTGATCCAACGAATGCCAGAAATCGCCTTCGCGCGGCCGCCCGCGTGAGCAACAACGGCGGTCCGCCGTTATCATTCCGCCTGCCGAGCGCAGCGCCGGGAAGACAGCGTCACCGCGCCGCGCGTTTTGCGATAACCGGGCCATTGTTTATCGAGGGAGGACCAGTATGAGCTTTCTGTCGCCGCGCGCCCTTCGCGCATTTGGGATCGTCGTTGTCGCCCAGCTTGTCGGCGGCCTTGAAACGACGGCGATCTTTGCCCAGGAACGTTTTACACCTCGCCACGTCGCACGACTGAGGACCGTCAGCGACGCCAAGCTGTCGCCGTTCGGCACGCGCGCGGCCTATCTGCTGAGCGTCCCGCGCAAGCCGCTGAAGGACGACGACGGACGGCCCTGGTCGGAGTTGCACGTGGTGGACACCAGCGGCGCGTCGCGGCCCTACATCATCGGCAAGGTGAACATCTCGTCGATCGGCTGGATGCCGGACGGGCAAGCCGTTTCGTTCGTCACGAAGCGCGGCGACGACAAGGAGAACGCGCTGTACATCATTCCGATCGACGGCGGCGAGGCGCGGCGGGTGCTGACGCATGACGTGGGCGTCGGATCGTATTCGTGGCATCCGGACGGCCGGCGCGTGGCGTTCGTGGCCGGCGAGAAGAAGCCCAAGAAGCTCAATGAGCGCGAGGACAAGGGCTTCAAGGCCGAGATCTACGAAGAAGACTGGCGGCCCAGCAAGGTATGGATCGCCGAGATTTCAGACCTGAGCGATCCGTGGGAAGAAACCGCCGACGATGCGAATGAAAGCGAGGATGGCGGCGAAGCGGCCGTGGAGAAATCGACGCCCGCGGTCGCGACGCGACCGGGCGGCAAGCCGCGCGCACTCGATTTGCCAGGTTCGGCCGCCGAAGTGAAGTGGAGTCCGGACGGCAAGCTGCTCGCGATTACGCTCGCGCCCACGCCGCTGGTCGATGACAGCTACATGAACCAGAAACTGCACGTCATCGACGCCGAGACGGGCGAAATCGTGACGCGCATCGAGACGCCGGGCAAGCTTGGCTCGTTCGAGTGGAGCGGCGACAGCAAGCGTCTGGCGATCATTGCCGCGGCCGACCGCAACGATCCGGCCGAGGGGCGGCTGATCGTTGCGTCGGCGAGCGACGGCACGTATCGCGACGTGCTGCCGAACCTCGACGGGCACGTGACGAGCATCGCCTGGCAGAACGCCGACACGATCATGTACCTGGCCGACGAGCGCGTGACGACGTCGTTCGGCAAGGTCAACGCGGACGGATCGGAGCAAAAGACGCTTGTGCCGTCGGGGAAACAGGTGCTGTCGGGGCTGTCGCTGTCGCGCGATGGGATGTCGGGGGTGATGCTGTGCAGCGCGTCGACGCATCCGCCCGAGGTGTTCGCGATGAAGCACGGCGACGACGGACCGCGGCGGCTGACGGACAGTAATCCCTGGCTGAGCGACATGCGTTTCGCGCCTCAGGAGGTTGTGACGTACAAGGCGCGCGACGGGCTGGAGATCGACGGCATTCTGATCCGCCCGCTGGATGAGCAGCGCGGCAAGCGTTATCCGCTGATTCTGTGCGTGCACGGCGGGCCGGAAGCGCATGAGGCCAACGGCTGGCTGACGAATTACTCGCGGCCGGGACAGGTCGCGGCGGCGCGGGGTTTCGCGGTGTTCTATCCCAACTATCGCGGCAGCACCGGCCGGGGCGTGGGGTTTTCGAAGATGGGTCAGAACGATATGGGCGGCAAGGAGTTCGACGACCTGGTGGACGCCGTGGATCATCTCGTCGCGTCGGGGCTGGTGGACGGCGCCAAGGTGGGCGTGACGGGCGGTTCGTACGGCGGATACGCGTCGGCATGGTGCGCGACGGCGCTGACCGAGCGGTTTGCGGCGAGCGTGATGTTCGTGGGGATCAGCGATCAGGTTTCGAAGTTCGGCACGACCGACATTCCGCAGGAAATGTACCTGGTTCACGAGCGGCAGTATCCGTGGGACGACTGGGCCAAGTTTCAGCAGCGAAGCCCGGTTTATCACGCGCCCAAGGCACGGACGCCGATACTGATTCTGCACGGCAAGGATGATCCGCGCGTGCATCCGAGCCAGTCGATGCAGATGTACCGCTATCTCAAGACGCTGGGCGAGGTCCCGGTGCGGCTGGTGATGTACCCCGGCGAGGGCCACGGCAACCGCAAGGCCGCCTCGCGGCTGGATTACAACATGCGCATGATGCAGTGGTTCGAGCACTACCTGACCGGCCCCGGCGGCGATGCACCGGCGTGGGAGCTGGATTACGATGCGGAGATGGGAAAGGCGAAATGAGATGTCGAAACGGCGAAACGCCGTAAAATCGAAACGTTGAACGGGCGGACCGGGCGCTGCAAGTCCGCCCGCACCATTCGACGCGCCGCAGAATCCGGCGCACCCAGGCGGTTTGGGCAAGTCAACGAGCGTTGATGCGCCAACGAGTGAATTCGAAAAGTGCCTTGAGATGCCGGGTTTGCGGCAACCCACCGATGCGTGCGGCGTTGCGCCAATCAGGGGACTGGGCGATACTGGGCTCGAACCAGTGACCTCGTGCGTGTCGAGCACGCGCTCTAGCCAACTGAGCTAATCGCCCGGATCTTCGGGCGCTGCCGCCCGACGGCAGTATTCAAGGCGCGGAGCAGGCCCATGTCAACCGGGGGAAAGTCGAAAGCAGAAAGTCGAAACAACAGGCACGAATGGAAGCGTCAAAAAGTCAAAGCGTCGAAAAGTCAAAGCGTCGAAAAGTCAAAGCGTCGAAAAGTCAAAGCGTCGAAAAGTCAAAACGGCGGCACAGGGGGGTGAACGCCGTCGGGGGAGGATGGGATTTCAGATTTCAGATCTCAGATTTGAAATCTGAGATTTGGAATCTGATCTTCGACGACGACACCGAACAACTGAATGCGGTTGAAAGCTGACGGCTGATAGCAGATGGCTGACAGCTACCCCAGCATTATTTTCACGTGCTCCGCGGCGCAGCGCTCCAGCACGCCCAGGTTGTAGCCGCCTTCCAGAATCACAATCAGCCGGCCGCCGCAGAGGTCGCGGGACAGGGCGACGGCCTGCGTCATCAGCCAGGCGAAACCGTGGTCGGACAGCTCGACGCCGGCCAGCGGATCGTCGCGATGGGCGTCGAAGCCGTCGGAAATCAGCAGCGCGTCGGGGCGAAAGGCGTGCGCGTGCGGCAACACCTCGTCCTCGAAGGCCTTCATGTAATGCTCGTCGCGCGCTGCGACCGGCATGGGCAGGTTGAGCGTGAAACCCTCGCCCGGTCCGCGGCCGCGCTCGTGGGTGAAGCCGGTGCCGGGATAGCAGTAGCGCGGGTCCTCGTGCAGGCTGCAAAACAGGACGCCGGGGTCCTCCTCGAATGCGGCCTGCGTGCCGTCGCCGTGGTGCACGTCCCAGTCGAGAATCATCACGCGCTGCACGGTGTGGCGCGACTGGAGGCGGCGGGCGGCGATCGCGATGTTGTTGTAAAGGCAGAAGCCGGCCGACATTTCGCGGCGGGCATGATGGCCGGGCGGGCGGATGGCGCAGAAGGCGTTGTCGGCGCGGCCGGTCATGACGGCATCGACGGCGGCGACGACGGCGCCGACGGCCAGGCGCGCGATGAACTCGCTGTCGGGGCAGATGGCCGAGTCGGGGCAGTCGATGTACGGATCGCCGCGACGGCAGGTCTCGGCAAGGCGATCGATGTAAGCCTGCGAGTGATTCAGCAGCAGCAGGTCGTCGCCGGCCGGCTCGAAGGACAAGCGATCGAGGCGGGCGAGCAGGTTTTTATTCTCGAGGCCACGCAGGATGGCGCGAAGACGATCGGGGCGCTCGGGATGATGCGGGCCGGTGTCGTGGTCGAGGAAGCGGTCGTGGTAAGCGAAGGCGGTTCGGGACATTTGATAAGTACTCTGGGCGCGGCGCATCGCGTTCAGCGGGCGCGACGCGCGCCATAGTCTATCGCGTATCGGTATGGAACAGAGAATGGCGACGAAGCGACGAAGGGAAAAGGCAACAAGGCGCCGCAAGTGGCTCTCGCAGAGGCGCAGAGAACGGCGAGGCGTACAAGTCTGATCGCGTGAAACAGAACGGTTGGCCTGAAGGCCGGTAAAAAAAGCGGATGGCCTACGGCGCACGCATGATTGGTGCGGGCTGACGGCTTGCATGGGCTGCAAGCTTGTGACACGCGGACACAGCCGGGGGCGGCTGTGCCACATTCCACAGCCGGGGGCGGCTGTGCCACATTCCACAGCCGGGGGCGGCTGTGCCACATTCCACAGCCGGGGGCGGCTGTGCCACATTCCACAGCCGGGGG
>WYBU01000090.1 GCA_011525745.1 Planctomycetaceae bacterium | reverse complement strand
GCCGCATCCAGCTCCTCCTGAAGCAGCTTGCCCAGCGCCGCCACTTCATCGGTCAGCCCGCGCAAGCCCTCGGACTGCTCTCCCTCCCGAAGCGTGCGCTGCCGCAGCGTGTCGCGCTCAAGGTACCAGCGCTCCAGGTGCTTGCGGAGTTCGGCGTGCCGGGCGGCATACACCGGTTTCCCGTCGTCGCTGCGCCCCGTTCGATACGTGAAATTCAGCACACGCTCGATCGCCTCGACCTCGGCGCTGTCGTTCTGGTGCATGCCCTCCAGATCGCGGGCCAACTGGATCAGCCGCCCCGCCGCGATATGCCGCGGCTGCTGCGCCCAGTGCAACTCGCTCGGACTCCAGTGCAACAGCAGCCGGCCCTCGTCGTCGATCGGCACGCGGAACAGCGACGTCGGACCCGCTTCGGCCGGTATTTCCAGCGTGCGGCCGGCCAGCTTCATCTTGTCGAGCCGCAGCTTCAGCGCATCGGTCAACACGGCCAGCCCCAGATGCGGCGCGGCCCGCCCGTTCAGATTCGACACGATCGGCAATCGCCGCATGTGACCGCCCGGGTCGATCTCGACGGTCACAATGCCGAACCCGCGCACCGCTTCGGCGATGAGGTAGTAGGGAACGACCGGTTCGACCGCTTCCTGCAATCGGTCCTCGGCCAGAATCGCCGGCGGTATGTGCGCCAGCCCGCGTTCCAGCGTCAGCAAACTGCGGCTGCGCTGCACGGCGGCGATGAGGTCCTTGCGGTCGCGGATGCCGATGGTCTCCTCGTTGAAGCCCAGCGCGCGGCAGATGTCGGCGAATCCGATTTCGGGATTCTGATTCACCAGCGGCGCCACCAGCGCCTGGGCCGCTTCCTGCTTGACCCCGGCCAGAATGTGATCCATCGGAAAATCACCGATGTCGGACTCGACGTCGCGAATGGCGATGCGCCAGTTTCGTTCGAGGATCGCGTCGTCCTGCGTGAAGTTCTCGACCAGAAGCCGCTTCAGTTCGCGCCGCGCCGATTGACGCGCCCTTTCCATCCTGGACGACCCCTCACCGCCGATGAAGCTGGCCCACCATCCGCGCGACGGCGCCGTCCGCAGCGCGACCTGCACGCCCTGAAACACGTTTCCCGCGGCGCGATAGGACTGCGCCAGCAACACGTCCGGCACGACGATCCGACCCTGGTCCGCGTCCAGCCGCTGCGACACCGATCCCTCGATCCCGCCGGGGTCGAAAATCGCGCGCCGCGGCTTGATGCGCGGTCGTTCCGGCTCGTCGAACAAGAAGTCGATCGCCATGGCGCGGGCGCCGGCCAGGCCGATCACGTCGATCAGTTGCGCGATCTCGTCGCGCGACCACGGCCAGCGACCGACGTTGGTGATGGCGCTGTCGTCGATGTCGACGTGAACGATGCGGCCGTCGACGTCGAACTGATTGGCGACGACCTGCCGCCAGTCGAGCGCCTGACGCTCGAAGGGTTCGAGCACGTCGAGCAGGTAAAGGACGGCGACGATGCCCGTGGCGACGAACCCGAGCGCCGCGCCCTGAAATTGATGGCGTCGGACGGCCATGACGGAACATTGTCACACGATTGACGCGCGCTGGCAAAGGCGCCTGGGGCGGGAAGAGATCGAGTCCGATCCGGGCCGCAGGCGCCGGCCCTGCAGCCACGGGGAGCCGCGACGCGTCAGCGGGCGGGATGGGGCGTTCAGTCGTTTGCTCATCGTTTCGATCAAGCGGATGGCGTGCAGCGCGCCGTCAGGCTTCGGGCGCGCGTGCGCGTGCGGACGGTTCGCTATTGCGTTCGGCGCGCGTATCCCGCTTGCTTACGCTGCGCGGCTCTGAAGGAAAATGGGGCTGGCAGGACAGGGTCCACAACGCGGACTACCACAGCGCGTGCGCGTGCGGCTGGGATCACCCGGCCGGGACCGGCGAGCCTTCGACCTACTCCACATTCAGCGACAGCAGGTAATTCTCCAGCTCCTTGCGCTTTTCGTTTTCCTGTGAACGAATGTCCGCCAGCCGCTGCGAAACCTGCTCGATGCGCGTCTCCATGTCGTCGAACTTCCGCATCTGCCGCGCGTAGGGATCGCTGTTCTGCGGCAGCGTCGCGAGGTTCTGCCGGATGCGCTCCTGATCCTGCCGTGACTCGTTCAGATCGCGCTCCAGATCGCCTCGCTGCCGCGACAGATTGTCCAGTTCCGTCCGCATCACGATGATGCGCTCCAGGGCCGTCTTGACCCCCGCCGAGATCACCTTTGCTCGAAGGTAGAACTGAACCTGCTCGAAACCCAGATTCGTCAGTCCCACCGCCTGTTCGGCCGTCATCTCCAACCGCACCAATTGCGACGCCGTCTGCCGCGCCGCCACCGGCAGTTTGAACCGCAGCAGGTTCTGCGTCCGCTCGAACGGCTGCTTCGGCTCCACCAGCGTCCAGTCACCGCTGTAGGCCTGCTCGATGATCACCTGGCGTTCCTTGTCGCCCTTGTTCTTGACGTCATACACGCGCTCATCGACCAGCTTGCGGCGGTGCCACAACGTCCCCTTGGCGATTCGCAAACTGACCGTCTCTTCGGGAACCGAGCGTTGTTTCGTCAGCACTTCGATCGCCAGGTCCAGCGCGTACGGCACCAGGCGCTTCTCGCCCGGATTCAGGTCCGGGAGCTTGGCGTCGCCCGCATAGGTGTTGCCGTCGAACAGCGTGACCGGTCCCTGCATCAGGTGCAGCGCGGTCGCATTGGTGAGCATCAGGGAATTCAGCGGGTGCTTCGCATGAGTCGCGGGATTGAACACGCTGACCTTCTCGCCATCGACTTCCTCGTTGACGATCGGCAGCATGGCCGAGTGTTGCCGCGCGACCGAAACAGGCGTGTCGATCACATATTCGAACAGCTCGCCCGCCTCGCGCGCCGTGGCCACCGACTCAACGCCCGAGTCCTTCATGCCGTCGAACGCGGCATCGTCGGCCTCGGCCAATTCGGCGCCGGCGAAGCCCAGCGATTTTGCCTTCTCATCCATGCGCCGACCGCGCATCGCCGCCGCGGGCGCTGCCGGGGCACTTTCCCTGCGTGCCGCGACACGGCCCAGCATCTCCACCGCCGAGCGGTCCTCGAAACCTGCCTCCATCTCCGGCGGCCGCAACGACGCATAAAGCTCCAGCTCGACTTTCGGCCGCGGAATGTATATCGGCGTGTACAGATCCATGATGAACGAGATCGGCCGGCCCGAAACCAGCGACAGCCGTACGTCGTTCCAGTCTTCTTCCGTCGCGTTTTCGACCGTCGCCCAGCCCTGAAGGAACGGCTTGCCCTCGGCCGAAAGCACGAGGCGATAACTCGTCTTCCAGATAGGCGCTTCGAGCAGGTACGACACGCGCACGCGCCGCTCGCCCTGGCCGTTGAACTCCAGCCGCACGCTTTTCTTGTCCGCGTCGTGGCTCTTGGCCAGCGTGTCCAGCGCCTTGCGGAGCTCGCCCGCTACCTTCTCGTTCGTCAGCCGGATGCCCTGAGCCTCGGACAGCACGAGCTGCTGAATGCCCGTCTCGGTCAAGACGTTGAGAACGTCGAATTCGACGACCTGCTTGTCGGGCAGCGCCTGCCGGCGCTTCTCGACGCCCACGATCACGCCGTTCATTTTGCGCGGACCGCCGATCTCGACCGGCTCGCCGCGCAACTGATCGAGCAACTGTCCCAGCGTCGGCCGGCCGGTGATGTCGACGCCGAAGCTGCGCAGCGTTTTTTCGATGGGGTCCTGCGAGGCGTAGCTGACGACGCCGATTGTTCCGCCGTCGGCGTCGCGCGCCACCAGCGATTTGAGAATGTCGTTGATCTGATCGGTGCGGAACTTCAGCTCGGCCGACGCGTGGCCCGTCACGCGCGTATCGCACTGAAAGTATCCGACGCCGCTGGAGAACAGCGCCACGCGCGAAACCTTGAGATCCGTCGCGGCGTCGCCCTCCTGGGCGGCGGCGATGTTCCCGGACAGTCCCACGGCGGCAAGAAGTAACGGCAAACGGCACAGCAGGTGCGGTGACATGGATCGTCCTTTCATATCAACCGAGTCGGCGAACGGCGCTTCTGGCGCCCTCGCCCGCCCTGTTTGGACGCATATTCCGCGAGAAGGTTCCGAAATGAAATGCCCCGCGCCCATTCATGCGCCGGAAATGCGCCGCACGGAATCGTAGGGGCCGCCGTACGCGCCCCCGCTAAACCGAACCGCGACCGTCAGGGAGCGGCCGAAAACGCCGCACCCGCGTCGCCGCTGTTGGCGCCGCCGCAGGGCTGGAAGTGCTTTTACAGACCGGCGGACTCCACCGCGTTCTCGGCGCTGAACTCGCGGTTTTCCAACGCGACTGTCAATAACTCCCCATCCGCGGTGCGTACCGCGTTTCACTCGACGACACAACCGACCCGTGCGGTTTCCTACGCCGCCCCGACGCCCACGCCGCGCACGCTCCGCAACCGCAACGCGCCGCCGCGATCGGCCAGAACGCCCCGCACCGCCGCGGCGATGCCGTCCGCATCCAGCCCGCAGTCCTTCAACTGCCCGGCCCGCGTCGCATGAGGAATGAAACGCTCCGCCGGCAACCCCAGCCGCGTCACGTTCGCCGTCGATAGCCCCAGTTCCTGCACCGCTTCGAGCACCGCCGATCCGAAGCCGCCGAGAATCGAATGATCCTCGATCGTCAAGACGGGCCGACCGTCGCACGCCGCCGCCACCATCTCGCGATCCATCGGCTTGGCGAACCGCGCGTTGACGACGCTCACGCGGATGCCGTCGGCGGCCAGCAGCGCCGCGGCATCCAACGCCTGCCGGCATAAAGCGCCATAGACGAGCAGCGTCGCGTCGGGACCATCCTGCAACAGGCGCGACTTGCCCAGCTCGAACGGCGGGCACTCCATCCCCAACGGCTCGGGCACGTTGTCGCGCGGATAGCGGATGGCGCTCGGCTGGTCGAGCGACAGCGCCAGCCGCAGCGCCGCGTTCAGCTCCGGTTCGTCGCCGGGGGCCATCACCACCATGCGCGGGAAGCCGCGCAGATAAGTAATGTCCAGAAATCCGTGATGCACCGCCCCGTCGCTGCCGACGAGTCCCGCACGATCGAGGCAGAACACGACCGGCAGCTCCTGAAGCACGACTTCCTGAAAGATCTGATCGAACGCGCGTTGGAGAAACGTCGAATAGATCGCGCACACCGGCCGCAGCCCGCCGCGGGCCATCCCCGCAGCCATGTCGACCGTCGCGCTTTCGGCAATGCCCGCGTCGAGGTATCGCTCGGGAAAGATCGGTTGAAACTTGTTCAGACCGGTGCCGTCGGGCATGGCCGCCGTCAGTGCGAAGACCCGCGCATCTTCCCGAGCCGCCTCGATCAGCGCATCGGCGAACGCCGACGTCCAGCTTCGCCCGCCGCTCTGGATCGTCACCTTGCAGCCGCAGTCGCTCTCCTCGACCGAGAACGGCCGCGGGCTGTGGAACTTGGTCGGCTCGGCCGAGGCGAAGGGCGCGCCGCGGCCTTTTTCGGTATGAACGTGCAGCAGCACCGGATGCTGCACGTCCTTCAGCGCTTGCAGCAGCTCGATGAGATGCTCGATGTCGTGGCCGTCGGTCGGACCGACGTAAATGAAGCCCATCTGCTCGAAAATCTGATGCGGCGAGACCGACGCCTTGATCGCTTCCTTGAGATGATCGATCGCGTCGAACGCCGCCTGTCCGATGATCGGAATCTGCGGCAGGTATTGCTTGGCGCGGCGCTTGGCCTCTTCGTACAGCCCGCTGACGCGGAATTTGGCCAGGTACTCGGCCATGCCGCCCTGTGTCGGCGCGATGCCCATCGAGTTGTCGTTGAGCACGATGAGAAACTGCCGCTTGAGCACGCCGGCGTTGTTCAGCCCCTCGAACGCCACGCCGTTGACGATGCTGGCGTCGCCGACCAGCGCCACGACCCGCCGGTTGTCGCCCAGGATCTGGCTGGCCCGCGCCATGCCGACGGCCGTCGCGATGGCCGTGCCGGCGTGACCCACGTCAAACAGATCGTACGGGCTTTCGTGAATGCTGGGAAAGCCGCTGATGCCGCCCGCCTTGCGCAGCGTATCGAACCGCTCGTTGCGACCGGTCAGCAGCTTGTGCACGTAGGCCTGATGGCCGACGTCCCACAGCAGCCGGTCGTGCGAAAGGTCGAAGACGTAGTGCAGCGCGATGGTCAGTTCCGCGACGCCGAGATTGCTGGCCAGATGACCGCCGTTGCGCCCCACGACTTCGATGATGCGCTGCCGCGCCTCGCTCGCAAGCTGCTGCAACTGGGCGATCGACAGATGGCGAAGGTCCGCGGGCGAACGAATCGCAGGGAGTATGTTCGTCATGTTTGCGGCTTTCGACGGACCGGCCGGCGGCGGCCCGAAGTTCCTTCTTCGACCGGCAACGGGCCTCCGTCCCCTCTGCATACGCGGCCGCGCGGCGTTCGGATCGCCGTCACGGCTCCGAAAACTAAAAAAAGCGTGAGTCAGTATAGCAAACCCGCGCCCGGGAATCACGCGGTCGCAAACGCAAGGCGCTCGCGTGACTCGAATCGGACCGCGTGGCGCGGGCGTGCGGCCCGTGCGAATCCGAACAGCAAGCACGAGCGCCGCGACCGAATCACGAGTCGCGCACGTGCGTTTGTTCGGCGCGCAGTGCGACGCCGGCTTTCCTCGCGCTCGATGCTTGTGTCGCCGTCGGAGCCAATACGCCTACTGACGTGCGCGTCTCGTTTCGCGCCGGCGCCTAATTGTCCCCCGCGCCCTCGTTGATCCACTTCCGAATCAACTCGATCTGCGCCGCCGACAACGGCGCCGCAATCAGCGGCATGCGCGCACCGACCGGCGGATTGCCTGATGCCACCTTGAGGTAAAGCAGACTTGCATCCGCGTTATCCGGCACAACCAGCGTCAGGTCCGGCCGCTGAACGCTCGGCTGATTCACCAGCGACGAAAACGCCCGATCGGCCCGCAGATCCAGATCGATTCCCGACAGATCGGCGATGCCGCCAGGCCGATGACACGACACGCACCGATCTGCGAATATCGGCAGGATGTCGCGTGCAAACGACACCGGCCCCTCCGGCAGCGGCGTCACGCCGTCCGTGCTCATCGTCTGGCACGCAGGCGATGTCAGCAACGTCGCCGCGACGCACAATCCCAGAAGCCACGTACACGCCCTGTGCTGCGCTGATATTCGATACATACTCCAATTGTCGAAACACCCCGCGTGTGATGCAAGCGTCAAGTAGCCGTCAGCCGTCTGCTTTCAGCCATCCGCCGTCATTCCCGCGCAGGCGGGAATCCAGTCCGCTGCCTTCGCGCGAGCAACTTGTTTCGACTTTTCGACTTTCGACTCTCAGCTTTCCCTTCGTCGCTCCGCCGCCTCGTCGCTTCGTCGCTATGCCGTTCCCAGTTCCCTTCTCTCCCCGCGCCGCACATCCAAATTGACCCCCCCGCGTCCAGCGCCGACAATGCGTACTCATGGCCGAACTCGTCCCCGCGCCCTTTCGCGACCTCGTCACACGCCTGTTCGTCGAACCGGCGAAGCAGGATGCGCTGTTCGAACTGCCCCGAAAGAAGTGGTTCCTGCCGACGAGCGGCGCGCCTGATTTTTCCGTCCGCTTTCACGGTCGGCCCGCCGGCAACCCGGGCGGCCCGGCCGCCGGGCCGCACACGCAAATGGCCCATAATCTGCTGCTCAGCTACGCCGCCGGCGGACGCATCCTCGAGCTGAAAACCGTGCAGGTCGACGACCGCCTCGCCATCGGCCGGCCCTGCATCGACATGACCAACGTCGGTTACAACATCGAGTGGTCGCAGGAGTTGCTTGTCGAGCAGTCGCTGCGCGAGTACGTCGCCGGCGCAATGCTCATCGAGATGTTCCGGCACGATCGCGGCCTGACCGGCGGGGCGCTGGACGGACCGGCGGGCGACGTGCTGTACGACATCAGCGTTGGTTACGATCTGGCGGGCATCCGCGGCGACAAGGTGCGCGGCTTTCTGGACGGCATGCGCGACGCCGCCGGACTGGTCACGCGACTGCGCGATGAAATCCCGCGGCGCTTCGCCGCCGCGCGCGATCTGCGGTTTCCCACGCGCCTGTCCGACAGCGTGACGCTCTCGACCTTCCACGGCTGCCCGGCCGACGAGATCGAGCGGATCACCGAGTTTCTCGTCGCCGAACACGATTTCGACGTCATCGTCAAGATGAATCCGCCCACGCTCGGCCGCGAACGGCTGGAGCACCTGCTATTCGACGTGCTGGGCTACAGCGAACTGACGGTGAATCCGACGGCTTACACGAGCGTGATTTCGTTTGCCGATTCCGTACAGCTTTGCCAACGCCTCACGCGCTTCGCCGCCGCGCGCGGGCGGCGCGTCGGTTTCAAATTCAGCAACACGCTCGAAGTGCTCAACCATCGCGATTTTTTCAAGCCCGACAACCGCGTGATGTACCTCTCGGGCCAGCCGCTGCACGTCATCACCATGACGCTCACCGACGAATTCCGCCTCGCCGTCGGGCCGGAAGTGCCCATTTCGTTTTCGGCCGGCATCGACAAGGCCAACTTTCCGTCGGCCGTCGCGTGCGGTTTCTTGCCCGTCACGATCAGCACCGATCTGCTCCGGCCCGGCGGCTACGGCCGGTTCGGCGGATATCTCGATCATCTCGCCGAGCAGATGCGCGGCTGCGGCGCCGCGACGATCGACGATTACGTGCTCGACCGATTCGGTTGCCGCGACGAGGCGCTGCGCGGGGCCGGCGGCGACCGCGCGGCGGCGGTCCGACACGCCGCGTTGCTGAACACGTCCGAGGTCGCGGAAACGGCGCGGAATGATCCGCGCTATCGCGCGGTCCAGAACCGCAAGGCCCCGCGCCGCGTCAATTCGACGCTCGAAACGTTCGACTGTCTCACCTGCGACAAATGCCTGCCGGTCTGTCCCAACGCGGCCAACTTCACCTATCCCACGCCGCTGGTGGCGTTCGACTTCTGCGACGTCATCGTGCAGCCCGATGGCGCGTGGCACAGCGGCGCGGTGCGGCGCTTCGAAATCGGCGAGACGATGCAGATCGCCTGCTACGCCGATTTCTGCAATGAGTGCGGGAATTGCGATACGTTTTGTCCCGAATATGGCGGGCCGTATATCAAGAAGCCGAGTTTCTTCGGCAGCGAGGCATCGTGGGGCCGCGCCGCCCCGCGCGACGGGTTCGTCGTCCATATCGACGACGGCGGCCGCCGGATACGCGGGCGGATCAGGGGGAACGAGTATTCTTTGAGCGTCGATGCGGTCGCCGGAACCTGGACTTTCGACGATGGGACCGTTTTCGCGCGATTCGTCAGCGACGCCGGCGCGCCGGCCACGATCCGCCTCAAAGCGCCAATCAGCGCGCCGCACACGCTCGATCTATGGGCCTATCACACGATGCGGCATCTGCTCGACGGCGTGCTGAGCCGCGAACGCATCAACCAGATCAACGCGGCGGAATTCACCCGCGCGCGCAATGCTCGTGAGTCCGACGCATGAACGCGCCGCGCATCATCGCCATCGTCCCCGCCGCCGGCCAGTCGCGCCGCATGGGCCGGACCAAGCAGTTGCTCGACGTCGCCGGCCGGCCGATGCTGATCGGCCTGTTGGACACGTTGCGTGCCGCCGGAGTCGATCGCATGATCGTGGTGACCACTCGGTCGATTGCCTCGGCGCTGCGGCTCGATGACTCGATGCAATTCACGCTTGTTTTCAACGACAGTCCCGACACACAGATGATCGACTCGGTGCGACTCGGATTGAATGCCGCGCCGCCGCGCGATGACGTTCACGGCCGCGCCGATTCGCCCGACGGCTTTCTCGTCTGTCCCGCCGATCATCCGAAGCTTTCCGCCGCCGATGTCCGCGCCTGCATCGACGAATTCACCCGCCACCCCCACGACATCATCATCGCCGCGCGCGGCGGCCGCCGAGGACATCCGATCATCTTTCCCGTCGCGCTGGCCGCCGTCGTGCGCTCGCCCGCCTGCGACCGGGGGCTTAACGGCCTGCCCGCGGAATCGCCCGAGCGGGTACGGCTCGTCGATTGTTCTTCCGAGGGCGTAACACGCGACGTGGATACTCCGGACGATCTTCAGCAGAAATGAGCGAAAGCCGGGGTTCACGCGGAGGCGCAGAAACCGCGGCGAAAACCGTGAAAGGCCTCTGTGCACTCCGCGCCTCTGCGTGTAGCAATTCTCTTTCAAAGAGCGCTCATCCGCTCCCACAGCGCCCGCGCCACGCCGACCGCCGACTTGCGCTGCGCCCTCTCATCGCATGTCAGCAATCGCCGCTCGCGCACGATCCAGCGCCCGCCCACCAGCACGTCCCGCACGTGCCGCGCCGTCAACCCGAACAGCATGTGCCCCACCAGATTGCTCGAATCCAGCGGGGAGCAGGGCACGTAATCGGTCACCACGACGTCCGCCGTCGCGCCGGCCTCCAGCCGGCCCTGTGTGATCCCCAGCAACCGCGACGCCCGCCGCGCCGACTCCGCCAGCATCGCCAGAATTCGCTCCGGCGACAGCCCGCCGCGCGCGTGTCGCGACACGAACCACGCCGCCCGCGCCTCGGCCGGCATGTCGGCGCCGATGCCGTCGGTTCCCAGCATTACGGGACACGCAAAGTGCGCGACCGGCGCGTAACCGACGGCGTTGTGCATGTTCGACCGCGCGTTGTGCGCCATCGTCACGCCCAGTTCGTTGACGCGAGCGATCGCCGCCGCGTTCAAATGCGTGCCGTGTGCGAACACCGAGCGGTCGGTCGCGATGCCGTGACGCTCCAGCCGTTCGATCAACGGAACGCCGCACCGCTGCCGGCAATCGTTTTCGTCGCACGGATCCTCGGCGACGTGAATGTGCACGCCGGTGTCGAACTCGCGGGCCAATGCCGAAAGCCGCTCCAGCGACTCGTCCTCGAGCGTGAACGACGCGTGGGCGCCGACCAGCCCGGCGAAGCGGCCGACCGCGCGATGGCGACACCGTTCCAGATATCGGCGGTTCTCGGCCAGCCCCGCCTCGCGGCCGCCGCGCCCGTGCCGGTCGGTCGTTTCGTAGCACAACAGGCCGCGCACGCCGACGTCCGCCAGCCCGCGCTCGATCCGATCCAGCGAACCGTCGATGCAGTTCGGCGAAGCGTGATGATCGATGAGCGTCGTCGTGCCGCAGCAAACCGCCTCGATCGCCCCGATTCGCGCCGAGACTTCGATCGACTCGTCGTCGAGCGCGCGGTCCAGCCGCCACCACACCAGCTCCAGAATTTCGCGAAAGTCTCGCGGCGCTCGCGGCGGCGGCGGCAAACCCACGGCCAGCGCCGAATAGAGATGCGTATGACCGTTGACGAGTCCCGGCAGCACAACGGCCCCGCCACAGTCCACTACGTCGTCCCCGGCCGCGGGCGCAACGCTCGCGCCGCGCTCCGCGATGGCTGGGCCGTCGATGCGAAGGGCGCCTGATTCGACATTCGGCGGATCGAGGTCGACGATCAGCGCATTGGTGAGGATGATGGCCACGGGCGCCTCCTGTTCGAGCGATCACGCGCGCGGTTGATTGTAACTCACCGCCACGTGCGATGATTTCCAGACTGCCTGGCTCGCGGCGCGATTCGTCATGTGCACGTCACCCCCGCGCAGGCGGGGGTCCAGCCACGTGACGACGACGATACCGACCATCGCTCGTGCGAGAATCCTTTCTCGCACCCCATTTCCGCGGGAATCGTTTCCCGCGCAGCCGCCATCCGCTGCCCTCAACCACCACTCAGCGCGCCGCTGGCGCTCATGGCTCGGATCAGTCCGCGTGGCACGGGCTTGTAGCCCGTGCGAACTCGGTTCCGCGTGGCACGGGCTTGTAGCCCGTGCAAATCCGGCTCCGCGTGGCACGGGCTTCCAGCCCGTGCGAATCCGGTTCCGCGTGGCACGGGCTTCCAGCCCGTGCGAATCCGGTTCCGCGTGGCACGAGCTTCCATCCCGTGCGAATCCGGTTCCGCGTGGCACGGGCTTCCAGCCCGTGCGAATCCGGTTCCGCGTGGCACGGGCTTCCAGCCCGTGCGAACCCGAGTTCCAAGCGCAAGCGCGAGTCCAAAGCGCGCAGACAGCATTTTCCGCAGCGCTGTCGCTTGCGGCTCGGATCCGACTGGCGCAACGATCCGCATTGCCACGCCGCCACGCCATTGCTACGTTGGCGCTACGATGACAAGCTCCTGGCGACTCACGTGCATCGCCTGCGGCCGACCTGCCGAACCGCCCGCCTCGGCGGGAACCTGCCCGTCGTGTGGCGATCCGTTCGCCATACTCGACGTGCAATTCGACCTCGACCGCGCCGCCGCCACCATGACGCGCGACGCCCTCGCCCGTCGTTCGCTGAATCACTGGCGCTACGCGGAACTGTTGCCCGTCGAACCCGATCCGGCCGCACGGACCTGGCCGGTCGGCTGGACGCCCATTCTCGATGCGCCGCGACTCGCATTCTGGGCAGGCTGCGGTACGCTGCGTCTCAAGGACGAGGGCTGCAATCCGACGGCGAGCTTCAAAGACCGGGCATCATCCGTCGGCGTCGTTCACGCCCTGGCCCGCGGCGCGACGCGCATCGCCTGCGCCTCGACCGGCAACGCCGCCAGCAGCCTGGCCGGTTACGCCGCGATGGCCGGCCTGCCCGCGACGATCTTCGTTCCGTGGCGCGCCCCCGAGCCGAAACTCACGCAACTGCTGATCTACGGCGCCGACGTGCGGCGCGTCCGCGGCACCTACGCCCAGGCGTACGAACTGTGCTCGGCTGAGTGCACGCGCCACGGCTGGTACAACCGCAACTGCGCCATCAATCCGTACCTCGTCGAGGGCAAGAAGACCTGCGGCCTGGAAATCGCCGAGCAGACCGCCGCCGACGCACCCGATTGGGTCGTCGTCAGCGTCGGCGACGGCTGCACGATTGCCGGCATCGCCAAGGGACTGATTGAGATGCACAAGATCGGTTTTCTGTCGCGCGTGCCGCGCGTGCTCGGCGTACAGGCGGCCGGTGTGGATCCCGTCGCGCGAGCGTTCGAGGCCGGCGAGCTGCCGCGCGACTGCTCGGGCCAGACGATCGCCGACAGTATCGACGTACCCGTGCCGCGCAACTGGCGCAAGGCCGTTCACTACGTCCGCGCGACCCACGGAACGTTTGTCCGTGCGAGCGACGACGAGATTCGCGACGCGATGAAGTCCGCCGGCCGCCTGGCCGGCATCTTCGCCGAACCCGCCGCCGCCGCCGCCATCGCCGGCGTCCGCCGCGCGGTGACGCAACAGGTCATCGAGCGCGACGCATCGGTACTGGCCGTCGTGACCGGCAGCGGGCTGAAGGACATCCGGACGGCCATGACGATTGCCGGGGCGCCGACGGAGGTCGAGCCGCTCGGTGCGTGCACGTCGACCTGAGCCTCGGTGATCGTCGAATTCCCATCGAGATAAAGTACCGCCGCCGCATCGACCCGCTGCGCGACGCGCTCGGCGTTCCTTGGCCGCGATACAGCGCGCCCTTGGGCGGGCTGGTGAGCCTGAGCGATGAAGCAGGCGTGCTCGATCCGCGCATCGTCCGTGTCTCTCTTGCATCGGCGGTGCTGATGCGATAAGAAACAGTGACGAGTCATGAACGCTTGGTTTCGCGGCAGGTCGATTCCGTGTCCGAACTGTGGCAGCCGGGACGTGAAACTCTATGCGTCACCGGGCCGGCTTGGCGATGGCGCCGCGTTTTGTGCACCGCGCTTCTGCAACGCGTGTCAGACCGTCTTCGAGCCGCCCGTCAGCGCGGGTGAGGCATTTGTCGCCATCGGCTTCGGACTACTGATGTTGGTCTTCGCAATCGATTCCAAAGTCCCGCTGCTATACGCCGCTTTGATCGCGAACGAACCAGGCAGTGCCCTCGGCAACGCCGGCATGTTGCTACTCCTGCTAGGCTATGGGCTGCACCTGATGATCCTTGGGCGCATGGCCCTTCGACGAAAGGAAACGCGAATTGTTCATTGAATGGCCGCGCCGAAGTTCGCCCGCGGGGCCGGCCGATTAAATGCGCACGCACTTGCAGTACGCCGTCGAGGATGGACCGCCAAGCCCGACGCGCAGGACCGCATCGGATGCAATCAAGCAATGCCGCGATCGCCAACGCCGTCGCACGCTGCCGCGAACGCGGCGTCATTATTCCGACGTTTGCGCAGCTCAGGGACCCCTCCCTGATTCCGCAGCACGTTAACGATCGTCTGCGCCACGTCGGTCTGTGGGACGTCGACCCGGTCAATCTGTTTCGCATCACCTGGAAAAACGAGCCTGTCGAACGCGGCGGCCTGTTCAACCAGGGCAACACCATCGAGTTTCCCCCGGCCCTGACCGGCGTGCCCGCGCGCATTATCGGCCTGGTCGGCAGGCACTTCCCGACCGGCGCGCACAAGGTCGGTGCCGCCTTCGGATGCCTGGTTCCGCGCCTCGTCACCGGCCAGTTCGACCCGACCGCTCACAAGGCCGTCTGGCCCAGCACCGGCAACTACTGCCGCGGCGGCGCCTACGACTGTGCCCTGCTCGGCTGCTCGGCCGTCGCCATACTGCCCGAAGAGATGTCGCGCGAACGCTTCGACTGGCTGAAGTCGATCGGCGCCGAAGTGATCCGCACGCCCGGCTGCGAGTCCAACGTCAAGGAAATCTACGACAAGTGCTGGGAAATCCGCCGCACGCGGCCCGACTGCGTGATCTTCAACCAGTTCGAGGAGTTCGGCAACGCGGCGTGGCATTATCACGTCACGGGGGGGATGATTTGCGAGTTATTTGATCGAATGGCGGAGTCCAGGTGTGCGCGCGCCGCGGCGAGCGACGAAGCGACGTGCAGACCAGGCGGCGAAGGGAAAAGGTCGGCGCAATGCCGCCTCGCGGCGTTTGTGTCGGCGACCGGCAGCGCGGGGACGATCGCGGCGGGCGACAACCTGAAGACATGCTTCCCCGCTGCAAAAATCGTCGCCGTAGAGGCGCTGCAATGTCCGACGCTGCTGCAATGCGGCTTCGGCGGACACCGCATCGAGGGCATCGGCGACAAGCACGTGCCCTGGATTCACAACGTCCGCAACACCGACCTCGTCGTCGCCGTCGATGACGAGCAGTGCATCAGTCTCATGCGGCTGTTCAACGAGGACGCCGGCCGTGCCGTGCTGGAGAAAGCGGGCATATCGCGCGAAACGATTGAGCGACTGCCGGATATCGGCATTTCCAGCATCTGCAACCTGGTCGCGGCCATCAAGACGGCGCGTTACTACGAGCTTGACGACCGCGACGTGATCTTCCTGCCGCTGACCGACTCGATGGAGTTGTACGGTTCGCGCATCGACGAATACCGCCGCCAGCGCGGAGCGTACACGGGCGATCATGCCACGGCCGACTTCGCGCGATACCTTGCCGGCGTCACGATCGACCACATGCGCGAGCTGACTTACTACGACCGCAAGACGCTGCACCACTTCAAGTACTTCACCTGGGTCGAGCAGCAGCAGCGCAGCGTCGATGATCTGCGCCGCTTGTGGGACCCCGAATTCTGGACCGAGCAATACGCGATGGTCGATGAGTGGGATCGGGCGATTCTGGAATTCAATGCGCAGGTTGGACTGGAGCGTGTTAGCTCTTGAACGATTCTGCCGAGCATCGCCGCTACCTCGGAACCTTGCAGCGCCGTCTATTCGCGTTCATTTGCGGCGCCGCCGCGGCTGCTATTGTCGCGCACTTCGTCTCATCCGATTGGTGCTTACTGGCGTTTCTTGCCGCCTTGTGCGGCGGTTCGACCGCCGCTTGTCTGGATGGGCGCCTGGCGAAGGGTGCTGGCGCAAGCCGCTATCGGCCGGCGGCTTTCCTCATTTGGACTGGTATCGGCGTGGCCGCGGCAGTCGCCACGACCCTCACACTTGGTCTGCGCCCAACACGCGCATTCGAGTGGGCCTTCGGTGTTGCTCCGTCAGAGAACGTGACCCGCCTCCAGGCAATGCGCCGCTATGCCGGCGGTCCCGGCGACATGGAAATCGTCCTGTGTTTTCTTGCTGATCGCGCGACGCTGGACTCGCTTCTCGCTGTGCGCGGCTTTCGCGGGACGGCCAGTGCGAAAGCACATTCTGCCCGGGACCACGGCGACGTCGCTACATTATTAAGGACGTTCTTTCCGCTGACTTCGGACAAAGCCATTCGCACTTGGAAGAATACGGCAACGTCTACAGCGCCGGAAGTCTTTCAATGGAGGTCCGCGCAGACGTGTGAACAAGTCAACGTGGTTTACGACGGAGATTCCGGCCTGACACTGGTATGCTACATGTTTGGTTAGTTCACAAGACGTACAATTAGCCCCGGCGACACGCCGCGCCAATAGTGTCCCCCCGATTTCGACCTTCGACTTTCGACATTCCCCTCGTCGTTGCGTCGCTTCGTCGCTTCATGCCGTTCCCTGTTCCCTCGTTTCGACTTTTCGACGTTTCCCCCTTCGCGCATCCGTGCCTCCGTGCCTTCGTGCCAATTTTCTCCCTGTTCCCTGTTCCCCCGTATCACGGATTCACACAGTTCAAGTACTGCCCCTCGTCGTGAAACGCCTTGACGATGCGGACGGTCTCCTCGGCCACAGCGAGCTGCGCCTGTTCCGTGGAGGCGCCGACGTGATGTGTGCCATAGACGCGCGGCGTCAGCACCACGGGATCGCGGAATTCCGTTTCCGACGCGCCCGGCTCGACTTCATAAACGTCCAGCGCTGCGCCGCCCAGCCTGCCCGCCTTGACCGCCTCGGACATCGCCTGCTCGTCGATGATGCCGCCGCGGCTGCAATTCAGGATAAACGCCGTCGGCTTCATCAGGCTCAGCTCCTCGCGTCCGATCAGATGGTGCGTCTTCGGACCGCCCGGCACGTGCAGCGTGATGAAGTCCGACTCGCGCAGCAGCTCATGCATGCCGACGTGCCGCAGCCCCAGGCTCTTCTCCAGATCGGGGCGCGGAACGATGTCGACATACAGCAGCTTCATCTCGAACGCCGCCGCGCGCTTGGCCACCTCGATCCCGATGCGCCCCAACCCGACAATGCCGAGCGCCCGCCCCTTAAGCCCGCGGGCCTTGCTGTACTCCTTCTTGTTCCACACGCGCTGCCGCAGGTCTTCCGTCTCGTCGACGATGCGGCGGTCCAGCGCGATCATCAGCCCCAGCGTCAGCTCCGCCACCGCCACCGAGTTCTGACCCGGACAGTTGCATACGCGCACCCCGCGGCGCGTCGCCGCCGGCACGTCGATTGTGTCCACGCCCGATCCGGCTCGCACGATCAGACGCAGATTCGGCGCCTTGTCGATCACGTTCGCCGGCACGCGCGTCGAGCGTACGATCAGTACGTCCGCCTTCGATGCTTCGACCGATCGGGCCAGTTCGTCCCCCGACAACCCCGGCGTGTACGCCACCTCGAAGCCGGCCGACTTCAGCGCGTCGAGGCCGGCCGACTCAAACTTATCTGCCACAAAGACGTTCATGATGCACCCCTTGCAAACGGGCGTCGCGGACCCGCATCGGCGGGTGACTGAGGAGCTACCTGAGCATCCTGCAACCGGCGTGCCAGCGGGAAGGCGAAGCGTCGAATCGTCGAAGCGTCGCAAAGTCAATGCGTCGAAACAGGGTGCTCGCGCGGACGCGGCGGACTGCTTTCACGCCCCCGCGCGAATGACGGATGAAAGCTGATGGCCGACCGCTGAGGGCCGATGGTTGTGGGCAAAGGGCTGAGCGCTTTCGGCTCTTTCTGACAACCAACAACCGACAACTTCATTTGCGCTTATGACTTATGGCTTGCGGCTGGAGGCTGATGGTCCGCACAGCGGATCCTTCTGACGGCCGTCGGGTCCATAGCCCGCTCCACGTCTCTGCCGCTATCCTACGCCGACATTCGACCCGCTGGAGCCTGCGATGAGTCTTGCCGACGCCCACCCCTTGATCGACGCCCTGGCCGCGCTGCGGCCGGCCCTCCACAACCGCGACTTCCTCCTCACCTGGCGGCAGTCCGACGATGACCTGCGTGCCGTTCTGTTCGCGGCCGAGACGCTTGAAATCCTCCATCGCGAAAACGTCTCCACGCGCGTCTTCGACGGCGGGCTGGCGGTCTCGAATTTCCGTGATCAGTCCACCCGCACGCGCTTCAGCTTCGCCGGCGCCGCAACGCTGCTGGGCCTGTCGCTTCAGGAGTTGGACGAAGCCCGCAGCCAGATCGCCCACGGCGAGACCGTCCGCGAGACGGCAAACATGATCTCGTTCGCGGCCGAAGTGATCGGCATCCGCGACGACATCTTTCTCGGCGAGGGCCACGCCTACATGGCCGAGGTCGCCGCCGCCGTCGACGAGGGTTTCCGCGAAGGCGTGCTGCCGCAGCGCCCGGCCGTGATCAATCTGCAATGCGATCTCGATCATCCGACGCAGAGCATGGCCGACCTGCTGCACCTGCAACGCACGTTCGGCTCGCTGGACGCCCTTCGCGGCCGCAAGCTGGCCATGACGTGGGCCTATTCGCCGTCGTACGGCAAGCCGCTGTCGGTGCCGCAGGGGATCATCGCGTTGATGACGCGCTTCGGGATGAACGTCGTACTGGCCCATCCGCCCGGCTACGACCTCGTGCCCGAGACGCTCGAGATCGCCGCCCGCCACGCGCGGGATTCGGGCGGATCGTTCGCACGGATGCACGACATGGCCGAGGCGTTCCGCGATGCTGATATCGTATATCCGAAAAGCTGGGCGCCGTTTCGCGTGATGGAAGAACGGACGCGCATCCTGCGCGCCGGCCAGCGCGACAAGCTGGCCGCGCTGGAGCAGCAAGCCCTGGCCAACAACGCCTGCCACAAGGACTGGGAGTGCTCCGAGGAAATGATGGCCATGACCGCAAACTTCCCGCTCCAAGCGGAACAGGCGCCGGGCGTGAGGGCCGAAGGCCGCGCACTTTACATGCACTGCCTGCCCGCCGACATCAGCGGCGTGAGCTGCCCACAGGGCGAAGTCGCCGCGTCGGTGTTCGAGCGCTACCGCCTGGCCACCTACCGCGAGGCGTCGCACAAACCTTTCATCATCGCCGCGATGATCCTGTTGACGCGCTTCCCCGACGCCGCGGCCGTGCTGAAGCGAATCGTTCAATCACCGCGGCCGCGGCGATGAGCGCGAGATGCTGCCGGCGCCGGAAAGCCGTGACTGAAGCGAACACGCGACTGCCGGCGCGAAACATGATAGAAAAACTCGCATTCACCGGCTCGATCATCGACGCGACGCATCGCAATGAAAGAAGGCAAGAGCCGCAACGGTACCGCGCTACCGCACCGGACTGATGCGCCGCGGTCAGTCACCTGGATCCCGCCCGCTCGACGGGAAGAAGAAATCCCCGGAGCTGGAACCGCAATCCGTGTTTCTCCTGCCGAAACGGCTTCACACACGCCAAACCGCTCCAGGCGGAATGCACACGGCGGCAAAGAAGCGTTTCGGAGACTCATGACCGCACGGCATGGTCCAACAACGCCACGACGCGCCTGCTCCGCACCTTGTCCTCCGGCGTTATCCGCCCGGCCGATCCGACCCATTGAGTCTTGGCTGGTGATTCGTAAGCAGATGTCTGGCATTACTTTACAATACGAATGCACTCGTTACAGTTATTGACGCATGTACTCCGGGGCGAGTATCCCAGCCGCCTCGCCGGAAAAAAAGAATTGTTTGACCGTTTTTGCTTGACAAGCCGGCCATCACCCGTTAAGGTGAGAAACTTGTGCCAAGTTGGGTTTGTGGGCGGGAAAGCCTTGCGTTCGGTCTCTCGCATCTAGCGTGCCATCGAGAAACCCACCGTCGAACGCTTGAAGCCGCCCCAATCCGCGAAACTCCGCCATGCGGACTATAGCGGAGAGCGATGGTATTGACACACAAACTTAACAATTACAAAACCTGTGAAGCAGCGCGGTTGCTTTGCCACCGCCCGTAAGCGGGGTTCGTCGCGCCGAAAGGCGCTTGCCGGCTACTCAGAACGTGCTTAGGAGGTGCTCTTCATTCTCGATGGCGTGGCTGCCTGGCGACGGTCGCCGACGGCGCCGCCCTGAGAAGCACTGAGAAAAGAAGATTCAAGTAAAAACAGTATGTGGGCCGGAGCAGATGTTGCGCAGCCGCCCGGCCCACATCGTGGGATTCAGGATTGTCTGGTGACAATCTGAACCGCCGGCGATTCTACGCGCCGCATGTTCAAGTTGTCAATACGGGCGATTATCGCGCCCCCCAATTTCTGAGTCATTCCACGTATCCCGTGCGCTCGTCCGGTCGGTGTGCACCGACCGGAAACGCGGACCGGTCCGCGCGATCTTCCGGGCGTTGACGTCCCACCCGGCGCGGATTGGTTCTAGTTCGAACGATCGAATCCCATTGTGTCGCCGCGCGCCTCGTGGCGCCGGTGTACGCCATCCGGAATCCGGAGGAGACGACTCATGTCGCGAACTCGCCATCTGTCGCATCTGCTGATCATGTCGTGTGCCGTGCTGGCGTTCTGGCTCGCACCCGCGGGGGCGGAGCCGTTCACCGACTGTGATTGTACGATATCCCCAAGTGGGCCACTGACGATCTGTGAGGACACTCCGTGGTCAGCATCGGTCCCCGACAACGGGTCTGAATACACATACTCCTGGACCGTAGTCTCCGGTCCGCTGGTCATCGACAGTGGCGCCAGCACGCCCACTGTGAACTTCCACGGAGTCGGCTCGGGACCGGCCATCCTGCAAATCACCATTTCACGACCGGCCCCCAACTTCTGTAGTTGCACCAGCCAACTCATGGTGGAGGTAAACGCATCCCCCACCTGCTCAATCAGCGCAACACCGGGCGCCAACGTCTGCGCCGGTGAGACCGTTGCCCTGGATGCGGGCGCGGGATTCGTATCTTACCTCTGGAGCACCAGCGAAACGACGCAGACCATCGACGTGACCGTCAGCGGTACCTACACCTGCACCGTCACCGATGCCAACGGCTGTGAAGGAACGTGTTCCATCGACGTCACCGTCAATCCCAATCCGACCTGTTCCATCACCGCCTCGCCCAGTGACACGGTCTGCGACGGCGAAACCGTCACTCTGGACGCGGGCGCGGGATTCGCGTCCTACCTCTGGAGCACCAGCGAAACGACGCAGACCATCGACGTGACCGTCGGTGGAACCTACTCCTGCACAGTCACCGATAACAACGGATGCGAAGGAACGTGTTCCATCGACGTCACCGTCCTACCGCTGCCGGATGTGACGATCACCCCCGACAACACCACGATCGCCTGCACCGGCTGGGTCTACACCGCCTCCGTGCCCAACGCCGGCGGCGGCGCGACGTATTCATGGAGCGTCACGGCCGGCGCGACGATCGTGTCCGGCACCGAGGACGACCGCATCGTTCGCTTCACCGCCGACGGCTCGCAGTCGTCGTTCACGCTGTCGGTCACCGTAACGGCCGGCAACGGATGCTCGAACTCTAACTCCATCGAAATCACGGTCGACGGCAGCCCGTCCGGCACGCTCGAACTGCGCGTCGAACCGCCGGGCCAGTGCTATCACCAGGATGATCTCATTACGGTCGAAATCCTGATGCTCGACCTGAGCTGTCCGGCCGCCGGATTCCAAGCGTTCATCGAGTACGATTCGTCGAACCTGGCCTACGTCGGCGGCTCGTACACCAGCACGCCGTTCAACCTGCCGGCGATCTCGATCAATACAACCGTCGGCAGCCTGAACCATCCGGCGCTGGGACAGATCAACCTGGCCTCGGGCGTCAACACGCTGGTGCCGTTCACGCTGGCTCAAGGCACGCACCTGCTGGCCACGTTGACATTCCAGGCCCTGCCGACGGCCGAGACCTGCGGCGATTCCGACACCGATCGTGTGCGCTTCCGCACGAACAATCCGCCGTCGCGCTTCACCGATTTGCTCGGCGTGGGCTTGCAGGAAGCGCCTGGTCCGGGACAAGTGACGCCGTACATCCTCGGCCTGGTGCTGGAGGACTCCGAGCGCATCCGCATCGACGATGCGGGGCCGGTCATGGTCTGCCCCGATCCGGTCACGGTCGAATGCGCTGCGGACATCCCCGAACCCGCGACCACCGTCGCCGAGTTCGAGGCCCTGGACGGCACGCCCTCGATCGACGACTGCTCCGATGACGCGGACATCATCCTCACGCACGTCGACGATCCGGCCGATCCGGAAGAGTGCTTCCAGGGCGTGTTGACGCGCACCTACTACGCCGAAGACGAGTGCGGCAACGTCAGTTCGTGCGTGCACTACATCACCGTCACGGACACCGTGCCTCCGACGATCAACTGCCCGCCGGACATCTCCGTCAACACCGATCCCGACGAGTGCCAGGCAACGATCGCCGACATCGGCGGCGACTTCCTGCTTCTCCCCGACGAGTGGGAGCTGTTCTACCAGGCGAATCTGGTCGCCGGTGGACTGGAACTGCGCTCGCTGGCGGCCGAAACGCCGCCCTTCGGCGCGGCGGTCTGGACGCCGTCTTCGCCGATGACGTTCGCCGATCTGGATACGCTGTCGGCTGATTTCGAGATGCAGACCGGCTGCTTTATCGGCGGCTCGCCGCGCTTCGGCGTCGGCGTTGACTGCGATAACGATGGCTTCACCGATGGATACGTGTTCATTTACTTCGGCACGCCGCCGAACTACAACGACTGCCCGCCGCTGAACACGCCGCAGTCCACGGGCAATCTCATCGGGCTTGCCGGAAACGTCTATGACACCGGCCAGGTCGGCGGCACGTTCTACGACAGCTACGCCAACGCGCTGGCGCTGGTCGGAACGTGTGACGTGACTCGTATCGTCATGGCCCTGGACGCCTCGTGGAACCAGGATCAGCAGATGCTGGTCACGAGCGTCGACATCAACGACGAGACGTACAACTTCGCCGGCTCGGCCGCCTCGGACAACTGCGGCATTCAGTCGGTCGTCGGCGTGCGCAGCGACGCACTGCCGCTGACCGATCCCTATCCGCTCGGCGTCACCACGATCACGTGGACTGTGACCGACTGCGCCGGCGCGACCGACGAGTGTGTCCAGACCATCACGGTCACGGACGCCCAGGCGCCCGATCTGACCTGTCCGGAGAACACCACGATCGAATGCGACGAGTCGGACGATCCGGGCAACACCGGCAACGCCACCGCCACCGACAACTGCGATGTGCCGACTGTCAGCTACACCACCATGTACCAGGCGGCCCTGCCGAATTTTGCCACGCTGGCCAGTCCGGCCGGATGGGGCTTCTACACGCAGAACACCGCCAGCGGCGCGCCCGTGATGGGTCCCGACACGCCGCCGCTGGGCGTCGGCAGCTTCCACATGCCGACCGGTTCCGGCACCGGCAGCGGGTTGGGCGGCAAGACCTTCCTGCTGACGGGCAATCACGATGGCACGAAGCTGGCGGACATCACCACCTTCTCCTACAGCACCTACGTCAGCACGTCGTCGCTCGCCGCGACGCACCTGGCGCCGGCGATTAACCTCTACATTGACCTCGATGACGACGGCGATCGCGATACCACACTCGTCTTCGAGCCGGTGTACGTCGTCGCCGAACAGGGCGCCGTAGCACAGGGCATCTGGCAGACGTGGGATACGCTGGACGGACCGGGCTGGTGGTACACCAGCAGCGGTGGCTACGCCGGCCTGCTGCCTTCGCCGGGCGGCGAATTCAAGCCGCTGAGCCACTACATCGGCCTGTTCCCCGACGCCCGGATCGTCGCATGGTTCGCGCCCGGCATGAACTTCGTGACGGGTCAAAGCTCCGGCGGCATCTGGGCCGGCTTCGACGGCAACGTGGACAACGTGACGTTCGAAACCAACGCACCCAGTTCGGTTACCTATGACTTCGAGCCGACGACCGTTTCAATCATTTGCACCGGCACGATCACGCGCACGTGGACCGCGACGGACGCCTCGTCCAACACGTCCACATGCACGCAGACGATCACCGTCGTCGATACGACACCGCCGGACCTGACGATCCCCGCCGACGCAACCGTCGACTGCGGCGAATCGCCCGATCCGTGGAACACTGGCGAGGCGACCGCCGACGACAACTGCGGTACGGTCACCGTCAGCTACAGCGATGATCGTTCCGGCCTGGTCGGCTGCAATTCCAACGGGTGCGACGCCACCGGCGTCATACTCCGTACCTGGACCGCCGCCGATCAATGCGGCAACCAAACGTCGCAGATGCAGACGATCACGGTGATCGACACGGCCGGTCCGATCATGCACGACTGCCCGGACGACGTCACCGTCCTGCCCATCGCAGGCGAGTGCTCGGCGGTCGTGACGTTCACCGAGCCGACCGCAACCGATGAGTGCTACTTCCAGGGTTGGGAGGATCCCGACTACGAGGCCGGCGCCGCCATCACGACGCCCTCGATCGACTGGAACCGCTACCAGAGCCTGATTGAGCGCGTGCCCTCGGGAACCGACGGCATCACCTCGATGACCGGGTCGGGACACGGCCGTATCACGGCTCTGCCCGTTCCGCCTCCGCCGAACGATTGGACCGGGGCGTTTACGCGGCTGGGCGGCTACACCAACTGCTTCGGCGAGGGCTTCAGCACCAGGCTCGACATTTACCTTGATGTCGACGATCCGGCCGTCGCAGCCGACACGTACGGCTGGGATCTGAGCTGCGCCGCCAGTACACCGGCCGGCGGGCATCGGCGCGACTTCATCTTCCACGCCTCCGGCAAGCTGGGCGCTGCCTACAACCGCATCCTGATTGCCGGCAGCAACAACTCCGGCTTCACCCGGCGTAACGACCTGGCGTCGATCAACCACCACGAGGTGACGACGTCCGGCTGGTACACGTTCGAGTGGGTGTTCCGCGACTTCGGCGACGGCTCGCTCGCCGTGGACCTGAACCTTCGCGATTCCAGTGGTACGCTGCTGTTCACCGAAACGCGGCACGACGCGTCCGACATCATCGGCACGAACGTCGGCGGCAATCGCTACATGTGGTTCACGTTCCTCGAAGTCGACACGCTGGCGATCGACAACACGCGGCTGATGCGTAATGTCGCCGTCAGTTGCTCGCCGCCGAGCGGCTCGGTCTTCCCGGCCGGCACGACCACGGTGACCTGCACCGCGGTCGATACGTGCGGCAATGAAAGCTCGTGCAGCTTCGACGTGACGGTCGACACGGTCATGCTCGACGTGACGGTCGAGCTGTCGCCGACGATCGCCCCGGCGGGAACGCTGACGCGTTGCATCACGTTCGAGGCGTGGGACTGCACCGACTCGCAGAATCCGATCATGGAAACCGTCAGCGTGCCCATGACGTTTACGGTCTCGCCGCCGGCGCCGACGATCTCGACGACGGTGACGATCTGCCTGCCGGCCCACGAGTACTCGTGCATCACCGCCCGCGACCGGCTGCACACGCTGCGCAGCACGCAGACCGTGTTCACGCCGATCGGACCGCAGCACTACGCGGTCGACTTCACCGGGGCGCGCTCCGATGAATCGCCTCCGGGCGTCGGACATCGCCTGGTCGGCGGCAATCTCAATGATGACCCGTTCATCGACATCCTCGATTACGGCATCTGGGCCGGGCAGGTGTTCACCAGCTTCGGCACGGGAGACACGACCTGCTCCACGGCGGGACCGCACGCCGACGTCAGCGGCGACGGCTCGGTCGGCTTCGGCGACTTCACGTTCATTTTCGTGAACTTCCTGAAGGAGCACGAGGCCAACTGCTGCGGTCAGCCCGGATTCGCGCCGTTCACCGACGGCCCGGCGCGTCGTCAACGGCCGCTCACGCGCATCTCGGTCGCCGAGCTGCGCCGCCGCGGCATGCACGACGCCATCGCCGGCGACGTCAACTACGACGGATGGCTCGATACCTGGGACATCGTGCTCGTGCTGCTGGGCGAGCGGCCCAATCCGCTCGGAACGCCGCCTGTTCCGGTGGGTACGCCGGGCGGCAGACCGGCAGCGAACGGCGCCGATGGTCCTTGACGCGTAACCGATGACTGCGGCGGGCGGGACGATTCATTCGGATCGTCCCGCTCGTCGGCATTGAAGGATTCATGCGAAACGAAGCTGCCCGCGGCTCGGTTTTGGGACCGGGCCGCGGGCTTTTGGACCTTGATTCTCCGCATCCCGCGGAATGCGGCTTGTGACCCGGTCGCATGGACCGATTCACGGACCGCACGGGGGCGCAACAGCGATCGCTCACGAATAGCCGGACACGTTCCGGTTCAGGAGTGCTGCCATGATGCGGCCATATGCCACCAACCCACGCAACCCTCGGCTAACGACGCTCACGACCGCGGCCGGTTTCATGCCGCTCCTCATGTCTGCCATCGCGGCCGCCGACATCAACATCGAGCTGCGCCCCGAGCAACCGGGATACCACGTCAACGACACCGTGCGCATCGGAATCTATCTTGTGTCCGACGATGCGACCGATCAGTCCTTCTCGGCTGCCACCATCATGTTCGGCTGGAATCCCGCCCACCTCGAACTGCTGGGCGTCGACAACACCGGAGCGGTTCCACTTCTCTTTTCCGATTTACCCGCCGATGGCAACGTGAACGAAACGCTTCCGCCCGCCGACGGAGACGGCTACTACGGCCTGCTCGCCAACTTCGGTCCGCCGCCCGTCGCGACGCCGGCCGGAACGCTTGTCACCACCCTCGTCTTCAACGCCGAAACCGAGGTCTGCGGAACGACCGTCAGCATTCTGACCCAAGCCGGCAGCCCGCCGCAGCAGACGGTTGTCTACCACGGGACGATTCCCAATCTCGACGTCACCGGAACGCTCGGTTCGACCGCCGTCGACATCGACAGCGTCGCGCCCACGGCAAGCGCCGGCGCGATCGGCGCCTGCTATCCCAGCGTCGCCGCGGCCGAAGCCGCCGCGATCGCCGCAACGAGCGCCAGCGACAACTGCACGCCGACCAACGAGTTGATCTTCAACGTCAGCACGAGCGGCGCCTGCGACGTGACGATCACCGTCATCGTCGAGGACCGCGCCGGCAACACCGCCGCGCCGCTGGATTACATCACGCGAGTCGACGGCACGCCGCCGGTGATCGACGCGGGAACCTGTCCGTCCGATGTCACGTTGAGCGCTCTTCCGGGTTTGTGCGAGGCCGACTACGCGTTTGCGCCGCCCTCGTACACGGACAACTGTTCCGGCCCGATCACGGTTGACTGCGTGCGTGACGATTCGATGGCCCTGACCGACCCGTACCCGGTCGGCGTTACAACCGTGACCTGCACCGGCACGGATGGCTGCGGCAACATATCGGCGCCCTGTGTGTTCACCGTGACCGTCACCGACGATGAAGACCCGACCATCAGCGGCTGCCCGAACGACATCAGCCTGTCCAATGACGCCGGCCTGTGCAGCGCCGTCGTCTCATGGACGCCACCCACCGCCGATGACAACTGC
>WYBU01000089.1 GCA_011525745.1 Planctomycetaceae bacterium | reverse complement strand
CCGGCTTTGCCGGCGGAATCCACGGCACGATCAGGTTCCACTGACCGTCCGTCACGTCGGATGGGTAAGAACTCCGTTCCATTCCCATTCATCGGCATTCTCCGGGCTTTTCAAACACTTTCTAAGTGCATTAGTTACGAGTGCAATGGACGCGCGTTTTGTAGCGTGCATCTTCAACGAGCGGGCTTGCGCATTTGGCTATACTTGAAATACAATAGACTGCAAGATCCACCTTCGTTTGCGCGCGATGTTTCAAGAATTGGTCATTGGGGCGGGGGTGATCTGGAATTAGCAATCACCAGTGTAGGTCAGATTCAGGAAGCGAGACCTTTGATCCGAGCCTCTTTTCAAGCGCGCGTTACGGTAGGAGATCAAGTCTGACCGTGACCATGGGCAGGGGAAATCGCCTGGACCAGATTATGTGCAATTCCGAGATTCACCACGGCGCTTCCTCCATCGGTTGCACACACGTCGCGGTTTCCGTTATCGTCGCAAGCCTGGCCGACTTGCGCGTAGAGTACTTGTTGAAGGAATACCAACAACTGACAAGAAAAGACGGGGTGGCGGCCCGGGGCTTCACGGCAGAGTTATCGCAATTCAGTTAGCGCGCGATCCCGCATTTCATAAGAAGTTGTTTGGTTGCGAAAAGCCGCAACCTTGCTTCGCGGGCGCATCGCAAAGAGTTCGGACTGCGCGGTGAACCCTGCTGACCTCGGTGACGCGATCTCCAATCATGGTAGCTTCGATGGATTATCCCAGCGAGGGCGTCTTTGTCAGATACTCTGCTGGGCTTTTCCGTATAATCTCCACTCATGCCCGGCGACCGGCCTGAAGATTTGCGGCTGCTGATTCGCTCACGTCATCCGTTCATCGGGATTCAGACGGTCGATGAGCAGCGCGCCGCGGAGCTGGTCGAACGCGTGGCGACCGACATGGGGCTGCCGCTGTTCGAGTGGTCGCTGACGCAGGGCATGCGCCGCCGGCTGCCCGTCGGCGGGGCGCCGATGCCGAACACGACGTCGGCGGCCGGGGCACTCGTTCATGTGGCCGATCTGAGCCAGACCGCCATTTATCGGTTCACGTCGCTCGGCGTTCACTTGCGCGAGCCGGTGGTCGAGCGGGCGTTTCGCGATCTGTATCCGGTGCTGTCGTCGCGGCGCAGCACGCTGATACTCATCGACGCGGCGGCGCAGCTCAGCGAACCGCTTCAGCGCTTGATTGCGCCGTTCAACCTAAGCTGGCCGAGCGAGGAGGAGTTGCGCCAGGTGGTGCGCGAGGCGTTTCGCGAAGCGTCGGCGCTGCATCGCATCAAGGTGACGTTGACGCGCAAGCAGTCCGACGCGCTGGTGCAGAACCTGCGCGGGCTGACGCGCACCGAGGCGCTGCGCATCCTGCTGTCGGTCATGCTCGACGATCAGGTGCTCGGGCCGGAGGACGTGCCGCGCATTCTTCAGGCCAAGCGAGCCGTGCTGTCGCGCACGGGCATCCTCGAGAACGTTCCGGTCGATGTCGAGCCGGATCAGGTCGGCGGCCTGGCGAGTCTGAAGGCCTGGCTGGCGCGACGCCGGCGCGGTTTCACGAACGAGGCGCGCGATTTCGGCCTGGACCCGCCGCGCGGCGTGTTGTTGCTGCGCGTGCAGGGATGCGGGAAAAGCCTGTGTGCGAGGGTCGTCGCGGCCGACTGGCAATTGCCGTTGCTGCGGCTCGATCCGGGCGTGCTGTACCAGAAGTACGTCGGCGAAAGCGAAAGCCGGCTGCGCCAGGCACTGTTGCAGGCCGAGGCGATGGCGCCGGCGGTGCTGTGGATCGACGAGATCGAAAAGGCGTTTGCGTCCGCGTCCGCCGACTCGGCGGATGGCGGCCTGTCGCAGCGCATGTTCGGATCGTTCCTGACCTGGATGCAGGATCGCCGCGCGCCGATTTTTCTGATCGCAACGGCCAACGACATTTCGGCCCTGCCGCCGGAGCTGGTGCGCAAAGGGCGGTTCGACGAGGTGTTCTTCGTCGATCTGCCGGAGGCGGCGGCGCGGATGGATATTGTCCGAATTCACCTTCGGCGGCGCGGGCGCGATCCGGGCGATTTCGACGTCGAAGCGATTGCGGGGGCGACGGAGGGATTCAGCGGGGCGGAGATCGAGCAGGCGATCGTGTCGGCGCTGTACGCGGCGTTCGCCGAGGATCGCGCGCTGGACACGGCGACGATCCTTGACGAAATCGGCCGTACGCGGCCGCTGTCGCAGCTCATGGCGGAACGGCTGGCCGAGTTGCGAGCGTGGGCGGCGCAGCGCTGCGTGCCGGCGGATTAGGAGTCGCGCACAAATAACCAGAACGGTTGTGCTGGGTGGTACGGGCATCTTGCCCGTTCCGGACGGGCGGGACGCCCGTACTACCTCTCTTCCATTCGTTTACCTTATTTCCACGCGATGCCTTAATGGGGCGTTCGATTAGCGACGGCCCGTTCATCGAGCGGATGCCGGTGGAGGGCGCGCAGTCGAGAGCGAAGCTCACAATCCGATCATCGTGACCCCACCGCTGAAGCGGTGGGCCACCCGTCGTGATCCGAGCCGCAAGGGCCAGCGCCGCTCTTCGCTACTCGTCCTTTTTCGGCTTCTTCTTCGCAATACGCTCCTTGGTCGCGTCCACCAGCCCCTTGATCCGCGAATACGGCTTGATGAACTCCACGTGACCGTCGACAAACAGCACGTTGCCGCCCTCGTCGCCGTGGCAGCGCTTCTTTTCGTAAATGAGCACCCCCGTCGGATCGTCGGATGTGCTCTGACCGGCGACGTACACATAGCACGCGTTCAGGTCGCCTTCCGGTACATCGGCGGACGGGCAGCGGAAATGGGCGGCCGTGACGTTTTCGTCCTTGACCAGCGCCTGAAAATCGGGAGGAAACCGATCACCATGATTCAGCGCGTACATGTAACATGCCTGACCAATCGCCCGTAAATTCGACGCACAGACCACGGTCTTGGACTGTTCCCGCGCCGCCGACAGGGCCGGCAGTGCCATGCCGCCCATCATCGCCATGATGGCCGGGTTCACGCCGAGCATCATCGAGGGTATCCCGGTCTTCTGATGCCACACGCGCGCGCCATCGCGCGTGGTCGTCCAACTTACGGTGCGCGCCATGTGCTTCGTGAAAGCCCCGGCCGGCGGCAGGGGGGCAAACTTCAGTTCCGGCACTTCGTCGTCCAGTGCGGCGATCAGGAGCGGGTAGGCCAGGCTGATCTGATCATAAACCTGCGTGAAATGCTCCGCCTCGTCACGAAAACGCAGCGTCGTGAGTTCGCCCGTCGGCGTGCTGCCGGCCAGAAACGCCTTCACCTCGGCGAACTGTGCCGCAGACTTGCGTTCGCCGGACTGCTGTTGATGCTCGATGAACCGCCGCGCGGGCTGCGGATTGAGCGAAATGACCAGGCGGTCCTTCATGAGGCACCAGCACGGCCGGTAGGGCAGCGTCAAACCTGCGGCGATCTCGGGCACGCTCAGCTCCCACATCGTGTCGGGGCCGACGCGGCGCTTTCGCGGCTTCAGTTCCTCCGGAATCAGCTTCATCAGCTTGTCCATCTGCTTGCCCAGCGCTTCGGCATTGCGCACGTCGACGCTCACGACCGTCCCCAGCATTTCCGGCGGCGTGTAGGTGATCCACTGATCGCCGAAATGGGCCAGCAGGTCGTCGGCCACGTCCCAGCCGATCTGGTCGCGAATCAGCTTGCGCAGATCGCGGGGCGGCTCGTCAGTCTCGATCGCCTTGCGCGCCACAAGGTCCTTCAACAACGAGGTGGCCGTCTTCAGCGTGTTGATGTAAGCCGTAGCAATGTCGAAGCCGGTGATCTCAAAACCGATCGCGTCGTCGGGCACGTCGGCGATGCGGCGAGGGTCGATCTTCCTGCGCGCCGGATAGTCAAGGAGCAGCGGCAGCCGGGCGTCGGCACGGGCATACCCGGCGCTATGCAAATGCACGCCGTCGAAGCCCCATGCCGCCGCAACTTCCTGCGAGCCGTAGTCAGAACAAAGCACATAAGGAACAAAGCACAGGCCGGCCGCGGCGAATCCCAACACCGGTTCGTCAACGCGCCGCAACGTCGAAAACGCCCGGGATCGCCGCGCGCTGACGCGAGAATCGTTGTTGCTGTTAAGTGCGAACGTGTTTTGGATGCTTGCTTTTTCCGGCAGTACGATCGACGGCGGCGCTGCGCCGGTTGGATTGACCGCGGAGACGATGATGTCAATAAGACCTTCGCGCAGGCGGGCGGTGTCGAAGCAGGCGTAGTAGAACGGCGAGAGGTCGCCGATCTCGGCTCGCGCGCGGCGATGAACGGCGTTGTCGCGAAAAGAGGGACGGTCCGTTTCGGCCTTGGCGAAGAACTCGGCCGCGCCATCTGAGACCGCCAGAACCCACCGCCGTCCGCACCGGCCGAAATAAACCGGGACGCCGTCTTCGATCTGCGAGAACTCGACGCCGCCGATTTCCTTCTCGACCGACGAAAGCTCCGACTGTTCGACCAGCCATTCGACCAACAGCGGAACGTCGCCTCGTTTCTCCTGCGAATCGCCCCAGACGAAGGCCGCCCCCAGCGTGATCGGCCAATCGTCGCTCGATTCGACCGGCATGACGCACATCATCGCCGGTTCGCGCCACAACTGGGCCAACACCGACTCAATCGCGACGGTTCGTTTTTCGCCGATTTCGCCGACCAATTCCGTGCGCAGCATCGACCAGCCGGTGAGGAACGGCCGCGTCAGGAACTTCTGCACGGGCGCTTCTTTCCAGAGTTTGCCGAGTTGCGCGGCCTGAAAACCCGCCGCCGCGTCGCGAGACCCGGACCAGGCCACGACGGCCACCGCATCAGCCGGCGCCCAGGCGGCGACGTCGAATGCGTCGGCACACAGTGCCGGCGAGGTTGAGCAGGCGAGTATCAGCGAGAAAGGAATTACGTGGCGCTTCATGACAGGTCTCCTTACGGAAGCCGCCATGATATCGCGAGGGCAGCCACGGTAAAGGGAGCAACCCAACTTACGTCAGGAGCAAGGGGACGAGGTCGGCGAGTGCAGCCGGCTAAAATGTGATTTGCTCGATCGGCGGAAAGATCGCAGGAACGGCGATCGTGGCGGCGTCTCCGAGCTTGCACCCGGAGTTCTGATACGGCCGCACGGCGAAGCGCTACCGCCTTCGCGTCCATGCGTCGCCGGCGTATTGCGTGCGGACGACCGCGCTTCGGGTCCGTTCCTCATCGCTCCACGTTCCCGGCTCAAGCGTTGAATGCAGCACCTCACCGGCCGCGCTGCACAGGCGTCCGATCGCTGTTTCGGCGTCGGCAGGTCCGCCAAGCGACCGCCACGTGGCGCAGGGCTGTTGCGGATAGCGGGAGTCCAGAATGATCGATCCGTGCTGCAACACGGCCAGCCGCGTGCGTCGCTGGGCGCTGCCGGCGATTTTCTCGCAGGTATCCGGCGAATCAAGCGAAACGACGACCACGTCCAGCGCGTGACGCCGCACGAAACAGAAGAAGGGGCCGCGCTGTGCGGACTCGCCGCAGGCCATAGGAGCCGCGGCGCCCGTGCGTCGCCCCCATTCGCCATACTTCACGGCCATCGAACCGATCGCATTGATCACGACGTCGTGCATCAGCTCGTACAGCCGGTTGGGATTGGGCCGCAGCCATTCGTGGCCGGCCGGCAGTGCAATCGAGTAGGTGACTTCAAGGTCGTGGAGAATCGCGCCGCCACCGGTGATTCGGCGCACGACGGACAGGCCACCGGCCGGAACGGGCAGCGCTGCGTAGTCGGCATAGGGCTGGAAGTATCCCAGCGAGATCGTGGCGGGGTCCCACCTGTAAAAACGCAGCGTCGGCGGCGAGTCGGCGACACCGACAAGATTCAGCAGGGCGTCGTCTCGAGCCATGTTTTCCGGCCCGGTCAGCGGCGGATCGACAATGAGGCGGAGGGTGTGCATGTCACATTCTGCGTGTCGCGGCCGGCGCGGAGGATCGGAGTTCATCGACCGTTGCCGTCGACATTCGCGATCCGAGCGTTGAAGACGCGGCAAAGAGCCGGCGATTTGTCAATATGTTCTCAGCCTCACAGCGGACCCGACGCAAGGGATCCGGCGATGGCCCGACCGGCCACATAGCCGCTGGACCAGGCCCATTGGAAGTTGAAACCACCGATTCGTCCATCCACGTCGAGAATCTCTCCCACCAGATAAAGACCGACGCAGCGCCGCGATTCCATCGTGCGGGCATCGATCTCCTCCAGCGGCACGCCGCCGGCCGTCGCCTCGGCATAGTTGTAGCCGCGGCTATCGCGAATCGGCAGCGGCCAGTCGAGCATCGCATGAATCAGGCGGCGACGGTCCTCGCGGCTCAGATGCGCCATGACGATGCCGCGGCCCAGATTGAGGCGTTCCAGCAGCGCGGCCAGCACGCGCTCGGGAATCGCGGTCGCCGGCGATTCCGGCGCGCGCAGCGCGTTATGCAGATGCGATCTGGGCTGCGACGCGGCCAGGCTCAGCAACGCTGCTTCAAGCGTTTCGAACGCGAGGTCGGGTACGAAGCTCAGACCGACGGAAACCGCGCGATTCTCGATCCGAGCGCGAAGCCAATGGCGCGACGCATTCATGGCCAGCGGTCCGCTGACGCCGAAATGGGTCCACAAGAGCGCCCCGCACAGCCGAACGGCGCGTTGCCCCTCGGCGCGAACGGTCAGCGCGGCCTCGTGCGACACGCCGGCCAGCGGAGCGTGAAAGTCCCCCTCCAGTACGAGCGGCGCCAGGGCGGGAGTGGGCGGCACGATCGTGTGCCCCAGCGACTGCGCCAGCAGATAGCCGCCGCCGTCGCTGCCGGTCTTGGGGAGCGACCGTCCGCCGGTGGCGAGCACAATACGCCGAGCCGGAATCGGTCCGGCGCTCGTGTGCAGAACAAATCCGTCCGTGATCTCGGCGGGGCGAGTGATTTGGTGGACACGGTTCGCGGAGAGCGTGTCGATGCCGAGGCGCCGCGCCTCGTTCAACATCGCATCCAGAACGGTGCGGGCGCGATGGGAGTCGGGAAAGAGCTTGCCGCCCGGCTCCTCGTGCAGCGTGACGCCGATTTCGCGAAAAAACTTCACCGTCTGCGCGACCGGGAACGAACGCAGCACGCGCTCAATGATGCGCCGGCTGCCGCCGCAGAAGTCGCCGGCCGTCACGACGGAATTGGTGACGTTGCAGCGCCCGCCGCCGCTGACGAGGATTTTCGCGCCGAGCTGCTTCGCGCCATCCAGTGCCACGATGCGCGGGTGGAATGCGTGGCGGGCGGTGAAGATGGCGGTGGCCAGACCGGCGGCGCCGGCGCCGACGACGGCGAGGTCATACGCATGGGAGGAAGCGGTCACAGTTGGGGGGAGATTCTAAGGGAAGGGGGACCGCCGGACGGGCTGTGCCCTGTCGGGCTGGTCAGAGGAGCAAGAGTGAGAGCGGCGGGGCCTACGGTGATTCCCAATCCTGCCGCATCCGGATCATGCTGTTGCTCCTGCTCTTTCTCCTCTTCCTGTTCCTGATCTTGCCCATTCTCTTACTCTTTTTCTCGGTTATTCCGCCTCGTCCACCAGCTCAATCGGGTGCACGATTCGAATGTGCCTTAAGTCCTGCGGCGCGTGCTGCTGAAGCTGCACGATGCAGCCGATGTTCGCCGCCGCTACGACCTCCGGGGCGGCCGCGCGGATATTCCGCCATTTTCTCTCGGCCAGGCGACGGGACATGTCCGGCTGAGTCAGGCTGTATGTTCCCGCCGCGCCGCAGCAGGTGTCGCTTTCGCCGAGCGGAACAAGCGTAATCCCATTGATGGCCCGCAACATGGTGCGCGGCGCTTCGCGAATCCTCTGGGCGTGGCAGAGATGGCAGGGGTCGTGAACGGCGACACGCAAGGGACGTTGCAGCGAGCCATGCAGCGCGCGAGCGGCCACAAGCTCGGAAACGTCGCGCACCCGCATCGAGAAGTTGTGAGCGCGTGATGCAAAGCGCCTGTCTGCCGCCAACAACTCGCCATATTCGCGCAGCATCGCGCCGCAACCGGCGACGTTGACCACGACCGACCCCCCGGCGCGCTCAAACGCCTCGATGTTGGTGCGGGCCATTTGGCGCGCCTCCTCGACGCGACCGGCGTGAAGATGAATCGCCCCACAGCATGTCTGACCGCCGGGGCGGGCAACTGCGTAACCGTGACGCTGCAAGACGCGAATCGTCGCCTCGTGCGTTTGTGGCGACAGCACGTCGTTGACGCAGCCGAGGAACAGGGCGGCAGGCTGTTGGTCCGGTCGCGCCGGTCGCGGCCGGGACGCCGTCGCGCGAAAACTGGACGGCCGGGCCGGGCGGATCGGAATGCGCGGGATTCCCAGTCGGCGCAGCGCGCCGGAATTCTCGAGATAGTCCAGCAGTCCGACGGCCTCAGCCAGGCGCGCTGCGCGCAGCCAGCGTCGTAATCGCCTGGGATTCGGCAGCACGCGGAGGATGAAGTAGTCAAGCAAACGGCCGGTGAGTCGCTTCGGCCCGCGCGGGGCGTCCGCGTAGCGCGAGCGGGTCGCTTCGATCAGTGCGCCATAGCGGACGCCCGACGGGCACGCGGTCTCACAGGCGCGGCAGTCGAGGCAACGATCGAGGTGAACGAGCGATTCGCGCGAAACGTCGAGCCGTCCCTGTTCCAGCGCTTTCATGATCGCGATTCGCCCGCGCGGGGATTCGGCTTCCGCGGCCGTCTCGGAGTAAGTGGGGCAGCTTTCGAGGCACAGGCCGCAGCGAACGCAATCGGCGTAGGAGGGCGCGCGGGAAACGGGCAATTCGAGGGGAACGGGCGGGTTCACGGAAGGGGCTTCTGACAACGGGTATCACACCTTCGGGTCGGAGCATGAAAAAGAGAAAGATTAGGAGTAAGATTAGGATTAAGAGTAGGATGAAGGCGCAGTTCAGGACAATTCTGGTCAATCATACTCTTAATCCTACTCAATTTCTCGACGCCCGCGCCCGCAGCGGAACCGCTCACGCTCGCTTCGGCGCGGCCCGAACGCCGTAGCGCGTTCCCTCGACGGTGATTCGCTGCTCCACGGGCCGGTCGGCTTCCTCTTCCGTCGTCGGATGGCGCAACATCTCGATGTTTTCGTCGACATGCCGCCGCAGGTAATCGGCCGCCTCGACCACGTCATCGACGATCGTGAACAGCGCCAGGTCGTCCGGACTGATCGTCTGAAAACGAGTCAGCAGCGTATCGCGCATCCAGTCGAGCATCGGCGTCCAGAATTCGCGCCCCAGCAGCACGACCGGGTAACGGGGCGCCTTTTCGGTCTGGATCAACGTCATGGTCTCGAAGAACTCGTCGAGCGTGCCGAATCCGCCGGGAAAACAGGCCATGCCCAGCGCGTACTTGATGAACATCATCTTGCGGCAGAAGAAATAGTGAAATTCCATCGAGATATTCTGGTAGGCGTTGGCCTCCTGCTCGTGCGGCAGCGAAATGTTCAAGCCAACGCTCGTGCCGCCCGCCTCGAACGCGCCTTTGTTGACCGCCTCCATGATCCCCGGGCCGCCGCCGGTGATTACGTCGAAGCCGCGTTCGACGAGCAGCCGGCCCAGTTCCTCGGCCTGTCGGTAGTGCGGATCGTTCCGTGGTGTTCGGGCCGAACCGAAGACCGTGATCGCCTGCCGCAGGGCCGAGAGCGTCTCAAACGCCTCGACGAACTCGGCCATGATGCGAAAGACGCGCCACGTGTCGTCGGAAGGTGGGCGATAGACGGGTCGAGCGGCCAAGAACGAATCTCCATTTCCAGAGGAAAGTCGAGCCGCCGGTTCATGACGGTCGTGGGGCAATCGTCTTCAGCGCCGCGATCAACGCATCGCGCTGTGCGGCCACACTCGCGTCGGGTCCGGTGGCCCGGAAGAACAGCGGTCCGCCTTCCAGCTCGACCACCGCTCCCAGCAGCCGCCAACCCGGCTTTGGTGTGAAGCCCTCGGCCATGGGCCGCTCCTTGAACATGTAAGTGCCGGATTTATCGAGCAGAGTGATCCTGAGCGAATCGGTCTCAAAGGCGTCGAGCGAACCCGGCGCCGGTTCGCCTTCCTCGACAAACTGTTTGCGCCACCGGTCGATATTTTCATCCACCGGCCCGCCGCCGCCAACCCCGAAGAAGAACGCTATCAGCTCCGGTTCTTCGTCGTCGCCGTCGGCCTTGGGCCAGGTGAAGCGCGCCAGACGCATTGTCCCGTTCGCCGGTTGCGTCGCCCATTCCGGCGGACATTTCATGCTGAACGCACCAAGTTGAACTGTGCCCTCGCCGGCGACGGCGGGCAGTGAGTCCGCGGCGGCTTCGGCGCGCACGGGCTGCTTTTCCGGCTTGAGCACTTCCGGTTTCGGCGCCTCAGCGGGTTCGTCCGCGGCCGCGGTCGCCTGCTCAGGGGCCGCAGGCTGCCCCTTGACGCCCGGCTCGTCGACGCCGGACTTCGGCGTCGCCGGCGGCGGCGGCTCGCGACAAGCCGAACTTGCCAGGACTGTGACGGCCGTAAGAGCGATTGCGAGAAGGGGACGGTTCATGGAATATCTCCCGGGAAGTGCGATCAGTATCGTCGGCAGCGTGGGTCGCGTCAAACCATCGGGGCAGGCGGCAGCGTGAAAGGTCGCCCGATTCTTGTAACGAATTTCCGTATCGACAACGGCCCCACCAGATGCGGTACGCGCTACTTTATTACGACATCATCGCTCCATTGCCCGCCGTAATGCAGAAACACCGCGCCGCCGGCGAAGACCGGACGGCCATAATGGGCGCGGACCCATTCGAGCAGCGGCGCCAGTTCCCGCGTCACCGGATTGGCATGCGCGGCGTTCGGCGGCGACAAGAGGCTCATTCCATCGTCCGGCGTCGCGACGCGCGGCGCCACGCCCGTCGGATCGTGTGGATCAGGCTCGAGCCAGACCGAACGATCGGCCAGGACCGCCGGCGGATCTTTTTTTAGATGCTCGAGCAGTTCCGCGAGCGGCGGATCGAGCCGGTAGAACTTGCCTTTGAAGATCACATCAGCGTTGGCGACATGAAAGGGACTGACGCGCTGCGCGTAGTAGTTCAGACCGTAGTCGGTCGGCCACAACAGAACCGCGTCCTGCGGGCGCGTGTGCGCATCAATCGCCGCCAGCAAGGCGTCGGTTCGCAGCCGCTGCCAGGCGTAGGCCAGCCGAGCCGGAGCATCGGGATTGAACGTAAACGAAAGCTGATCGCGAAGCGGCAGCCACGACGCCATCCACGCCGCGCCGCAGGCCATTACGGCGACCCTGCGCACGAAAACACCGTGCATGCCACTGACGCGTCCAGCTTCCTGCTGCGTGTTCGGCGCGGTCTTCCGGTCGCTCCACAGGACCGCGACCCACGTCAGCCCCATCGCCGCGGCGACTGCCGCGGCGGGAACCGCCTGCAACAGATAGTGTCCATAACCGAATGGAGTCAGCGCAAAGCCGGCCACTCCGATGATCCACAGAACGTGGATCAACGACGTAATTTCCCTCGTTTCCGCCGCCGTTGTGCCAAAGCGACGTACGGCGCGCGCTGCCTGAACGGCGGCGCCGGCGGCAGCCGGGAGCAGCAGGATGCCGGCCAGCTCGATCTGGGACCACGCGTGGCGCCAGTGTGTCGGTGTCAGCAATTGCGGCGCTTCGAGCTGCGTTGAAGCGACCCGCCGCCATTCGTACGCGATGGTCTGCCAGAAGAACGCCGCCAGCAGGCCATCGGCCCACATCCACATGATGAACACCAGCCAGGGCGCCAGCGCGCCGGTGAAAAGCAAGGCGGCGCGGCGCAGCGCGGCGTTGCGCGTCAAACGCCGGCCGACGACGCCTGCGATGAGCCACAGTACGGCCGCCGCGGGAAAGAAAACCGCAGTCTGCTTGAACAACCCGCCCAGCCCGGCGCACACGCCCGCGGCAAACCACTCGGCAGAGCGCCCCCCGCGCGATTCGCCGTGCATCAGGAGCATCAGCGCCAGCACGTCGAACAGCGCCACGAACTTCTCGACGTTGTCGCCCCAGTCGGCCAGCACGCGATGGCAGAAAACGATGCTCGCAGCCAGCGTGGCGGCGGCGGAAGCAGCGGGGGAGGCGAATCGTCGCGCAAGTCGGTAAGTGAGCAGCAGGACCGCGGCGCTGAGCGCGCCATCGAGCCAGAACGCGACGCGATCGCCGCCGGCGCGATCCATAGCCACGCAGCCGGCGAAGACGAAGTAGATGCCCGGCGGCTTGCACTCCCAGAGGTCGACGTAGAGGCGGTCGCCGTGCAGCATCCGCCAGCCGATGTAGGAAAAAAGCCCCGTGTCGTTTTGCAGCGGAATATCGTTCCAGCTCAGGCGGACAGCGGCGACGTGCGTCAGCGCGAGCAGCAACAGGATGCGGGCGGCCATGCCGCCGCGTCCGCGGTCGCGCTCCAGATCGTTGCCGCCCATGTCACTGATGATCGCGTTGCGCGGAGGATTTTTGCAAGCGCCCTACAGGCGGCTTGGCAATTGTCAGGAAAAGAGGTACAGCAATCCGCCCGGGGGGCGGCACGGCCAAGCCCTCGCGAGTCAGGTTACTCGGCATCATCCGTTACAAGTCGCGCGCGGGCGTGACCATGCCGACCTCACATGATCGTGCGGGTTTATTCCGCGCGATTCCGTAGCGATCAGCAATTGCTCGCCCTCGTCGCCAACGCGCCTTGATGCTACGATGCGGACGTAGCGTCCGCGCCCAGTCTGTCGGAGATTTCTCGTGCCGCGTCTGATTCGCGAAATCCTGGCCTACGCGAAGCTGGTGCTGGTCATCGCGCTGGGGCTTGCGGTGCTGACCATCGTCTTGATGAATCAGGGCCGCAAAGCCGACGTGTGGTTGTGGGAAGCTCAGGAGCTTCCCACGCTGTGGCTGATGGCCGCGACGACACTGGTGTCGATCGTACTGTTCTGGGTGCTGACGAAGCTGCGCCGCATGGTGGTGGAAGTGCGTCAGATTCGCGAACGGCGGCGCCACGAGCGCGAAACAGCCGAGCAGCGCGAGATGGCGCGGCAGCTTTCGGAGCAGGAACGGCGCATCGACGCCAAGCTGCGAAAGACGCTGGCCTCGAACGAGGCCGAGGATGAACCCGCGCGGCCTCTGCGATAACGCGTGTGGCGCCGGAATCATCAGCGTTCACGACGTCCGCGTCGGCGCCAGCGTGGCGTCGCTGGCCACCGCCCCGGGCTGCCGCGTGGGCAATCGCACCGTGAAGATCGTGCCCGCCCCCAATTCGCTCTGAATCTGAATCGTGCCGTTGTGCTCCTGCACGATCTTCTGCGCCACCGCCAGTCCCAGTCCGGTGCCGCCCTGCCCCTTGGTCGAGAAAAACGGCTCCAGAATGCGGCCGATGTCCGACTTGGGAATGCCCGGCCCGTTGTCGGCGACCGTGATGACGGCTTGCTGCGCGTTCGCATCGAAGTGCGTTTTGACGTTGATCGCGCCGGTCGATTTGGCGACGGCGTCGATGGCGTTGGCGACGAGGTTGAGCACGACCTGATGAATGCCGTCGATATCGATCGGAATCGGCGGAAACGGCTCCTCGAGGTCCGAGATCAACAGCACGGACTTGTCGTCGGCGCGGCGCTGCATCAGGTTGACCACGTCCTGTACGACCTTGTTCAGGCGCGTCATTTCCAGCCGCGGCTCGCGCGCCTTGGAGTACGCGAGCATGTTCAGCGTCAGGTTGAAAATCTTGTCCAGATTGCGCTCCACGATCGTCCAGCCCTGGTCGATCATGCCGAGCTGCTGCCGCGCCAGCCCCATTTCCACGACGTCGGCCCCGCCGCGCATGCCCTGGAGGATGTTCTTGATGTAGTGCGACAGCGCCGCGACCGTCTCGCCCACCGCCGCCAGCCGCTCGTTCTTCATCCGCGTCTCGACCAGCCGCGCGTCTTCGACCGCCAGCCCGGCCATGCGGCCGATGGCGGTGACCAGCCGCAACTCGGAATCGGAATACGTGTGCTTGGCGACACGTACGTCGATGTGAATGACGCCCAGCGGTTCGTCGCGCGCGATGATCGGCGCGCAGATGACGGACTGAATGCCGAACGCCTGAATGCTGCCGCCGCGCCGCTTGGCGGCGAAGCGTTCGTCCGTCAGGGCGTTGGTGCACAGAATGCCCTCGGCCAGCTTCATCACGTGATCCACCAGCGTTTTGCTGGTCGTGATCTTGTCCGGCTCCTCGTCGCCGCGCACGCGCACCACGAACGGCTCCAGCTCGCCGCTTTCCTCGTCGTGCATCAGGACGAAGCCGCGATCGACCGGCAGCTCCTCGTACAGCAGGTCCATCACGCGATTCAGCAGCGCGTCGGGATCCGGCACGGCCGCGATCGCCTCGGTAAGCTGCGACATGATCCGCCAGGCGCGCACCGCGTCGGCCGTCACCGGCGAGGCCATGATGACGCTGTCGTCGGAACTGGGGACCGAGTTGATGATGGCGGTGTCGACCTGCTTGCCGCCGACGTCGAGGTCGACCAGGTCTCGGGCCGAACCGAGTCCCGGCGGCAACGAGCGAACCGTGTCGTCGCCGCCCCAGACGATCAGCGTGCCGCCGATACGAATCTGATCGCCGTGCTTGAGGCGCATGGGCTTTTCGACGCGCTTGCCGTTGAGCAGCGTGCCGTTGGCGCTGTTGAGGTCGAGCAGCTCCCAGTGATCGCCGGCCAGGCGGATCTCGGCGTGGCGGCGCGACACCGTTTGATCGGTGATCGGCACAATGTCGCTGCCGCGGCCGATGAGCGTCGGCTCGCCGCTGATCGTCTGAAAGCTACGGCCGCGGTCGGGGCCTTGGAGAATCGTCAGAATCGGCACGTTCGACAGCCTCTTCGGGAGCGCGTCGGAGATTACGTTTCAGTCAATCGCCCAAGCCGGTCACATCGCCGTACGGTTGGTCCCGGCGACCGCCCGACCATGATCGACTTGCTTATCGACAGTCTACGGGGGCGTCGTGAGAGGGTCAAACGAAGCAGCGGCGCCTCGGCCGATTCTCGACACGCTTTCAAGGCAGTCGCGAAGCCGAGACGCGGGAAATGCCGATGGTTCAAGAAAAAGTCGCGAAAGCGGATGTTGATGAGAATCGAAGGTGCGTGCAGGGTATCACAAGACGGTCGTCGATCGTTGATTCACGCCGTCCGGAATTACGGGCGCGCTTCGCCGCGGCGCGTGACGGCGGGTTCGACAGCCGGGGCGGTGTCGCCTCCGGCAGGCGGCGCGGGACGGGCGGTCAGAACGTACTGCGTGTAGAGCGAGAGTCCGGCCACGTAGGAATATCCGACCATGAACAGCAGCAGGAAGGGAATGCCCACGGTAATCCGGCCGTTCAGATAGCAGAGAATCACGCACGCCAGCAGGTAGATCGCAAACGACAGCTCGATGAACGGTTGCAGCCAACGTCCGCGCTTCAGGAGCGAGCCGGCCGCGTTGCGCGTGCCGCCCGCGGCGATCTCGCCGAATTTTGGCGTCCGCACGAACTCGGACGGCTTGCCGAAAAAGCCCTCCAGCACCGAGATGGCGTTGTTGAACGAAACGCCGACGCCCAGGCTCATCAGAAACGGCAGGTACTTGATGCTCTCGGCCCAGGTGCGGAACACCTCGCGCTGACTGGCGTAGTAGAAGCTGCCGGCCGAACAGGTGGCCAGCAGCAGCAGCGATCCGTCGAAGAGCGCGCGGCCCAACATGCTGTCGCGGAACAGCGACATTTTCAGATAGAGCACCGGAAAGAGCAGCAGCGTCAGCAACACCATCCAGATATAGGTGGTGCAGCTCGTCAAGTGGAAGAACGCTTCGACTTTGATCTTGAGCGGGAGGCGCGATTTCAGAATTCGCGGCAGCAGCTTGCGGCAGGTCTGCGCGCCGCCCTTGGCCCAGCGGGCCTGCTGGGACTTGAACGCCATCATCTCCGGCGGCAACTCCGCGGCGGACGTCAGGTCTTTCAAGAAGATGAACTTCCAGCCGCGCATCTGGGCGCGATACGACAGATCGAGGTCCTCCGTCAGCGTGTCGTGCTGCCAGCCGCCGGCGTCGTCGATGCAGGCGCGGCGCCACATGCCGGCGGTGCCGTTGAAGCTCATGAACCGGCCCGAACGGTTTCGGGCCGTGTGCTCGATGACGAAATGGCCGTCGAGCATGATGGCCTGCGTCTTGGTCAGCAGCGACTGGCCGCGATTCAGGTGCTCCCAGCGCGCCTGCACCATTCCGACTTTTTCGTCCGTGAAATAGTGAATCAACTCGCGGATGATGTTGGGCGGCGGAAGGAAGTCTGCATCGAAGATCAGGACGAAGTCGCTCGTGGCCGACTTCAGCCCTTCGGCCAGGGCGCCGGCCTTAAACCCCTCGCGATTGTCTCGATGGAACAGGCGGATATCGACGCCGCGCGCGCGCGCTTCCTCAACCGTCCGGCGTGCGATGTCGACGGTCTCGTCGGTGGAGTCGTCGAGCACCTGGATTTCCAGGAGACCTCGCGGATAGTCAATGGCGCATGTGCGCTCGATGACGCGCCGCGCCACGAGCGGTTCGTTGAACATCGGCAACTGCACCGTCACGCGCGGCAGGTTGGCGAAACAAGCGTTCAGCCGCGGGGCATTGCGGCGATGTTTGTAATAGAGATAGACGAGTTGATAGCGGTGTACGCCGTAGACGACCAGCACGCCCACAACCGCGATGTACACGTAGAGCAAATAGGAGTAGTACGGCGAATCAGCGGGCATTTTGGATGCACTGCTCCAACACCGAGTACCGCCGGTGGATATTTGTGCGGCGGCACAATCACGGAATTATGGGCGCACCGCGCCCGATCCGCAAGAAACGCGATAACGGTATCCGACTTACAAGTGAATTGCCGAGTACGTAGCGGAATATTCTGAACGCCCAATGGTCCGTTGCTCGGGCGGCTAGACGACGAACACCGCCGAACCGAGTGACCTATCGTTAGGCTGGGACGGGACTTACGTTGCTTTGTCGATCAAAGAACATACGTGGTTCAGAGGCCCGATGATCGAAAACGGCGATCCGTTCGTCGCATCCAAGTTTCGCGCATCATCGGCCGGATCGGCGTTGGCGCCTGCGCCAATGCGGTTCGACGGGCCGAGGTCGGCACTCCAACGCGAATGCATCCACCATCAGGCGTCAGACTGCCTGGTCTTCTTGTCCCTTGGGCGAAGGGCCTACGGCTCATCGCGACCGTGTCCCGACCACTTGGCATTGTTGGCCGTTGGGCCGTCCGCCACGACCTGGCCGGAGCTGTCGAGTTCGTACCCGAAGTCTTCGAGGCGGCCGCTTTCCGCATGAGTGTCGACGAAAACGACGTTGCCCCGGCCGAGATGGCGGCGCTCGATCGATGAATGCCCCAGTTCCTCGCCGGATGAAGTGCCGTTCGGACCGTGGCGTGCCGCCCGTCGGCTGACGGCGAGCTGCGGGGGGTCGAGCGAGTAAGAGTGATTGCCGTGTGGCAGCGCGCCGCCGCGCGAGTCGGCAATGAGAATCGTGTTCGATGGAACGGTAATGCGCGTGACCGATACGGGCCAGTTGTCGAACTGGCCGGGCTGCGAATCGGCGCGGCTGTTGCCGAGATACTGATAGTTATAGCCGTAGGCGCCGTTGCGAATGTTGTACACCACGCCTTCGTCGCTCAGTGCGGGATCGCTGAAATAGCGGTTGGTCATCGTCATGCCGTCGCGACCGGTGATCGAGACGCTATTGTCGCCAAACGGCGTCGTGAAACCGAGCGGATCGATCACCGGGCCGATGCCCTGATCGAGGAACCACTGCCAGCGCGGTTGCGCGGCGCCCCAGCCGTTGACGTGCACAGGCCCGCCGGCTGGGAAGGTCGACAGTCGAAAGGGCGGGAACACCTCGTAGGTTTGCAGATAGATGTGATTGGCGACGCCCAGCCGGCGCAGGTTGGTGAGGCAGACGCTCGACTGCGCGCTGGCGCGCGAGTGGCTCAAAGCCGGCATCAGGACCGCCACGAGCAGCGCGATGATGGCGATGACGATGAGCAGCTCGACGAGCGTGAAGGCGCGGCCGCCGGATCGGGTCGCGGGAAGATGCAACCGGTCGATTTGCGTGGGAAAAGCAGTTGTCATGTGTCACCTCAATATCGGTCGTGTTGGTTGGCTATCGCCCATGAGTTGTATTAAAACTGAGACTCAGTCTCAATTCAATAAGAATATCGACATTTCTATCTATTTTTTTAAGAATTCGTGCCGTCACCGCACGTTAAAGAGGTGTCATTAATCGTAAAGTATTACGGCGAAGTGACTTATAGGCTACAAAGACAATCGCGTCCGCGAATGCTTGCGGGATTACAGCTCACTCTCCCGCCGCTCGCGCGTTGTCGCTCGGCCCAGGTCCTCGGATACTCGCGGACGTTCAAGCACCATAACGGCCGGCAGGCGCTGATCGCGCGTCAACTGGTCCAGCAAATCGACAATCACCGTATAGTTCAGGCCCAGCGATTCAACCTGGCCCTGGTTGACGATGGGGGGGCCGCCAAGAAAGCGAATCAGCGCCACGATGTCCAACGACGTGCGAATTGGATCGGACAAGCGTTTGTTGATCGGATTCTTACGTACCGCCCAGACACAGTCGTCGTTCGGTTGTGCGCTCAGCGTCACAAGATCGTCGCGATGAGTGTACAGCAACGGAGTCAGGAGCCGGCCTTCGCGCGCGAGTATGGCAATGCGCGGCTCCTCGGACTGTCGCGCATACACCAGCGGCGGGCCGTCGCATTCGATGACGTCAAGCGTGAAATTGTCGTCCCACACGACGTAGGAACGAATGCGCGGATCGCCGCGCCGCACCAGCGCCTCGTATGCCAGGACGCGCACCTGAGTATCCGCATCAGACAACAGCATGAACAAGCGGTCCGCGGCGCGATGGCTGGCGCGCGCGTTGCCCAACTCGCGCACAGCCGCTTCACGGAATGGGCTTTTCGGATCGGCCGCGTGGCGACCGACGACTTCCAGCGCCAAATCATCGCCCAGCCTCAACCCCGTCCGCGCCGCGTAGTACGCCGCGGCTTCGAGTTGATGATCGTAGAGGGGCGCGATCGTCGGGACGATCGTGCGCCCCATGGCTTCCCAGATCAGCGCAATGTCCTCGTACGGCGCCAGCGGATGAACGATCTGATCGACCAGCTCCGCGGCGCGGCGCGTCAGTCGGGCGGGTTCCGACACGACCTGAGTGTGCATCACCAGGTCGACGAAGTGCTGCGGCCGGTCGCGGAATTCACGCGGAATCACCAGATTGATCGTGCTGGGCGAAACGGCGTCCGCCACGTTCGGCTCGGTCGCACCGAACCGTCCGCGCAGACGGTCGCGGATCCGAACGGCCATCGGATAAGAGGGCGAATGGAGTATCAGCCGAAGTCTGCGATCGTCTTTCAGCACGCCGCCCCCGAGGACGCGGCCGAAGCGCGGGTCGCTTCGTGTCGCGGCTGCCTCTTCGCGCCCGAAGGGACTGACGTAGATCGGGCCGGCGGCGTGACCGAGCGCCTGGCCTTCGATGATGCCGCGCGGCGTCGCCTGAAACATCTTCAGATCGCAGAAATACAGTCGCCCGCCTTCCAGCGACGTGGTCTGGCTGCCCAGCGCACGGACGACGACGTCGAAGCGATCGCCCTTCGTCGCGGCGGCGGGAATCTCCGCGGTGACGACGACGGGAGCAAATTGCGGGTTGTCGAAGATCGACTTGGGGTCGATCCGAATGCTCATGGCCGAATTGCGGCGACGGATTTCGCCCTCCAGGTACTTGCGGATTTCCGCCGGACAATCGCCGCCGCCCGTGTTGGCCAGCGCGCCGACGATCCCGAAGCCGCGAACGCGCAGCTTTCGGAAGCCGCCCACGTAAGCGAACTGGCGCACCGTGCCTTCGAACACACCGGCGTCTGCGCGGGGATCCGGCGACGTCAGCGGCGCGTCGGACTTTTTTTCCGGCTTCTTGTTGAACGACCAGTCGAACCCGTTGTCGCCGCAACCGGCGAGGATCGGCGTCGCCAGCAGTATGAGCAGCGACGTCAGACCTGCAAGCGACGTATGAATCGTCCGGAAGCCGGCGGCGCCACTTCGCCGGCGTGGCGCCGTCAAGTCCCCGCGTGTGGCGCTCTTCGATGATTGTTGCGTCTTGCGAGCGAGGGCGTGACCGTGCCGCCCGCTGATCGTTGCCGCTCCTTCGTGCGATGCGGTGTGCGGGCGATTTGACACTACAGCGATGGATGTTTGAAAGCCGGTCCTGCGGGCCGGTCCGCACGCTTGCGCAGGGGGTACTGATCCGGCTCGCACAACGAACCAGTGCGGTGGTGTTAGTTTCACGGCGAGTTTCATGTCGGCCGGCTCCGTGAGGGATGTCGCTCGATTCGGCATGTGCTGCATTCGGCGGGGGCGGTGCGAGCGTCTGCTCCCGGGTGGTCTCGTTTAGGCGTTCGGCTCCGCGACGTAGCGCCCGCTTCGGCCTCCGGACTTTTCGATCAGCCGAATCGGACCGATCGTGATGGCCCGGTCCACCGCCTTGCACATATCGTATAGCGCCAACGCCGCGACCGAAACGGCCGTCAGAGCTTCCATTTCCGCCCCGGTTCGGGCGTGAAGCGTGACGTTCGAGGTGAATCGGACCCGCCCCTCGCGGCTCATGTCGGCAACGACCGTCACTCCTTCGAGCGACAGGGCATGACACAATGGAATCAGCTCGGACGCACGCTTGGCGGCCTGAATGCCGGCGATCCGCGCAACCGCCAGGGCGTCACCCTTGGGCAGCCGGCCATCGCGCAGCAATTCCCAGGCTGTCCGGGTAAGCGTCACGTCCGCCGTCGCCGACGCGCGGCGCAGCGTGACGGATTTGGGTGATACGTCCACCATGCGTGCTCGGCCGCGCGCATCCAGATGAGTCAGTGCCGTGCGCCGCGGACGTTTGCCGGAGTTCTTCATGTCGGGTTCCTGTCAACCGTTCACTGCGATCGCAACGGCCGTCGCATGGGTATCAAATCACGCTCGTGACGGGATTTCCACCGTGATCGACCGGGAACGGCGACGCTGGGTTCGAGAATCCACGCCACACAGCCGCCGGGGCGGCGATTCGAAGCTGAATCCGGCCGGATTAGTTAACCTTTTGATGCGAGTTGGTCGATCGAACGAGTTGGACATGACAACGTTACCAGGCAATCCGTACGCATGGTCCGCGCGCGACTCGTCCGCCTCGCCGCAGACGCCGCCTGCGCTTGAAGGAAGAGTTTCGCTGGGCGACTGGCTCGCCCGCCGGCCGGTCCGCGTCGGGCTGCTGCTGATGGCCGTCGCCTTGTTGAACGGCTTCGACCTGACGTTCACGATCATGGCCTGCCGACTGGGGCCGTTTATCGAGCTGAACCCGCTGGCCGCCAGCGTGATCGACACGGGCAACTACACGGCACTGACATTCTACAAGATCGGACTGGTAGCGGCGGGATCGTTCATCCTGTGGCAATTTCGGGCCTATCGCATCAGCGAAGTCGGCTGTTGGATGCTGGCGTTGCTTTACACCGGCGTGTCGCTGCGGTGGTTCCGCTATTACGAGACTTGGCATCAGGCGTTCCACGAGTCATAAAAATTGCACGGACGTTACCACGGCCGCTTAACTCGCGGCCGGCTTCGGCCGAAGACGATTGTGATGGGAACGAGGATCGCGGCGTCGGCGACCAGCCGGCGCCGTTTGCTTTTTTACGTGCGCGAATGTTTTTTTTCAGCGTCGCGACGTTGGGCCAGCCGCTCAGTCCTCGATTGCGCACTCACACGCATCATTCGGCCCCCGATCCCGCTCGCTTACGCCCGCTCCGGCAATGGCGGGGCTTCGCGGCCTGGATCGGCGCTGGTGCTTGCGCTGGGCGATTGGATTAACGGACTCGTGGCGACGCGGTGGGCCGCCCGGACGGTGTGATCGAACCCAGCACCACGGGGCGGCGAGCGCCGGTGACGCGTGGCAAGTTGGCCGGCACGCCTTGCATACAGGCGGCCGCGAGCATCGCGAAGCTGAGCGCTTCCTTGGCCTGGAGCGGAATCGCGTAGTCTTCGACAGTCGTAATCGACACTCCGCTCAATTCCTCTTCGAGCATTCGGCGTAAGGTCCGGTTTTTTGCACCGCCGCCGCACAGGATGATCTCATCGACGGCCAACCTGCCGCGTCGCGCGGGAAAAAAGCGGCGATAGGCGTCAGCGATCGTGCATGCGGTGAGGCGCGTCGCCGTAGCCAGCACATCCTCGGGCGAAGCGCCCTTTCGCAAGAATGACGCCACGAAACCGGCGAACAGCTCGCCGAACTCCTCGCGCCCGCAACTCTTCGGCGGTCGTCGAGCAAAGAACGGATGGCGCAGCCATTGTTCCAGCAATGGCGATACAACCCGGCCGCGCGCCGCCCACCGTCCGTTGCGATCGAAGGGACGCTTGCCGTGGGAGAAGCGCCGGGCCAGCGCGTCGATCACCATGTTGCCCGGTCCCGTGTCGAACGCGCGCACCGACTCGGAGTTGCCTGCGGCCGGAATGTACGTCACGTTGGCGATGCCACCGATGTTCTGTACGGCCCGAGCGCGCCGCGCGTGGCGAAACAACACGTAGTCGGTCCACGGCACGAGCGGCGCGCCCTGCCCCCCGGCCGCCACGTCGGCCTCGCGAAATCGCGCCACGACCGGCACGCCGATGCATCCGGCGATGACCGCCGGCTCGCCAAGCTGCCACGTCGCGCCCTCGGCCGGCAGATGGCAGATGGTCTGACCATGGCAGCCGACGCCGGCAATGTCTGATGCAGGCAGGCCGGTCGCCTTGATCGCGGCGGCTGCGGCATTCGCGTATGCGCGTCCCAGCCGCCAGTGCAGGCGACACAAATCCGCGGGCGGCATGGCGGCATCGGCCGCGGCGTGGAGAACCGCCTCCCGCAAACTCTTTGAATAGGCTCGATGGACGTGGGAGAGAATCGTCGGCCGCATGTGCAGGCCGCGCCCGCGAACGCGGCAGGCGACCGCGTCGACGCCGTCGGCGCTGGTGCCGCTCATGAGGCCGACGACGATCATCCGGCTGCGGCTCCGGCCGCTATGCCCGCCAGTACTTGCAGCAGTCCGCAGGTGGCGCAAATACCACACATGATGACGCCGATGACGCCCTGGGCCTTGCGCGAACGAGCGCGAATCAATCCGACGATGGAAGCAGCCAGCCCCAGGATAATGAATGCGCCCATGGTCAGGGTGAAGAGTACGATGGTCGTGCCGTGATCTTCCGTCCACTGCTTCAAGGCGTTACTGATCGCATCCTGCGTTGCCTTCTGGTCGGCGTTCGCGGCCTGCAACCGCTGTATTTCTTGAAACATGCCGCTTTGGCTGACCATGACCATCCCCAGGACGAAAGGACTAATCCAGGAGAGAATTCCGCATACTAGTCCGATGGTACACCAGCGCGCCGCCGGATCGGGCGCCTGCATCACCGCGCCGGGCATCGCGCCGAACGGCGCCATCGGGGCTGGAAAAGGCTGTGTCGGTGCGCCCATCGGCGTCGCCTGTGGAACGGCCGCTGGAATTGCCTGAGACGCGGCGGGCGCGGCCACGCTGGAATGACAGAACGGACACCCGACCAGGCGGCCGGCGAATTCATCGTCGACTTCTATCGACTGTCCGCAACCGGTGCAGCGAAACTGTATGGCCATGCGATCCTCCGCCGGAACGGCATCCACTCGGGCCGCGCCGGCGCGAGCATGGTAGCAATTCGTCCAGCCGCTGCGAAGTGGATCGCGGCGACGATTCGCCCGCCGGCGACCGGCTACTGATAGCGGGGCGGCCGTTTCTGCATCGCCGCCTCGTAGGATTCCTTGAAATCCGGATGGCACATGGCCAGCGCCTGGGCGTCGGTCTCGGCGTGCAGCCCCTGCGCCAGCGCTGCGCCCATGTTCTGATTCAGCAGCGCCTTGGTCATCGCCAGCCCGAAGCGCGGACCGGCCGCCAGCCGCGACGCCGTTTCCACGGCCGTTGGCATCAGCTTGTCGGCGGGCACAACGCCGTTGAGCAAACCGATAGTCATCGCTTCGTCCGACGAGATGATGTCGCCGGTCATCAGCAGCTCGGTCGCCTTTGTCATGCCCACCACGCGCGGCAGCAGGTAGGTCGCCCCCATGTCGGCGCCGGCGAGGCCGACGCGCGTGAAGATGAACCCGATCTTCGCGCTCGGCACGGCGTAGCGAAAATCGGCGGCCAGCGCCAGCATCGCGCCCGCGCCGACGCAGGTGCCGTTGATGGCCGCGATGATCGGCTGCGGACAGCCGCGCATGGCGGCCACGCAGTCGCAGGTCATCTTGGTGAATCGCCGCAGGCCGGCGGCGTCGCGGCGAAACAGTTCGGCGATGATGTCCTCGCGGTCGCCGCCGGAGCAGAAGCCGCGCCCCGCGCCCGTCAGGATCACGACGCGGACGGTTTCGTCGAGTTCCAGTGCGCGGAACGTGTCGCGCAGCTCGGCGTACACGTCGAACGTCAGCGCGTTAAGGCGGTCAGGACGGTCGAGCGTCAGCGTCAGGATCGAGCCGTCCTGCTCCGAGCGAAAAGTACGGCAGTTCATGTGGCTACCACTCCCACAGGCGGGATGAGAATGTCCTTGCTGTCAGGACGGAATGGCGGCGACGCCGCGAATCTCGACCTGCGCGCCCGGCTCGATCAGACCCTTGACCTCAACCAGGGCCATCGCCGGATAGTGCCGGCCGAATACGCCGCGATACGCGTCGCCCACGCCGCGCAAATCGGACATATAACGTTGCTTGTCGGTCACGAAGATGGTCAGTTCGACCACGTGCTCGGGCCTGCCGCCCGCGGCGGAAACCACCGCCGCCACGTTTCGCAGCGCCTGGCCAAATTGCTGAGCAAAATTATCGCCTCCGACGAGGCGATGCTCGCGGTCCCAGGCGACCTGGCCGGCCACAAACAGCAGCCGCGCGCCGGGCGGCGCAAGCACGCCGTTGGAATAACCGGAATGTCCGCCCAGTTCGGGCGGGTTGATCAGTTTGCGTTCCATGCGGCCCATGTTATCACGGAAACGGCGCGGGAGTAGGCGCATGCTTTCACCGAATCGCGACCGTCAGGGAGCGTCGACGGCGGCGGCGGCGTGCGGATCCCGCTTGCTGACGCTGCGCGGCTCGGAATCGCACGGGCTGCAAGCCCGTGCCACGCGATCTGATCCGATCCCCAAGCGCCAGCGATGGCGGCTTTCAGAGCCGCGAAGCGTCAGCGAGCGGGATGGGGGGCCGCGTTGCGGGCAAGAATGGGCATTTCCGTGCGGAGCGCAACGGCGCGCCGTCAGGCTTTGGGCGTCCGCGCGCGGGTGGACGGTGAATTCACGTTTGAGCGTGCGGATCCCGCTTGCTGACGCTGCGCGGCTCGGAATCGCACGAGCTGCAAGCCCGTGCCACGCGATCAGAACCCGCCGCACGAACGGCGGACCACAGCCGAGGGCGGCTGTACCACATGGGCTGCAAGCCCGTGCCACGCGGAACATGCCACGTCATCACGTACCGCTAAACAACGACATGCGCTCGTGGTCCAGCAGCCACTGCTTGCGCCACAAACCGCCGCCGTAGCCTGTCAGCCGCCCATCCGCGCCGATCACGCGATGACAGGGAATCAGGATCGCTATCCGATTGTCGCCGTTGGCACGGCCGACCGCGCGACGCGCCGCGGGGCGGCCGATTTCGCGCGCCAGCCGGTCGTACGACCATGTCTCGCCGTAAGGGATGCGCAGCAGTTGTCGCCACACGACCTCCTGAAACGGCGTTCCGCGAATCACCAGCGGCGTAACAAACCGCGTCAGCTCACCCGAGAAATATCGTTGCAGCTCGGCTTCGAGCGAATCGAGATGCGCGTTCCGCCCCGGCACGATCGGCCGGTCGATGCGGCGACGCAGCGCGGCAACCTGCGATTCCAGCGCGCGGCGATCGGTGAACTCCAGCAGGCAGACGCCGTCGTTCGACGCCGCCGCCAGCAGCGGCCCCAGCGGCGACGGGAGCCACGCCGTTACAACGCAGTCGGCCGTTCGCGCGCGACCGGGCGACGCGCCGAATAAGCGCGCAAAAGCATCACGAAATCCGCTGGTCGACTCATATCCGTGTTTCAATCCAACCGTGGTCACGTCCGCGCCTCGCCGCACCTCCGCCAGCGCCAACCCGAGCCGCCGGCCGCGATGGTACGCCTGAAAAGTCATCCCATAGTGTCGTCGAAAAAACCGCGCCGCCCGGACCGGGTCGATGTCCATCGCGCGCAAGTCGCCCGCCTTCAGCCGACGATGCGGATCGGCCTCGACCGCCGCCAGCAGCCGCCGTACCCAGTCCGGCGGCCGTCCGTCTGTGTCCATCGGCCGACAGCGCTTGCAGGGTCGGTAGCCTGCGAGAAGCGCCTCGCGCGCCGAAGGGTAATACTCGACGTTTCGCGGCCGGGGCTTGCGGGCGGTGCACGACGGTCGACAGAACACGCCGGTGGTCTTGACGGCCACGAAAAAGACGCCGTCGTAATCGCGCCGCCGCATCAGCATGGCGCGGTCCATTTCGCGTCGATCGGGCATCGTGCTCATGACGGAAACATATCACGCGCGCGGCGGGCGCTTCCACCGAAAAATGAGCGCGGAAGTCGGATGCGACGGACCAACGAGAATCGTCGTGACTGCGGCCTGTGCGGGGCGTCGATTCGAAACCGAAGCTCGGGCCGCGACTGTCCCGGTTTCATTCGTCGTTTTCCTCCCAGCGACCCGCATCGGGATCCGGCTCCGGCTCGCTCGCAGCTTCCGATGCACTCGCACGTCGCGACGCCTCGGGACTCGCCGGCTGATAGGCGCCATCCGTCGGCAGATAGTCCGGCCGATTCCGCAGCATCCAGTCCATCACCGCACGCGCCGCGGGCGCGCCGACGCGACCGCCGCCGCCGCCGTACTCGATCACGATGGCCAGGGCAATCTTCGGATCCTCGCGAGGTGCGTAGCCGGCAAACCACGCGTGCGTCGGCGGCCCCTTCGCCCCTTCGGGAGTCGGCGGGTAAAGCTCAAGCGGCTTTCGCTCGATCGGCCGCGACGTTGCCGGCAAGCCGAGCGATTCGCGCGCTGCTTCGAGCGTCGGCGCGTCGGCGGTGAGCCGTGTTCCGTCCGTCGACTCGAACACGAAACGCCGCGTCAGCACGAGCGGCACCGATTCGGCGCTGCCGGTCTTGCCGCACACGATCACCGACGGCATCCGCGCCTCGGGGAACGCCGTCCCGCCCGGAAGATTGACGCAGCGATACAGCCCCTCGCGCGCAATGCGCCACATGGAGGCCGAGATGCTCGCAAACCGCGCGGGGACGCGCGGCTCATCAAACACAAACAAGGTCGGCGACAGAAAATCGCCGCAGGCGATCGTCGCCAGGAGATTCGCGGCCTGAATCGGCGTGATCTGCAACTCGCCCTGTCCGATGGCGTAGTTGCGCCCATCGGCCGCGCGAAAGCCGCGCCGCAATGTTTCGGGCGTGGGGAACAAACCATCGGCTTCGCCCGGCAGCCCGGTGCCTTTCCAGGCCGGCGGCGCGTTCGACGTCGCCGGACCGCAGATCAATTCGCGCATTTCGTCCGACAGCCGCGCCGCGCCGAGCCGCTGGCCCATCGTGTAGAAATACACATTGCAACTGTGCTGAATCGCCTCGATCGGATTCATCGGCCCGTGCGGCGCGATGCCGCGCCAGTGCGTCCAGCAGCGCCAGGCCTCGACATCCGGGAACAAGCGGCCGCGACACTCGATGACCGTATGGCTCGTTGCCACGCCCGTTTTCAGCGCGGCCAGCAGCGTCGCCGGCTTGGCGATCGAACCGGGCGGGTATTCCGTGGCCAAAGCGCGCGGCCAGAGCGGTCGGCGGCGCGCGTCGTCGCGAAGCGCCCGATACGCCGCACCGTCCGGATTCGGCTCATAACCCGGGTAACTGACCAGGGCCAGAATATCGCGCGCCGGCAATCCCAGCACGACCGCGCACGCCCCCGTCGCCGGCGGATGCTCCGAAACAACCCGCGCAAGAATGTCGTAAATCGCCTGCTGAAGCCCGGTGTCGATCGTCAGTCGCACGTCGCGACCGTCGACCGGCGGCGTTTCGAGCAGCAGCCGGCCGTCCAGATCGAGCGTCTGCACGCCGCGCTTTCCGCGCAGCCGGGATTCGGCCGCCAGCTCGACGCCACTGCGCCCGACGAGGTCGCCGGCGCGATAACGGGCCAGCTCGTCGTCGGCGTTCGGATCGTCGCGAATCTGCTCCGGTCCGACTTGCCCCAGGCTGCCGATGACGTGGGCCATGGTCCGGTCGTACCGGTACACCCGGCGCACGGCCGGCTCGAGCCGAAGGAACGGATAGTGCGGCAGCCGCAACTCCAGCCGAGTTCGCACGGCGGGCGGCACGTCGGCGATGATCGCATGAAACTGCGTCTCCTCTGCGATGCGGACGCGGCCGACGTCGACGCGCGGATCGGAGCGTTGGCGCGCGCGGGCGATGTAATCGCGCAACGTCTCAATGCGGCGCACGACGTGCTCGCGCTTTTCTGCCAGCTCGGCGAAGGGAATACCGCATGCTTCGGCCACGTCGGACCACATGCGGCGGATGCGATCTTCGGCCTCGGCCCGCGCATCGGGAGGCGTTTCGCCGCGCCGTGCCATCTCCCGCGCCAGATCGCGCGCCAGCGCGTCGAGATATGCGTTGTTCATCGACAATACGCCGTAATGGACGCACAGGTCGACGGTCGCCTCGTCCGCGGCCAGCACCCGGCCCAGTCGGTCGGCGATGGCCCCGCGAATCGGCGGCAACTGCACCGGCGGGCGCAGCAGCATCGCGTCGGCCTGGCGGCGCAGCTCGTCGCCCTGCACGAGCTGAAGATGTGCGAGCCGGCCGATCAGGATGGCGGCGCAGGCGAGCGAGACGGAGAGGATGACCCATAGCCGGCGATCGAACATGGTGGCGATCCGTCAACGCGCCCGCAGCGTGCGCATCGGCCCGATTCCCAGCAGGCCGCGCGACCGCCGCAGCAGCCAGTGCGCGTAAGGCGATACAAACGCCGTGTAGGCGGCGATGGCGACGGCGAAAACGGCCCATGACCGAACGTCTTCGAGCCGCTGAATGCGCACCAACATGTAGGCTTTCACGAGCAGGTGAATCAGGGCCGTGCCGAACAGCGAGAAGGCAAAATAAGTCACGGCGTTGTCGCGGAAGGTCCACGTCCGCACTTTCAGCCCCAGCAGCGACACCAGCCCGTATGCCAGCACGTTGGCGCCGACGTTGGCGTGCGCGCCGAAACTCAGGCCGTTGAGATCGACGGCCAGGCCGATCAGCGCCAGGCCGAGCATGGCGTCGATCGGCTGCGCCGCGAGCAGGATGTGCATGGCGAACAGCGCCGGCAGGTCGGGACGAATCCCCTGAATGGCAATCAGCGGCACGACGGTCGTTTGCAGCACGACGGCGATGATCAGCATGACCGTGAAAAAGACCCAGCGCATGAGAAGCTCCGCCGACCTGTCGGCATTCTATACCGAGTTTTAGCCCAGGCTGGTCCAAGCCCCAAACGCAATGGCCGGGGTCTTTCAGAGCCGCGAAGCGTCAGCGAGCGGGATGGGGGGCATGACTGAGAGGGCAAACATGCAATCATGAAGTGAGCGTTATGGCGCGCCGTCAGGCTTGGGGCATGAATGCGCGCGTGAACGGTTCGTCTCGGTTTGCGGCGTTCGGATCCCGCTTGCTGACGCTGCGCGGCTCGGATTCGCACGGGCTGCAAGCCCGTGCCACGCGGATTGATCCGAGCCGCAAGCGCCAGCGCTGCGGTCACGCCACTGTGGGAGGGCAACCCCGGCGCTTGCGCTTGGGGCTCCGATTCGCACGGGCTACAAGCCCGTGCCACGCGGAGGATCACAGCCGGGGCGGCTGTGCCACATGGGCCGCAAGCCCGGGCCACGTTCGATCGTTCGCGTTGCGTCGCCGTGTCCGGCAACTTACAGTAAGGTCATGTCCGCCGATCCACACCATCACCCGCCGCTGCGCGACGCCGATCCGGCCGTCGCCGAGATTTTCGCCCGTGAATTGCGCCGCCAGCAGGAAACGCTGGAACTCATCGCCTCCGAGAATCACGTCAGTCGCGCCGTCATGGAAGCCGCCGGCTCGATCTTCACCAACAAGTACGCCGAGGGCTACCCCGGCCGGCGCTACTACGGCGGCTGCGAGAACATGGACGCCGTCGAAAGTCTGGCCATCGAGCGCGCCAAGAAGCTCTTCGGTTGCGACCACGCCAATGTTCAACCGCATTCCGGCAGCCAGGCCAATCAGGCCGTTTTTCTCGCCGCAATGCGCCCCGGCTCGCCGCTGACCGAAGCCGAGCAGAAGGCCAAGAACCCGGATCAGCCGGTCCGCACGCCGGGCGACCTGGTGTTGTCGCTCCATCTCGACCACGGCGGCCACCTGTCGCACGGCAAGAACGTCAACGTCAGCGGCAAGTGGTTCCGCGTGATTCATTACGGCGTCGATGCAAAGACCGAGCGGATCGACATGGACCAGGTCGCGCGACTGGCCCGCGAGCACAAGCCGCGGCTGATCATCACCGGTGCATCGGCCTATGCACGCGTGTGGGAGTGGGACCGCTTCGCACAGATTGCCGCGGATGTCGGCGCCCTGCTCATGGCCGACATCGCCCACATCGCCGGACTCGTCGCCGCCGGCCTGCACCCTTCGCCGGCGCCGGTCTGCCCCTTCGTCACGACCACGACGCACAAGACGTTGCGCGGCCCGCGCGCCGGTCTGACCATGTGTAAAGCCGAGTGGGCCAAGAAGATCGACTCGGCGGTATTCCCCGGTCTTCAGGGCGGACCGCTGATGCACGTCATCGCCGCCAAGGCGGTGGCGTTCGGCGAGGCGCTGCGGCCGGAGTTCAAGGCGTATCAGCAACTGATCGTCGACGACGCCCGCGCGCTGGCCGAGGCGCTGATGTCGCGCGGATTCCGGCTTGTCAGCGGCGGAACCGACAATCACCTGATGATGGTCGACCTGCGTCAGAGCCACCCCGACGTCAGCGGCGCGATGGCCGAAAAATGGCTCGAGAACGCCGGCATCATCGTCAACAAGAACATGATCCCCTTCGATCAGCGCAAGCCGATGGAAACCAGCGGCCTGCGAATCGGCACGCCCGCCGTCGCCACGCGCGGTCTGCGGCCCGAGCACATGGCCGCGGTGGCCGACCTGATCCAGCGCGTGATCGCCGGCGGCGGCGACGACAAGACAACGCAGCAGGTGCGCGGCGAGGTTCGCGCCATCTGCGCCCAATTCCCTCTATACAAAGACTGAGACCGTGCGTGAATAGGCTGAACCGAACCGCGACCGTAAGGGAGCGCCGCGGCGCCTGCCAACACCACCGGCCCGGTGCGGCAGCGACTGAGTCCCAGTGCGCGTATTCCGCACGGATGCGGCGTTCCAACCGCGCCGGTGTTCGTAAATATTCTGGGGCCGAATCAGTCGTGTGCCGCTCGTCCTCAAGTGCCGGCAGTCTGCAAATGGAACGGCGTCCAACTTCACTGAAAGCATCGACGTTCGCGAGTTTGCCACATAGTCACTTCTCCCCTTTGTCGCTCCGTCGCTTCGTCGCTTCGTCGCCCCGCCGCGCATCGGCGACCAATCGCTTTCTCGCAGCCACCGCCTTCGCCGCGCTCCTGCTTCCGTTATCCGCCTGCGCCGGCCAGGCCCACCTCGAACTCATCTCCCTCCAGCATTCCGCGATCGATCCGCCGCCGGCGGCGACCTACGCCTACGAGGCTTCGGAATGCTACTGGTGGCAGGATGACGACGGCGATCTGAACGTCGCGATGCGGTTCGATCCGTTCTACCCGTTCGTTCCGGTTCGGCCGATCACGTTGCAGGTTTCTTTCGTGCTCAGCGGGGCGCCGGCCGGCAGCGGGAAGAACTATATTGTTCGAAACCGTGAAATTCGCGGTGTGTTTCGCGCCGGCGTGGAACGGCATTGTTTCACGTCCGACGCCGGCATCTGCGGCGTGTCGCGGTGGAAAGGAAACCGCCTCAAGGGCAGCTTCCGATTGTGGATGACGCATCATCCCGGCCCCGGGCTTCTCGATTTGTTCCCGCGCCAGCCCGGTCCGGTGCTGTTCCACGGTACGTTCGAGGCCGTGCCTGACGCGCGCGGCCGGGGGCGGGCGATTCGCGAAGAGACCGAAGCGCACGGCTGGAATCGTCCCGAGGAGCCCAAGCCGCCGCCCACGACGTCCGCCGCGTCACGGCCCGAAGGTTGAGCCTGAACGCTTCGTTGCCTTGTCGCTTCATGCTGTTCCCTATTCCGGCACTTCGCGATTACATTCCACGCCAGGAAACGAACAGTAACGGGCGCCGGGTCAGTGCCGGCCCCGTTGTCGATGGCGCACCATGCCCACGAATCGCGCACTCATCACCGGCGTCACCGGCCAGGACGGCTCGTACCTGGCTGAATTGCTGCTGGCCAGGGGTTACGAAGTGCACGGGGTGATCCGCCGCTCGTCTTCCTTCAACACCGATCGCATCGACCATCTGTACCGCGACCCGCACGAACCGGGCGTGCGATTTTTCTTGCACTACGCTGATCTGACCGACGCGGCGGCCCTCTCGCGCCTGCTGCACCGCATCCAGCCGACCGAGGTGTATAACCTCGGCGCCCAGAGCCACGTCCGCGTCAGCTTCGATCAGCCCGTTTTCACCGCCGAGATCAACGCCGTCGGCACGCTCAAACTGCTCGAAGCGATTCGCGACGTTCAGGACCGCGTCGGCCGGCCGGTGCGGTTCTACCAGGCCAGCAGCTCGGAGATTTTTGGCGGAACGCCGCAGGAAGTGCCGCAGCGCGAGACGACGCCGTTCCGGCCGCGCTCGCCCTACGGGGCGGCGAAGCTCTACGCGCACTGGATGACGGTCAACTATCGCGAGGCCTACGGGCTGCACGCTTCGTGCGGCATCTTGTTCAACCACGAGTCGGAGCGGCGCGGCGAGACGTTTGTGACGCGCAAGATCACGCGCGCCGCGACGCGCATCGCGGTCGGGCTGCAACACAAGCTGTTTCTGGGCAATCTCGAAGCGCGGCGCGACTGGGGCTTTGCGGGCGACTACGTGCAGGCCATGTGGCTGATGTTGCAGCAGGAGCGGCCGGACGACTACGTGGTGGCGACGGGCGAGTCACACAGCGTACGCGAGTTCTGCGACAGGGCGTTTTCGCGGCTGGGATTGAAATATCATGATCACGTCGAGCACGACCCGCGCTATCTGCGCCCGACGGAGGTCGAGCACTTGATGGGTGACGCGACCAGGGCACGCACCGTGCTCGGCTGGCGGCCGAGCGTCACGTTTGATGAGTTGGTGGACCGGATGGTGGATGCCGATCTGGCGCTGGCCCGCCGCGAGCTGACGCTTCAGCAGGCGGGGCACAAATAGCGTCTTATCGCATCGCGGCACGCATCCGCGCCGGGCTATCCGGCGGAGTTCGTTGCGGGCATTCAAGACATGGCGCCTCGCCGTGTCGCCAGACGCTTCGCCGTTTCAGAGCTTTGGTGCGCGCTCGACGACACGCCGTCAAGTTGCGCTCGCGGTCGGCGCGGCGCCTTTGTTACGATTACTTGACGTTTCGACTTTTCGAAGTGACTTTTCGACTTTCGACTTTCAGCTTTCGACTTTCTCCCGTTGACCCCGGCCGCCGCGCCGATAGAATCCCCCGTCCCCGGGCGACGATCGCGGCCGGCGAGTCCATCGCCGACCCCCGCGGGAACCGCCGCTTTCCGGGCAGGTAGCTCAGTTGGTAGAGCAACGGACTGAAAATCCGTGTGTCGCCGGTTCAACTCCGGCCCTGCCCATTGCGAGACTTTGCGACAAGTCACGTCCGTTTGCGGTTTTTCCCGACGAATCTAAGCACTTCTGAGGCAGTCTCTCAGTCGGCGAGCCGGAGCTTATGCCGTCAGTCGGTTGAGTATCGGGGTCCGGGGCGCCAGGAAGATTGGTAAGCAAGAGGGTAAGGTATCCGGGGCCGGCGATCGCCGTCGATTCGGGTGCGTGCGCGCGAAGATCACGCGGCCTGCCGGCGTGGTTGTCGCGGTCTGCGCCTCGAGTTCTCGTCGGAGTCGATTAACCAATGAATCTGGTGGCGTTGCCGCTGGAACAGACTGTCGGTATTTTGTTGCTGATCCTGAGATCGTCCGCGCCAACGAGGGAGCGATGGCGAAGAAGAGACCCCGTCCGAGCGAACAGGCCGCGCTTTTTCCGGATGCCTTCGGCGGCGCTCGACGGCGTGGCGCCCCGCGCCCGCACAAGTCATTGTTCCTGCCGCAATTATTGGCGGAAGCCTCACGAGAGCCTCTCGACTCCGATTCACGCGAGAAGGCCAGCGCGATCATCGTGCGTTGGGCAGACCTGGCATCCGCCGGACACCTCGAAGGACGAAAGGAAACTTCGACCGACGCCGACTTTCTGTACGCTGTTTTCCGCGACGCGCTGGGATACCGGACAAAACCGCAGAGTCCCGAGGCTTACCAGCTTGAGCGATCGTTTACCGTGCCCGGTGTCGGAACGGCCGACGGCGCCATTGGCGACTTCCCCTCGAGCAGCTCGCCCGTCGCGGTTATCGAACTGAAGGACAGCGGCACGGACCTCGACCGCGATCGCGCCTCCGGCCGCACCGCGGTCCAACAGTGCTGGGACTACCTTAATCATCTGCCCAAGTGTCCGTGGGGAATTGTCAGCAATTTCGTCACGATCCGGCTCTACCACCGTGAGCGCACGCCGCAGGCCTACGAAGAATTCTCCCTCACCGAGATGCGCGACCGGGCGCAGCGGTTCAACGAGTTCTACTGCCTGTTCGAGCCGGGCGGCTTGCTGCGGCCGTCGCTGAACCGACCGCTTCGCGCGCTTCGTCTGCTGAAGCACACAAGCGAGCGTCAGCGCGCAGTCGGCGACCATTTGTACGAATTCTACGCCGCTCAGCGGGCCGCATTGATCGACTTTCTTGTGAGAGAACGCGGCAAGCTGCTCGATTCCGCGATACGCCTGGCGCAGAAGTTGCTTGACCGAATCATCTTCATCGCTTTCTGCGAGGATCGCGGACTCCTGAACGAGAACGTGCTCGATAAGGCCTGGACCGAGAAACCCGCCTTCACGAAGGCGATAAATCCGCGCTGGCAGAACTTTCGAGCGCTCTTTGAGCATGTCGACAAGGGTCATCCGAGCGTCGGGCTTCGGGAGGGCGCGGGTTACAACGGCGGCTTGTTCCGCGACGCGGACGACGCCGAACTCGACGCCCTTGATCTGCCCGACGAGCCTTGGACCACGGCGTTTCGAGCGTTCGGCAACTACGACTTCAGCGAGGAAGTCAACGTCGACGTGCTCGGGCACATCTTTGAGCGATCGATTACTGAATTGGAAAAGCTGCGCAAGGGCGGGTTGCTGGCGCTCAAGGCGGCGCTTGAAAGCCGCAACGGCAACGGAAACGGCGCTGCTCGAAAGCGCTCAGCCGCGAAGACGTCGCGGCGCACCGCCATGGCGCCCTCGAGTGACGATACGCCGAGCGACTCGGCCATGCCCAAATCGCCGCTGCGAAAGCGGTTCGGCATCTACTACACGCCGCCGGAATTCACCGGCCTGATCGTAGAACGCACAGTCGATGCGCTGGTTGACGAACGTTTCGCCGAATGCGCGCGCCGACACGGGGTGGATCTGAAGGACCATCGCGGCGCAGAGCCGGCGCGGGCCGCCGCCTGCTGGCGCGACTGCCTGGAAGTCCTGAAATCGCTTCGCATCTGCGATCCGGCCTGCGGCAGCGGCGCGTTCCTGATTCGTGCCTACGAATCGCTGGCTGCGCGCTATCAGGACGTCGCCAATGCGCTGGGGGGCCTGGACGAAGCCCTTGCCGAGTCCATTGAAGACAGCGCGCCGGACCTGATTCTTCAGAACAACCTTTTCGGCGTGGATCTTCAGCCCGAGGCGGTCGAGATCACGCAACTGGCCTTGTGGATCCGCTCGGCTCGGCGCGGACGCACGCTGGCGGAGTTGTCGCGCAACATCGTGTGCGGCAACAGCCTCGTCGCCGATCCCGCGGTCGACCCGCACGCGATCGACTGGCCCGCGAAGTTCCCCGAAGTGTTCGCGGCGGCGGGCTTCGACGCCGTGGTCGGCAATCCCCCCTGGGAACGGCTGAAGGTGCAGGAGCGCGAGTTCTTCGCGCTGACCGATCCGGACATTGCGCAGGCGGTCAGCGCCGCCGACCGCCGCCGCCGAATCGCCGCACTGCCGCGCGAGAAACCGGAGCTTTATGCTCACTATCTCACCGCGAAGAAAAACGCCGAGCGCGTTCTGACGTACGCGCGCGAATCGAACGCCTATCCGCTCACGGGCCGCGGCGACATCAACACCTACATGCTGTTCGCGGAGCTGGCTCGCAAGATTGTCGGCCCGCGCGGGCTGGTGGGGATGCTGACGCCCTCGGGGATTGCGACGGATGACACGACGAAGGCTTTTTTCAACGCGATTATGGATGACAAGGCGCTGGTTTGTCTGTACGACTTCGAGAACAAGGTGCCGGTATTTCCCGACGTACACCGTTCCTTCAAGTTCTCTGTTCTCGTTTTTGGCGGTGCGGAGCGTAAAGCCGATAGTGCTGATTTTGTTTTTTTCGCTCACGGGGTGGACGACGTCGATGCGGCCCGCAAACAACGCCACATACCGCTGAGCGCGGCGGACATGGCGCTGTTCAACCCCAACACGCGTACATGCCCGGTCTTCCGCACGCGCCGCGACGCGGACCTGACACGATCGATTTACCGCCGGGTCCCCATTCTGATCGACCGGAACCGAAAGAAGGGCGGCAATCCGTGGGGCATCCGCTTCATCCGCATGTTCGATCAAACCAACGACGCCGAGAAGTTCGTCGATGCCGATACGCTGCGAAAACGGGGGCACAAACTGGAGGGAAACCGCTGGCGCAAGGGCCGCAAGGTCTATCTGCCGCTGTATGAAGCGAAGATGATCCAGGCTTATGACCATCGCGCCGCAAGCGTGGTGGTCGAGGATGCAAACTGGGTGCGCCAGGGACAGAAGGCTGAGACCTCGGCCGTCGAGCACGCGAATCCCGAGTTCGTGGTCCAACCGCGCTGGTGGGTTGACGCAATCGACGTCGATGCCGCGCTGGGCGACGCCCGGGCGCCGGCCTACCTGTGCTACAAGGATGTCACGAGTCCCACGAACGAGCGGACGATGATCGCGGCCTTTATACCGCATGCGGCCGTCGTCAATTCCGCGCCGCTGATTCTGCTGGATCCGGCGGTCAAGCCGCGAACCGCGTGCTGCCTGTTGGCGAATCTCAACAGCTTCGTCCTGGACTTCGTGGCAAGGCAGAAAGTCGGCAACGTTCACCTGAATTTCTTTATTGTCGAACAACTGCCACTGCTTCCGCCGGACGCGTATGCTGAGAAATGTCCATGGGATCAGAAGCGGACGCTGGAATCGTGGATTTCGGAGCGCGTGCTGCGGTTGAGTTGTACGACCAATGACATGCGTCCGCTGGCCGAGTCCGCCGGGTTCAAGGGCGCCCAGGGCGGGGGCGTCCACACGTGGCGTGCGCCGGATCGCGCGCGGCTTCGGGCCGAACTGGACGCCGCGTACTTCCGGCTTTACGGCATCGGCCGTGGCGACGTTGAATACACTTTGAGTACGTTTGCGGGCGCGGGCGGTGACAAACACGGGATGTTCGGTCCGGAAGCGAGCGGAGCGATGGTGCTTGAGGCGTTTGACGAATTGGCTCCCTGAATTAGTCACATGAGATCACGATCGCTCACGCGGCGCTGGCGTGCGATTGAGAAAGGGGGGGTGTTCCACCGGCCGATGAGCGCGAGGATAGTACACATTGATTACGAAACACGATCGCCGATGAAAGCCGCTGAGTCGGGCACAACGATCACGGTTTCACAGTGCTTCTTCCCTGACCGAAGAGGAAGACAACGGCCGCCCATTGAAGCCCGCCAAAGACCAGGAACGCACAGGTGGCGACGGCTTCGAAAAGGACTTGTTCCGACGCGATCACAAGCGATGCCACGTCCACGCAGCCCAGGACGAGCAAGGACGAAGGGAAATCGGCGATCATCAGAACGAACCAGGCCAGTACGCTTTCTCCGCTCGTGCGGTCCCAAGTCGAACTGACGTAGTAGCTGATTCCACACACGACCGCCGAGTGGACATAGACGGCAAGGCGGACCGATCGCAGACGCCACGCGCCGCGAAGCAGCGTCGGCCGCCGTTCCGCCGAAGGCGCGATGGTACGGTCGTGATCGGGGCTGTCGACTGACACGGCCGTCGAGTATAGCGTGGGGCGCCGATGCAGCAATTCTGATGTGACTTGTTCGCAAGGGCTGAAAGCCCGTGCCACGCGAAGACTACAGCCGCGGGCGGCTGTGCCACATTCACAAGCTGGGGCGGTGCGGATCAGCCGTTACACCCGCACTCCAACCCTCTCCCCGGGAGGAAGTGGGAGTTGCAGCCGGGGGCGGCTGTGTCACATTCATCACAGCCGAGGCGGCTGTGCTCCATCTCAGTGGAAATACCCTAGGTCCCGCAGCCGCCGTTCTTCGGCGCGCGTGCGGCCTTTCGCGGGCAGCGTCGCGCGCTCCCGGTACTCAGGCAACGTCGCAATCAGGTCGTTCAACGCACGCTCCATCCTCACCGCCACGTCGAGCAGCTTGTGGATCAGGAAGCGCCGCAGCTTCGCTACAAGCGCCGCCCGCCGCATCACCCGCGGGCTGCCGCTCGGCCGGGGGAGTGCTGAAGATTTCGCGCAGCTTGCTCCGTAGGCTGGTGCGGTTACGCGCGTCAGCCCACGGTGAAATTGCATCGCGCGCTTCCCGAATCGACGCGCGTTCCGCGGCAGGAATAAACGGCAGCACTGCCACAGGCGCACGCCGCACTTCATCCCGCGCATGTATCGCACCGCCGGGCGGTCAATGGCGGCGGCCTGGCGACCTGTGCGTGTTGGAATGAGCGCAGGTAATAGCGCCTACGGAATGACGATGCGGCGGATGCGGCGGTTGCCGGTGTCGGCCACGAAGACGACCTTGACTTCGCCGATGCCTGCGATGGCGATGGACGTCGGCGAATTGAAACGCGCCAAGGCGGCCGGGCCGTCGCGGTAGCCCGGCTGGCCGTCGGTACTGCCGGCCAGGGTGGTGACGGTGAAGCGGTTGGCGTCGAGGAACTCGGTGTCGGCCAGGCGCAGGTTTTCCTCGATCCGCTGGGCGGCTTCGGCGGAGATGCGGCTCTGATTCGAGGCGACGAACTCGCGCAGGCTGCCGACCAGGCCGTCGAGGTCCTTGCCGAAACCGGCGTCCTTGATGACTCGGATCGAGTTGCAGCCGCAGTCGGCGACGTAGACGGCGCCATCCTGAGCGACTGCCACGTCCATCGGCGCGCCCCATGTGGCGAAGGTCGCCGGGCCGTCGACACAGTCGCCGATGACGAAGGACGGCACGTCGCCGCGGATGTTCTTGATCTCGGCCACGCCGTTGTTGTTGACCACCCGCCAGATCGTGGCGTTCAGCGGGTCGGCGACGAAGGCCGAGCGCTCGTCCGTGGCGGAGTCGCTGTCATGCGTTGCGATGCCGAGCGGCACGCCGCGCGGGATGGCCGCGTAATCCCCGTTGACCGCTCCGGAGTTCAGGCTGAGCTGCGACAGCAGCATAGACGACGGCACGGAGGCGTACACCGACGTGTTTTCCGGCGTCACGGCGAAGGGGTAATCCGGCTGGCGGTCGGTCGTGAAGACCTGCATGGGCGCGTCCTGCTGATGCTCGACGTCGTAGCCCACCACGCGAATGGTCTGGTTGCCGGTGTCGGCAACGTAGAAGCGGCTGTTGACGCCGAACTGCGTCGGCGAGGCCCAGACGTCCGTCGGGAAGTAGAACCGGGCGCTGAGGCGGAAGCCGTCCGTCGTGCCGGGCGCGTACGGCAGGCCGGCCCACGGCAGGCTGAGCCACGTGCAGTCGCCCGCGCCGAGGGTGTTGCAGATGTCGTCCACGGCGGCCTCGGCGAGGTCGCGCAGCACATCTTCGCCCTGGCCGACGATGCCGGCGCCCAGTCCGAAGTTGTCCAGGATCCGCTGTAGCCCGTCGAAGATGCCGAGCACCCCGCCGAGCACGTCGACGCCGGTTCCGCTGGCGGCGTAGACCATTAGTTCGAAGAACTCCTCGACCGCGCCGACGCGCGTGGCGATCAGCCGGATGCGCTGCTCGACGGGATCGGCGACCAGCAGCCGGTCGGGCGACACGGCGTGCATCCCGCCGGGAAACGCGAACGTGGTGTTCTGTGCCAGCCCGTAATTCAGCGTGTCCGGCGTGGCTGAGCCGGTCCCGGCGATGGTCTCGACCTGGATGCCGCCGCGCGAGTCGGCCAGCACCGTGAATTGCAGGTCTTCGGGCGTCGTGAAAACGCCGAAGGCGGTGCGCACGATCATGCGCCGCGGGCCGGGCGGGGCGTCCTCCGCGACTGTGATCGCCGCCGTTGCCTGCTGGTAGCCGGCCACTTCGACGGACACCGTGATGCCCTCGCCAAGGTCGACGGACTCGAGGGACGCCAGGTTTCGTCCCCTGATCGTGAGCGTACCGGTTTCGCCCTGCTGCATGACCGCCGGATCGAAGCGATGGACGCTCGGCTCGCGGAACGGATCGGCGATGATGCGGATCAGGCGGACGGCGTGATTGCGGCTTTCGACAACGTACAGATCGCCCCAGCGGTCGAGGGCGACGTTCTGCGGCCCTTCGAACAGGGCGTAGTCGCCGGGGCCGTCGCGCAAGCCGCAATCGTTGTTGCACTCGAAGCCCGCGGTGTGGGCCCGGCAGCCCGCCACGCGCGTCGTCTCGCCGGTCTCCACGTCGATCCGTCGGATGGCGCAGTTGGTGTGATCGGCGACGTACAGGTAGCGCTCGCCGTCGAAGGCAAGCCCTTTCGGATAGGAAAAACGTGCGTCCTCGCCGAAACCGTCGGCGAATTCCAGCTCGGTCTGGAGCCGTCCGGCGAGCGTGCGCACGGTTCCGTCCGCCTCGGACACGCGCACCGCGTGGCAGCCGGTCGTAAAGTAGATTTCGCCGTTGTTGCCGCGGGCCAGGTCCGCCGGCGCGCCGGGGTTGGCCTCGTCGCAAACCGTGCCGGCCACGGCCGCCAGGTCGAGGACGGTCATCAGGTAGCCGTCCGGCAGGGCCAGCTTCAAGCCCGCCCCCAAGGCCGACTGCGCCACCAGCACGCTTTGGTTCTGCACGTCGATCCCCGAGGCCCAGGGCAGCGAGGCGATCGGCGAGCGGCCATCGCAACTGTGATGGGTGGCGATCGGGCAGAGCGGAAAGCCGGAGTCGAGGTAGTCATCCGTTCCGCTGATGATCGGGGTGAGGGCGCCGCGGTCGTCGCCACGGACGGTGAGCCGCACCAGCGGCGCGTCGTCGCTGCCGTGGCCGCTGACGCGGTCACTGACAACCAGTTTTCCCTTGCTGTCGAAACCGAGGTCGAAGGGCTGTTCCAACTGGTGCTGGCCGAGGATGGGAATGGTGCTGACCATGCCATCAAGGCCGATTTCACGGATCGCGCCGTTGTTCGTATCGGCTACATAGACCACGCCGTCCCGGTCCACCGCGATGCCCGAAGGGGTGTCGAACCTGGCCTCCGCTCCAGGGCCGTCGGCAAACCCCGGTTCGCCCGTGCCGGCAAGGGTCGAGACGTAGGTCAGGAACGCAGGCGGCTCGCCGCCGAGGAGCAGGTCGATGCCGTCGCCGGTCACGCGGAGGGCGCTGGTCAGCCCGTCCGCCGTCATGCCGTGGAGCGCGACCGATCCGCCGAAGGTTCCGCCCAGCGTCAGTGAGCCGCGGTACAGGCCATACGGAACCGGCGGATTGAGCGTTTCGTCGAGTACGAAGTTGAACTCGATCGGACCGTCAAAGGAGGTGACGCCGTCGGGCGAGTAGGCATCGAACAGGATGGATAGTTCGTAGCGCGCCGGAAATCGCTGTGTGCCAATCGCGCCACTGATCCGCGCAACGCCGATCGCGCCGGGCACGTCCGTCACGTCGAGCCGCGCGTAGGCGTTCGGCGCGGCCGGGCTGCTGGCGAGCGCGTCGAGAAGCGGGGCGATGGCATTTACCAGCGCGGCGTCCAGCCCCACGGCGAAGTGCGCCATCGTTTCCTGCGAGACCGGCGGGCCGGGCGGAAGTCCCCCCGGACCATCCGGCAGCGGCGCGGCCGCTGGAGGGCAGCCGGCGGCCAGGAGGAGAGTGAGCAAGGCCGGCACAAGGTTTCTGTGGCAGAAGGGGAACGGCGTCAGTCGTGTCAGAATCCCCCGTGAAACGGCCGTGTTCGGTGATCGGGACATGCAGTCGGCCTTTCAGAAACTGCGGTCACGAGCAGACTGGCTTGTGTTTGCATCGTCGAAGCGCACAGATCCACCGGGCAACATACCCGTCCGCATGATGCGAATGTCAAGCGTGCAAATCCGGCCCGTCCCGTCCATGTATGGTACCCGTGCGCGCGGTGGGAATCCAGCCCAACCCAACCTGTCAACGTCTAGAAAGAATTGTCGAGCGGGGCCGCGGTCTTGGGGGCGTCCGGGCGGTTCGGGGCGGTCACACGGCCGTCGTGCACGACTCGAACGTACAACCGCAAAGGCGCGGCCGCCAGGGCCGTTCCATTGGCCGAAATGCGAACGTTGAGCTGCACGCAGCGTGGACGACGGCTTGCGTGGGGGCGAATTTGCGGCGCTTCTTGCGCCGGCGAGGGGTATGATGTTCGTTTATCGTGCAGCCGGAAGAGGACGAGCGGCGGGACGGGTCGGGCCGGACGCCGCCGGAGGCGCCGGCAGATCGGGGGGAGCTGGCGGCGACGGTGTATGCGACGCTGCGCGCCATCGCGCAGCGGCAGTTGAACGGCGAGCGCCCCGGTCACACGCTGACGGCGACGGCGCTGGTGCACGAAGCCTATCTACGCATCGCGCCGGCCGGACTGGCCGGGGCCGATCGGGCGCGGTTCTACGCAGCGGCCGCCGAAGCGATGAGGCGCATTCTGATCGATCACGCGCGACGAAAGGCGGCGGGCAAGCGCGGCGGCGGCCTGCGCCGCGTGGCCGGCATTGAGAACGTGGCCGATCTGGCGCGCGACGAGAACGCGGACGAAACGTTGGCGCTGGACGAGGCGATTTCGCGCCTGGAAGAACATGACGCCGACGCCGCGCGCGTCGTGCGGCTGCGGTTTTTCGCGGGACTGACGGGTGATCAGGTCGCCGACGTGCTGGGGATATCGCCACGGCAGGTGGATCGCGAGTGGGCGTATGCGCGGGCGTTCTTGTTGCGCGCACTCAAGGGAAGCGAGGCGTAATCCATCAGCCGTCAGAAAAATGCAGAGGTCGGTGGTCGGTTCCAAAGGGGGGCAGGGGTTGGTCATGTGGTGAGGAGCGGGCGGGTATGAATCGGTCGTCGACGGCCAAGGAGATTTTCAACGACGCGCTGGACTTGCCGGCCGAGGAGCGCGCGGCGCTTGTTGAGCGGGCCTGCGGCGGGGACGCCGCGCTGCGGGCCGAGGTCGAGGACTTGCTGGCGATCCACGAGGCAGCCGGGGCGTTCCTGGCGTCGCCGACGGCGCGCGAGGCCGAGCCGGCGCCGGCGGCGCGCATCCCGGCGACGGCCGAGGCGGTCGGCGCGAAGATCGGGCCTTACAAGCTGCTGCAACAGATCGGCGAAGGGGGATTCGGATCGGTGTTCATGGCCGATCAGGAGTCGCCGGTGCGGCGGCGGGTGGCGCTGAAGATCATCAAACTGGGGATGGACACGCGCCAGGTGATCGCGCGGTTCGAGGCCGAGCGCCAGGCGCTGGCGTTGATGGAGCATCCGCACATCGCACGGGTGTTCGACGCCGGTGCGACGGCGGCGGGGCGGCCCTACTTCGTGATGGAACTGGTGCGCGGAGAACCGATTACCGAGTACTGCGACCGGAACAACCTGGGGATCGACGAGCGGCTGGCGCTGTTCATGCAGGTGTGCCACGCGGTACAGCACGCGCATCAGAAGGGGATCATCCATCGCGACATCAAGCCGTCGAACGTGCTGGTGACGAGCACCGACGGGAAGGCCGTGCCCAAGGTGATCGACTTCGGAGTCGCCAAGGCGACCAGCGCCAGGCTGACCGAGAAGACGCTCTTCACGGAGCATCGGCAGCTCATCGGCACGCCGGAATACATGTCTCCCGAGCAGGCCGAGATGACGGCCAGCGACATCGACACGCGCAGCGACATCTACAGCCTGGGCGTGCTGCTGTACGAACTGCTGACCGGGGCGTTGCCGTTCGATCCGAAGCGGCTGCGCAGCGCGGCGTTCGCGGAGATTCAACGGATCATCCGGGAGGAGGATCCGCCGACGCCAAGCGCGCGGCTGAGCACGCTGGACGGTCTTCCGAGCGTGGCGGCGCGGCGCCACGTCGAACCGGCGCGGCTGACGCGGATGATCCGCGGCGATCTGGACTGGATCGTGATGCGGTGCTTGGAGAAGGACCGCACGCGGCGGTACGAGACGGCCAACGGACTGGCGGCCGACGTACAGCGGCATCTGAATGGCGAACCGATCACGGCGGCGCCGCCGGGACGGATGTACCGGCTCACGAAGTTTGTACGGCGGCACCAGGTGGGGGTGCTGGCCGGCGCGGTGATCGTGGCGACGCTGGTGCTGGGGATCGTCGGCACGACGCTGGGGATGGTACGGGCCCTGTCGGCGGAGCGCGAACAGGGCCGGTTACGCGAAGCGTCTGAATTCAACGAGCGGCGCGCCATCGCCGAGGCCGACCGTGCCGAACGCGAAGCGGCGGAGGCGCTGCGCGCCCGCGAGGAGGCGGATCGGCGGTCGGCGGAGCTGGAGCTGGTGGCGGAGTTTCAGGCCAGCCAACTATCCGGAATCCATCCGCAGCGCATGGGCGCGTCTCTACGTTCAGGCGTTTTGGACGAGGCGCGCAGCGCGATGGCGCGCGCGGGCGTCGGGCCGGAACAGATCGCGGCGCGCATGGAGGAACTGGAATCGGCGCTGGGCGCGGTGAACTTCACGAACGTCGCATTGCACATGGTGGATGAAAACATCCTGCAACGCGCCTTGCGCGCGATTGATGCACAGTTCCCGGATCAGCCGCTGGTCCGGGCGCGCTTGTATCAGACGGTGGCGGAGACGTTCCGCGGCTTCGGGCTGCTCGACCGAGCCGTTGCGCCGATGCGCGAAGCCGTGGAACTGCGCCGCCGCGAGCAGGGCAAGGATCACATTCAGACGGTGATTTCGATCGTGAGCATGGGAATCCTGCTGAAGGACCTGGGCCGGCTGGACGAGGCGGAACCGCTCTACGTGGAAGCGTTGGACAAGCACAGGCGGCTGCTGGGAGATGAGGACGCGTCCACGCTGCGCGCGCTGAACAATCTGGGTTTTCTGCGGCGTGCACAGGGCCGTCGCACCGAAGCGGAGGAGGCTTTTCGCGCGGCGCTGGCGGCTCGGCGGCGCGTTCTGGGGAACGACGATGCGGACACTCTGGTTTCGATGTTCGCCCTCGGATCGCTGCTGAGGGAACTGGGAAATCTGGAGGAAGCGGAGGCGCTTCAGCGAGAGGCGCTGGAGGGACGCCGTCGCGTGTTGCGCAAGGAACACCCCGATACGCTCGCGTCGACCACCAATCTGGGGCTGCTGCTCATCGCGAAAGGCGAATACAGCGAAGCGGAATCGCTGTTGCGCGAAGCGGTCGCGGGCTATCGCCGCGTGCTCGGAGACAACCATCTCTTCACGTTGTCCGCGATCCTCAACCTGGCCACGGCGCTTCGTTCGCAGGGCAAGTATTCCGAGGCGGCGCCTTACGCGCGCGAAGCGCTGGACGGCTTTCGGCGCGCCCTCGGCGACAACCATCCTAGCACGATGTCGGCGATGAACAACATGAGCTTTGTGTACCAGGCGCAGGAGCGCTACGACGAGGCGGAACCGCTGCTGCGCGAAGCGCTGGAGCGGCGTCGACATCTACTGGGCGACGACCATCCCCACACGCTGCTATCGATGCACAATCTCGGCGTTGTGATGCACCTTCAGCGCCGCTTGCTCGACGCCGAACCACTGATCCGTGAGGCGGCGGAAAAACGCCGCCGCCTGCTGGGCGAGAACGATCCCGAAACGCTCGGATCGATCGACACGCTCGGGGCGCTGTTGAGCGACATGGGAAAGTTCGAAGAGGCCGAGCGACTGGGGTCCGAGGCCGTCGAGCGCGGGCGGGCGATGTTGCCGGCGGCGCACCCGGACCTGGGGCTGTACTTGTTTCATTACGGCCGCACGCTGCTGAAGCTGGAGCGATTTGCGGACGCCGAGCGCCATCTGCTGGAGGCGCACACGATTCAAACCGCGGCGCTTGGCGCCGTCCACGAGCGGACCCGCGATACGATTGAACTGCTTGCCGTGCTGTACGAGGCGTGGCACAAGGCCGACGCGTCCGCGGGCCACGACGCCCAGGCCGCCGAGTGGCGCGGGCGACTTGCCGAGCACGAACCGAGCGGCGAGCAAGCGAACGATTCTTTGCCGACCGGACCGGTCGAACGGCCGTGATCCTGCCGATTGCCGGCGTAAAAGGCACGCAATCCCCTTCTTTTCCTGATGTGGTCTCGGTTTTCCCGGCGCTTGGGCGACGCGGCTTGCGCCTTCAAGTACAGCCGGGGCGGCGGTCGGCCGGCCGGCGATGGCGAACGCGACTCTTCGGTCCGCACGCGTTCACTCCTTGTCATTCGGGCCGCGGACCCTTTCACACAGGAGGATTGCCATGTTCAGTCGCAGCATTTCCCTGGCGTTTCTGGCCGTTGTCGCGAGCGGCGCGTTCGGCGTGCCGGGTTCCGGGCCTCCGCCCGGGCAGCCGGGGGCGGATGTCATCTCGCACAATCCCAACGACTGGCCGATGTACAACCGTTCCCCGGATGGTTCGCGCTGCAATTTCGCCGAGACGCAGTTGCGGCCGAACAACGTGTCCGGGCTGCAAGTGCTGTGGAGCTTTCCGACCGATGGCGCCGTGGCGGGCACGCCGGCGGTGGTCGGCAACATCATTTACGCCGCCGACTCGATGGGCTTCGTTTACGCCATCAACAGCGACGGATCGCTGCGGTGGAAAAACGACACGATCGTGATTCCCTCGCTGCTGGGCGCCAAGATCACCAACAGCCTGCTGGTGACGAATCGCACCGTGATTTTCGGCGACACGGCCGGGCAGATTCACGGTCTGGAGCGCGGCACCGGGGCGTTGCGCTGGACGATCCGTCCGCCGTGCGACCCGCTGTTCCCCGGGGGCCATCCGTTCCAGGCGATTTTCGGCGCGGGGACGATGGCCGGGCGCTACGTGGCGTACGGCATTTCGTCGTATGAACTGGCGCTGCCGGCGATCGATCCGAGCTACCCCGGATTCACCTTCCGCGGCTCGGTGATCCTGCTCGATCCGGCCGACGGCCGCATCGTCTGGCAGACGTATCTTGTCGGCGAGCCGCAGGTCAATCCGGACGGCAGCATCGGTCCGTCCGGCGCGACGGTCTGGGGCACGCCGGCTTACGATCACGCATCCCGGACCATTTTCGTCGGAACCAGCAACAACTACGGCCCGCCGGCGACGGAAACGAGCGACGCGCTGATCGCGCTGAACGCCGAAGACGGCAGCATCCGCTGGGTCTCGCAGATGACCGCCGACGATACGTGGAACTTCTCCTATCTGCCGGTCGATCCGGATGATCCGCCGGACTTCGACTTCGGCGATTCACCGCAGCTCTACCGCGTGCAGGGCCGGTTGCTGGTCGCGGCGGGTCAGAAGAGCGGCTTCTTCCACGTGCTCGACGCTGCGACGGGGACGCCGGTGGCGTCGCCGGTGCAGTACCTGCCGGGCGGAACGCTGGGGGGTTTTCACATGGACAGCGCGTCGGAAAACGGGGTGAACTTCGCGACGGGCAATTACTGGTTCGACCCGTTTTCGGGCGGTCAGCCGCAGGGCGGCGTGTTGTTCGCCATTTCGCCCGACGGGACGCAGGAACTTTGGCACTTCGACACGGCCGGCCCGATTATCGCGGGAACGGCGGTGGCCAACGGTGTCGTGTACGTGCAGTCGCTGGACGGCACGTTCTACGCGCTGGACGCCGGCAACGGGGCGCTGCTGTTGCAGGCGAACTTCGGCGGGCAGTCGAGCGGACCGTCGATTTCGCGCGGCCGGGTTTACCTGGGCGGGGGCGACGTGATGAGTACAGTGTTCGACTTCTTTCACGTTCCGATCGGCGGCGCGGTCATCGCGTTGGGGTTGCCTTAACGGTTTTCTTGGCGCTTCGGCCGCGCCGATGGCGCCTTGGGAACGTGAGTGAAATGCCCCATTGAGAGCAAATAGTCGCAGGAATGCGTAACGATTGTGCCGACGGCAACTCGCCGCTCCCTTCACGCTCACGCACTGGTCGCGTTCAGGGCCGCGGTTCGATTGAGCTTCTTCAGACACGTTCAAAGTGATTCGGCCGCGGCGGCAAGGGGCCGTCCGGCGCCGGCGAGCGCGATTCCGGGGTCCGCACGCGCTTGCCGGGCAGGGTCCGTGATGCGGACCGCTTTTCACGGGAGGTTTGACATGTTTTTTCGCATCCGATCCATCGTTGTACCGGCCGCACTGGCGGCGGCCGTATGCGGCATCGTGGCTGCCGCGCCGCTGGCGGCGTATCCGCCGAGCAGTCCGTTCGCCGGTTCGTGGGCGGGTACGTTTACGACCAGCGCCGGCGGGTTCGGCACGCTGACGTACGACATCTCGGCGACCGGCGTGCTGAACGGCACGGTGGTGAATCTTGCCAACGGCGTGACCGGCACGCTCACCGGACACATCAATAACAACGGCTTCGGCCACTTGGTACTGCTGAATCCGCCGGACGTGACGATTCCCTACCTGGTATCGGCCACGATCGACGACGACGGCAACCTCGTCGGGACGGCCCGGGCGCACGGGACGGCCAACTTCGACGTGGAGTTCGAGCTACAGCGACAGTAAGTCGCGGCGAGGTCGCCGAGGGGGGCGACCAACCGACGAGCGCTCCTCCGACATGCGGGGGAGCGCTCTTTTGGGGCGAGGTGTGCATCGCATTCAGGAATTCCGAAGTGCGTTTCGCGATGCCATCGAGGCCGCGCGGACGGGGTGGCCCAGAGGGTGAATTCAATCGGGCAACGTCCCTGAGCGGGCGTTGGAAGCGAGGGTGACAATCATGAACGTAACATGCAAGGCCATCGGCGCGACGTGCGTGATTTTCGCGGCGACACTGGCAACATGGGTGGCGATGAACGCCGCGGCTGGCGAGCTGGACCCGCCGGCCGGGCCGATCGGGCCGACGATGAAGCCGCTCGACCAGGTGGAGCCGCGCGTTGCGATCAACGCGCAGAACACGCCCGGAAACGCCGACGCGCTGTTCCAGATCACGCAGCCGGGGTCGTATTACGTGACCGGCAACGTGATCGGCGTTGCGGGCAAGGCGGGAATCGAGATCGCCGCGGCCGGCGTCACCATTGATCTGATGGGGTTCGCGGTGCGCGGCGTTCCTGGCTCGACGGACGGCGTTCGCAGCAGCCTCAGCATCGGCATTCATCGCCTGACCGTCCGAAACGGAACAGTCGAGGACTGGGGCGGCAGCGGCATCGAGCTTGCGGCCGGCGGGGGCGAGCTGTCGCTCGTCGAAAACGTCGTCGCTTCCGGAAATGGTCTGTTCGGCATCCGCGGTGGCTTTCACACAACGGTGCGTGGCTGCCGCGCGGCCTCGAACGGGTTTGTCGGAATCGCTGTCAGCAACGGCGGGATTCTTGAGTCGTGCATTGCCACGGGCAATCAGGGCGGCGGCGGCATCTCGGCCGGCGCGCACAGCACGGTGTCCGCGTGCAGCGCCGTACAGAACGTGGGCATCGGAATCACCGCCGGTTCGAACAGCACCGTCACGCGCAGCACGGCGCAGAGCAACACGCTCAGTGGCTTCAGCATTTCGTCCGGCACAACAATCATCGCATGCGCCGCGGGCGAAAACGGACAGCAGGGCATCTCGGCCGGAAGCGGCTGCACGGTCACCCACTGCACGGCCTTCGGCAACAGCCTGAACGGCATCAGCGTCAACGCGCCGAACAGCACGGTGAGCGGTTCCACGGCCGTGGGCAACACGGGCAACGGCATCCTCGCGGGGCTTGGCTGCACGATCAGCGGATGCTCGACGTCGAGCAACGGGTTGAACGGCGTCAACACGGGCGCGGGCTGCACGATCCGCGACTGCACGGCGCGCCTGAACGGCGCTGACGGCATCGCGGCGGGCGACGGCTCGACGATTGCCGCTTGCACCGCCTCTCAGAACTCATTGAACGGCGTGCGTGTGACGGCGGACTCGACCGTGCGCGGGAACACTTGTGACGGCAACGGCCTCGCTCCTACAGACGGCGCCGGTATTTTTGTGACCGGCGCAGACAACCGCATCGAAGACAATAACTGCACCGACAACCGGCGCGGGATCGACGTCGACGGTTCGGGCAACATCATCCGACGCAACACCTGCTCCGGCAACACCGTTCACTGGGACATCGCCAGCGGAAACGTGTGCCAAGCGGTCATCGCATTCACCACTGGTGGTTTTACCGGCGCCGCTGGAGGCACAGCGCCGGGAAACACCGACCCAAACGTCAACTTCACATACTGACATGACTGTTGGAGGAATCCCATGACTCTCGCATGTCCGCACCGCGTGCTGTCGTTCGTGTTGATTATCACCGCCGTCGTCGCGCCGGCGCGCGCCGGCGACCTGGACCCGCCGGCCGGGCCGATCGGTCCGACGATGAAGCCGCTGGATCAGGTTGAGCCGCGGATCGCGATCAACGCCCAGAACACTCCGGGCGACGGGCTTTCGCGCTTCCGGATCACGCAAAGCGGGTCGTACCACCTGACCGGAAACGTGACCGGTCAGCTCAACCGCCACGGAATCGTGATCGCCGCCAGCAACGTGACCGTTGACCTCATGGGCTTCGCGCTTCAGGGGTCGATCGCTTCGCTCGACGGCATTTCCGTCCACGGCGCACGTAGCAACATCACCATCCGCAACGGAACCGTCACCGGCTGGGGGCAGGATGGCGTCGATCTTCGGCATGGCGCAAGCTCCAGCGATGAGATCGGCATCGGCGCGCATCTCGACGGCCTGCACTCATCCAGCAACGGGAGCCATGGTTTCGTCCTTTGTCGGGGAGCGGTCGTGACGAACTGCACGGCGAGCCTGAACAGCGGGAACGGCTTCATCTCAACCAACGCGGGCACCAACGTGCTGCGGTCGTGCACGGCGCTGGACAACGGTGGGACGGGCATCAGCACGGATAATGGATCGATCGTCTCCCACTGCACCGCCGAGAACAACGGCGGTCACGGAATCTCGGTTTCCGTCGGCTCGACCGTCATCAACTGCCAATCTCGCAGGAACAACGTGGACGGCATTCGAAACAGCGGATCGTGCTCCATCCGCGGAAACAACTGCGATTTGAACGGCTTTGTGGGAATCAACGTTACGGGCACCCGCAGCCGGATCGAGGAGAATCATTGCACGCTGAATGGCGTCGGCGTGAGCACCGCTGGAAGCGCCAACCTCATCATCCGCAACAGCGCCGGAGGGAACACGACCAACTACAGCATCGGCAGCGGCAACCATTTCGGCACGATCCTGAACAACCCCGGCCAGATCACCAGCGGAAACCCGTGGGCGAACATCGGCTATTAGGCAACGGGAGCAACGACATGCGCGACTACATCAACGCACGGACCGTGACACTTGTGATGTCCGCCCTGCTGGCGCCCAGCGCGCTGCGGGCGGGAGACCTGAACCCCCCGGCCGGGCCGATCGGCCCGACAATGAAGCCGCTCGACCATCTGGAGCCGCGCATCGCGGTCAATGACGCGAATACGCCGGGGAACGGCTCGAGCCTGTTCCAGATCACACAACCCGGCTCGTATTACCTGACTGCGAACGTTCAGGGCACGGCCGGCAAGTCCGGCATCGAAATCGCTTCGGGCAACGTGACGCTGGACCTGATGGGCTTCCACGTCATCGGGGCAGCGCAAACGTTCGACGGCGTGCGCGTCACCGCCGGCGTCCGCGACGTCGTGGTGCGAAACGGGACCGTGCGCGGATGGGGCAGCGATGGAATCGACCTGAGCAATTGCGTGGGCGTGATTGTCTGCGATGTGATCGTCGAGGAAAACGGCGCGCGCGGCATTCGCGCAGCCAACCAGGCTCGAGTGTCCGGTTGCATCGCCCGGAGTAACGGCAACATCGGCATTGTCGTCAACGAAGGCGGGATCGTCATCGATTGCGAGGCCGCCGACAACGGCAGCCACAGCATATCCGCTTTGCTCCAGACGATCATCGAGCGCTGCTTCGCGTTTCGAAACACGGGCGACGGCATCCACGCCGCCAATCGCTGCGTCATTCGACATAATCTCTGCGACGGCAACGGGTCCGGCGCCGGCGTCGGCGCGGGCATTCACGTGACCGCAAACCTCTGCCGCATCGAACGAAACCACGTGACGGGCAACGATCGGGGGATCGATGTCGACGCCGGAAACAACCTGATCATCGGCAATTCCGCCGGCGGAAATGCCGCTAACTACGACATCGCGGCCGGCAACGCCAGCGGTCCCATCGTGACCGGGGCAAACATTGCCACCAACACGAATCCGCACGCGAATTACGGCCTGTAGTTCCGCGGCCGGTTCAGGAGTCGCGCACAAATAACCAGAACGATTGTCCTGGGAGGTACGGGCATCTTGCCCGTGCCGGACGGGCGGGACGCCCGTAACACCCCTCTTCCAATCGTTCAACTTATTTCCGCGCGATGCCATATTGAGGAGAAGCAAGATGTACCCATGGATTTCGGCAGTGTTCTTGATGGTCTTGTGTGCGTCGCAGCACGCGGCGGCGCAATCCAACATCGACCCGGTCAATTGTTACGCCTGGACCGAGAACCTCGGCTGGATCAACTGGCGCGCCGAGGCCGTGCCCGACCAGGGCGTCGTCGTCCACGGCACTTTCCTGTCCGGCTTTGCCTGGGCCGAGAACGTCGGCTGGATCAACTTCGGCGATGGCACGCCCGTCGGCGGCACGTTCTACAGCCTGGCGGATGGGACCGACGCCGGCGTCAACGTGGCGCCCGATGGCAGCCTGTTCGGCTACGCCTGGGGCGAGAACGTCGGTTGGATCAACTTCGACGGCGGCATCCTCGCGGTCCCGCCGGATCCGGCGCGCATCGAATGCGACGGCCGGTTCAGGGGCTTCGCATGGGGCGAGAACTTCGGCTGGATCAATCTGTCGGAGTTGTCGCCGGGCAAGTTCGTGGCCGTCGAGGCGTCGTTCGCGCCGCTGGCCTGCGACATGAATCACGATGGAGCGGTCGATGGGCAGGACATCGGCGACTTTCTGCGGCTGCTGTTCACGGCGCAAACGCCGGGCTGGAACGACGTTTGCTCCGGCGACGTCGAGGCAACGCCCGATCAGGCGATCGGCCCCGGCGACATAGATGCGTTCGTCGCGTGCCTGCTGGGATCGGCCTAGGAGACCGTCCGAGTTATCCCCCTTGACAGGCATGATAGGATGGGGTTTGCACGCTGGGTTGGCGTGGATCGGCGAGGGTTCAACGAGGACTCAGGATGGGCGTAACGTAGCGGCCTTGGAATCCGGGGCAAGGCCGACTGCTGCCGCCGTCGTAATGAATATCGCTGCTGCAAGTCAGCCGTGGACTGCCGTCCGCGGCGGTGGTCAGCACACTGTCGTCGGGGAACTTGCAACCGCCGCTCATTGAACGGATGGTTCCGGCGACAGTAAGGGAATTGATCGGACTGCTCGTGCGGATGCCGCCGCCGTCGAGGGTGTGCCAGTCGATCTGCCATTGAGCAGGCGCCGAGCCGCCAACCGTGAGCAAAGTGACGCCGGCAAGCGTGAACCTTGTTTGATGCTTCGGATTTATAGGTCGATCCTTTCCGTTAGAGCTTGGAGACGGTGCCACTGTCGGAATTCGTCACCCAGATGTTGGCCCCGTCGAAGGCCACGCCGGAAGTTTGGAGGCCGACGGCGAACGTGCCGAGATAGGCCCCGTCGGAGGCCCGCAGCTTGGTCACGTTGTTGCTGAAGTAATTCGCCACCCAGATGTTGGCCCCGTCGAAGGCCACGCCCAAAGGGGTGCTGCCGACGGCGAACGTGCCGAGATAGGCCCCGTCGGAGGCCCGCAGTTTGGTCACGTTGCTGCTGCCGCTATTCGTCACCCAGATGTTGGCCCCGTCGAAGGCCACGCCATAAGGGTTGCTGCCGACGGCGAACGTCTGTCCGGTCTGAATGGCGTCGTACCAGCGCAGCAGGGAGATCTGCTGCGGCGTGCGGGTGTTGGCGGCCAGAGCTGACGCGGCGGTCGTCTGCACCGAGCCATCCGGGTACTTGAACCCGCCGCTCACCGAGCGGATGGCCCCGTTGACCGTGAGCGGATCGCTCGGGCTCACCGTGCCGATGCCGACCCGGCCGTTGCCCTTGACCGCCAGGACGGTCTTGTCCACGGTCGGATTCATCTGCATGGTCGTGGGCACGCGGACGTAGAACCCGTCCTCGTTGTCATTGGCCTGCACGTCGAGAACGACGTGACTGTGCAGCGGCCCGATCGCCTGCATGCCGAACGCCGAGCCCGGCACGTCGGTTAACGCGGTGTTGAAATGCTTCAGCTCCAGGTTCGTGCCCCCGTCCCGGCCGACGCGCAGACTCGTGTTGACGCCGGCAAGCACGTCTAGTTTCCGTTGGGGGTCGCTGGTCCCGATGCCGACGTTGCCGGTCGTGTAGGAGATGTCATTCCCGCTCGTGGCCCAGGGCTTCGTGGAAAAGTGCGCGTACGGCGCGGCCGTCAGCGGCTGGCGCGGGGCGAGCGTCGTGTAGGCGCCCGTGTCGCAGTTGGCGGGGATATCGTCGGCGCGGACGGCGATCTCTAGCCAGCGTCCGTCGCCGCCGAAGGCCGCGCCGAAATCCAGTTCGGCGGTGAACAGCCCGTCGACGACCTGCACGTCGTCCACGCAGATCGGCCCGGCGACCAGCACGGCCGCGCCGTCCTCGCCGTCGTAGAGCGAGAACTCCAGGTCATACGTCCCATTGGCGGGGCTGCCGCCGTCCTTGAGTTGCCCCTGATAGGTGAAGGCCGTGGCCAGCAGGGTCTGGGCGTGGGCCGCGCCCGCCAGCAGCAGGCCTTCCAGGGCCACGAGTGTCAGATTCCGATTCGCGAACATTACTTCAGTCTCCTTTCGCCGCCGCAATCCGGCGGATCATGGCCCTGAGTTCCTGGATTTCCCGTTCGAGCGACGCGATTCGTGTGTCGCGTTGAGCTAGCTGGTCTTCTGTATCAGCCCGTTTCCGTTCGTTCTCGTGCTTGAGTTCTTTCAATGCCTCGACGAGGACGGGCGTCAGGCATTACTCATCCGTCCAATATGTGCTCTGCAAACAACTGAATATCCATTCCGTCGGCCACGCCGTCGCCGTTGAAATCCGACCGCGCGACGTGATCAGGGTCCGTGTTTGTGCTCAACAGCACGCCGACAAACACGTCGACGTCCGCCATGTCGAGTACGCCATCGCAGTTGATGTCGGCCGGTCCGCACGGCACTGCGCACGGCGATGAATCGATCCACGACGGGCCGCCGACCAGTGTGCCGTGATACACGCCGTTGAGGTCCAGCGCGGTCGTCCCCGCGCCGTCGTCCAGGCGCCAGGCGGCGTACAGTCCCGGCGTGTTCGGTGCGACCGAAAGGTTCATGTTGGCAAAGATCTGCACCTGGGTGCGGGCCACGGCCCACAGGCGCACATCGTCGATCTGGCCGTTGAACCACGCCTCGATGGTCCCGCGGTTGTTGGCAGCCCCTATCGTCAGAAACCGCGTCCAATCGGGGAAGTTCACTGGGCTTTGCGACAGCCCTTCGATCTGTGGATGAAGTCCTCCGTCAACATACACCTCCATGTTGTTGTTCACAGCGTCAAGCACACGCCAGGCGATGTGGTGCCACTGGCCGTCGTAAATGTTCGCGCTGATACTGCGCGAGAAGACCATGTTGTTGCCGTCGCGCAGGTAGAACAGCGTCTGGCCGGCGGCATAGACGGGCGCGCCGCCGCCGAGATTCGTCCGATTCATCTCGATGGCGAAAACCGGATCGGTCGGCGTTCCGGGCGTGTCGATGAGTTTGAGAGGGACGTGAATCTGGCTGGTGTCGGTGGTGCGGACCCACAGCTCGGCGGTGAACGTGTTGAGCGTGCTGCCAAAAGTGCCGAGCGTGCCGACGTTTACGTAGCCGTTGTTTCCGGCGAAATCGAGGGCATGGCCCTCGGGCGGGCCGCAACTGGTGGCATCGACCGGCGGTGCGCCGCCACCGGCGGCGCACGCGTCGGCGGACACGAAAATGCAATCGCCATCCTGGCAGCAACCGGTGCAGATGACGTCGAGCTGGAAGTTGGAGGGAACCGCCGGCCCGCTCGAAGATGGCATGACGAGCACGAGGTACTCCTCGCCTGGAACGGTCCCAAAGCGGACCGCGGCGCGCCGCGAGCTGATCGGACAGCTCCAGCCGGTTTGGTTCATATCATCGTTGGCGACGAAGCAGATTGGGTTGTCGCACCCGCCGGTGAAGACGGCGATCTGCGTATCGAAGTTCGTGCCGGCGTTGCAGGTCGAGAGCGTCCAGGCGTTGCCGTCGCCGATCACGCGGTACCAGACGCCCTTCCGATGGTTCTGCACGAGGTTAGACCCGCCCTCGAACGTGTCGGGGCAGGTGGCCGGCACAGGTACGCCCTCCGCGGTGGCCAGGGTGGTGCTTCCTGCCACGGAGGTGTCGCAGACGAGGGGGATGGCATTGATGCAGGCGTCGTTTTCGGGCGGCAGGACACAGTCCAAATTGAACGTGATGGGCGTAGTGAGGATAGTGGTGGCCGACCACGCGCCGACGAGGACGTGGTACTGGACCCCGGCCTGCATGGTGAAGATCGAGCCCTCCGCGTCTGAACAGTGTACCTCGAAGAGGTTGTCGCAGCCGCCGGTGAACACTGCGGTGATCGTATCATTGGTGGAGGTCTCACTCAGCACGGCGATGCAGTCGATGGACGGCGTGTAGGTCCACCAGACTCCGTGGCGGGTATGTACGTTCGACGACTGGTTGCAGGTCACGTCCGGGTCGGGCGCCGCAAGGCGGAAATCGACGGTGTGCGAAAATGGCGTCTCGGCGATTACCGTCGCCGTCGCGCAGTCATCGTTGGGAAACGGCGGCACGCATTCGAACTCGATGACCAACGGCGTGGTGGGCACGGCCGTGGCCGAATGCATCCCGATGAGCTGCCAGTAGGAGGTATTTGCCGTGAGGGCGAAGGCATCCGTCTCCGCAAGGGTGCAGGCGACCTCGACGAGAGAACCGCAGTCGGCGCCGGTGAAGAGGGCCATGGCGACATCGTTGGCCGATGTTTCGCTGACGATCAGGGTGCAGTCGGTGCTCGGGGTGTAGGCGTACCAGACGCCGTGGCGGGTCAATCCGGGGCCAGGGTTGCAGCCCATGATGATCGGGTCGTGCGTGGCCAAGAGGTGGTACGGGCTGTCGGTGAAGGGGAAGCTCGACAGAAACGTGGCACCGGTGCAATCGTCGTTCGACGGCACCGCCCGCGTCACCTCCAAATTGAACGGCCCGGCGGGCGCGGCGAGTTTGGAACAGATGCGCAGAAGGTAGCTGACGCTGCCGTCGAGCGGCACCACCAGCCGCGATTGGGTGCCGTCGCCGCAGCCGTCGGCATCGTCGTTGCAGGCGACGCTCGTGCCAGAGCAACCATCGAACAGCTCGATGACGGTATCGACGCCACCGTCCGAACAGGTGCGGATATCCCAATCCGCGCTGGCGTTGGGCTGGAACCGGTACCACACGTCCCTGCCGACGCCGACGCCGCAGACGGTAGACGGGCCGTCAAGGGTGGCGAGGGTCAGGTCGCCGGGCACGCCCAACACTCCGGTGCCGGCGGGGAGCAGGGTGACCGCATCGCCACAGTTGTCATTCGCCGGATCACAGCAATCGGTGCAGTTCGAGTCCGTCTGGACCTCGACGGCGCCGATGTCGGTGGCGCAGCCCACAGAGCGCTGGAGGCCGCGCTGGTCCACGGCCGGCGCCGCGACGTTCGTTCCGCGGTCGACCACGGGACTGTTCAGCAGGGGAAGCATGGTCGGCGTTGGACCGCCGTTCTGGGCGAGTGGAGCGAGCAGAGGGTCGATCGGCGCGGACGTCGTGCCGACTAGGTCGCCGATGACGGGGGTGAAGTTCGAGCCCGTGCCGTCGCCGATCAGGTTGTGCCCGGCGGAGATGGCACCGGTAGTGGCGAAGATATTCGGCCCGGCCGTCGTGGCGGTGTTGCCGGCGACGACGGTGTTCCTCAGGTACATGGCCGTGTTCGTGCCGGCAAGGGCAACGCCGCCGCCGTCCGACGCGTTGTTCTCAACGATGGTTCAGTTGATGATCTGGGTGGTGGACGGGACGGTGGAGAACTGCCGGATAGCGCCCCCGATGGTGCTCGCCGTATTGTTGACAAACGTACAGTTTGTGATCGTGGCCATGAACAACGGGGCGGATCCCGCGAGATAGACTCCGCCGCCTATGTTGGCCGAGTTTCCAGAAAACGTGCATCCGTTGATCGTCGCGTTCGTCGATAGCTGACGCAACCCGCCGCCAATATTATTATTGTGACATCCGCTGATTTCACAGTTCGTCAGCGTCAGCGGGGCGGTCGAGCGAATCCCGCCGCCGGCCTGCCCTCCGGAAAAGCCGTTGACAATGCGCAATCCGGACAAACTGACGGCGCCTGTGGTCGCGATGTCGAAAACGCGCGAGCTGTTGTTGCCGCTGATGGTCAGCGACTGCGCACCCGGCCCGGTGATGGTCACGGCGTCGGTGATCGCAAGTTGGCCGTTCACCAGCGTGATCGTGCCGGTGACGCTCGGATGAAAGAGGATCGTGTCCACGTCGGGATTGCTGTTGGCGTCAATGATGGCCTGCCGCAGGCTGCCGGGGCCGACGTCCGCCGCGTTGGTCACAATGAACGTCGCGGCGGCGGCACTCGAAGCGGCGGCCGCCATCGAGACGAACGCGAAGAGGAGCAGTCCCAGTCGAATGCCGAAGCGGCCGGGGGCCGCGCCCGCCAGCAGCAGGCCGGCGAGAGCTAGGAGCGTCAGATTCCGATTGGCGAACATCATTCAATCCCCTTTCTCCGCCGACATCCGGCGGACCATGTCCTTGAGTTCCTGCAATTCGTCACGAAGCGACTGGATTTCGGCGTTCTTCGTCGAACGCAGTCGCTCGTTGTCCTGTCTGAGTTCCTTGATTGCTTCGACGAGAACCGGCGTGAGCCGGCCGTAGTCGACGGAGAGGTAGCCGTCCGCGCTGCGCTGCACGACCTGCGGCAGGACCTTTTCGACCTCCTGGGCGATGAAGCCGAGCTGGCGATCCTCGGCGAACTGATGATCGGGGAACTCCTCGCGCTTCCAGTCGAAGGTTACGCCGCGTAGCAACTCGACTTTCTCCAGCGCGCCGGCGACCGGCTCGACGTGCTCCTTGAAGCGGGCGTCGCTGCACGCGCCGATCGTCCCCGTGGCGCAGATGTTCCCGGCGACTTGCAGCCGCTGCGACGGCGTCGCCGTGCCGATGCCGACGTTGCCGGTATCCCGGATCACGAGCCCGGTGGTAGCGCTTCCGTCGTATGCGATGGTAAAGCCACCCGGGAAGCTGTTGGCCTGTCCGCCGATCAGCAGGTCCCAGTTGGCGCCCGATGCCCCGTGCGTGAGCCGAAGGCCGTTTACATTGGTGCCGCCCGCACCCCGGACGTGAAGCCTGCGCTCGGGCGTCGTCGTGCCGATGCCGACGTTGCCGGTGAAATCCGCGTTGCCGGCTACGGAGAGGCGGTTCGCGCTGAGGGCCTCGGTGTTGACCAGACCCTCGGCAGTCACGTAGGTTCGAAAAAGGATGTCGAAGTTCCCAGAAACCGCCACTCCGCCTGGATATGGATTCGCGGATGATGCCCTGAGAACCAGACTGCCACTCGCGACGTTAAAGTACATGGTATGTATCTCGCCGGTCTGTACATACAAACCCGACGGAAGCGTAAATTTCACCCACTGATTCGGACCGCTGAACGAGTACGGCTGCGACGATAGAACCGTTCCTCCTATCCCCTCGCCCTGATGGATCGTGAGCGTTCCTGATGCCGACGAGAACGAAGGGTAAACCTCAACCGCTGTCAGCACGCCGTCCTGTCCGACCGTGAAGCTCTGCCAGATGAACCCGCTCAAGTTCAAGTTGTACGACTCCTGCGACTGGTCAACCGCCTCAACGCCCGCAACGTTGATCCTGCCTACGACGTCGAGTTTCTCTGTCGGCGTGGCCGTGCCGATGCCGACGTTGCCGTTGCCCTTGATCCGCATCGTCTCCGTGAACGAGCCGCTCGTTCCGTACCCGAAGGCGATGTCGCTTGCGGAGAAGTCGCTGTGAATTTGGAGCAGCCCAGCCTGAACGCCGAGGCCGTAATGGTTGCCGGACTGCCCCCACAAACTGATCTTGTCGCCCAGCGTGTTGGGAAAGGTGAGAGGGAAGCCCGGCGTCGTCGTGCCGATGCCGACACTTCCTGCAGGGTCGATCATCAGACGTACCGCGGGGGTCGTGTTGTCTCGAATCAAGAAACTGCCCACGGGCTCCAGGTTCGTTGTGCCGGTTGTGAGCAATCCCCAATCCCGGCCGCCCAAATCCGAGTTAACCAGGCGCATCCAGGTGCCTTCTGTCGAATCGCTTTCGAAACGAGCGTGGTTGTAGAAGGGTCCGCCGACCGTGTGCAACTGCGCTTGCGGACTGTCGGTGCCGATGCCGACGTTGCCGGTCGTGTAGGAGATGTCATTCCCGCTCGTGGCCCAGGGCTTCGTGGAAAAGTGCGCGTACGGCGCGGCCGTCAGCGGCTGGCGCGGGGCGAGCGTCGTGTAAGCGCCCGTGTCGCAGTTGCCCGGCGTGTCGTCGGCGCGGACGGCGATCTCCAGCCAGCGTCCGTCGCCGCCGAAGGCCGCGCCGAAATCCAGTTCGGCGGTGAACAGCCCGTCGACGACCTGCACGTCGTCCACGCAGATCGGCCCGGCGACCAGCACGGCCGCGCCGTCCGCGCCGTCGTAGAGCGAGAACTCCAGGTCATACGTCCCATTGGCGGGGCTGCCGCTGTTTTTGAGTTGCCCCTGGTAGGTGAAGGCCGTGCCCAGCGGGGTCTGGGCGTGGGCCGCGCCCGGCAGCAGCAGGCCGGCCAGGGCCACGAGTGTCAGATTCCGATTCGCAAACATTACTTCAGTCTCCTTTCGCCGCCGCAATCCGGCGGATCATGGCCCTGAGTTCCTGCACTTCGTTCCGGAGCGATTGACTCTCGGCGTCGCTCATTGTCCTGCTTGAGTTCCTTGACGGCCTCCAGAGCCGCTGGGAAGAACTGTGCGTGTGCATGCCGGCGCTGCGAGCCCGGTGCAAGAGGGGAGTCCTCGCACCCGGCCGCAGGGGCCGACTTCTGGACTACTGCGTCAGCTTTCGCAAGGTGAACGGGATCGCGCCGGGGACAGGCGTGCCGTCGTTGGGGTCGAGGGGGTCCTCGCAGGCACAGGGTTGTAGACGCGCTGCGTGTAGACGCCCGTTCCCTCCGTCATCCCGAGATTCCAGTCCGTGACCGCGGTCGAGCGAGCCATGGAGTTGGGATTGGGGACGCCGTTGGCATCGAGGCTGAAGAAAAGGAACACTGTCGTGGTCTGGTTCGGGCCGCTGCGCCGCCAGATCCCCTGTGCCGCGGGGTTCTGGCTTGTCAGCCCGCCCCGGCTGAAGTCGGACTTGTCCGTCGCGGTGATCGTTCCGTCGGCATGATATGTCACCAGGATCAGCAGCGGCTCCAGGCCCGGGATATCGGCCTCGACCAGCGCCGTGCCCGCGACCGTGCCGTTACTGCCGCTCGGCGGACCGGCGAAGGCCGCCAGCGCGAAGCCGACGGCGAGCGTCGAGACGATGGCGATTGCGATGCGATTGCGAGTCATTTGCGGTTCTCCTGTGTGCAGGGTTTCGTCACGCAAGGACGACGATGACCCTGCTTCTCGGGGATCGATTTCCGGACGCCGGGCGCCCTGCGCGCAAGTTCCATGCAGACCCGTTGAGTTGTTGGTCGACTTCCGGGTAACATGTCGACTGCCGATGTGCGGTTCGGGCTGCCCGAAGTCCCAAACCATCCCTTCGTAACGATCTACGTAATGCGGCCGGAAAGTCCGCCAAGAAAACGGATGGGTGAACAAGATTCCAATCTTACGCAGTTGCTGCATGCGGCAACGGACGGCGACGCCGGCGCCGCGGCCGAACTGCTGCCCTTGGTGTACCAGGAGCTGCGCGCCTTAGCGCAGGCGGAGATGGCGCGGCTGGCGCCCGGGCAGACACTCCAGGCCACCGCGCTGGTTCACGAAGCCTGGCTGCGGCTGGCCCAGTCCAGCGGCGCCAACTGGAAAAGCCGGGCACACTTCTTTTACGCGGCCGCCCAGGCCATCCGCCAGATCGTCATCGATCAAATCCGCCGGCGCGGAGCGCTGAAGCGCGGCGGCGACCTCATCCGCGTGAACCTCGACCACGTTGACGTGGCCGTCAACGCGCCTTCCGACGACGTCCTCGCCCTCGATGAAGCACTGAACGACCTGGCTCGAACCGACGAGCGCGCCGCGACCATCGTGACGCTGCGCTACTTCGGGGGTGTCACTTTCGACGGCGTGGCGGAATTGCTCGGGCTGAGCAAGCGTACCGTGGAGCGCGAGTGGGAATTCGCACGCACGTGGCTCTACGCCCGAATAAGCGCGGAATGCTGAGTGCAGAGTCGCGCGGAGTCGTTTTTGAGCGAAGAGGCCCTGAGCGTGCAATCCGACCGCCGAGTCAAGCACATTTTTCTCGACGCGCTCGAGTTGCCGCCGGAGCGTCGCGGCGGATTTCTGGACCAGCAATGCGCCGAAGCGCCCGAACTGCGGCGGCAGGTCGAGCAAATGCTCGCCGCGCGCGGCGAATTACGCGGCTTCATGGAAGTGCCGCTCGAGCTGGCAACCTGCGCGCCGGCGGCGCCCGTTCGCCGCGCGACGCCGCCCCAGATCAGCCAGGACCGTACGGGCGAACGCCGCCACGATGATCCGCATGTGAATGTCGCCGACGGCGTCGATCCGCTTATCGGTTGCCGCATCGGACGATACACCATTCTGAGGATCGTCGGCTCCGGCGGAATGGGCAGCGTGTACGAGGCCCAGCAGGAGCAACCGCGCCGCGGCGTGGCGCTGAAGATCATCCGCCCGGGACTTACGACTCATCAGATGCTGCACCGCTTCGAGCGCGAGACCCAGGCGCTCGGGCAGCTTCATCATCCGGGCATCGCCCGGATCTACGAAGCCGGGATGGCGGACATACATCCGCCCGACGGCATGAGTCGGCAGCGGGTCGACCTGGATGCCGGTGCGGGCGAGCGCCAATCCACGCCGCCTGCCGCTTTTCAGTCAATGGAATCCCGACGCGTGCCGTTTTTCGCGATGGAGCTGATCCGCGGCCGACCGATCGACCTTTACGTGCGCGAGGCGGGCCTGGCGGTCAAGCAGCGTTTCGGTTTGTTCGCGCACGTCTGTGACGCGGTTCACTATGCGCACCAGCACGGCGTGATTCATCGCGACCTCAAGCCGGCCAACATCCTGGTGGACGAGTTCGGTCAGCCCAAGGTGCTCGACTTCGGCGTCGCGCGTCTCACGGATGCGGACGTGCAGGCGACGCTTCAAACCGAAGTGGGCCAGCTCGTCGGGACGCTGGCCTACATGAGCCCCGAACAGGTCGCGGCCCGGCCGGACGAGCTGGATGTCCGGTCCGATGTTTATGGCCTGGGCGTCGTACTTTACGAGCTGATCGCCGGCAAGCCGCCCTATCACGTCGCCGGCCACACGATTCCCGAGGCCGTCCGCATCATCCGCGAAGAGGAGCCTTCGCGCCTCAGTTCGATCGACTCGCGCTTTCGCGGCGACGTCGAGACGATCGTGGCCAAGGCCCTCGAAAAGGACAAGGCGCGGCGCTACGCCTCGGCCGCCGAGCTGGCGGCCGACGTGCGCCGCTACCTGAACGACGAGCCGATCGTGGCGCGCCCGCCGAGCACGTTCTATCAGCTTCGCAAGTTCGCCCGGCGACACCGCGCGCTGGTGGCCGGAACGGTCGGGACGCTGCTGGCGCTGACCGTCGGCGTCGTCGTGGCGACGAGCTACGCGCTCGCCGAACTCCGCCAACGGCGCCTCGCCGAAGCCAAAACGGCCGAGGCCGAGCGGCTGGCCTACGTCGCCAGCATCGCCGCCGCGACCGCCGCCGTCGAGCAGGGCGACCTCGAACTCGCCCAGCAGAACCTCGCCCGCGCGACGGCCGCGCTGCGCGGCTGGGAGTGGCAGCACCTGGCTTGGGCCTCGAACCGGAGCATCGCTACGCTCGCGACCGAGGTCGGAATGGATCCTCACACGCTCGTCTCCGCTGACTTGTCGACGCTGGCGACGGTGACGCCTGACGGCAGCATTGCCGTCTGGGATCTGATGCCGGCCGAAACCGCGCCCTATTCGACGACGCTGCGAGCCCGCTTTCACGTGCCCTTCGAGCTCGACCCCTACGGCGCGCGCCTCAGCCCTGATGGGTCTCGACTGTTGCTCAATGAGTCGCGCGGCGGCATCAGCATGTGGGACATCCGCGCCGATACCGGCGCGCCCCCCTCGACCCCCATCTGGCGCCGCGCCGCGGCTCTTGCCCGAGGCGACATCTCGCCCGACGGCACGCGGGTGGCCCATTCGGACCAGAATGGGGGCGTCACGCTGTACGACGCGCGAAGCGGTGAGTTGGTACGCACCATCCGTTTGCAGGGGATGGGCCAGGGATCGCCGTTCTACATTGTTTTTCACCCGGACGGGCGGCGGCTTCGTGCCGACGGCCAGCTTATCGACTTGGCCACCGGGACACGGGTCGGCGACGCGAAACGCGACTACGGAGCGTACCTCACGCGAGACTGGTCGCGTGTCGTCGTGCTGAATCCCGGTATTCAGCTCTACTCCACGGCCACCGGCGAGACGCTGGCAACGTTTACCGTGGCAGATCCGCGCTGGGTCCTGGAGAACGCGTGGTGGTCGCCGGACGGTCACGCCGTCTACATCCGTCGCGGCAACGGGTTTGTCGAGGTGATGGATGCAGCACTGTCGCGCATTGCCACGTTCAGCCTTCCCCGCCGTTTCAAGGGAGCGCCGCCCGACGGCCGACACAGCTTCGTCATGACGGCGGACGGCTCGCTGGAGCTGTGGGACATGCTGGCCGCCGGCAGCTTCGCGCTGCCGACGGCGCCCAAGGCGCCGAGCCGGGCGGCCGCGGTGTCCCCGGATGCGCGCCAGATCGCTATCGGCGGTTGGGGCTACGTGCGGCTGCTCGATGCCGTCAGTGGCGAGCTGCTGTGGAACACAGCGGTTGGTCCGAAGATACAGGCGTCGGTCGCCGTCAGCCCGAACGGGCAGCGCGTCGCGGCGGGATACGCCGCCAACGGACTCGGGCTCCTTGACGCCGCCGACGGTCGAATCGTCGCCGTGGCGGATGCAGGATTCGTGCCGCGCGCTCTGCTCTTTTTACCCCTCGGCGAGAACAGCCCGGTGGCCAACGGAGCTACACCCTTATTGGTTGGCGACTCGCGCGGCGCGGTCTCACTCTACGATGCGGAGGCATTGGCGGCCGAGGCCCGCGTAGTCGGACGGCACGACAGCCCCGTCAATGCGCTGGCCGCCAGTCCGAACGGGCGTCTGGTTGCCAGCGGATCCGGCGATGCCGTCGACATTACGGAGGTCGGATCTCACTCCACCGGTGCAGCCGACAATACCATCCGGCTGTGGCGCACCGACACCTGGGAGTGCGTCCGCGTGATCCGCTGCGAAAGCACCGTAATGGCGCTGGCGTTTTCGCCGGGAGGGCGGCGGCTCGCGGCGGCTTTGGCGGACGGCTCGGTCGTGATCTACCTGCCGCATTCCGCTGAAGCGCCGATCATCTGGCGCCAAGCGGGACCGACCCGTGCGCTGGCGTTCCATCCCTCCGGGACGAGGTTGGTCGCATGCGGGCAGCGCGCCATCCGCGTCTGGGACTGTCTGAACGACGAGGAGGTGGCCGTGCTGCCGTCCGAAGAGTCGCACTTCTTCGCCGCCGGCTTCACCGCCGACAGCCGAACCCTGGTGGCCAGCGGCTTTCACACGGCGGTCCTGAGTTTCGAGTCCGGCCCGGCCGAAGTCGATCCGCTCACGCGGTTCAGTCTGGTGTGGGCCCAAGCCCGCCTGGCGCGCGAGGGCCGCAACATGAATGCTGACATCGAGCAAGCCGTGGCGCGCGACGAACATCTACCTGCTGCCGTGAGAGAAGCTGCCCTGCGAACCACACGCATCTCCGGTGACCACGTGCGTTATCTCGTGAGCGATGGCATCCTTGAAATCCGCCAACGGCACAAGGATCCGGCCAAGCTTGAAAACGCCATCCGGCGGCTGGCGCGGGCCCGCGAGCTGCTGCCCAACGACGCCTCGCCGGCCGCGCTCCACGCCCTGGCGCTCTATTACGCGGGACGACACGAGGAAGCGCTTGCGGCCGCCGAAGCCGCCCTTTCTATACGAGCGGCCGCCCACCATCCGCCGTCGGCGGCGGCCGTGCTCGTTCAGGCGCTGTGTCACCATGCGGCTGGCCGAAGCGACATCGCCGTCGAACTCTTCGCCAAATCCCGCGGCGTGACGGACGACCGGGAGCGACCGGACCTGGAAACTCGGGAGCTTTTTGAGCACGCAGCGGAACTGGGCTTCGAGTGAAGGCCGCATTCGGCGAAAGGCAGCCGGCAGAGGCGCGATCGAACCGCGCCTTTGCGCGCGGTGATGCCCGTCCACAGGTCAAGCACCGCCGCGGGCGGCCGTGCCGCATTTCAGCACGCAGCCGAGGGCGGCTGCGCTACATGTCAATGAAAATACCCCAGGTCCCGCAGACGCCGTTCTTCGGCGCGCGTGCGGCCTTTCGCGGGCAGCGTCGCGCGCTCCCGGTACTCAGGCAACGTCGCTATCAGGTCGTTCAGTGCGCGCTCCATCCTCGCCGCCACGTCGGGCAGCTTGTCAATCAAATTGCGCTGCTCCTGTGGATCGGAAGGCAGATCGAAAAGCTCATGCCTGCCGGAAGTGGACCAGACGAACTTGTATCGCTCGTCGCGCAGCACGCGCTGCGACTGCATCACCGCCGAACGGTAATCCGTCGGCGCCAGCCTGCCCCCGGCCATGCTGGGACTCCACTCCGCGAACGCGCACGCGGCGGGTCGAAACGACTCGGGCGTCAGGCTGCGGCCGGGCAGGTCGGGCGCGGGACTCGGCCGCTCGAGCACGTCGAAGACGGTCGGCACGATGTCGGTCAACTGGCACGTGCCGGCGAGGCGCGTGCCGGCGGGAAAGCGCGGCGGGTAACGCACGATGAGCGGTACGCGCAGCACGGCGTCCTTCACGACGAAGGTGTGTCCCCAGCGGTTGTCCTCGCCCAGGCATTCGCCGTGATCGGCCGTGATGATCAGAAGCGTCTCATCCAGCGGCACGTGCCGGGCGAGAACGTCGAACAGCCGGCGCAGCTTGTCATCTTGATATCGAATGCTGGCCGCGTACAGCTCGCGGGCCAGGTCGGCCTGCGGCCCCGGCCCGGCGCGACGGATGTCCCATGCGGTGGAGTCGTAATGCCGTGCACCCAGCTTCGTGGCGCGCCAGTACTTCAGCGGATGCCGGGCAACGGCGGTGCGATGCGTCAGCGGCGGCAGATAGGGCTGATGCGCTTCGAGGACATTGACCATTAAGAACAGCGGCCGTTGCGGATCGAAGCCGCGCCGGAACCAGTCGCGCAACGCGTCTGGAGCGCGGCTGGCGCCCTGATCGACCCAGCGCTGCGGCCAGCCCAGCGCCTTCATCGTCGGTGTGACGCGCATCGAGCTGATGGCGTTGACGCCGTCGAGGCAGACGTACTCGTCGAAGCCCTGGCGGAAGTTGGACGTGTCGAGCACCGCGTTGGCGCAGATCGCGAGCGTCTGATAGCCCTGATCGCGAAGCATTTCGGGCAGCGTCACAAACTCGTCGTCGAGCCAGTGGTGCACGTCGCCGTGACAACCGTGGCTGTAGGCGAACAGGCCGGTGAGCATCGAAGCGTGAGTCGGCAACGTCCACGGCGCAGTCGCCACGGCGTCTTCATAGACGACGCCCTCGGCGGCCAGCTCATCGAGGAACGGCGTCAGCCCGCGGCGGTCACCGTAGCAGCCAAAATGATCGCGACGAACGGTATCCAGAACAAGCAGCACGACGTGGGGGCTGTCGGTCGGCGCGGCCGAGGCCGGCGCCATCGCCGGCCATATCACGCCCAGGGCGCCCACAATCGACGCCGTCAGCGCCGAAAGTGCGGTCAGCGCGGCGCCGGCGGTCGATCGGCGACCCAGCCGGCAGACAATCGCGACAAGAATCATCGCAACCGGAACGGCGATCCACATCAACGCACCGGAAACGCGGCCGTTGCGGCTCAAGCCGATCAGCGTTGCGGCGGCCAGCGCGCCGGCCACGACCGCGACTGCGACGCAGGCGGTCGGCGCGATGTGCGCGAGGCGCGTGCGACGAGCCAGCGCTACGGCGAGGATGCCGCCGCAAACAACGGCCGCCAGGGCATTGAGGTTGGTCAGGCAAAATACGCTCATCGCTAGGATCGTCAGACCGCTCAACAGGCCGATGGCCAGGCCCGGAGTCATCGGCCAGGCAAGGAAGCGCCACGCCGTTGCGATCAGCACGCATACGAGTAAAGCCTGCACTGCGCCGCACAGTGCGTAAAGACCCACCGCCAGCGGCGCCAGGTACCCGTCAAGCCCGATGGCGTGGCGACAAAGGTCGTGCAGACAAATCAGCTCGGTCGTGCCGAAAACATGTCGCATCGACGTGGGGCGGATCGGCAACCAATGCTGGCTACGGTCGAGCCGAGCGTACGACCGCGCAGACGTTGACACGGTTCGACGATATATTCCCTCGCGCCGGGTCGATTCGCTCGGCGCGAGGAGAGTCTCATGAATTGTCCGAGTTGTCAGAAGGAAATCCCCGACGGCGCCAGGTTCTGCCAGCATTGCGGCGCGTCGACCGATCCCGCCGCCGCGCGGCCGACGCCGGCGGGCCGGGTCGGTGGCGCGCCCACGGCGCCTCAGGGCGGCGGCGCTGCGTTTCCGTTTCCGTCGTCTGGGGCGGCCGCGACCGATCCCGCGGCGGAGCAGCCGGTCTGGCAGGGGCGGACAAGCTGGAAGCACTTCTACTGGCACTGGATTCTGTGGTTCACCGGCGGCGTGATTCTGTTCTACCTGAATCATCTGATCGGGGCGAAGATTCAGTATTCGATCCTGTTCTTGATTATCGTGGCGGCCTTGCTCGCACTGCTGCTGCGCGAGGCCTACCACATCTACAGCCTGCGTTACCGACTGACGACGCAACGGTTGTTCTTCGAGCGCGGCCTGTTGAGCGTGACCATCGATCAGACCGAGTTGGTGCGCGTCGACGACGTGCGCGTGCAGAAGAACGTCATCGACCGCTTCGTCGGCACGGGATCGATTCGCATCACGTCGTCTGACCAGACGGACAAGAACGCGGTCATCGACGGCATCGATGAGCCGGACCGCGTGTGCGAGGAAATCCGGCGTCACACGCGGCTGGTGCGGGCCAAGCAGACGCTGTTCGTGGAGAGCATTTAGGGCGCGTGGGACAATAAGCGATACCAATCGTCGCTTATGCACGGGACGGAGCGCTGCTCGCGGGAGAACACAGCCGAGGGCGGCTGTGCCCCATTCACAGCCGAGGGCGGCTGCGCCCCATTCACAGCCGGGGGCGGCTGTGCCCCATTTACAGCCGGGGGCGGCTGTGCTCCATTCACAGCCGAGGGCGGCTGTGCCACATTCACAGCCGGGGGCGGCTGTGCTCCATTCACAGCCGGGGGCGGCTGTGCCGCAAAGTCTGTAAGCCCGTGCCACGTGACTTTCAAATGATGCGCCGATACTGACCTTCACCACTCGTCGCGACGCCGACGTAACTCGCTTGCCCCATCATCACCGCTTCCGCGGATGCGTCTCGACGCGGCTCGACTATAGTTACAACCCCGCCTGCACCTGCGGCAGGGTGAAGAGGCGCCGATCATGCGCAGCGGTTTGCTCGACGAACGTCATCCGGCGCCGCGCCGACCGCGCGACGCCGCGCCGATCGACCTGCTGTCGTCCGACGTGCGGCGCACGGTGATCTGGCTGGCGCTGCCCGTCATGGGCGAACAGGTGCTCAACGCCTGCGTGGCCTGGAACGATCAGTTTCTCGCGGGGCTGATAGGTCGATCGGCGACGAGCGCGGTCGGATTCGCCGCCTACCTCAGTTGGTTCATCAGCATGATGTTCGCGCTGGTCGGGACCGGCGCGACGGCCATTGTGGCTCGGGCCATCGGGTCAGGCCGGCGCGACGAAGCGCGGCATGAAACGAACCAGGCGGTGCTGTTGGGCGTGCTGCTGGGCGTCGCGGGGTTCCTGCTCGTGCGCAGGCTGGCGTGGTGGGTCGCGGGGCTGCTGGCTCTGACGCCCGAGACGACCGCAATCGCGGCGCGCTATCTGTTGATCGACTCGATTGCCTACCCGATCGAAGCGGTGACGTTCGTCGGCGCGGCCTGCCTGCGCGGCGCGGGCGACACACGCACGCCGATGGCGGTGCTGGGATTCGTCAACATCGTGAACATCGCCGTGTCGTGGCTGCTGGCGTTTACGCTCGGCTGGGGGGTCGACGGGATCGCGTGGGGGACGGTGACCGGGCGATTCGTCGGCGGGGCGCTGATGCTGTTCGTCCTGGTGCGCAGCCGGCCGGAACTGCGGCTGAGCCTGGGGGCGCTGCGCCCCGATGTTTCGCTGATCGCGCGCACGCTGCGGATCGGACTGCCGGCGGCGATAGACGGCGCGTTGATGTTCGGCGGGCACTTCGCCTTCATCAACATCGTCACGCGCTCGGGCGGGGCGTTCGATTCGGACACGCTGATGGCGGCGCACATGATCGGCATTCGCATCGAATCGCTGTCGTATCTGCCGGCGACGGCCTGGGGCATGGCGGCGGCGACGCTGATGGGACAGAACCTCGGCGCCGGCTCGCCGCAGCGGGCGCGGCAATGCGCCAACGAAGCGCTGCGGCAGACGGTCATTCTGCTGACGATGAACGGCCTTTTGTACCTGATCTGCGCGCCGTGGTTGTATCGGATATTGACAAGCGATCCAGCGGTCATGGCGTGCGGCGTGCCGGCGCTGCGGGCGCTGGGGCTGGTGCAGCCTGCGCTGGCGGTGCTGATCATCTACATCTGGTCGCTGCGCGGCGCGGGGGACACGGCGTTTCCGATGATGTTCACGTTCATCGGAATGGTATTTCTGCGAATTCCGATCGCTTATCTGGGCGGTGTGGTGCTCGGCGGCGCGTTGCTGGGGGCGTGGTGCGGTATGTACGCCGATTTGCTGGTCCGCAGCGGGCTGATGACGTGGCGGTTCCGCGGCGGAGGCTGGGCGCGCGTAAGGGTGTGACAGGGATCGCGATTGTCGGAATCGCGCGGCCAGGCCCTCGCGAGCAGAGCCACTCAAAAACTCGGGGGGGCTTTGCGCCAGGACTTGACCGCGCCACTCGCGCGGTGAACGGCTTAATCGCCATTGGTTCGGCTCGTAATAGGCCGTTGCTCGCGAGCGTCGGCCGCGAAGCGCGTGCGCAGCGCGAGGGCCATCAGGATCAGTCCGCCGCCGAGCATGGTGGTTTTTGTCGGCTGCTCGCCCATCCAGAGGAAAGTCCATAACGGATTGAGCAACGGTTCGAGCAACGTCAGCAGCGCAGCTTCCGAAGCGGCCACGCGCCGCAGTCCGTAGGCCAGCAATACGTAGGGCAGAGCCATCTGCACGACGCCCATCAGGATGAGCAAGGTCCACGCGCCGAGCGGCTCCGGCGTGATGTTGCGCGACCAGGCGAACGGCGCCAGCAGCAACACGGTCGCGACGTTCGTGACGCACGGCGACGCCAGCGGGTCCACGTCACGCAGTCGGCGGAACGAAAGCACGACGAACGCGAACGCCACGCCGCTCGACAACGCGAGCGACAACCCCAGCAGATCGGTCGTGGCCTGGCCGAAGAAGATCACCAGGATTCCGGCGAGCACGAACGGCATCACCGCGGTGTCGCGCCGAGCGGGGCGCTCGCCGAGCAACAGGGGACTCAGCGCCAGTATCCACAGCGGCGCGGTGTATTGAAGGATGATGGCGTTGGCCGCCTGGGTCTGCGTGGTGGCGGCGACGAACAGTCCGCACATCGCGGCGAAACTCAACGTGGCCGGAATCCACCATCGCGTGCGCGGCAACGTCGGCAACGCACGATACGCGGGCGCCAGCAGGATCAGCCCGGCGAACAGCGAGCGCCACCAGGCAATCGCCAGGCCGGACTGGCCGTACTCCTGCGAAAGCTGCTTGATGAACGGGCCGTTGAGCGACCAGAGGACGGTACAGAACAGGATCGCGATCAGGCCCCTGCGACGCTCCGCCGGCGTGATGGTTTGCGTCATGGGATTCGCCGCGGCCATATCCGCCGCTCCCTGACGGTCGCGGTTCGGTTGAGACCATCTGCGCGCGAGCTCACTTGCGCCTGGCGCGGCTTTTCTTTGCTGCGGCGGGTTTCGTGGTCTTCGAACCGCTCTTCTTCGCCGGCGTCGCCGACTTAACGTCGCCGACCGACGCGGCCGGCCCCTGAACGAGAATCCGACAGGCTTTGTCCTGAGAAGCGGTCAGCGGCGCCGTGGACGCGGCGTTGTTGTAGAAAAAGGCGAAGGCGTACCACTCGCCGCCGTCGCCTTTCGCGTAGCCGGCCAGCGTCCGCACTCCTGAGATGTAACCGGTCTTGCAAAGAACGCGGCCGGGCAGATCGCGCAGGCGACGGTCCATCGTGCCATCGACGCCGCTCCGGGCGAGTGCGGCCATGAAGATCTCGCGCTGCGGATGGGCATACATGTGCCGCAGCACCGATGTGGCGGCGGCGGCGCTGAGCCGGTTTTCGCGGCTCAATCCGCTGCCGTCGGCCAGTGCGATTTCGGACGACGAAACACCACACGATTCGACGAACGCCCGCACCGCCTCTGCGCCGCTTTTCCAAGTACCGACGGCCGCGCGACGAGCGCCCAGCGTCTTGATCAGTCCCTCGGCCATCATGCCCAGGCTGTTCTTGCCGGTGCGGGCCAGCACGTCCTTCAGCGGCGTTCGCTCGCGTGCGATGATCCGCAGATCGGCAGGCAAGCCGCCATCGGCCCCTTTCACGCGCTCGCGAACGATGGGGCCGTCGATGGCGATGTCGCGCGCGGCCAGCGAGGTGCGCAGCGCGGCGGCAAAATAGAGGCCCGGATCGGGAACGGTGATTTCGGCCAGGGCGGCCTTTCGATTGATCGTCCCTCGGACGCTGATCGCATCAGCGCCAAAGGCACGGTGGACGACCGGCCGATGCTCCTTTCCGATCCGACATTCGTTGACGAGTTTCAGCGCCGTGTTGCCCGGCGACATCGATAGCGTCACGGAACCTTTCGCGCCGGGCGCGGCGGAAACGGTGACGCAGTTGTCCGCCAGGTTCAGCCCGCCGATGGGCGCCTCGTACCAGGCCTGGTGCTGATCGCGCGGCCAGGTGGGATGAATGAACTCGTTATCGAAGATCGAGTCGTCGAAAACCAGCCGCCCCGTGATGCGCGTCACGCCAGCCGCTTTGAGCGATTCGGCCCAGCGCGCGAACGCCGCGGTGATCGACTCGCCGCGGGCGGCGGCCAGCTTGGGATCGCCGAAGGCCGGATCGCCGCCGCCGATGACGACCAGGTCTCGGCCGCGCAGCGCCACCAGCGTTTCAAAGCGGTAATCCGCGCCCAGTTGGTCGATGGCGGCGGCCATCACCACGAGCTTGGCATTGCTGGCGGGAATCATGGGGCGGGCCGAATCGTGGTCATAAACGACGCGCCCCGACGAAAGCTCGACGACATGAGCGCCCAGCAGCGCGCCTTTGACACCGTGGCTGTTGAGCGCCGAATTCAGCGCTGCGTCGAGTACTGCATCGATCGCCGGCGTCGCCGCAGCATCGCGAGTCTGAGCGGGCAGCCGGGCGGCTGTCGCCAGCACGCCGCTGAGAAAGAGCAGTGTGAACCAGATGGGCGCCAGGCGTCGCATCTCAATCATCTCACGCATCCTCCGGGTGTACACGCTAGGGACCACGGCTCCATGCGACAAGTCTTTGACTTGCCGATTCTGATTCGATAAACTGACGTTACGGCCCTGTACGCGCACAGGGACGGTCGTGGTGGGCCGAATCAATGTCCGACCCCGCAGCCGCACCTTTCGCTCCTGCTTCCCGCGTCCTGTTTGTCGGACACAAGATCGACGACGCCGTACGCCGATTTCTCGACACGTGTTCGCAACGCGGCTGGCAGACGCTGCGCGTGGCTGACGTTTACCTCGCCATGGGTCATCTCGCCTCGCAGTCAACCGCCCCATTTGATCAGGTCGTCGTCGATTCGCGCGTGCTCAACGCAGGCGAAGAACGCTTTTTGTCGCTGGCTCGCCGATATTATCCTCGCCTCGTCGTCCGCAGGTTGGATGAAACCCTGGCGCCTGAGCAACTGTTCTTCCCAGGCGCTAAGGAAACCATCCAATCGCCCCCGCCCTCATGCTCGCCCCATGCGGACTCTGAAGCAACGTTGACCTTCGCAGCGCCTTCGGACCGAAACTTATCGGCCGAAAGGCCGCCGCATCCGCACCCGCGTCGCGAATCCACGCCGGATGCGTTGCGTGAAGTCATTGACCGCGCCTGGCGCGCGGCCCATGCGGAACAATCCGGTCTGAAACACCGTACCGATCCGCGCCACGCAGCGCCCGGCTCGGACGAACCGGCGGGGCCATCGTCGCTCAACGACGACGAGCCATTTCGGCCGCTGACGCCGACGCCCGATGTCCCGCCGCCGCACTTCCGAGACGGCGGAGGGCGGCCGGCACAGCAAACAGAAGGAACCAAGTCAAACTCCGTTACGGCGACGCCACAATCTTCGCCAAAGCCGCCGGCAACTCCCAATCCCGCCGGGGACACCGAAACAACACCGCCGGCGAACGGAGCAGTCCCTTCGTCGGCGCGCGAGCCTTCGCTGCACGATGCCGTACGCATGCGGATGCGCGCCGCCGCGTCAGGCGCCGATCGGCCGATCGTGCGCATTCCCCCCGGCGGTCGCACGCCGCCGCCGGGCGCCTCGCAGCCGACGCGCCCTCCGGTCAATGATTCGCCGGGGTCCGAGTTGACTCGCGAAGAACTGGACTCGCTTCTGGGGGACGCCTCGCCGCAGCGCGACGGAGGCTCCGCATGAGCCTGCAAGACTCCGCGCCTCACGCGCCGCGGCTGCTGGTGATCGCCGACGTCGACCGACTGGGGCCGATCGTGCGCGATCATTTCGCGCCGACGCCGATTGACGGCGTGCGCGATTATCTGTCCGGCATCGCGGAATTGCCGCGCGCTCCGACGCGCGGCGTGCTGGTGGGCATCGATCCCCGGTGCGCACGGCTCAGCAGCGCGGTCACCGCGATGCGGCAGTCCGCGCGCGATGCGCGGCTCGTTTTCTGTTGCGAGCCGGCGTACGAGTCGTGGGGCCGCCGAGCGGTGCAGTTCGGGGCTGACGATTACGTCATTTTTCCGCCACCGGCAGGAGAACTGGAGCGGGCGCTGCGATTTCCGGCGCGGCGAACGCGCGAACAATGGGTGCGCCACACGCTGAGTCCGGCGGCGCCCGATCCGCTGGAGCTGGCCCGTCTCAGCGAGGTCGTCGCGGCGATCGACGCGCCGCACCACGTTGTGCTTAGGCAGATGGCCGGTCTGCTTCGCGATGCCTTGAACGCGCGGTTCGTCTCGGTCGTGGCCGACGACGAGGTCGGAAATGCCCACGCCGATGGCGCGGCGCCCAGCGAGGACGCCGGGCCATTGACGTCGGCAGTGCTGCTTGAGCCGATCGAGGCGAGCGGGCGGCGCATCGGGCAAATCCGCGTAGGCCCGCCGGACGCGGCCGGATACGACACCCGGCATCTGGAGAAATTGCGCCACTATTCGGTGCTCTTTGGCCGTCTGCTCGAAGCGTCGACGCGCACGCATCGCTGGCGCGAGTTGGCCTATCGCGACGACCTGACGGGCATGGCCAACCGCCGATACTTGACACAATTCCTGAGCGAGACGCTCGACCGCGCCAAGCGCGAGCGCTTCGCCGTGACGACGCTGGTGTTCGATATCGACGATTTCAAGCGATACAACGATCAGTACGGGCACGACGCCGGCGACGCGATCATTCGCGAGACGGCGCAATTGTTCCTCCGCTGTTGCCGCAAGCACGACTTGGTGGCGCGCTACGGAGGCGACGAGTTCGTGGTCGTGTTCTGGGATGCCGATCCGCCGCGCACCAGCGGCTCGCGGCACCCGTTGGAGGTGGCCACGGTTCTGAAGCGCTTCAGGTCGGCCCTTCAGTCGCACAGGTTCTCCAAGCTCGGGCCGGATGCATGCGGATGCCTGACGATCAGCGGGGGTCTGGCGTCATTCCCGTGGCAGGCACAAACAGTGGATGAGCTGCTGCGGCAGGCCGATGTGGCGCTGCTGGAGGCTAAGAAAGCGGGCAAGAACTCGTTTCGCATCGTGGGGGGTCGGGACGCATGTGAAGAGCCGCAGGCCGCGCCGGCGGCCTCGGGGGGCGTTCGCTGAGCTTCATAAAAAATCGCTCGCAATTCACCTGATCAATGATGAAGCGTGGCATCGACTTGCCCTCGCGCCAGTTTCGCCGAACGATGCTGAAGAGCGTGCATCGCGAAGGCTTTGCCGTGCCACACACCGGCGCGCGGCTTGATCGTATCCGCCGTTGAGCGGATCATGCACGCATGAAGTTTGCTCTGATTGGACCGCCGTTTTCCGGCAAGTCGACGCTCTTTACGGCGATCACCGGCCTTCCGCCCGATCCGGCACAGGCGGCCGTCGAACGGCTTGCAACGGTGAAAGTGCCCGATTTGCGGCTCGATCTGCTGGCTGAACTGTACAAGCCCAAAAAGTACTCTCCTGCGACGATCGAACTGCTCGACGTACCCGGCATTTCGCTGGCCGAAGCGCACGGACAGGCCGAGTTTCGACGCTGCGCGCCCAAGCTCCGCCAATGCGACGGACTGGTGGCGGTGGTGCGCGCGTTCCGCAACGACGCCGTGCCGCCGTACCGCGACCGGATCGACCCGAAGGCCGACCTGGCCGAGCTGCACACCGAGCTGATCTTCGCCGACCTGGAGCAAGTGTCCAACCGGATCGAGCGGTTGCAGACGCAGATCAAGAAGGGGGGCAAAACCATCGACGCCGACAAACGCGAGTTGGCGCTGTTCGAGCGCATTCGCGAGGCGCTGGAGCAGGAGAAGCCCGTTCGTGAGGCGGTGCACTCCGACGAAGAGGCGAAGACGGTGTCGAGCTTCGCGTTTCTGACGCTCAAGCCGATGGTCGTCGTCGTCAACGTCGGCGAAGACCGGATCAACGATCCGCCGCCGTTTGAGCACGAGCACGCGCGCGGCACGATCGTGCTCTCCGCCGACATCGAGGCGCAGGTCGCGCAGCTCGACCCGGCCGATCGGCCCGCGTTTCAAGCGGAGTTGGGCATCACGGAGCCGGCTTCGGCCAAGCTGCTGCACGCCTGTTACGCCGCGGCCGGGTTGATTTCGTTCCTGACCGCCGGCCCGGAGGAAGTGCGCGCCTGGACGATTCCGAAAGGCACGCCGGCGGTGGAAGCGGCGGGGCGGATTCACAGCGACTTGCAGCGCGGATTCATCCGCGCCGAGACGGTCGCCTACGACGATCTGAAGGCGGCCGGCGACATGAAGGCGGCCCGCGCCGCCGGCAAGGTGCGCCAGGAGGGCAAGACGTATATCGTGCAGGATGGAGACGTCATTTTGTTCAAGTTCAACGTGTAAAACGACGCTCGCGGGTCGACGAGCGCGTAGCGCGCGGCAGGTGTTCAGCTATAATGAACTGCGGGAGATGCGGGCGTGACGATCCGCCACCATTGTGACTCCGACACCGAACAGCCGAATATTTATCGTCACGTTGTGAACGAGCAGGAGGTCGTTGAGGTTCAGGACCGGCCGGGCGAGGACCGAAGCGGTCAGGAAAGGTCGCGAGTCGCAATCGGACGAACGAGCAGCCGCGGATACGTTCGAGTCATTTACGTTTCGGATGAACCGTCGAATGAAGTGTTTGTGAGTGCGGCCTACGAGCTTCGCGGCAAGGCGCTGAAGGCTTGTCGGCGACGGCGACGGAGGCGCAGTTCATGAGAGAAAAGCAGTTTCCCCCCGGCTGGGATGAACACCGCGAGCGGCGCGCACTCGAGCACTACGAGCAACGGTCCGAGGACGAGGCGGCTGCTGAGGATGAAGCGGCGATTGAGTCGCCGGGTTCAACTCTTATGGGTGTACCAAACGAAATCGTTGCGGCCGTCCGGGAATTGATTCAGAAAACCAGGTGATGAGCGATGCACCGGATGCGGCCAATGCGGTGTTGCGGTGCCCCGGCGTCCCGCAGGCGGCATGCTTGCGGAATCACCGATGCCGATAGGGCGAACCCGGCTGACGCCGAAACCTCCAGGCCATCACACGGCGTCCACACACGAGCCGATTCGAAAGAACCAGCCCATTCGAAGTCACATCTGCGAAGTGACAGCCGCAATCGCCATGCTCCGCGTACCAGCTCACAATTAGCTTGGCCGTTCCGGACTGTGGCAGTCGCCTCGATGATTTCATTGCGGCCGGCGAATGAAATAGACCGTCGTTCATTGAGCTTGATGGACTACCAAAATGATCAACCCAGTTACCTGCACAGACGCGAAGCGACAGGCTGAACGATCATCAAGTCATGGCGCCCCCCGCACGATCCGCGCCCCGCGCGGAACGCAGCTTTCCTGCAAGGGCTGGCATCAGGAAGCGGCCCTGCGCATGTTGATGAACAACCTCGATCCCGACGTGGCCGAAAAACCCGATGAACTGATCGTCTATGGCGGCACCGGCAAGGCGGCGCGGTCGTGGCCCGACTTCGAGCGCATCGTCCGCGCGCTTCAGAACCTGGAGATCGACGAGACGCTGCTCGTGCAATCCGGCCGCGCGGTCGGAGTCGTGCGCACGCACGAAACGGCGCCGCGCGTGCTCATCAGCAACGCCATGCTCGTGCCCGCCTGGGCCAACTGGGACGAGTTCCGCCGGCTCGAAGCGCTGGGGCTGACGATGTACGGCCAGATGACGGCCGGTTCGTGGATTTACATCGGCACGCAGGGCATCTTGCAGGGCACCTTCGAGACATTCGCGGCCGCGGCCGCGCGACACTTCGGCGGCGACCTGGCCGGGCGGCTGGTGGTAACAGCCGGCCTGGGCGGCATGGGCGGCGCGCAGCCGCTGGCGGCGACGATGAACGGCGCCGCGTGTTTGGTGGTCGAGGTGGATCGCCATCGCATCCAGCGGCGACTTGACACGCGCTATTTGGACGAATCCGAGACCGACCTCGATCGGGCGCTTGAGAAAGTGATCGGCGCGCGTCGCGAGCGGCGCGCGCTGAGCGTGGGTCTGCTCGGCAATGCGGCCGTTGTGATTACCGAGCTGGCGCGGCGCGGCGTGGTCCCCGATCTGCTCACGGACCAGACCAGCGCCCACGACGCCTTGCAAGGCTACGTGCCGCATCAACTGCCCTACGACGAGGCGCTGCGGCTGCGCACGGCCGATCCTGGGCGCTATGTTCGACTGGCGATGGAGTCGATGGCGATTCACGTGGCGGGCATGTTGGAGCTGAAACAGCGCGGCGCGATCGCGTTCGACTACGGCAACAACATCCGCGGCATGGCGAGGCAGGCGGTCGAACAAGGAATCGTCACGGCCGCCTCGTTGCGCGCTGCCGCGCCGTCATGCAGCGACTTCGATCCCTTCGCCATTCCCGGCTTCGTGCCCGAGTACATCCGGCCGCTGTTCTGCGAAGGCGCCGGGCCGTTTCGCTGGGCGGCCCTGTCGGGCGATCCGAACGATATCGCCGTGACCGATCAGGCCATTCTCGATGCGTTTCCCGAAAAGAAGCAACTGGCCCGCTGGATTCGGCTGGCCGGACAGCGCGTCGCCTTTCAGGGGCTGCCGGCGCGCATCTGCTGGCTGGGCTACGGCGAGCGCGCCAAGGCCGGGCGCGTCTTCAACGAGTTGGTGCGCGGCGGGCGCGTCAAAGCGCCGATCGTCATTGGGCGCGACCATCTCGACTGCGGCAGCGTCGCCAGTCCCAATCGCGAGACCGAGGGCATGAAGGACGGCAGCGACGCGATCGCCGACTGGCCGATCCTCAACGCGCTGGCCAATACGGCGTGCGGCGCGAGTTGGGTGAGCGTGCATCACGGCGGCGGCGTGGGCATCGGCTACAGCATCCACGCGGGCATGGTGTGCGTGGCGGATGGCACGAAGCTGGCGGATGAGCGGCTGGAACGCGTGCTGACGTGCGATCCGGCGATGGGGATCTTCCGGCACATGGACGCTGGATACGAGCGGGCCGAGGAAGTGGGGCGGGAGCGGGGGGTGCAGTTGCTGCAATGATGCATTCGTTCACAAACATGGAATCCGCTGCTGCATGGAGTTTCGTCCTCGAATACATCCTTGGTGTCTGACGTGACAAATCCAAACAAGCCGACCGAAAGCGGCTCTGCCTCTTCGCGGCGATACATCGTCGGGCAACATCTGGTATTTCACGCCTACGGGCTGTGGCTCCCGAACGATCCGCGTGGCAGCGGATCCGATGAAATCCGCAAGCAGGAGCTCGAGGCGCTTGGCCCGGTTCACACGGGACGCAAAGTTGCGCAGCCCCCGCGCGAGGAGTTGAAACGGTTCTATCGACAAGCGGCCTCCCGCCTGGAGTTTGCGCCGATCTGGTTCGATTCCGCGAAGAGGCAAGCCATAGGCGAGGCGTTCTTCGAGGTGAGCCGCGAGCGGCAGTACACAGTGTGGGCGTGCGCTGTGCTTGCGAACCATGCGCACATCTGCATCCGACGTCACAAGGACGGCGCCGAGCGCATGTGGCGTCTGCTGGCGCAAGCGTCACGCAACCGGATTCGGCTGTCGGCGGATGTCGCCGACGCCCATCCAGTCTGGTCCAATCGAATCTACAAGGTGTATTTGTTCACGCCTGTAGAAATCCTCACGCGAATTCGATACATCGAGCAGAATCCCGCAAGGGAAGGATCGCAGCCGCAACAATGGGATTTCGTCAGTGGATATGACGGCTGGCCCATTCGCGCGGCAGGCAAATCTGCGAAATAAGGAGCACGGATGTTGCGCGGATCACGTCGCAGAGCGCACGACCGCACTCTTCATCCCTTCGCCCCCGGTTGCTCGAAGTCCAGTTCCGCCCGGCGCGACAGCGCGTCGGCCAGCGGGGCGGCGGCGGCCTCGGACATCGAGCGGATGTGCAGATCGCGCTGCGGAAACGCAATCTCGATGCCCGAGTCTCGAAACGTGCGATCGATGGCCATGTTCAGGTCGTGTCGCGTTGTCAGCACGTCCTCGGGCCCGCGCACGAAGACCCACAGCTCGAAGTTGAGCGTGCTGTCGCCGAAGCCCATGAATAAGGCCCGCGGCTCCGGCTCGCGAAGCACACGCGGATTCTCACGCGCCACGCGCAGCAGTAACTGGATCGCCCGCAGTGTGTCCGAGCCATAGGCGACGCCCACAGGCAACACAATGCGCAGCGTCGGGTCGGTCAACGTCCAGTTGACGACCCGGCCGGTGATGAACTCCTTGTTGGGAACGATCAACTCCTTGCGGTCGCCGGTCATCACCGTCGTGGCTCGAATGCGGATGCGCGTCACCGCCCCGCTGACGTCGCCGATCGTCACAATGTCGCCGACTCGAATCGGGCGCTCGAACAGCAGGATCAGGCCGGAAATGAAGTTCGCGAAAATCTCCTGCAAACCGAAGGCCAGGCCGAACGTCAGCGCCGCGGCCATCCACTGCACCGAATTCCAATCGACACCAATAATCCTAAACGCCAGAATCAGTCCGACAATCGTGATCAGGTAGCGGCAGACGGTCTTGAACGCGTAGCGCGAGCCGGCGTCCAGCGGCAGTCGCTGGAGCAACGTTATTTCCATCAGACCGGGAATGTTCCCGGCTGCGATGAAGGTCACTACGGCCACAATCAGCGCGCCGAGCAGGTCGGCCAGAGTGATCGGCACGTTCTTCTCGACTATCTGCACCGACCTGGTCTCATCCGGGAGGCTCACCTCCTCGGGCACGCGCGCCGTGTGCGACCACAGTTCGACGCGGTTGAGCACGTTGAGCGCCGGCAGCACATCGACCCACAGCACGCCCACGCCGAAGAACGCCACCAGCCCGAAGACGGTACGAATCAGCCGCTGTGTCTGCTGATTGATTTGCGTCAGATCGACGTCTTCGCCCTCCAACGGCGCGGCGGGAACTTCGCCGGCCTGTTGCGGACCTTCCTTGGCCTGCTCCGCCTCGCGTCGCTTCAGCGCTGTTTCGTATGCAAGATGGCGATAGCTGACAAACAACCAGCGGAACAGCAACAGATAGCCGAGCAGCAGCGCGATGATCGTGACGATGCTCGCGGTGAACCGTCGTTCCAGATCAGTGGCGGTGAAATAGAAGCCCGCCGTTGCGAGAATCGCCAGGCCCAGCGGCGCGAGAACGAGCAGCGGGTACCACACGTACCGCAGGCGCGTCGCCCAGCCGTCGGGATGACGCGACAGATAGTCGCACATTACCGCTCCGTGCGGCCGAAACACGCGCTGCGCGAACCAGGTCTCGACACACAAGAACGATATCAGCGCCAGGCGGCCGAGCGTTTCCCGGTAGGCGTCGTCCCCCAGCCATTCCATCGTGCCGTGCACAAACAGCAACGGCAACGATGCCGCAATGAACGGAAAAAGGTACTTGCGAATGGCGGCGGCCGTGGACTTCCGCCAACGGAAATGCGCCGTAAACAGTCCGCCGGGCCGGAGCAGCAGGTGCGCCGAGCCGGCGACGAGCAGGAACATCGCCGCCTGGTGCAAACCGGCGGCGACGGCCTTCGCCGAGCGGCCCGACGCGGACGACGCGTTCAGCCGCCAGGCGATCAACTCAAGAATGACGGGCCAAATGGCGGCCAGCAGCAGCGTCAGAAACAGCGCCTTGATCGTCAGAACAAATGAGTCGGTCTGGATGGAGGGTACGGCGTCGCCGAGGCGCGTCATGGCGCGCTTCAGTCGTGGGCGCAGCGTTACGAGGCCGACTAACGCGATGACGAGCGAAGCAAGCAGGATGGGTTGTGCGGCAAACTCGGTTGTCAGCGCGGCAAGTACAAGTCCCCATCGTTCGGCGTCGATGAACCACAAGAAGGCGTCGACGGCGCCGCTCAAGGCCTTGGCGCCGATCGGCTCGCTGCTGCGAATCCAGAGGATTCGCTCGCTGATATAGTTCGTGATCGACTCGGCGGTGCGGACGAGTCGCGACTCGGAGGAGTTGAGTTGACTCAGGTCGCCAAGATAGTTCTCGTAGTCCTGGCCAAGCGCCTGGAGGAACTCGCGTCGCGCCTGGAGCAGCGTGCGAACCTCGGCCTCGATTTCCTCGCGGCGCAGATCGGGAAATCGCGATTTCAACTCCGCGACAACGGCTTCGACCCGGTCGTCGATGCGGGCCAATTCCGCCTGCTGATCGCCGATTTCAAGCGACTCGAGTTGCGTCGCGGCCAGCACCGACTGACGCTGGCTGATGCTGCGCTTGTGCCGGCGAATCGCGGGCACGTCGGAGCGAAACACCATCAGCGGTCTTGCCATCGTGCGCGCCCCGGCTGTCTCGACGCGCTCGCTGAGCTTCTTGAAGCGGTCCGTCAGGTCCTTCAGACGTGCGTCAATCGTCCCCTTTTCGTGCGAGACGCGCTCGATTTCCAGCGCCAGTCGTGATCGCTTCGCGGCAAGATCGGCGTTCGCCTGCGCGATCTCGGCCAGGGCCGGATGGGCGCGCGCCGCGGCCCACAGCGCCTCGCGCGCCTGGCGCTCGGCCTCCATCTTGCGCCGGTCATTGACGCGCTCGTTCCATGCCTTGACGATCCGGTCCAGACGCGATTCATGGCGTATGGCGTCATCAAGCCGCAGCGGCAACAACTCTGTGGCCGCTTCGTAGAGCGCCAGCTCCTGTTCGTAGCATTCGATCTCCGCAACGATCGCCTGGCGGTTGGCTTGCGCCAGCGCCTGCCGCGCACGCACGGTATCGGGAGCCTCGCCGGAAGCAGCCGCTTCGCGCATCGCGCGCGTCTGGCCCTCAAGCTGCTCCTTCAGCCGTGCCAGCTCCTTGGGAATGGCGACGCGGCGGTCCGATCGGCGCTTCGGTTCCGCCTCCTGCGCGCCCAGCGCCTTACGCGCTTCCTCCAGTTCCCGTGTTCGCTCCGCAAGCAACTGCTCCAATTGCGACAGCGTCGCGTCCGACGGCAGATCGGGAACGGCCTCGGCGACCGGCTGGGTCGACGCGGCGCGAAGCGACTCCAACTGCGCCGGCGCTTCGTTACGACGTCGACGAAAGTCGGCCGCCTTGGCCGACCAGGCGGCGGCGTCCTTCAGGCGGCTGAGGGCCTGCTGATACAAATCGAGAGCGCGCTTGCGCGCTTCTTCGTCGAGGTCGGTCTTCTCCTGCACCTGCTTGATTCGCGCGTTGACCTCGTCTTCCGTGAGTTGCGGCGGCGCCTCGACGACGGCCGGCGCGCTGGCGGCCGGCACGGATGCGGGCTGGCTGGCGGCCGGTTGCGAGGCGGGGGCGTGCTCCGTGGGCGGCTGTTGCTCCGCGGCGACGCGCGGAGCGCCGAGCAAGGCGAGAATGACGGCGGGGGCGGTCCACGCGCGCCACGCCGATCGACGGAACACGAAACGCATCACGACAAACACTCCGACTGCGCGAAGTCGCGCCACGGATCATATGCTGGCGGAATCACCGCCCCGTGTCGGGCGGAGCCTCCAGGATCGGCTCAAGCTCGATGGCGCAGGACCGCAAGACACGGATCATCATAAGCGCCGCCGTCGCTCGCGGTAAGCTGGCTCGGCCCGCCGAATCGGTACGCGCCCCACCGCACCGGAAGGGCGGTCGGATCACACACGCCGTCGATGGGGGACGCTATGATGCCCGCCATGCGCCGCCTGCCCTTTTTCACCGATGAACACAGACGATTGGCCGCGAAAGTCGACGGCTTTTGCGACGCCGACATCGCAACGCGCTGCGATCGGGACGAACACGACACCGACGCCGTTTCCCGCGAGTACGTGCGCGCGCTGGCCGACGCAAGCCTGCTCCGGTTCTTTGAGCCGCTCGACGTGCGCGCGTGTTGCCTCATTCGCGAACGGCTCGCCTATGGATCGCCGCTGGCGGACGATCTGTTCGCGATGCAGGGGCTGGGTGGCATTCCGATCGCGCGGTTCGGCACGCCGGAGCAGAAGTCGCGCTGGCTCACGGCGATCGAGAACGGCGCCATCGGAGCCTTCGCGCTGACGGAGCCGGAGGCCGGCAGCGATCCGGCCGGGATGCAATTGCGTGCGGAATGCGATGGTCCGGCGGACGACCCCCGCTCCGGCTACCGCCTGACGGGCGAGAAGACGCTGATATCGAACGCGGGAATCGCGGACATTTACGTGGTCTTCGCGCGCGCCGCCGACGCACCGAACGGCGAGGCGCGGTTCATGGCGTTGATTGTGCCGGGCGATACTCCGGGACTGACGTTCGAGCCGGTGCAGCTTCTGTCGGCCCATCCGATCGGAACTATGCGGTTCGACGGCGTATCCGTCCCGACGGCGCAACGACTGGGCGCCGAGGGCGACGGCTTGCGCATCGCGCTGGCGACGCTGATTCGGTTTCGCGCGACGGTCGGCGCTGCGGCCTGCGGTATGGCCCGCCGAGCACTGGACGAGGCCCTCGCGCATGTTCAGTCGCGGCGACAGTTCGGCCGGCCGCTGGCGAAATTCCAGGCGGTGCAGTTCATGCTGGCTGACATGGCCACGGAACTGGATGCGGCGCAACTGCTCGTCGCGCGGGCGGCATGGTTGGCGGACAACGGCGACGCGGACGGCGACTCAGATTCGAAACCGAACGCAAAGGAAGAACAACTCAGGCGCGCCGTTTCGATGGCGAAGCTGTTTGCGACGGACCATGCGCACGGGATCATCGACCGCGCGGTGCAACTCTTCGGCGGACGGGGGCTGATTCGCGGAAATCCGGTCGAGCGGCTGTATCGGGATATCCGCGCGTTGCGCATCTATGAGGGGGCCAGCGAAATACAGCGGCTCATCATCGCGCGGACGCTGGTGGATAAGGGTTAGGGAGAAAGAGTATGAATAGTATCACGATTACGGCTGGGCCGACCTTCTCCTTCCCTTGCTCCTGCTCTAAGTCATATTCCTGATTTTAATCATACTCTTTCTCTCGCTTTCGCCCGAGGTCGGCAGCACGGTCCGTAGACGTCTTGCGGCGTCGAAAAGGTCGCCAGTGCCTTCAGCCCATCGGCGGGCATACAATCTTGAGCACTCGGGCCTGAAGCACCGAACCTCGATCCCGCCTCGCCCGGCAAACACCGCGGCGAAAAACGCCGCGCAAGCCAACGGAAATACGCCATGAAAACACGCAACTCGCCTGTCCCGCGCGATCTCGGCTTATGGCTGGCCGCCTTCGCCCTGGTCGGGTGTCAACTGCCCTTCGGCCCCGCGCCGATCGTGCCTGACGCCGACGGCATCATGCTGCCGTCGGGCTTTACGATCGACGAGTTCGCAACCGGCCTGTCGAATCCGCGCTTCATGGCGCTGGGGCAAAGGGGCGTCGTGCTCGTCGCCGAGCGCGGGGCATCCCGCATCATCGCGCTGCCCGACGCCGACGGCGACGGCCGGGCCGATGCGGTGGTGCCCGTGCTCGACGGCCTGATCGCGCCAAGCTCTGTCGCATGTCACCAAGGCCGGCTCTACGTCGGCGAAACCACGCGCGTCACGCGCGTCGACCTGGCGGACGATCTTTCGATCTCCGATCGCACGGTGATCATTCCCGATCTGCCCGCGGGCGGACACTCGACGCGAACCGTCTGTTTCGGCTCGGACGGGCTGCTTTACGTGTCCGTCGGTTCAAGCTGCAACGTATGCATCGAGAGCGATCCTCGCCGCGCGGCGGTCAGCGTGTACGACTCGGAAGGCGGCAGCGGTCGCGTCTTTTCTCGCGGCCTGCGAAACGCCGTGGGACTGGCCGTCGAGCCGACGACCGGCCGGATGTGGGCCAGCAACAATGGCCGCGATCTGATGGGCGACGATCTGCCGCCCGAGACGATCTACGTGCTGTCCGACGGCGCCGATTACGGCTGGCCGCGCTGTCATTCAGGCGACATTGTCGATCCGGAATTCGGTGGGCCGTCGGCCTGCGACGGCGTCGAGCCGCCGGTCGTGAGGATGCAGGCGCACATGGCGCCGCTGGGCATCGCCTTCTACGACGCAACCGCTTTCCCGCCGGAGTATCGCGGTGATCTGTTCGTCGCGCTGCACGGCTCGTGGAATCGCAGCACGCCCGTCGGCTACAGCGTGATGCGCGTGCCCATCGAGAACGGCACGGCGGTCGGACCGGCGGTCGATTTCGCCACCGGCTGGCTGCGGCCGGACGGAACGGCGAGCGGCCGGCCGGCGGGCCTGCTGGTAACCGCCGATGGCGCATTGCTGGTCAGCGACGACGCGGGCGGGAGGGTGTATCGAATTTCCTTCGGCGGGTAGCGAACGGTCTGGTAGCGCTATCCGAACCGCGGCCGCGAGGGAGGTTGCTTTGTTATCCGAATTGCGACCGTGAGGAAGCGGCGGGTGACTGCCCAACAAGTACGCCGGCCGCCCATTCCATCGTATGCCTTTCCGACTGGCGGTCGTGCCTACGCCTTCAATCCGTTCCTGGCCGCTCCCTTACGGTCGCGGTTCGGTTCTCTGCGGCCACGCATTGCTACGGTCGATGCCACTCGTCGCAGCGCGGACAAAGCGGGTGTACGTCGTATGCGCCGGCCGCATGCGCGCTGCGCAGCGACGCCGGCGCGCCGCCGCACCAGATGTCCCGCAGCGGCGTTTCGTTCACATTGCCAAGTACGGCCCTGGCCGCGAAATCCTGATCGCACGCCACGACGCATCCGTCGGCGAGGATCATCATCCTCGTCCACAGCCGACGGCAGGGCAAACGCCTCGGCGGGCACATCTGCATGACCGCATGATCGGCACGCTGCCCTGCACAATGGCTGTAGCCCGTGATCGAGCACCAGCCCAACCGCGCGAACCAATGATCGAAGAACGGCTCCATGTCCGCGAGCGTGTGCGTCGATTTGCACAGCTCCGGAACAATCAACGGGCGCACCTGCCCGCGCTGCACGCGCCACAACATCCAGCGTTCGACGCGCGCCATCACACGCTCGAAACCGTCAATGCCGTGAACGGTGCGATACGTCTGCGGCGTTGCGGCGTCGATCATCACGTTGAGCACGTCGACCGGCAGCTCGAACAGCGTCGCATCCACGGCATCGTCGCCCGCAAGGCCGCGCGTGCGCAGCGCGATTGGCCACCGGCCGGCCTCCCGAAACAGGCGTAACGCATCGACGGCTTGCGGATGTTCCAGCGGCTCGCCGAATCCGCCCAGCAGGACTCGTACTTCGCCCATTTCGCGCAGCGCTTCGACGATGCGCTCCATCGTGTCCCGCGTCATCGGCCCGCGTTGCGGTACCACACCGCCGCGCGGGCGCAGGATCGAATCGCTCGTATGGCTGTCCGACGTCGTCAGCTCGATCTCGATTTCATCGGGGCCATCCGCGGGAGCGTCGAATTCGTGATCGCGCAAACGGCGCGCGATCTGCTCCGGGTTCCAGTCCGCCGCGCCGGCGGTAAGCATTCGCTCCACGCGCCGAAACGACCGTACCGTATCCGTCAGCAGCCGGCCGGGCGTCTCGAGAACGACCGCGCCGGGCCGGAAGCAGGCATCGCGGCCGGTCATGTCGACGGCCGGATGCGACGGCCGGTAGGCCAGTACCGATCCCGGCGGCTGACCGGTGGGGGCCATGTCGGCAATGAATTCGCGAGAAAAAACGGCGGGCGCCAAACCGGGCGGGGCAGGTGTGAAAACCATGCCGAAGATATCGGCAACGCGCTCGTAGTGCGCAATGGCGCCGTCGATCAGATCGGGCGCAACGACCGCGGCATGCGCGGGAACCACGGCGACCGCGTCGGCGTTCGACTGTGCAACCCATTCGGCCAACGCCGGCATGTTGGCGTCTTCGTCGAAGACGCACAGCCCGCCGATGCCGCCGCGCCAACCGTCAAGCCCCCACGCGCGGCCCGCGCGGACGAGCGCCGCGTAAGGCGGCGCGGAGCAATCGTGTGCGGCGATTTCGACGGCCAAGCCGCTCAGCAGATCGGCGGCGGCGGCGCGCTGCGGGGCGGGCGTGAGCACGACAACCGCTCCGGCCCGTTTCGACAGCAGCGCGCGTTGAACGGTCCGGCGCAGAACCGGCTCGCCGCACAACATGTCGGCGAGGCGCGATCGGCTACCGGGCGGAGCAAGCTCCAGATCGGCGGGGATGATGATGGGGAGCTTCATACTGCTCTGACTCCGTGCGACCCGATGCGAGCGTCGCTCTCGAGTAGCATCGCCGTTGCTGCGTGCCGACCGCGCGCGCCGCGGTGAAGTTCCTGCTCGGCGTTCGTTTCACAATCGGCGCGACGGCCCGCTCGAGAGTGCAGCCATGCCGCCTCCATTCGAGTGAGTCCGGCGCTGCGATGGTCGGAACGCCGCGCGCTGATGCTTCGCGGCGGTGGAATCACTCACGTTTCACGCGACGACAACTCCATCATCAGCGCCTCGGTGCGTTGCACGGCGCTTTCAAGAATCGACTGCAACGCTGCACACCCTTCGAGCAACGCAACCACAAAACGCCGGTCGCGGGCAAGCTGCCGCCGCGCGCGATCCGCGGCGGACATCTCTCCGCTCGCCGCGGCCCGTGACTGATCGCTGGCCAGCCGCCGATCGGCCGAGAACTTCTGCAACTCGGCCAGTTGCGACACGTCGCTGACCATCTGAAAGATCATCCCTCGGGCGAACACCATCTCGCGCAGCTCATCGACGCGAACGATGCGGCGGTCGAACTCCGCCGGCCGGTCGAGCAGGTTCTCCATTTCGGCCAGCAGAGCGCGCGTCTGTTCACACAGTCCGCGAAACTCGGCCAGCTCCGCCAGCCGTTTGCGCAACGCCGCGGCCGCGGCCGGCAGCCGCGCGGAATCCAGGGCGGCGGCGGCGAACTCGGACGCCTCACGATCGATCGGTCGGCAGGCGAACTGATGCAGCGCGTCGGCCAGCGGCATGACGGTCGTGCTCGACTTCCGCACGCCGCCCTCGGTCGCGTCGATGACGCGCGCGGCGCAGGCCGCGAAATCGCGCTCGAACTGCTGCAAGTAGGTGGACATCTGCTCGTCGGTGTAAATTGGCCGGCCGAACACGTCCGTCGCGCGGCGCAGGATGGGCCGCATCCGCGCGATGCGCTCCCACTCTTTCATTTCCAGCGTGGCGAACCGCCCCAATTCCGGACGCCATGCGTCGTGAATTGTCACGCCCGGCGTGTAATAGACGCCGCCGGTAAAGCCGAGGTCCTGCCCCAACAGGATGATCGGATCGCAGCCCAGGTACTCTGCCAGGTAAAACGCCAGGTGGGCCACCGTCGATCCTGCGCGCAACCCGCCGCGCGCCGCCAACTCGTCGCCCAGGCAGCGCCGTGCAAATACGTTGTCCAGCAGCGACAGCCGCCGCGCCGGCCGACCGCGAATTCCGGGCGGGCCGCCTAGAAATGCGTCGATGACCTGCCACGACGCCTTCGGTTCGGCAACGAGGAATACGCCGTCGGCCGCCACGTTCTCGAAGAACCGCCGCGACAGATCGCTGAAATCCAGCGACGTGACGAAATCGGGCGTGATGCCGCGGGCCAGCAGCGGCTTGAGCGTCGTCTGCACCGCGATGATCACGACGCGATCACGCGCGGCGCGCAACTGATCGACGTTTCGCCCCAGCGACGGACCGGCCGCGACCACGACGGCCGGCCGACCCGCGAAGCGCCCGCGCAGCCCGTCGATCGGCGGCGTGGCCACGTAGAACGGCAGATTGTTGGCGATGTTGGCACACGTGATGCGCGCGTTGGCCACGAGCGTCACGAGCGACATTTTCGAGTACGCCGCGTACTCCGTGAGCAGGCTTCGCACGCGCTGCTGAAATTCGACGTTCAGCACTCGCATCGCCGGCGGCGCGACGAAGCGCGTACCGAGCATCATGATGGCCGCGTGAGGATCGAGCCGGGCATGCAATTCCGCCTTGTCTTCGCTGGTCAGGAAGACCAGGCGCCTGCCCGCAATGGTGGAAGAGAAATCGTGGCATGACAGCGCGGACTTGATCGTCATCAGGTCCGGCTCCACCACGATGACCACGCCGTCGCCGCCGAGCTGCGCCAGCAGCGGTGCGACGTGATGACCCAGCCCCAGGCCGCATAGCACGGCGACCAGCGCCTGCGAATCGCCATCGGTCTGCGTGCGGCAGAACTGGTCGGCTTCGGCCGACGGATCGTAGCGGCTATGGAGGTAGTGCCGCCGGCCATCGGGTAAATCGACAAGAGCAGTGGGGGGGCCGGCGCGGCTTGGTTCCATCCTCACGGACGCATCGATGGGCAGTTGGTCGATCGCGTAGGCCAGACGCGGATCGACGCGCCAAAGGGCCGCCATGTTGCGGAGATAGACGTCGTCCGTGACGAGCATGAACGGGGGTTTTAATCGAGGGGAGGGAATTTGTGGAGTGGCCGCCGGGAGACCACATTGGGCAGCAGGCGTGCATGCGCTTGTCGGTGACGCTGAACTCAGCGGAGAGCAAGATTAAGAGTAAGATTAAGATTAGGAACAAGAGCAAGAGCAGGATAAAGATTAGGATTAAGATACTCCATAGCGATAACTCACTTGAGCAGAGTCCTGCTCTTACTCTTAATCTTGCTCTCGATCCTCTTCCTAATCTTACTCTGACTCTTTCTCTGCTTCCGCGCCAATGCGCACGTCGCATCCGCCCTTGATCGCAACGCGTCCCTCCCCGACACTCCCCCCTCGTGTCCGATTCCTTCCTGACGCATCTTTCCTGCTGGTCCTGCGGTGCGCGGCAGCCGGCGGAGCGGCTGATCAATGTCTGCACATGCGGCAAGCCCCTGCGCGCCGAATTCGACGTTCGCGCCGCGCGTTCCGTGTTGAGCCGCGACGCCTTCGCCGCTCGCCCTCGAGGCCTGTGGCGCTGGCGCGAGTTGCTGCCCTGTCCGCCGGGCGCGGCGCCCGTTTCGCTGGGAGAAGGAGACACGCCGTTGATCCCGGCGCCTCGACTCGCGGAATCGATAGGACTGCGAACGCTGCTGATCAAGGACGAATCGCTCAACCCGACCGGCTCGTTCAAGGCCCGCGGCATGAGCACCGCCGTAACGATGGCCGCGGCACTGGGCGCGACGAAGCTCGCCGTCCCATCGGCGGGCAACGCCGGCGGTGCGCTGGCGGCGTATGCGGCGGCCGCGGGACTCGAAGCGCACGTGTTCATGCCGCGCGACGTCCCCGCCGCCAATCGCCTCGAGTGCGCGCTGTTCGGCGCGAACGTGACGCTCGTCGATGGCCTCATCAGTGATTGCGGTCGGCTGGTGGCGCAGCGCGCCGCCGGCGAGGGCTGGTTCGATGTGTCGACGCTCAAGGAGCCGTACCGTGTCGAAGGCAAGAAGACGCTCGGCTACGAACTGGCCGAGCAGCTCGGCTGGCGGCCGCCCGACGTAATCGTCTATCCGACCGGCGGCGGCACGGGCCTGATCGGTATGGCCAAGGCGTTTGACGAGCTGGAACAACTCGGCTGGATCGGCCCCGCGAGGCCGCGATTCGTCGCCGTTCAGTCCGAAGGTTGTGCGCCCGTCGTGCGCGCGTTCGCGCAGGGTCGCGGCGACTGCGAGCCGGCGCCAAACGCGCACACCGCCGCGGCCGGTCTGCGCGTGCCGAAGCCCTTTGCCGATTTCGTGATACTCAAGTACCTGCGTATTTCAGGCGGTGCCGCGCTGGCCGTCTCGGATGACGACATGCTGGCGGCGACGCGGGAACTCTCGGCGGCCACGGGCATTTGTGCATGTCCCGAAGGCGGCGCATGTCTGGCGGCGCTGCGGAAGCTGGCGGCCGATGGATGGATTCAAAGCGAGGAAACCGTCGTGCTCTTCAACACCGGCAGCGGCCTGAAATACGCCGAGGCGCTGCGTTGCGTCACTCCGGCTTGAACGGCAGCCGTTTGATGGCCGACTTGTATTTCTCCTCGAATTTCGCATCGAGCGGCCCGAAGGCTTCTTCAAAAGCCTTGATCTCCTCGTCGGCGGTGTAGGTTTTCTTGTCGGTCCGCTTGCGGATGGCGTCGATGTAGGACGCGAGCTGCTTGCCCTTGTTGCGTTGCAGATAGTGCACGAGCGACCAGGCCTGCGCGTAAGCCGCTCCGGCAGTGCGCGCGGGAGGGATGATCACGCTGGGGTCCGACACGAGTTGCTTCAACGGAATGAGCTGGCCGCTTTTCTCCAGTTCCAACCAGTCGGCCAGGCGGTTCTGATTGACCGCGCCCAGTCCCGCGCCGCCCTGACCGGGCGGCGTTTCGAACATCATGGCCAGTCCCTCGACAAACCAGCGAGGATTGGTATCGCGCTCGCCAACCGGCGCGTGAAGGCCGAGGTTGAACAACACCTGATGGGCCACCTCGTGCTGAACGACCGTACGGTTGGTTCGTTCCTTTTCGCGTGCGAGGTTGCCCTCCAACGCCTGCAAGCGGCGCGTGTCGAACCGCGCGCCGAACTTGGCCGCCCCCTGCATTTCCTGCCTGGCCTCGGCGATTTCCCGCTCAAGCTGCTTGAGGTGCGATGCATTCGCATAGTTGAAGAATGCCGAGCGGTTGTCCGTGGGGCTGAAAAAACCGGGCGTCGACTCCGAGCCTTCGGACCCGGTCGTCAACAGGCGATAAGCCGAGTAGGACTCGTATTCCTCGAAGAACAGGATCTGGAGCTTCTCCTTCGGCGGCTTGACCTCGACGCCGACTTTCTGGACGAATCGCGTCACGGCCTTGTACGTCGCTTCGACGCGATGAACGAAGGCACGCAGCGTCGGATCTTCGGTGTTGTAACCGATGGCGTAATGATCGGTGTGATGAATCCGACCGCCCTCGCCGGCGAATTTCAGCAGCTTTTCATCCGATTTCTTCCGGGCCGGCAGGCCGTCGCCCTTGCCTTTCTTTTTCGCGCCCTTCGCGTCGGTCGCTTTCTCGGTCGGACGGTTTTCCGAGGCGTCGTCCTGGGACAGCGCCGTCGGCGTAAACGCCGTCAGCAGACCCGTCGGCAGAAGCAGCGTGAGGAACCGGTTTGCGGCTGACAATCGGTGAAACCTGGACATGGCGCCTCCCGAAAATGTGATCGCGTGCATTGTACACAAAAGATTCCGACCGTGTCGCACGGGCCGCGAAAAAAGCTTGCGGCTCGGCTGCCGCCGGCGGTGTTCCATCGCGTGGCACGGGCTTTCAGCCCGTGCGAATCAGAGCCGCGCAGCGCCAGCAAGCGGGATCGGCGGGCCAACCGCGCGAGCGAAAGGACTTCTCGTGCACGTGCGTCCAGAGCCTGGCGGCGGGACGGGCGCTCACCACAGAATCGAAACGATGTGGAAGCGCTTGAACCGCCCGACCACGTTCGCTTGCGCTTCGCGGCTCTGAAGGGCCGCAACTCTGGCGATTGCGGCTCGGATCATGCGGGCTTGGATATACACGGGCTGAAAGCCCGTGCCACGCGAAGTTGCGGTCCGCACAGCGGACCCTACGGCGCTTCCACATGCTCACGCCGCGCCGGCCGTCGCGGTCGGCCGCGACTTGTATTTCGGAGCGTTCTTGTCGCCCTTATAGGCCGTCAGCACGACCGGCTTCTGAGCCATCAGATTGCGAAAATACTTCGCCGCCTCGGGCAACACCTTGGTCGCGTCCGCCAGGCCGGTGTTCCAGAGCTTCGGCCAGTCGATCACCAGCGTGCCGTCGAACCCCACGCCCTTGAGCAGCTCGAACATCTTCTCCAGCTCGCACGCGCCCTGGCCCGGCAGCACGTGTCCCTCGAATGCGCCGTTGGCGTCGAATTTGCCGTCGCAGACGTGCACCAGCTCGATCTTGCAGCCCAGCCGCGGAATCGAAACCGTGGGCCGCTCGCGAATCATCGTCGCCGCCAGCGTATTCCAGCACGCCTGTACCGCCGGCGATTTCGCCGCATCAACCAGGAACCACAAATCCTCGCTGCCGTTGAAATCCCCGCCGTTTTCGATCAGCAGCGTGACGCGCTTCGACTCGGCGTACGGCGCAAGATCGCGCAAGGCGGCGGCAATGCGGTTCAGCACGATGTCGCGCCGCTCGAAGCCCAGCAGAAACCGCCGCGGAATCTCGGCGCCGAAGACGCGCACATAGGGACAACCCAGCGCCGCCGCGGCGTCGATGTACTCGCGCGCCTGCGCCTTGTTCTCGGCCACCTCGCGCGGATCGCGACTGTGAAACGCCGCGCCGCTGGCCAGGCATACCAGCTTCACGCCGGCCGTCTCAAAGCGTTCCCGCGTTGCAGCCGGATCGGCCATCAGCTCGGCTGCCAGCGGCAGGTTCAGTTGTCCCGCCAGGCAGCGCAGCTCGACGCCCTCGTATCCGAATTCTTTTGCATTCTGAAGAATGGTGTCCAGATCCCACGTGGGGCAGGCCATTGACGAAAAAGCCAATTTCATGCTGTGTACTTCCCTTGTGACTGATTTCACAAACGCGGAAAGAGTAGCAGGGTTGGCGGATGCGTTCAACGAAGGCCTGACACGGGCCGTCGAATTCGTTCCATAGCGACAATAGAACCAGCGCAGCGGAGTTATGCTTTCCGGGCCTCAACGCACACCGCCTCGTGAACCCTGGGGGTAATCTCCATGCTCAGCAACCTTGCCGCACTATCGTTGTGTACGATGCTTTACGCGGTATTACCGGGGCAGTCGCCATGCGATCCGGCCGCTCCGCAGGTGGCCTTGATCGATCTCGGCACAGGCACGTACAAGTCCTTCGACGGCGGCCTGTACGCGGACGGCTCGAATGACCGGCCCGCAGGCCACGAAAACGCCGGTCGGGCCATCGCCGAGTCGATCGTGCCGTTGGATGTGCAGGGCAATCCTCACCCCAGCGGTCGCATCGTGCTCATCTCGATCGGCTTCAGTAACATGACGCAGGAGTGGGCGGTCGGCGCCGTCGGAGAGCCGGCGTCGCAAGCGCTGACGTTCACCACCAAGGCAACCGCGCTTCAGGCGACCGGCATCGTCAATCCGCGCGTGCTGATCGTCGATGGCGCGCAAGGCGGCGCGACCGCCACGGCGTGGGGCGCGACGCCGCCCAACATGCAGTCTCCGCCGTGGAGCGTGGCGCTGAACCGCCTCCTTCAGCGGGGCTCGAGTCGCTTTCAGGTGCAGATCGCCTGCGTCAAGACCGCCCACGGCAGTCCGAATCAGTGCATCGCGCCCGACGGCAGCAGCACCGGCGACGCGGGTCTGCTGGCGGCGGACTTTGTCGCCATTGCGCGGAACCTGCAGATCGTGTTCCCCAACATTCGGCTGGCCTATTCTTGCAGCCGCACGTACGGCGGTTACGCGCTGACCGGGCTGAATCCCGAGCCGTTCGCGTTCGAGCAGGCCTACGGCGTCAAGTGGATGATTCAGTCGCAGATTGACGCCGACGGCGTTTACGGCGATCTGAACTTCGATTCGGCCGGCGGGCCGGTCGTATCGCCCTGGCTGTCGTGGGGGCCGTATCTCTGGGCCAACGGTTTGACGCCCAACGGGCAGGGACTGTTCTGGGCGGCCGACGACTTCCGTCCCGACGATCGCACGCACCCCAGCGGCAGCGGCGTCGACAAGGCGTCTGACGTGATGCTGCATTACTTTCTGAGCGACACGACCGCGCGACCGTGGTTCGGCTGGCAGTGTCATTACGGCGACATGAATAACAACGGCACGATCGACGCGGCCGATGTGCCCTTTTTCGTCACGGCGCTGCTGCAACCGGCCGACGTACCCGTCGGGGCGCGCTGCCGCGCAGACGTCAACAACGACGGCCATGTCGATGGCGCCGACATTGAAGCAATGATCGAGTTGCTGATCGACACGTGACGGGCGGCCCGCCGCGTGGCGGTGCGCTCGTTGATGCAAGCCCCAAGCGCAAGCGCCGGGGTAGTCTGCTCATTCGGCGCGTACGACAGCGCCATCGCTCGCGGCTCAAGTCATTCCGCGTGGCACGGACTTGTGGCCCGTGCGAATCAGAGCCGCGCAGCGTCAGCAAGCGCGATCGGCGGGCGGGAAGGAAGAACGCGCGGCAATTTCGCGCCGTGGCGTGCGAAGCCTGTCGGCGCGCTGGGCGTACGGTGGAAGGTCGAATCGTCTCAACACAGGCTGATCTCCCGAATCCCGCTTGCTGACGCTTCGAGGCATTGAAGCGTCGCGGCGCTGGCGCTCGCGGCCCAAGTCATTCCGCGTGGCACGGACTTGTGGCCCGTGCGAATCAGAGCCGCGCAGCGTCAGCAAGCGCGATCGGCGGGCGGGGTGGAAGAACGCGCGGCAATTTCGCGCCGTGGCGTGCGAAGCCTGTCGGCGCGCTGGGCGTACGGTGGAAGGTCGAATCGTCTCAACACAGGCTGATCTCCCGAATCCCGCTTGCCGATGCTTCGCTGCTCTGAAGCGTCGCGGCACTGGCGCGTGCGGCTCGGAACGGGAAACGCTTACTTACGTGCGCGTCTCGTTTTCGCGTGGCACGGTCCCCGCCTGCGCGGGAATGACGTGGCGGGAATGGATCTACCGCGGCGCTGGCGCTTGCGGCTCTGACCCATGATGCGGCGCCGGCGCCGGACCGGTTCGAAGCGCCGCCGCCAGCCATTCCGCCTGCCGCGGATGCGACCCCAACCACGTTACGCGCCCGCTGGCCAGATCGTAAACCGCCCCGACGATCTGAAGCGTTCCGCCTTCCACGCGTTCGGCCACGTCGGGACTGTGCATGAACAAATCCTCGATGCCATGCCACACGTTGGCGCGGATGCACTCGTCGAGCAGCGCCGCCTCCTTCAGCTCCGGATGATCGTGGCAAACCTGCTCCACGGCCGGCTCGATGCGCGCGACCAGCCGGGCGATGTTGCCGTGCTCATGAGCGTGCTGCACCACGGCGGTGACCGCGCCGCATTGCGAGTGGCCCATGACGACGACCAGAGGCGTTTGCAAATGCTCGACGGCGTACTCGATCGAGCCGGTCTCATCCGTCGCGCACACATTGCCCGCCACGCGGATGACAAACAAATCGCCGATGCCCTGATCGAGCACGAGTTCCACCGGCACGCGCGAGTCCGAGCACGCGACGACCGCGGCAATCGGATGCTGGCCGTGCGCGGCCACGTCGGCGCGGCGCGCCGGATCGGCGTGCGGATGCCGGGCTTGACCGGTCGCGAATCGCTTGTTGCCGGCGGCGAGTTCGGCAAGCACCGCCTGCGGCGTGAGCGGCTGCGGCGGTGCGGACGCGTCGGCGCCGTGTGTCGTGGCGCAGCCGCTGAGCGCCACGAGCATGAGTCCGTAGCCAATGATCGAGATGGCGCGAATCATATTTGCTCCGTAGAGATTCCGATTTTGGCGCCAAGGGCGAATCAACGAAGCCGCATTCACGCTGCTTCATGGGCGCTGCCGAAGGACTGCCGAGCGGGCGTTTGCACCGCAGGTTTTGCTAACGCCCCCGACGATCCAACATGCGGCCCGGTCCAGAGGGCTTCCCCGGCGACGTGCGAAACTCGGTCGATTCCTTACCATATCCCCGCGTCGGCACATCGGCGCGCGAACCACTTGTTTTAGAACCCCGCCCGCGTGGGCGGGGAGGCAGCGCCCGGCACTTGCTCGCCGCGCTTGGTCGCGGCCGGTTCGCCGACGAATGACCAAGCAATCGCCGTGCCAAGTGTCCGGGCGACGCCGCGCACAACGGCAAGTAACTCCCATGCACCACGCACTCGTCATCGGCGGCGGCGGATTCGTCGGGCGGGCGATTGTCGACCGCCTGCTCGCCCGCGGTGGCGCCGTGCGCATCCTCGGCCGCACCGAGCAGCCCGACCTGCGCCGCCGGGGCGTGGCGTGCGTGCTCGGAGACGTGCGAAACGCCGACACCGTGCGGACCGCCTGCCGCGGTTGCGAAGTCGTCTTTCACACCGCCGCCCGCATCGGCCTGGCCGGGCCGTACCGCGAGTTCCACGAAATCAACGTCCGCGGAACCGGAAACGTCGTGGCCGCTTGCCGCGCCGAGGGCGTGCCGCGGCTGGTCTTCACCAGCTCGCCCAGCGTCGTGTTCGACGGCCGGGACATCGAGGGCGCCGACGAGTCGCTGCCTTATCCGCCGCTTTACCACGCGCACTATCCCGAAACCAAGGCCCACGCCGAGCGCATCGTTCTGGCGTCCAACGACGGCCGGCTGGCGACGACCGCGCTGCGTCCGCACCTGATCTGGGGGCCGGGCGACCGGCATCTTGTGCCGCGGATTCTCGCGCGCGGCCGGCAGGGCCGGCTGCGGCGAATCGGCGGCGTCAACAAGCTGATCGACTCGACCTACATCGACAACTGCGCCGACGCCCACCTGCTGGCGGCCGAGCGGCTGGCCGTCGGTTCACGCGCAGCCGGCCGGGCCTACTTCATCAGCAACGGCGAACCGATCCCGCTGTGGGAGCTGGTCAATGGCATTCTGGGCGCCGGCGGCGTGCCGCCCGTGACGCGCGACATGCCGTTGTGGGCGGCGCGGGCGGCCGGGGCGTGCTTCGAGGGGCTGTGGTCGATACTGCGCCTGCGCGGCGATCCGCCGATGACGCGCTTCCTGGCCGTGGAACTGACGACCGCCCACTGGTTCGACCTGAGCGCCGCCCGCCGCGACTTGTCCTACGCGCCGCGCGTGAGCATTGCGGAGGGACTGGAACGGTTGAAGGATTGGTTGAGTGCAGCCGGCCGCGATGCGAGAGGCCGATGACGGCACGAGCGGGTTGGACAATTATCTCCCGCCGACGAATTCGCTGCCATCCCCGTCGCTCATCGCCCGCGTGCTGCCGATGATGTCCCCGCGAAACTTATCATCCAGCAGCGTCTGCGGATCGCGCGCCCGCGTCAGGTAACGCTGCCGCCCGCTGCCGGCGTAGCGGAACTCGCGCGCCCACGTCCGCACCGCGTTTCTGCATCGCCGATTGCCAAGAGTCGGCTTCAGCCGACCGGTGTTTGCCACCCGCTTTAGCGGGTGGGAGCCGGGCCACACCCCATCCATGTTCTTCTACCTGTCCTTCAGCCGGCTTCAGCCGGGCTTGGTCTTGTTTCTTCGATCCCATCGCAGACTTCCAATCGAGCCGAAAGCCGGCCGCTGCCGTAGTGCTCGCGCTGTCGATGCACATAATCGAGCACGCAGTCGAGATTTCGCTTGCCGAAGCTGACCACGCCATAGCCACGCTGCCATTCCAGAGCCTTTCGATTAATGCGTTTGTTTACTTCGAAGGACGACGCACTCTTCAACTCCTGCACCAACTCGCTGATCGTCACGAATGGTTTGATGCTCACCGCCAGGTGCACAAGCGTGTCGGTTCCGCCGATGCCATGCAAGTATGCGCCTTTGATCCGACGACATTTCTCCTTCAGTTCAGCGTGGGTGAGCGTTTCAAGTTCGCCTGTGAGCAGTGGCACATCTGCTCTTGTGTGCCAGTTGAAGTGCAGCTAGATTTCGTGGTAGGCATGGCTGCTCATGTCGATGGCTCCGGGAGCAAGACTGGCTAAAGCCGGCTGAGGAAAGACAGAAAAACGAATCTATCCAGTTGAGCCGTCAACCACCGGTTGAAACCGGTGGCAAACACCGGCCGGCTGAAGGCCGGCCTCACGGAAGACCCTTGCGTGGCGCCCGCCGATATTCTCTAACACCGCGTCCGCATCGACTCGCGCGAACGCTCCTGGGCGGCAGGACTCTCGAAGCCCTTGGATTTCGCACGCGCCCAGCACTTCTCGATGTATTCCACAGCGTCGGGCGTCTTGCAGTCGGTGTCCCCGTGGTCGACGTCGACCTTGCCGATTCGTTTGGCGGCGGCGACGGCCGATTTGCGCAGCGAGGCGTTGCGGCAGCCGATGGCGATGAGCGCATTGTTCATGAGGTAGCGATGCGCGTTGGGCGCGGAATGAATGGTCTTCTCGATCTGCGCGAGCCGCTGTGCGAACCAGGAATCCGCGAGCGATTCATGGATCATCGCCAACGCACCAACGAGGTTCCAACCGGCGGATCGTGTGGCGTCGTCCGAAGCAGCCAGCCACTTGTCGGCCTTGGCGCGACCATGCGGACTTTCGGCCGCCAGATAACCGACATAGCCTACGCACATGCGCGCGGTCGGCGATGCGGCCCAGCGGTCGAGCTCCCGGGAAGAAATGCTTGCGGGATCGGCGATCTTGAACGCGAGGTTGCGTGCGTCGAAATTCCCGGTGCGCCACAAGGCCTCCGCCAACTCTTGATCGACCTTGATTCGCTTATAGATCGTCTTCAAGGTCGCGAAGCTCACGCCGAACATCGGTTCCGGTGCGCCGTGTCGCGCATAGGTTTTCCGCGTCTGGGCGGACCCGGCCTTTTCCAGCGCCCTCATCGTTTCTTGAAGGCTCATTCGCGAAGCGGGAACTTTGGAAGGTTTTCTTACCGCACTCTTCGTTTTGGGCATGGTCTATTCCCCCATGGCAATGGGTCTTACCAACATGCTGAACATGATAACCAATCGTCGTACAACCCGCTGCAATCAAGGCAGCACCTGCGGCGCCTGCCCTTGGCGAATCCCGGCGAGCCGGGATCGCAAGCGGTCGCGATCCCCTTCACGCGCGTCTCCGCCTGCTTGGCGGACGTAATCCAGTGAATGAAATCCCGCAGCGCGGCGGGCGCGCTCTTCGACGACGCGCGCTACTTCAATCGCTCCAACTTGCCCTTGCGCTTGACGATGTTCATGTAGTCCCGCTGGATTTCGATCGACTTCTTAACACTACAGCGCTGAATCGGCTCAAGTTTAACCAATGAACCTGCCGATCTCACCTCCAGCACATGGAGGTGAGTTATGACTGCCGAGCAGATCGCCGCACTCGGTCCGGCTTTCACTGCGCAT
>WYBU01000088.1 GCA_011525745.1 Planctomycetaceae bacterium | reverse complement strand
GGCTTTGCCGGCGGAATCCACGGCACGATCAGGTTCCACTGACCGTCCGTCACGTCGGATGGGTAAGAACTCCGTTCCATTCCCATTCATCGGCATTCTCCGGGCTTTTCAAACACTTTCTAAGGCCGGGCCTCTTGAGGTTAGAACGCGCTTGAAAAGCTCGAACCGAACCGCGACCGTGAACGCGACCAAAGCGGGAGCGTGAAGGGCGCGGCGGGTCGTCGTCGCGAGGAACGAAATGATCGACTGCAACTGCTCTCCCCGAGTCGGGCTTCTCAAATACATTCTCAGGCAATGCAGGCGTCAGGTGCAGCATCTGTCAACAGTACACAACGCATGGCTGTGTTGCTGCGTTCGCCCTCGTCATGACGATGCGGCATTGGGTAGTGCACGCCGAGGCGTTCAAGGAGTGCGGCGACAAGGTGCGGCAGTGCGACTCATACACCCGGCGCTACGCATTGTGCGAGGCCGCCGATGTCGAGGTCGCCGACACCAGCCGCGGGCGTAGTCGCATTAAGACGCTCAGTCGGCGCGATGTTGATACCAGAGGAGCGACGTCCGGTCGTGGTCTCCAAGATATGTTCACCGTCTTCGTACATCGCTCGTTAACGCAGCGCGGCAATACATGACCCATGTGTCACATGAACATCTACCACTGCCTGCTCCACTGCGGAATGTGCCTGGCGCTGACTGCATGCCACGCTTCTGCACACCGCATCGTTACAGAATCGCCGCTGCAAATCAGTGTGCCAAGCGGTCTGAGCGGCCCAATTGATCCGCAGCTACCGCAGAATGCGGCCATTGGAGACGTGCGCGTGTGCGCAGGCCCGAACAAACAAGTGGCGGTCGTGTGGACGCGCGAGGCGCGGCGCGACCTTTTGTCCGTTGCATCGCAGCCTTCGTCTACAAGTAATCAGACGAGTTCGCCGGGCTGCGACGAAGAATCCGAGTATTCGGCGCCTTCGGGCGAGTATGTGGGCATGTGCGTGCTGGCCCCCCGTGGCGCCGGCGGCGTGTCCGGCGATCATCCATGCGACGCAACGCGGCGATCCGGCGATCTGCTTGCTCGGACGACTTCCAGGGACTACGATCCCGGCGTTCGAAAGGGCGGGTTCCTGGGGAACGCGAATTCCAGGGCGGGTTCAGATCGCGCCGAAAGGCGTGCCGAAACCCGTATCGCGGGCCACGGGTTCGCCGGCGGGCGCAAGCGCTTTGCGGGCAGGAAAGTTGTTAGAAATTGTCGGAGGACTAATCAAAAAGCAACCCGGCGGGTCCGGGGGGTTTGTTGAATAGTACGCCGACGCGGTCGAATACCAGCGGGTGTCCGGCCACGTCGGCTTTTTTTTATCGAAGAATCGCCAGTCCAAGGAAACGAGAAGGATGAACGCGCCTGATTCACACATCGCCGGCAGCGCGAAGGACGGTCCGGCCGGCGGGGAACTTTCGCTAATGCAGCTCGGCTCGCCCGAGACTTTGTCCGCGTCTGAAGCGGTCGAAAACGCGACTTCGTGCGGACTCTCGAAGCCCGCCGCTCGAGGATCAGCAGCCCCGTCGCATGCGCGTTCGGCGCCTGCGTGGCCCAAGTTTGCGCCGGATGACGGATTCTACGCGCAGATCCGGCGGCGCGTGGATCGCTACTTCGAGATCACGGGGCGAAAGCGTCGTGATTGCCCGCGCATGTACGTTAAGTCGGCGATCATTCTCGCGTGGTTCGCCGCGTCGTATCTGCTTCTCGTGTTCGGATCGCTGACCTGGTGGTTGGCGCTTCCCGCGGCATTCTCGATGGCGCTGGCCCTGGCGGGAGTCGGGTTCAACATTCAGCACGACGGCGCGCACGGCGCCTATTCGGATCGCAGGTGGATCAACCGCCTGGCGGGCTTGACGCTGGAGCTGATCGGAGGAAGCTCCTGGGCCTGGTCGCGCAAGCACAACGCCATTCATCACAGCTTCACGAACGTCGACGGATACGACGACGACATCAATCTCGGCTTCATCGCCCGAATGTCGCCGGAGCAGAAACGCCTGAGTTTCCACCGCCTGCAGCACTATTACCTGTGGGTCCTCTACGGATTTCTGACGTTCAAGTGGCACCTGTATGACGACTTTCGCAGCGTGATTGTCGGCGAGGCCGGCGGGCAGCGGTTTCCGCGACCGCGGGGATGGGACCTCGCGACGTTCATCGTCGGCCGCGGCGTGTTTTTCTCGCTGGCGTTCGTGATCCCCATGCTGTTCCACCCCGTCTGGATCGTCATGCTGTTCTACGCGCTCAGCGCGTACGTCGCCGGGCTGACGCTTGCGATCGTGTTCCAGTTGGCTCACTGCGTCGAAGAGGCGGACTTTCCGAAGCCGGACCCCGCGACCGCGCGCATCGAAAACGCCTGGGCCGTGCATCAGACTCAGACCACCGTCGATTTCGCGCCGCGGAGCCGCCTGCTCTCATGGTACGTTGGCGGACTGAACCACCAGATTGAACATCACTTGTTTCCCCACATTTGTCACGTCAATTACGCGGCCATCGCGCGGCTGGTGATGCGCGCATGCCGCCGATTCGGCGTGAAGTACTCCGTGAATGACACGCTGTGCGCGGCCGTGGCGTCGCACTTTCGCTGGCTGCGGAGGATGGGAATGGCGGATGCCGCCGAACCGGCCCTTCAGTCTGCCGACGTCGGCGGCGCTGCCGGTCGGCGCGGGCGCCATGCCGATAGCTGAACGGAGCCGAAGCGAGTCGCGTTTCATTCGCTCCGGTCGCTGAGTTGAGTTGCATGCGCAGCGCGACCGGCGACCGACGGCGTGCTGTGCGGATTGTGCGGGAAATCCAACTCGATCGACGCGCACGCAACGGACGTTTGCCGTGGCTCTTCACTTGACGCTGATCAGCGCCTGGCCGTTGCTTTGAAGATCCATGATCTCCACGTCGGTACATGTACAGACGCAACGATACGCGCTGGTCGTGCTGACGCTCGGCGCCACGCGCGATGAACAGGTCGTCGACGAGCTGCTCGAAGAGTACGGCAAGAAGTTCATGCTGCACTACAACTTCCCGCCGTTCTCCGTCGGCGAGGTCCGCCGCATCGGCTCGCCCGGCCGCCGCGAGATCGGACACGGCGCCCTGGCGGAGCGGGCCTTGCAGGCCGTGCTGCCGACTCCCGAGAAGTTCCCCTATACCATTCGCCTGGTCAGCGACATCCTCGAATCCAACGGCAGCAGCTCGATGGCCTCGGTCTGCGGCGGAACGCTCGCCCTGATGGACGGCGGCGTGCCGATTCGACATCCTGTCGCGGGCATCAGCATCGGACTGGTCGAAGAAAACGGCAAGACCGTGCTGCTGACCGACATCCTCGGCGAGGAGGACCATTTCGGCGACATGGACTTCAAGGTCGCCGGCACGCAGGGACCGAATCGATCTGCCCATTCGGCCGATAGTCTCATGATTTGCGGCTGATCCGGTCGGGTGGCCGGGCGCCGGGTGTGCACGGCGCGGGAATGGGGTGCCGATCCGAATCGTCGATCGTCGCCTCGATCCGCCGCCCAAGTTCGTCGTAGGCGTGCTCGAAGCGCATGCCGCGGGCGTCGCTGCGCGCGGCGACCAGGCCGTCGATGGTGTACTGGAACGCAAACGCCGGCTCGGCGGCCGGCTGGCCGGTGACGGGATCGGGATAATGCACCTCCGAAATCCAGGCGTTATTGGCCGGGCGGGGGAGTCGGCGGCGGGTCCTTGGTGCCGAATCTGCATTCCGTGTTCAGGATCAGCTTGACGTTACGTAGCCTAGCCTTTCTAAGCACCGCCGCCACACGCTCTGTGACGAACTTTGTAAGGCCAAGGCCTGGAATGACAAAGACGTCGGATCCATCCCACTGGTCCTCGTGCATGTAAACGGCCGCGTGGCCGAAGATACACTCCCCAGTTTCGTCGCGCTCGACGTCGCTTCGGACCTCATCCAAGGGTCCGCCGCGCCCGATGATGAGCACGCCCATGTAACCCGGAACTGGTTTTCCCTTGCGATATAACTCAATCTCGTAGGGCTTAAATCCAGTGGCCCCACACTCCCGCAGCACCGAAATCAGGCGCTCGGACCATACGGCGCACCCAATGATGTCAGCCGGCCGCGAGCCACGGACGATTTCAAATCGCACGGGGCCAGGCGGCGGATCGGGGCCAAGTACCAGATCGCCCAGGTCCTCCGGAAACGGCTCAGCAGCCGCTTCATGATATGGTCCGCAGACGTTGAACTGGAGTTCATAATAGCGCAGCATTTCGAACCCCGTGGCTAGAAAAGGACATCGATCTTGGCCTCGGCCGCCAGTTGGCGCGCCATTGCCCTTGCTCGCGAACTGCGGCAAATACTTCACGGCACGCGTGCCGTCAAAGAATGCGTACGGGGGTAAACCGCACACCGGATTCCTTGCACTTGCGAAAAATCGTGAACACGCTCGGCCTTACCAGCAGGAGGGCCGGCGCAAATCGGCTTCGCTCGGGGGATTCGGCGTCTCGTCGGGATTTTCCGAGATGCTCCCAAGTGTGAACAACGTCGGGTAGGTCTTGGAGGCGCACAGAACTGCTGTCATAGGCGTATTCCGTAGGCTCACAAGCTGCGTCAAAGTAACTGTCTCGCTTGCATATCGGACACGGTTCGGGATCGCCCTGGACGATCCCGCGTGACTGCTTGGACATGGGCGGCATCTCGTGAGAACTTATCAGTTGCCACCAAGGCAACGGCTCGCCGTTGCCATAGAACCGGGCCTGGCGCAACTCCAGCCCCGACAAGGAGGCGGCCCGCAGCGCATCGGCTAGTTTGGACCCGACGAGCAGCTCACCGCCGGTAGCTTCACAGAACGCCCCCTTTCGAGGAAAGCCGCGAAGTGGCAGAAATAACTCGGAGGTTTGAATTGCGCCCGTGCCACAAACAGCGCACGCTGCTGAAAAATCATACGTGGTTCCGTAGCGAGGTCCTCCGCCCTCCTCCTGCATCCGCGTCGCACGCAACGCCAAAAGAGGAAACGACAATAGCTCCGCGTCCGTGTAAATCCGATCGATGCGCTCGTTTCATTTGATTCCGTGCGAACGAAGAGTGTTTCTCAATGCGGCAAGCTTTGGATCGTCCGCGTCAAATCTATGGCCAAATAGGCTACCCACAACGTGACCTGGGCCCGTCAACCACCTTTCGCAATCAATGCGCGTCAAAAGGGCGAGCACTTCCTCGTACCTGTTGTGCGCACTGAATGAGACGTAGACCATGGTCCTCATGGAAAGTACCTCCGGATGGCATCCAACCCATCTGGATACTTGCTGTAAGCTTCCTGATAAACCGCCCAAACGCGCTCTCGGCTGTGCTCGGTTCCACGCGGCAATCGATCGAAAAGAAGCTTCGTAATAGCATCGTGATCTTCCTTTGTCAGGACAATCGCGGGAATACTGCCCTCGTCAAGACCCCAGTTGCGTGCGTGGCGAGCTTCACTAATCATGTGCAACCATTCGGCAACTCTATTGATACCCTCAACGGTGCCGCGGCAGGCCTGTTAGCGACCACGCCGTCGCTACAGGATTCCGGCTCGCTCGAATCGCTCATGCAACCATGCCGCCAACTCAATGTCAAACGGAGTGAGTCGAATTAACGAGCGAACCATGATCTCCATCTCGCGCGTTAGCAGGACCAAAAGCGCCCCGCCAGGCAGGACTTCAATCAGGCTGCGCTCTCCTGTAATCTTGCGGTATTCTCTTGCGAATTGCTCCAGATCGCCCAATCGTCTTGCAACATCGGCTGAAAGCAACTGGCCCCAGAATACGCCACGAAGGCGATTCCGGCGGTTCGGCCCGCTGCGCAACCACACCAGGCGACGGAGTTGCCGGTCGAACGGCACGTTTATTATCCCAGGCGAACCGTAAAGAAACCCGCGGCCGCATTCTTCCGCTGTGCACACGTCGGCCAATCCGTGGCAGAATTCGGGCAACAGCGACATGCACGCCCCAACGTCGCGCAGCATACCTGAACCATCAAACGTAGTATCCTTCTCTAGGAACGACAGCCCGACGGACACGAGCAAGTATGATTCAAACTGAATGCCGCTACCAATGGGATCGACATTCCAGTCGACGTGCCAGAGTAACTCGTTGCGCGACCACCGGCTCGCTTTCTGATTAATCGCGTATAAGTATGTGTGCGTGCCGTGTGAGGCGGCATCGATGGCGATCTCAAACGCCTCATCGATCGTACATCTTTTGCGCTTTCGGTCACTTGGAAGGCTGAGATATACTCTGTGTGTTGGCCTCGTAATTGTTCTAAGAAAGTGTTTGAAAAGCCCGGAGAATGCCGATGAATGGGAATGGAACGGAGTTCTTACCCATCCGACGTGACGGACGGTCAGTGGAACCTGATCGTGCCGTGGATTCCGCCGGCAAAGCCGG
>WYBU01000087.1 GCA_011525745.1 Planctomycetaceae bacterium | reverse complement strand
GTCTCGCGAATGTGCTTCAGCCCGCACAGCCACGCCAGCGTGCGCTCCACGCCCAGGCCGAAGCCGCCGTGCGGGACGCTGCCGTATCGCCGCAGGTCGAGGTACCACTCGTAGTCGGCGGGGTTCAACCCCTCCTCATGAATGCGCTCCAGCAGGGCGTCGTAATTCTCCTCGCGCTGGCTGCCGCCGATGATCTCGCCGTAACCGTCGGGGGCCAGCAGATCGACGTTGTTCACGCGGGTCGCATCGTCGGCGTTGCGCTTCATGTAGAACGCCTTGCACGCCCGCGGGTAGTGCGTCACGAACACCGGTCGGTCGTGCAGCCGGCTGATGATCGTCTCGTCGCTGCCGCCCAGGTCGCCGCCCGGATCGAAGCTGGCCGCAAGCTGCATGTGATGCGGGATGTTCTGAACCTCGACTTCCAGATCGGCCAGCTCCTCGCGCAGGTCGTACAGCTCCTGCGTCAGCTTGTCACGCTGCCATTCTTTCACACCCGGCCCGGCCAGGGTCTTTTCCTTCTCGGCCAGCGCGGTCTTGATCGCCTCGATGCGCGCCGATTTCGATTTCAGGTCGCTTTCGAGCAACTCGCGCGCACGTGGTCCGCGGAGGATGCCGGCCGCCTCCTTGTGCGTCAGTCGATAGAACGGCTTCCGCACGTTCTCCAGCGGCGCCGGGTCGCGCCCCAGGAACTCCAGATCGGCGCGATGATCGCGCAACACGCGCTGCACGACGCAGCAGACGAAGTCTTCCGCCAGCGAAAGTACGTCCTCCAGCTCGGCGTAGGCGATCTCCGGCTCGACCATCCAGAACTCGGTCAGGTGCCGGCGCGTCTTGCTCTTTTCGGCCCGGAACGTCGGCCCGAAGCAATAGACCTTGCCGTGCGACATGCAGGCCGCCTCGACGTAGAGCTGACCCGTCTGCGCCAGGTACACCTTCTCGCCGAAATAATCGACTTCAAAAAGCGTCTGTGCTCCCTCGCCCGCCGCCGGAGCGAATATCGGCGTGTCGATCAGCGTGAAACCGTTGCGGTTGAAGTAGGAGCGGATCTCGTCGATCAGCGTGTGCCGGATGCGCAGGATGGTCCACTGCCGCCGCGATCGGAAGTGCAGGTGGCGGTGCTTCATCAGGAACTCGATGCCGTGCGGCTTGGGCGTGATGGGATAGCCCTCGCGGCGGTGGACGACTTCGAGTCCCGTGACCGTCAGCTCGTGCCCGCCGACCTGCTTCGGATCGGCCCGAACCGTTCCGCTGACGCGCAGGGCGGTCTCCTGCGGCAGGCGGCGGGCGTCCTCGAAAAACGCCGCCGTCTGGTCGTTTTTCGCGACGACGCACTGGCACAGTCCCGTGCCGTCGCGCACGACCAGAAAGGCGATCTTGCCGGAGTCGCGGCTGTTGTAAAGCCAGCCCTGCAACGTGACTTCCTGCCCGACGTGATCTTTCAGTGACGCGATCGTCGCGATCATGAAGGCTCCTTACACACAATCGCCGCACCCTACCCGGCGCGGCCGGCGGCGGATCGCATCAGTATCGGCGACGTACCGGCTTATGAAAAGGGATGACATGTCCGGTACATCCCGTCGGCGTCCCTGCCGCGGCGACCGCACACCGGCTTGGCGTTTGGGGCGCCGCCGAATAGCATTGGCCGCGATGAGTTCGCCCAGGATTTCCGACTTGCGGGTTGCCCGGGTCAGGTTTCGTGCATTCCCGGGAGATCGCGTGGAACGGGCTTGCAGCCCGTTCGTGCGGGCAGAATCCCCGCGCCACGCGACCGTTGAAATGCACGCAGACCGACCCACTGAACGAGCTTCTCGTCACCGTTCGCGGCCGGCGCTGCACCTGCCGGGCGTATTACCGTTTCTGCTGCTTCTCTGCTCCGCCGGGTGCGACGCCCTCGTCGCGCGGCCGGCCGTGGTCGTCGAGCGCGAGGAGTGGTCCTTCGGCCGGACGCCGGGAACGGTGCTGAAGACCCCGCACTATCAGCTTCACACGACCTGCACCGATCGCGTGTTTCTGGAGCTGGCCCCGCGCGTGCTGGAAACGGCATTCACCGAGTACCAGAAGCTGATCCCGCAGGATGCTCCGCCCGGCGAGCGCATGAAGATCTATCTGTTCGCCAGCCGCATGGAATGGGAGCGCTTCACGCGCCAGACGACCGGCCCGCGCGCCGCCACGTACCTGAAGATTCGCTCGGGCGGCTACGAAGAGGACGGCGTCACCGTGCTGCACTATTCAAAGCGCGGTCCGACGCTTTCCATTCTGGCGCACGAGGGGTTTCATCAGTACCTGACGATGTCGGGCCGCCGCGGCGTGCCGGCGTGGCTCAACGAGGGGCTGGCCTGTCAATTCGAGGCGTTCGACCTCGACAAGCACGGCTGGCCGGTCTTCGATCCGAAGGCCAACACAATCCGCCGCCAGAATCTGCGGGAAGCGCTGGAAAAGGACCGCATCATTCCGCTGAGCGAACTGCTGACCATGGACGCCGGCAGCGCGGTGCGCGGCGGCGAGGTGCGCACGCAGTCGTACTACGCGCAGTTGTGGGGACTGCTGTTGTACTTGCAGGAGTCGCCGCGCGTGAATCCGGACAGCGTCGGCTTCGGACGACTACTGGCGGAAATCGGCACCGAACAAATGCGCCAGGCCGGCCGACTGGCGCGCACGGCGTCGGTAGCCACGGACGAACAGTTGATTTCGGCGGATGAAGCGGTTTTCCGGTTCTACGTCACGCACGATCTCGATGACTTCGAAAAGCGATATCGCGCGTTCCTGCGGACGTTGGCGGGGCTGTGAACGGTCGTGAACGGAACCGCGATTGTGAGAGAGCGGCCGCGTAAACCGAACCGCGACCGTGAGGGAGCGGCCGCGAAAACCGAACCGCGACCGTGAGGGAGCGACCGCGTAAACCGAACTGCGACCGTGAGGGAGCGGCAGGTGACGCAACATCGAAGCTGACGGCTCGAAGTCGGGAGTGCCGCGCCGAACCTGTGAATCCGAGATGCCCCATCGCGACGCGGCGTTTTCAGGCGCTCCCTTCACGTTCCCGCCTTGGTCGCGTTCAGGCTCGCGGCTCGGATGTCATTGGTGTGGAGATTCAAGTTGGCCGACCGTTGGAAACGAAGCGCAGCCAAGACCCGCCGTCGCGTCGCGACGGATCGTCCGACTTCTCGCGGCGCTGCGGCCGGTGATCACTACGTCAGCCCGCTCGTGATGCGAAACGCCTCGCCTGAAATGGCGGCGCTGTTCTCGCCGCGATGCCGGGCGCTGACGTGGCGGCGCGTGTGGCTGGCGCTGGCCGAGGCGCAGCGCGAAGCGGGCCTGCCGATCACAACGACGCAGATTCGTGCCCTGCGCGCCGGCCTTGAGAAAATCGACCTGGCAGCCGCTGCAAGACATGAGCGGCGCACACGGCACGACCTGATGGCGCATCTGCACGCCTACGCCGACGTCGCCCCGATCGCACGGCCGGTTCTGCACCTCGGCGCGACGAGCATGGACATCGTCGACAACGCCGATTTGTGGCTGATGCGCGAGGCGCTGCGGCGCGTGCGCGACTGGCTGCTCAACGTCGTCGTCGCGCTGGCCGATCTGGCGAAGAAATATCGCGATCTGCCCTGCGTCGGTTTCACGCACTACCAGCCCGCCCAGCCGACGACGCTCGGCAAGCGCGCGGCGCTGTGGTGTTGGGACTTCCTGGGCGATCTGGAAGAGATCGACCGGCTGGAGCGCGGCCTGGCGTTTCGCGGAATTCGCGGAGCGACCGGCACTCAGGCCAGCTTCCTGCAACTGGCCGGCGACGAAACGACGCAGCAACGCGCCCGCGACCGGGCGCTCGACCGGGCGGCGCGCCGAGTGGAGCGGATCGAAACGGCCGTCGCGAAGAAGCTCGGCTTCGAGCGCATCGAACCGGTCACCGGCCAGACCTATTCGCGCAAAACCGACGGCCGCGTGATGGCCGCGCTGGCCGGCGTGGCGGCGTCGGTCCACAAGTTCGCCAACGACGTTCGCCTGCTGGCCAATCTGCGCGAAGTCGCCGAACCGTTCGAGCGCGGCCAGGTCGGCAGTTCGGCCATGCCGTATAAGCGCAATCCGATGTTGTGTGAACGCGCGACCGGCCTGTCGCGATTCGTCATTTGCCTGTCGCAATCGGCCTGGCAGACGGCGGCCGAGCAATGGCTGGAACGAACGCTGGATGATTCAAGCAACAAGCGGCTGATCGTGCCGGAGGCGTTCCTGGCGACCGACGGCATGCTGCAAATCGTGCTGCACGTCTCGCGCGGCCTGGTGGTTTTCCCGCGCGTCATGCGCGCCCGGCTCGAAGCCGAGTTGCCGTTCCTGGCGACCGAGGCGGTCATGATGGCGGCGGCGAAGGCCGGCGGCGATCGACAGTCATTGCACGAGCGATTACGGGGCCATGCGCTCGCCGCGGCGAAGCGCGTGTACGAGCAGGGCGCGGCCAACGATCTGCCGGAGCGTCTGCGCCGAGATGAAGTATTCGCCGACGTGTCATGGGACGAAGTGTTCGACGTGAAACGTCACATCGGCCTGGCGCCGCGGCAAGTCGACTCGTTCCTTGGCGACGTGATTGGTCCGTTGCGCAAGCGATTCTCACGCGTGCCGAGAATGCGGCCGCGAATCGACGTATGAGCGTGGTCAGCACCGTGTCCGCACGCACGCGGGAGCCAGAGCCGGCGTGCGGCGCCGGCTTTCGGTTCGTTGTTTCGATCAATCTGCCGCGACGGTGCGGCGAACGTGTGTGTCGCTGGATACCCGCCTTCGTGTTAATGACAATCTGTCGTCCGGCGCTTCATCGGCGCCATGAATACGCGAACCGCGTTCGGAAAGTGAGGCAATTCCCCATGTTGCGAACTGCTCAAATGATGGCGCGTCGTGCGTGTACACTTGGGACCGTCGCGATTGCCGCCGGCGGCTGTTCGATGTCCCAGTCGGCGGCCGACTCCGCGGCACGGGAGGCGCTCGACCGTTACGCGCGCTCCTACGAGACGCGGTCGCCACAGAGGATGAACGATCTGCTGGCGCTGGACGATCCTCGTTTCGGCCAGTTCGACGCCGTTTCATCCGGCCTTTTGAACGCCGATCAGGCGCGCATTGAGAACCTCATACTGCGGAATCTCTCGGAGCCTCGGATGCGTTTCGAGGACGTGCGTGCGGCGCCGCTGGCGACTGATGTCGTGCTGGTCACCGCGATTCTTCACGGAACCGTCGGCGGGGTGTTGCCGAGGGAGTCGTTCGCCAACCGGGCGACATTCGTGCTGGTGAGGTCCGGCGGAAACTGGCGAATCGTTCACGCGCATCTATCCGCCGCAGATGAATGCCAGCCGGCGCAAGACGGGGGGTAAAAAAGCGACGAAGCGACAAAGGGATTGGGGGATTGGGATCGGGATAGCGATTGAGGATTTCGGATCTCGCATCTCTAGTTTGAGATTCTGGATGTGATATCTGAGATTGGAAACCCGCGACTACCAACTGGCAACTGACAACCGCCTTGAGCTTACGGCTTATGGCTTCGGCTGATGGCTGACGGCGGACGGCTGACCGCTGACGGCTCATGGATTGCGTTTCACCCGCGACGATCAGGAGTGTGCAGATGGATCTGAATGAACTGGCGCGGCGCATTCGGCAGACGGCCTATCTGCGCGGCGAATTCACGCTGCGCTCCGGTCGAAAGAGCAACGTCTATCTCGACAAATACCTGTTCGAGACCCAGCCCGACGTGCTGGCGGCCGTCGGGCGGCTGATGGCGGCACACCTCTCGCCGCGCACCACGCGCATTGCCGGCGCGGAACTCGGCGGCGTGCCACTGGCCGCCGCGACCAGCCTGGCCAGCGGCAGGCCCTTCGTCATCGTACGTAACCGCAAGAAAGACTACGGCACGGCGAAGCCGTTCGAAGGCGCCCTGACGGCCGGGGACGTCGTGCTTCTCGTCGAGGACGTGGCCACGACCGGCGGGCAGGTGCTGGAGGCGGCCGCGGCGCTGAAGGATGCGGGGGCAGTCATCGAGAAAATCGTCGCGGTCATCGACCGGCAGGAAGGGGCGCGCCAGAACATCGAATCGGCCGGATACGCGTTCGCGGCGCTGCTGACGATGGCGGACATCGAGGCGGCCGGCGAATCGTAGCGCGTGCGTGTACACCAGCGCAATCGGCCTGTGATTCAGCGGCGTATACCGCCCAGGGTTTGCAGATCGGCAGGGTCCCCACGATGGACATGGGAAAAAAGCGCTGTTGGAATGTGCGTCGCTTCTCGCGCAGGCGCGCAATCGCGGGCATCGCGGCGTGCGCCTGCCTATATGGCTGCACGCCGAAACCGGATGTTGCGCCCACGTCTTCGGCTGCCGCGCCTGCGGTTCGCTCGTCAGCAACTCAACCGCCGCCATCCACGCCGCAGGCGCCTTACAACGTGCTGCTCATCATTTCGGACGATCTCAATACGGATCTGGGTTGTTACGGTCATCCGCAGGTTAAGTCGCCGCACATCGACCGGCTCGCCGCGCGCGGCGTGCGGTTCGATCGGGCCTATTGTCAGTTTCCGCTGTGCAATCCGTCGCGTGCGTCGATGTTGACCGGCCTGCGCCCGGACACGCTCAAGCTCTATGGAAACTGGGTGGCGCCCAACGAAAACATACCCGACGCGGTGTTTCTGCCCGAGTACTTTCGTCAGCACGGCTATCGTACCGGGCGTTTCGGAAAGGTAATGCATGAGCCGTTCGAGCACCTGTTGAGCTGGGACGAAGGGACCGCGCCGCCTTGGCCCAGGCGTCCGCGCGACGAAACGACCTCGCGTCCGACGCCGACGACGCTGCCACTGAAATGGGCCGCCACGTCGCGCGATGATTCCGCCGAGAAGGATGGTCAAATCGCCCGAGCGGCCGTGCGTTTTCTGGAACGCGAAAAAGCGTCACCGTTCTTCCTGTCGGTGGGTCTCAACCGACCGCACGAGCCGTTCAACGCGCCGCGCAAGTACTTCGATCTCTATCCGCCCCCGCTGATCGCCCTGCCCGACGAGCCGGCGGACGACGCCGCGGATATTCCCGAGATCGCGCGGTTCGAATACTTCCCTCAGGGGTTTACGCCGCCAAAACGCCGGCAATTCATGGCAGCCTATTACGCCGGCATCTCATTCATGGATGCGCAGGTCGGCTTGCTGATCGACGCGCTGGACCGCTTGGGGCTGAGCGATCGAACGATCGTCGTTTTCCTCGGCGATCACGGGTTTCTCACCGGTCAGCACGGCGGGTTGTGGCGCAAGGAATTCCTGTTCGAAGAAGCGCTGCGCGTACCGTTAGTCATCGTCGCCCCCGGCCGATCGCGCGGCGCGGTTTCACCGCGGCTGGTGGAGCTGATCGACCTGTTTCCCACGCTGATCGAGCTGTGCGGCCTGCCGCCGATCGAGCGCGTGGAGGCGGACAGTCTGGCGCCCGTGTTGGATGACGTCGAACGGCCGTGGAAGCGCGCTGCGTTCAGCCAGATTCGCCGCCGCGGCGACATCATGGGTCGCAGCGTGCGGACCGAGCGCTACCGCTTCAACGACTGGGGCGAAGGGCAAGCGTTCGAGTTATACGATCACGCAAGCGATCCGCACGAATACGTCAATCTGGCGAACGATCCGGCGTACGCGGCGACAGTGGCGGAAATGCGGCGGATTCTCGAAGCCGGCTGGAAGGCCGCCCGGCCTTGACCGAACCGCGACCCTGAACGCGACCAGGGCGGGAGCGTGAAGGGAGCGCCGCGGGTCGCCTCAGACGTGCGGAATGAGCCGAGCCGCAGGCGCCAGCGCGCGGCCCGCCGCGAAGCGGTGGGTTCTCGATGATAAGAATCCGAAAAACGCGTCACGTTTTCGCGTTCGGGCGCGGCGGTTCGAGACAGCGGTGTTTGTGCGGATCGCTTACGCCATCGCGCCGCTGGCGCGGCGGGTGCTGATTCGCACGGGCTACAAGCCCGTGCCACGCGACACACTCTTGGGCGGCTGTGCTACATTCACGGGCCGAATGCCCGTGCCGCGCGACTTACGCTTCCTCCGTGTCGGCGGACACGACTTCCAGGTCCTTCAGCGCCGACAGCGCCGCCTTCTGTTCGGCCTCTTTCTTGGAACGTCCCCAGGCCGACGGAAAGCGCCGCCCGTTGATGCACACGGCGATTTCGAAGCACTTGCTGTGATCCGGACCTTTTTCGTCGAGGACTTCGTACACCGGCGTGACGCCCAGCACCTTCTGGGCGTGCTGCTGGAGCTGCGATTTGTAGTTGCGCTGATGCTCGCAGTGCACGCTCTCTTCGATGTGCGGCATCATGCACTTGAGCACGAACTCACGCGTCACTTCCAGCCCGGCGTCGAGGTACAGCGCCCCGATGATCGACTCCAGAACGGCGGCGCACAGCGACGAGGGCAGATGCGCGCGCTCGTTCATCCCCTTCCCCAGCACCAACACGTCGTGCAGCCCCAGGGCGCGGGCCACTTCGGCGCACGTGCGACGCGAGACGACCGCGCTCTTGACCTTCGTCAGCTCGCCCTCGAGATAGTCGGGATAGGTCTCGAACAGATACTGGCAGACGATCAGCCCCAGCACCGAGTCGCCCAGGAACTCCAGCCGCTCGTTGCTGGCCTGGCGCGTCGGCGCGACGCTGGCGTGCGTCAGCGCCTCGCGCAACAGATCGGGAGTGCGGAACTGATATCCCAACAGGTTCTGGCAGAACTCGATGCCCGCGGACAGATTCTGAAGTTCCATACATCGGCCCAGTCGCGGATCATGCGGGCCGATGTCGAAATCCGCACGACCGCAGGGCGGACGGATTTTGGCAAGGGCCCCCACACGACGACGCATTTCACGGCGAACGACGCGACGTGATCGGCTCTTCTCTTCTTATACTATCGGACGGCAGGCGAGTCAAATGAAGTTGACCGCCGCGAGCCGTGGCATGGCCGAATCAAAGGCCTCGCGTGTCACGATTTCGCGGTGTTTCTCGTCCGGCCTTAAGGAGCGTGCACCATGCCCCCCGACGTGGCCCATCCCGAGACGCCGCCGCCGACTCCCACGCCGAACGCGCAGTCGTCCCCGGTACATTGGCCCTTCCTGACGCGCGACGTTGCCGCGCTGCCGGCCGCCATCAAGCGTCGATACGAGGACTTCGAGGTCGACGAACTTCCCCTTTATGAACCCTGCGGCGAGGGCGAGCACGTCTATGTGCATTTCGAGAAAGCGGGCTTGGCGACGATGCGTGCAGTCAACGACCTGGCTCGCGCGCTCGGGCTACCGCGGCATGCGATCGGCGTGGCCGGTCTCAAGGACGCCCGCGCGGTCGCTCGCCAAACCGTCAGCATCGAGCGCGTCGATCCCGATCGCGTTCGTGCCCTCGACATTCCGCGCATCCGCATTCTGTCGGTGACGCGCCATCGCAACAAGCTGCGCATCGGACATCTGCGCGGCAATCGCTTCCGAATCAAGCTGCGCGAGACGGACCTCGATCGCGTCGTAGACGTGCGCCGCGTCATGGACACGCTGGCGCAGCGCGGCGTGCCGAATTATTTCGGCAGTCAGCGTTTCGGCGGACGCGGAGACACGTGGCAAATCGGCCAGGCGCTGCTCGACGACGACTTCGAGACCGCCGTTGAGTTGATTGCCGGGCGACCCGGTCCGTCCGACACCGGCGCCGTGCTGCGGGCGAGGCAGTTGTTCGGGCAGGGGCGTTACGACGACGCCGCCCGCGCGTGGCCCTACGGCTTCCGCGAGCCGCAGCGCGTGTGTCGCGTGATGGCGAAGACGCACGGCAACGCCCGTCGCGCCATCCTCTCACTCGAAAGACGAATGCTCGAGTTCTACGTCTCGGCCTGGCAGTCGTGGCTGTTCAACGAAGTGCTGTCCGAGCGCGTCGACGAGCTGGATCGCGTCGCCAACGGCGACCTGGCCTTCAAGCACGACAACGGAGCGGTCTTCCGCGTTGAGAGCGCCGAGATCGAGCAGCCGCGCGCCGACCGCTTCGAGATTTCCGCCACCGGCCCGCTCTTCGGTCACCGTATGACGCGGCCCGGCGGCAATGCCGATCACATCGAGCAGGGCGTGATACAAAGGCATGGCCGCGCCACCGACGACTTACCGCGCACAGGCCTGTTTCGATGCAACGGCGGCCGGCGGGCGCTGCGCTTTCGGCCCGAAGAACCGCTTGTCGACGTCGGCGGCGATGACGCCGGGCCGTTCATCGAATTGCAGTTCACTTTGCCGGCCGGCTGCTACGCCACGTCGGTGCTGCGCGAAATCTGCAAAGACCGGATGGAAGAAGGGCTGCTGGAAGAGGAATAGTGGCTTGTGACCCACGTGACGGAAAGCGCTCATCGCGTGGCGCCGTCAAGCGCTCGCGCGAACGTACGGCGACACGTGGAACAACGTCGCCCGCGAGGGCCTGGCCGTGTCTGCTCGGCGCAGCGTTCAAAACGCCCGATTGACCGTGCAATATCGTGTACGTTGCCGTGCGTTTCGCGGATGCAGCCGGAAATCATCGTTGTTGCTCCAGGTCAACAACCGGCACAACCGCTACAGATCGGCCGTGCTACGAAAACGTCGTTCACAACGTGCCACGATTGCCCGGCAGCCGATTCTCGCGGACGAATCAAGCCGCGGCTGCGTTGGGTACGTGCATTGCGGCCACTCATGTGCAGGGTCCGCGGTGCGGACCGCTTCGCAGGCAGGGTCCCCTGTGCGGACCGGTGCTGCATGACTGTGTGGGCGCTGGAGGGGCGTCATGAAACTGCGCAACGGCCTGGCGGCGGTCGGCCTGCTTTTGCTGGCCGGCTGCGCGCAATCGGAGGGGCGGCGTTTCGCTGATCCGACGGAAAGCTCGCGCGCAACGGCTGTGCGATCGGCTTCGGTACTGCTGGCCGGCGCCGACGGAGTCGGGCCGCTGGCGCTGCAATTGGGCCGCAGCGACTGGCCCAGCGCCCATCGCGATCAATTCGGCGGCGAGCGCGGTTCGTATTACGAACTGTTCTACGACGTGCAGGGTTCACCCTGGGGCGGCACGGGCGTCGGATGGGGCGGCGGCAGCGTCTGGCGGCGATTCCGCAGCGATCGCGTAGGTTCGTTCGAACGGTAGCGCAGCGCGGGCTACGCCGGCAACCCGATTTGTGACGTTAAAAGGCTCGAATGCACGAAGGAGTACAGAAGGGAACAGGGAACAGAAGAAGGGCACGGAGGCACAGGGCAGGCTGCGACCACAACCCGACCGGGGTATCGCCGTGCGCGGATCAAAGCGACGAAAGGCGGAAAAAACGGTTTCCGCTAATTTCCATCAGTCAATGTTCATGCCGGAGTTGCGCGGACCTTCGCTTGAGAACCGTCGCGAGCCACGAAGAAAGCCAGCATCAGTAGCATAGAGGCCACCGTCATCGAAGGAGGCGGTATCGCCGCAAGACGCGGCCGCACGAACGGACGACACGCCCGTTCCATACGACTTCCATAAAACGCACCGATTCTGCGCAGGATCCACGGGCGTTTGGCACTTCACAGCCATCTGTCTGTTACGCACTCCCTGCGAAAAACGAGAACGGCTAACATGTCCTGGCGGCGTCGGGCGTTCGCGCTGCGCCGATAGCGCAGCGCCGCGCCGCCGAATCGAGCATCCGGGGCCAGCCATGCAGTCGCGAGAAACAACGTTGCGGGAACTCTGTAGCCGTCACGAGCAGGACCACGTCTTTACGTTCTGGGATCGCCTGACGCCCGATCAGCGCGACATGTTGCTGTCCGATCTCGAACGCGTGCGCTTCGAAGAGATGCCGGCGCTGCTCCGCATCGTCGCCGCCGGGACCGAGCACCCGCACTACGACCGCATCGAGCCGCCCGTTTGTGTCCGCCGGCCGGTCGACACGCGCGGCGATGAGCGAACCGCGCTTGGAGAATCGCTGCTGTCGCGCTCGGCCGTCGCCGCGCTGCTGGTCGCCGGCGGGCAGGGCACGCGCCTGGGATTCGACGGCCCCAAGGGCGCATTCCGTATTTCGCCGGTCCGGCAAAAGCCGCTGTTTCAGCTTTTCGCCGAGCAGATTCTGGCCACCGACCGCCGGTACGGCGGGCGGACGCGGTGGTACATCATGACCAGCGAGGCCAACGACGCGGAAACGCGCGCATTCTTCGAGCAGCATCGCCGCTTCGGCCTGCCTCTCGATCAGATCTCGTTCTTCAAACAAGGTTCGATGCCCGCATTTTCGCTCGATGGGCGCATGATTCTCGAGTCTCCGCACCGCCTGGCTCTGTCGCCCGACGGCCACGGCGGATCGCTGCTGGCCATGGCAACGACCGGCGTGCTGGCCGACATGGCCGGCCGCGGCATCGAACATGTCGGCTACTTCCAGGTCGACAATCCGCTGGTGCGCTGCCTCGATCCGTTTTTCATCGGGCTTCATGCCGAGCGCGGTTCCGAGATGTCGAGCAAGACGGTGCCTAAGGCCTCCGACGACGAAAAAGTGGGCGTGTTTGCGATCTGCGACGGCGTGCTGCGCGTGCTGGAGTATTCCGACCTGCCCAACGAACTGGCTAAGGCGCGGCAGCCGGATGGTTCGCGCCGCTTCGACGCGGGCAGCATCGCGGTGCACATTCTGGCGCGAACGTTCGTGGAGCGGCTGACGGCCGATCCGGCGGCGTTCCGCCTGCCTTGGCACCGGGCGGTGAAGAAGGTTTCGTCAGTGGACCTAAGAACCGGTCAGATGGTTCAGCCGAACGCACCCAACGCAGTGAAGCTCGAGGCGTTTGTGTTCGACGCGCTGCCGCTGGCGAAAAATCCGGTCATTCTTGAGACCAACCGGCGCGAGGAGTTCAGCCCGGTAAAGAACGCGACGGGCGTCGACTCGGTCGAAACCTCGCAACGCGCGCTGTCGGACCGCGCCGCGCGCTGGCTCGAATCGGCTGGTGTCCGCGTGCCGCGGACTGCGGCCGGCGAATATTCGGGGCGGTACGAAATCAGCCCGCTGCGGGCGATGGAGGCGGCGCATCTACGCGAAGGGCCGCCGCTGCCGCGGGAAGTCAGAGGCGACGTCTATGTCGACGCAACCTGAGCCGTGCCTGCCGATCCGAACCGCGACCGTAAGGGAGCGACGGGCGCCGCATCGAATAGAGATAGCGGTCCGTCGGCGGGACCGGTCAGCGTTTCGGCGAAGTCGAGTGTTTCGTGATTGTGGGGCGGTTTTCCGCCGCATCGAATAGGGATAACGGTCCGACGGCCGGACCGGTCAGCGTTTCGGCGAAGTCGAGCGTTTCGTGATTGTGGGGCGGTTTTCCGCCGCACCGAATAGAGATAGCGGTCCGTCGGCGGGACCGGTCAGCGTTTCGGCGAAGTCGAGCGTTTCGTGATTGTGGGGCGGTTTTCCGCCGCTCCCTTACGGTCGCGGTTCGGTTCAGGCCGACGGTCGCGGCTACAGCAGCTCATGCAGCTTGCGTTTCAGGATCTTGCCGGTTGCGCCGCGCGGCAGGTCGGCCCGGATGATGACCCGCCGTGGCACCTTGTAGCCCGCCAGCTTGTCGCGGCAGAACTCGCGCAGCGCGACCTCGGTCGTTTCGACGCCTTCCTTGCACGTCACAAACGCCACGATCGTCTCGCCGCGCGTCGGATCGCTCTGGCCGATGACGGCCGCGTCGGCCACCGCCGGATGTTCCGTCAGCACGCTCTCGATCTCGCGCGGATAGACGTTTTCGCCGCCGACGATGATCATCTCCTTCTTGCGACCGGTGATCCAAACGAAACCATCGCCGTCAACGCGGCCCATATCGCCGGTCTTGAGCCAGCCTTCGGCCGTGATCATGTCGGCCGTTTCCTTCGGCTTGTTGTAATAGCCCTTCATCACGCACGGCCCGCGCACCCAAAGCTCGCCGACGCCGTCCGGCGGCAGCGGCGACCCGTTGTCGTCATGCGCGGTCACGCTGACGTCGGGAATCGGCTTGCCGACGCTGCCGAATCGGTCCGCCCACGGCACGTTGAGACTGACCACCGGCGACGTCTCGGTCATTCCGTACCCCTGCAACGCGCGCACGCCGAAACGCTCGGCGAAGACCTGCGCCGTCTGCTCCGGCAGCGCCTCGCCGCCGCTGATCGGGTAGATCATCGACGCAAAATCGTCGCGACCGCCCGACTTCAGCCGCGCCATCGCCGTGTACATGCTGGCGATCGCCATCAGCACCGAGCTGCGCCGCTCGCGCACCGTCTGCACGAGCGAAGCCGGCGAGAACCGCGGCAGATAATGCACCGAGGCGCCGGCCGTGATTGGTGCGTGCAGCATGGCGGTCAGTCCGAAGCTGTGAAACAACGGCAGGATTCCCAGAAAACGGTGGCCCTGTTCGAGCCGCGCGTAGGCGATGCAGGCGTCGGTGTTGCTGCGCAAATTGCGATGCGTCAGGCAAACGCCCTTGGGCGCGCCGGAGGTGCCCGACGTGTAAAGAATCGTGGCGATGTCATCCGGAGCATGCCTGGGCGCCGGCGGAAGGTTGCCGGGCGACGGTGCAGCGCCGCCCTTCAACGGCAAGTCTTCCAGATAGATCACCTTCAGCGGCAGGCTCGATAAGGCGTTCTCGAAAAACTTCACCGAAAAAACCGTGTCGATTCCCGCGTCGCGAATGACACCCGCGATTTCCGCCGGTTGCAGCAGAAAGTTCAGCGGCACGACCACGCGCCCCGCCCAAAGAACGCCGAAGTAGCTTGCGGTAAACCCCACGCACGAAGGCATCATCAATCCGACACGATCGCAACGCGTGGCCTGCTCGACGACGCCGCGCAGTCCGGCGGCCATGCGCACGAGATCGGGATAGGTCAATTCAACGGAAGGGTCGCTGACGATGTTGGAGCGCGAGTCGCGCTCGGCCGACGCGAGCAGTGCTTCCAGCAACATGGCGGCATTGTAATGTCAAATCGTTGTCGGCAAGCAGCGACTTTGTTAGACTGAATTTTTACGCCCGCGACGGCGAGCAGGGCGCGGGGAGGAAGCGGCCGTGCGGATACGGATCCACAAATCCTGTTATCTACTCGCTCTTGCAACCATCGCAACGTTCCCCGTCGGCTCATCGGCAGCGCCGCCCGCGCCCGACATGACCGCGCCGCCCTGCCCGGTGGGCGATGAACTCGATCAGCGGCTCGCGGAGTTAGCCGATCGTGGCGGCGGTTTTCAACCGCGCGGCGCCGTCTTCGTCCCCCAGATGGGCCTGTTGACCGTTGAGGACGACGGTTCATTCGTCGTCGGAGCGAACGGCTTCGACCTGACCGCGCAGAGCCTTCGATTCGTGCGCGATGGCGCCACCCAGTTCCTCGCCACGCGCGAAGCACCGGCCTACGACGCCGACCTCGGCACGCTCGTCGCGGAATGGACCGACTGGGGCGAGCACGCCCAGGCGCTGGCGTTTTCATTTCCCTTCGGCGATCAGACCTACGACACGCTGTACGCCACGTCGCGTTTCGCCCTGTTTTTCGCGAGCCAGCCGGCCGATCCGACGAATGGCAACAATCCGAGTTACGTCCAGTTCAGCCAGAGCGAGCTGCTGGCCGACGCGACGCCGCGCATCATTCCGCTGGGCCGCAAGCACCGCTGGATCTGGGGCGACCGCGTCGATCTTTACGTCCGCACCGACGCGACGTCGGCCACGTTCACCTGGCGGCAGCGCACCAGCCGGCCGCTTTCCATCACCAACATCGAGCACGACGTTCAGTTGCGGCTCGACGCCGACGGACAGATTCTGATCAGTTATCACGAATTTCCGTCGCATAACACGTTCGGCGCGTTGGCCATCGTGCCGCCGGGATTCGTCGGCGCGCCCGTGACGGACGCCTCGTCGCTGACGGCGACGCCGACGGTCGTCGACGGTCCGCTGCTCGAGGCCTTCCGATTCGGGGCGCTCGACGTGTACGCCGTCTGGGACGCCGTCCGCGGTCCCTATGGCTTCACCGATCAAAACCTCGACGCCGTCGCCATGTACCAGAACTTCTTCACCGACATCACCTTTTACGCCGGCGCGTATCACGCCAACGGCCGGCCGGGCGTGTCGGGCATCGGCAACGGTGGATCGCGCCGCGTATCGCTGCTGCACATGAACCAGATAAACTTGAGCTGGAACCGCAACGACGAGTTGAGCCACTCGGTGCTCAGCCACGAGTTCGGTCATCGCTGGCTGTATTTCATTTCGGGCGTCGGAGCGTCGCGCAGCGGCGCGCATCCCGCCATGTGCGCACATCTGCCGGCGCCGTTCGACGTGATCCTGCCCGACGCCAGTTCCGCCATGGGCGGCACGCTGTGGACCGACAACGGCGACGGCACGTTCACCTCGCCGCCGCAACAGACCTACTACGCTTATTCGTGGAACGAGCTGTACCTGATGGGACTGGCCGATCCCGCCGAGGTCGAACCGTGGTGGTACGTCGGCGGCAACTCGGGGCTGACCGGCCCCTACTGGCCGCCGGTCGATACGACTTATTCCGGCACGCGCGTCGATCTGACGATCAGCCATATCATCGATGCCAACGGACCGCGCGTTCCGGCCTATCCCAACACACAGCGAGACTTTGAAGTATTGTTCGTGCTGATCGGCCGGCCGCTGAATCCGGTGACGCCGGCCGACGTTGCGGACGTACATCAGACGATGGAATACTGGCACGCAAGCTGGGCGGACGCCGTTGGCCAGCGCGCGTCGGTCGAGCCGAATCTGTATCGCTTCGCCGCGCCGGGCGACATCGACGGCAACGGCGCGCTGGATTCGCAGGACGTATCGCTTTTCGTGGAAGTGCTTTTGGGCCTCGACACGGACGAAGCGCACGTGACGCGGGCCGACATGGACCGCAGCGGCACAGCGGACGGCGACGACGTCGGGCTGTTCCTCCTGTCGCACGGCTGACGACGCGTGTGAAGGTCGCTGCGCCAACCGCGGCGATGCGCGGCGGGATTGCCCCGACTTGACATATTGCGAGATCAAAGGACGGAGTCGCAGGCCGCCCGATTCGACGCAGCGGAAAAACGCGCGGCGTGGCGGCACGATTCGTGCTGGTGGGGTCGTCGCGACCCGTTACGCGGCGCGGTCGCGCGTCGAGCGCGCAAATCGCTTGACAAGGCGCGGCACGAAGGTCTAGGCTTGTGGTCGGAGCGGTGAAGCGAGCGACGCGATCGTGAGGCTGCGATGGAAGTGCGGGTGGACCTGGCCCGGATCATCATCAGCGACAACGCGGACCAGCAGATCATCGTGCTGAAGGAGCGCGACGGCGAACGCTCGTTCTCGATCGTGATCGGCGAAAACGAGGCGTTGGCGATCGATCGTCGGATCAAGGGGATTCGAACGGCGCGGCCGATGACGCACGACCTGATGGCGGGCATCATCGAGCAATTGCATGGCGATCTCGAGCGGATCGTCATCAACGATCTGAAGGACCATACGTTTTTCGCGCGCCTGTACATTCGTCACGGGGGCGAAATGGTCGAAGTCGACTCGCGTCCTTCCGACGCGATCGCGCTGGGCGTTGCGAGTGAGACGCCCATATACGTCGAAGAACACGTGCTGCGGGAAGTTTGCTGAACGACACGATCCGCAGCGGGCGAATCGGGCAAAGTCGTCGCCGCAACGGCAGGGGTGGCCTCGCGACCGACGACGACCGACGCATTCTAAGGGCGAGACGGCGCGGCCAGAGCGCGGCGTTTCGCGGGAGGCGCCAATATGGTGAGGCAGCCCGTCACGATGCGCCGGCGGCGCACGCGTACGGGAGGGTGAGTGTGGGAGAACGTAAAACCTTGGATTCCGGCACATGAGGCTCGTGCGCGCGGGCGACCGGCCGATGCGGACGAGGCTGACCGGTGATGACGGAGTACAACGTGACCGTGGCTGTCTCAACTAACGTGGCGGAATTCTGTCATCGCTCGACGTCGGCGCACGACAACACCTCGGCCCGCGTGGCCTGCGCGCCTGCCGTCGTCGACGTGATGGGCGGGCTGAGCGAATGGGCCGGATGTCCGGTGCTGGTCAGCCCGCTGCGCACCTGCGTCGTGGCCGCCGCCCGCCAGGGCAGCGCCGGTCGGCTCATCGTTCGCCTCCGCGGCGATGCGACCGACGACGCGCGGCAATACGTCGCCCCCATCGACTCGCTTCAGGTCCAGCCCGGCGGCGAAGGGAACATCGGAGCGCTGCTCGCCGACCTGCGCGCGCGCGGCGCCGAGGCCGCCGCGCCGGTCGTCGCCGCCGTGCAGGCGATGCTGTGCGGCGACATGCACGAACCTCTTCAATCGGGTCTGGGCATCGAGTTCGAGGTGTCCGATGGCGCCTCCGATCTGGCCGGCGTCAGCGCCGCGCTGGCCGCCGTCACGCTCGAAGCCGTTCAGGGCGCGTTCGGACATCGACTGCCGCGCGCCGAGTTGCTCGCGTGTCTCGAACGAATTTCGAAATGGCCCTCGTTGGAGCCGGGGGGCACGCGACTGCTGCTGGCGGCGATGGAAGCGCAGCCCGGCCGGTTGACGCAGTTGCGTCGTCAGCCTCAGCACGTCGCCGGGCAGATTGAATTGCCCGCCGGTCTGATCGTGGCGGCCGTTGAGGTTTTTCCCCGGCGACCGATCCGCCGGGAGCGCGTCGTCGAATCGCAGATCGCGGCGATGATGGGCCATCGCATGATTGTCGAGTTGGCCGACGCGGGCATCGGCAAGCCCCCGGCCGCGTACGCCTTCCTCGCGGACGTGACGACCGCGGACTTCGTCGACCACTTCCGCGATCGCATTCCACAGCGGATCTCCGGCCGCGAGTATCTCGATCTTTTCGGACCGCTGCCAAACGAGACGATGACGATCGACCCCGACCATGCCTACAGGCCGCGCTCCCGCGTGGAACACCACATTTACGAGCACCAGCGCGTGCAGGATGTGATGGCTCACCTGATCCGCGCTGCAAACGCCAATGACGACGGCCCGCTTACAAAGGCCGCGGAACTGATCTACGCTTCGCACTGGAGCCACAGTCAGCGATTCGGTCTCGGCAGCGCCGAAACCGACTTCGTGTCCCAGCATGTGCGGCAACAGGGGCCTGCGAAGGGAATGTTCGGCGCCAAGCTGGCCAGCGGCGCGTACGGCGGTCTGATGATCGTGCTCATGCGCGACACGCCGGCGGCCCGCAACGTGTTGAACGAAGTCGTCGAAACCGCCGCGGCGCAATACAAGTCGCCGTTCCGGGTGCTGACCGGCAGCGACGCCGGCGCGGCCGTCATCGGCGCGCGCCCCTGGGTTGCCGTGGCCTCGGGCCGCGTGAACTGAAGCGTTTACTCCAGCACAAGGTCAACAAGGCCACATCGCGTGGCATGGTCATGCCCCGGACAGGGTCCGCCGTACGCATCGAGCAGACCCGTGAACGGGCGACTCGAGGGCTACGCCGTGCAGCGCCTCGACGGGGCACGGCCGCCCTCGGCCGTGTTTCCCGCGTGGCTCGGTCCTGCCGCACTTGTCGCGTCCGGGTAGCCGCGGACGCGGAAATGCGTGAAAGCAAATCCTGGTTGATGCACACGGCGCGCACAGAAATATCCTGAACGAATCATCGGCCGTTGGGGGCGGCCGGTTTTTGCATGGTGATGCCCTCGCGAGGCACGATTCTCGGCGCCATCGGGCCGTTCTCGCGCGAGGGCTTGACCATGCCGCCCCCCAAAATCGTGCTGGTTGTTTGCACGCGCATCCCTACGCCGCTGTTTCGCATTGGCTCTCCGCGCTTACGCCTGTTCCGCTTTTCGCGTCCGTTCGGCGTATAATCCTTTGTCGTCACGCCGCCGATGCGCCCGCCTTTTGCTCGGGAGATGCCTGTGCCCGGTCCGCTCCGTCGAATCGCAACCGTGTCGCTGCTGGCACTGACCGCGACCGCGTCGCTGATGCCCACTGGACGCGCCGTCGCGGCGGCGTCACAGCCGGTGGCGCCCAGGGGTCGCATCATCAAGCCCGTGCAGCTCGACCCGGCATCGCAACCCGCCACCGCGCCGGCCGAGATCGCGGGGCTGCTGAAGGCCGGACCGGGCGCATCGATCGAGTGGGGCGGCTGGGCCTATCGCGTCGAAAAAGCCGAGCCTCGCGACGGCGTACCGTGGAAGCTGATCGCCACGCCGTTGTCGCAACTGTCGCAGCGTCTGCGCCCCGTGACGCAATTCGACTCCAGCGCACTGTCGCGCAACATCCCCGTAGTCAGGGTGCCCGAGGTGCTCTGGCCCCAGTGGTTCGAGAAGGACCTCGCCGACGTCGTCGGCATTCATTACCACGAGTTCGTCAATGACGAGCAGGCGCGGCTGCTGATTACGCTGCACAAGGTGCCGCCGGACGGTCGCGACGGCCTGCCGCCCGCCGATTACAAGGGCCGCGGCGGAACGCGAATCGAGGCCACGCTGCTGACGCCCATGACGGTGCTGCTGGATCAGACGATCGTGGTGCGCTCCGGAAAGGCGGCCGTGCGAACCGTCCAGAAAAGCGACGCCGACGGGGCGCCGGGCAAACCGAAAATGCAGACGAAGAAAGTCGAACAGCCGCCCGAAGCGACCGAGGATTCGCGGACACTGCACGAGCAGGGCCACGCCCAACTCTCACTCGATATCATCCACGCCGCGCTGTGCGGGCCGACCACCTGGAATCTCGCCGACTGCACCGGTCAGCGTGCCCACGTCGTCTGGTACTGGGATACCGAAAAGACGCCGCGTGCGTGGCACGGATACCACGGCGGCTCGGGCAAGCTGACCGCGCAGCGCACGCGGATCACGATCGTGCCGCCGACGCGCTGGTCGATGCTGGTGCCGCTGCCGGCCGACGAGGTGTCGCAGCGCCAGATCGAGGCGTTCAACGACTGGATTGTGCACGCCGACGCGCGCCTGAACGCCACCGACCTCGCGGCACAGGAGAAGTTTCACGCTCTGCACGGCGCCTTCGAGGCCGCACCGGAACCGTAACCCGGCGCGAAACGACTGAGCCGAATCGGCGGCAGGCCCACCGAATCGCGGGTTCTGATCCGAACCACAAGCGCAAGCGCCGGGGCCGTCCCTGGCGTCTGCGATCAACCGCGTCGCCGGCGACTGCGGCTCAGATCAACATTGCGCGGCCCGCCGCGTCGCGGTGGGCAGACGATGAAAAGTGCGCGACAAAAAGGCCCATGCGCGCGAGGCAAACCGCCCGCCTCACCAGTCACTTCGGCGCCGCAAGCGTCAGATCAATCATCAACACATCACGCCCGCGCTTCACCGACAGGCTCACCCGCTGCCCCGGCCGCGCTTCCGCCATCATCCGCTGAAAATCGCCCGCCGACCGCACCTGTCGCCCATTGACCGCGAGTATTAGATCGTCGCCGCGCAGCCCCGCGGTTTCGGCCGGAGAGCCTGGCTCGACGCGATCGACGTAGGCCGCATTCTGGCGAAATCCCATCTCGAACAGGCGGATGCCCGTATGCGGCGGCCGCGCGCGGCCGGCCGCTTCAACGTCGCCCGCAGCGGCGCCTTCCGGCTGCGATGTCGGCGGCGCCGAAGCGGCGACGGACGGCGGCTCGAGGAACTCCTGTACGACGTCGGCCGGCAGCGCGTAGCTCAGAAACGTGTTGGTGCGCTCGGAGGTGACGATCTTCCCGATCAGACCGACCCAGCGTCCTTCGGCGTCGAGCAGCGGGCCGCCCGCCATGCCCGGATTCGCCGTAATCGCGTCGTACAGCAGCACGTCGCCGCGATAATTGAAGGGCTGTTTGCGTCGTCGCGCATCCAGCCGCGTCCTCATGCTGAACACGCCGCGGCTGACCGATATCCGCTCTTCGCCCTCGGCGACCTTGAAGCTGTTGCCCATCGCAATGACCGTGTCGCCCGGGCGCAACGTCGCTTGAAGCGCCGGCGTCAGGCACGGCAGGTCGCGCGCCTCGATTCGCAACAGCGCCAAATGCAGGCGCTCATCGCGCCGGACGACCCGCGCCGCGACCGTGCGGCCGTCGCGCAGAACCGCGCGCAGCCGGTCGGAATCGAGCAGCACCGACGACGCCGTCACCACGTGCCCGTCGGGCTTGACCAGCACGCCGACGCCGTAGCCGTGCTCCAGTCCGCCCGCGCCGCCGTAGAGCTTGACCACGCACGGAGAGACCCGATCGAGCATCGACGCGTCACCATCGACGACGGTCAGCACGCCCGCACCGGCCAGCGCGATGGACGTGAACAGGTTGAAGAGGCCGACGATCATGTCATTCAGTCCGGCTGCTTGCGTACATTCTAACCGGAAGAACCGTACTACCGATGGCGCATGCTTTCCGTCACGCGACGATTCTCAAAGTCCGAGCCGCTCAAGTCACAAAAGGGCATCGAATTACGACTGCGTGACCCGCGAGGCCTTCCTTCACGCCGTCGCGCCGTTAAGATCCTGTCCTCTGTTCCCTCTGTCCCATTCGTGCCTTTTTCAATCACAAATAAAGTCCCGCGCACAGTCCGCACCCTGCACGATCATGGCCCGTCCCGTCGTTTCCATATTTCGTATTCGCCCCCGAACCAGGCCGCCGCCCGGTAATGTGCCCGCAGATACTCATCGAGCAGCGTCGCGCCGTGCGGTTGTGCCATGGCGCGATCGCCCGGCGGCGGAAAACTGCCCAGCGTGTGCAGCACAATCAGCGGGGGGCGCGTCCGCTCGAGATCGTCGATCATTCGCTGCTGGACTTCCGCCGTGGTCGTCACGAGCGGATCGAAATGCTGATCGCGCACCGCCGGCAGTCGCGGCACGAGGAAATAGACCATGAGATCATTTGCAAAGACGGCGTCATGCCGCGTCAGCCCCGAAAACAGGCGCGCATCGCGAGGCGTGTGCTCACGCAGATAATTCACGACCTGTGCCAGCGGTTGCCCGAGAGGAAGGCGGGCGGCGCCGGACGCGGCCAGCGATTCGCCCGTGCCGCTCCACATCGCGCGCCACGCATACATCGGCATGACCGCGTTCCACGGCAGCCGGTCACACGCGGCCGAATAGATGACGGCCATGATCGCGATGCCGCGTGAGACGGCCGGACGGCTCGCGGACGACCACAGCGATTCGACGATCCACGGCGCCAGGACACTCGCCATGACCAGTGCCGGAAACTGATGCTCATCGTCGCTGCGTCCCAGCGCGTAGGGCATGAATCCAAGCGTCGACAGTGCGACGAGCAACGCGGCACGCCGTGAGCCTGCGATGTCCGGACCAATGCCCCCGCGCGCTCGTTGCTCGGTTGCGGGCAACCGCAGGCGGCGCATTTCGCGCAGAAGCAGGAGCGCGACCGCGGCGACCATCATCGGTGCGAACCAGTGCACCGAAACGGCGTGACTTGCCAGGCTCGGGAATGGCAGGCTGCGGGCCGGCAGACTCTGCAACGGCAGCATCACCAGCCCGCGCCACACCGGCTCGACGCCGCGCAGCAGGAACGGAGCGTAGCCGCCAAGTCCGATCAACAGCGACGCAACAGTCATCAGCAGAATCGCGCGTCCTGCCGGAAATCCCAACGCGGACCCGGATTCGCCAACACGGAGTCGCCGTGCACCGCGGCTGCAAATCGTCAGGAACATGACGAAGGCCGCGTACTGAGGGACGGCCAGATCCGGCCGAAACCACGCGCACAGGCCGATGAATGCCCCGGCCAGCGCCGCGGACCGACCCGGCCGGCCGACGATCGCAATCGACGCCGGCTGCGCCTCGCGCCCATCCGCACCCCGCGGCGTCACGATCAGGGCCATCAGGCAATAATGCGCCAAAAGAACGCAGGCGACCGCCGCCCCGCACTTCGTGTCAAAAACCGGCGCGACGAGTGCCGGCGTCAGCCACGCAACGGATGGTCTGCGACAGAATCGGCGCGCAACGAGCAACGCCACGCCGACGCACAGCCCGTGGTACGCCAGGACGACCCCGCGCGTCACCGTCAGCGAATGGCCCACTCCCAGCAGCGCCGCCGCTTTCAGGTAGAAGTCGGCGAAACCGTAGATGCAATAGAAATCGTGATAGGGAACCAGTCCGCGCGTCACGAAGAACGCGCCCGCCGCGCCGATTCCCTCGTCATAGACATCCAGCGGGCGCGTCAGCTCGTGGAGGCAGACCGCCGTTCCCAGCATCAATGCGATCGCGAAGGCGCCGGCGTTGCGAAGTCGCCGCGCGTGGCCGAGCGAGCCGGGCATCGCGGATGCACGGGGCGACATGATGCCGTCCTGGTTGGCTTGACCGGTCGCAGCGCGGCGGGCGCGCCGCGCGAATCAGGTCCGTCCCTCGCCGTCGAGGCGCCGCGCCGCCGCTGCGACCACTTCGTCGATCACGTCGCGCATCGGCCGGTTGCGGATGCGCACCCCCGCCGACGCGGCGTGACCGCCGCCGCCGTAGTGCTGCGCCAGCGGCAGGACCGACGTTCCCCCTTCGCCGCGCAGATTGATGCGGATGACGCCCGGTTCACCCTCGCTGAACAGCAATGCAATGCGGATGCCCGCCAGCGACCGCGGAATCGACACCTGATCGTCGATGTCTTCGGCGTGGCAGCCCGCCCCGACGATGTCTTCGTGCGTCAGAAAGCTGTAGGCGATCCGACCGTCGGGCGTCACCGTCGTATGATCGTAAACGCGTCGCAGCAGATCGAAGTCCGAGCGGTTCTGCGATCGGCACAAACGCTCGCCGATCGTCGCCACGTCCGCTCCCGCACGAATCAGCTCGGCTGCGGCGTGCAGACTGTCGGCGGTCGTATTGGGCAGCGAGAATCCCGCCGTATCGCCGTGAATGCCGGCGTACAGCAGCGACGCCACGCCCGGCCCGATCGGCAGGTTCATCCCGACAAGGATGTGATAAACCATCTCCGACGTGCTGCTGGCTCGGGGATCGATCCAGTTGACGCGGCCGAATCCGGGGTTGCTCTCGTGGTGATCGATGTTCAGCACGAGGTGCTCGTTCAGCGAGGCCGCCGCGGCGCTGAGGTTCAACCGCTTGATTCCCGCCGTGTCCAGCGCGATCACCGCATCGATGGGACCAGGTTCGGCCGTGCACAGCAGATCGCGGCCGGCGTAGTCGACGAGAAATTCCAGCCGTTTGGCGAGTTGCCCGCCCGGCAGCGAGACCTGTGGGGCGACTCCCGACTCGCGCATGGCGACCGCCAGGCCCAGGCATGAACTGATGCAGTCGGCATCGGGCGTGACATGACCGGCCAGCAGCGGTCTGCGCACCCGCCGCAGGGCTTCAATCAGCTCGCGGGGCGATCGATGATCGCGGTAAACGACGGGCGTCGCAGTTGAGGTTGCGTCCATGTGCTTCAGGGTATCCAGAACCAATCGTCCGCTCCGATGGCGTCGCGGCCGTCGGAGTCCGTCGCGCAGGCTGCGAGACACTCGGACTGAGTAACCGTGTCATACGCGGCCACCGCGCCCGAGTCATCACCGATGGTCGCGGGCGCGCCTCCGCCTAAATCTTCGTCAGATGACACGGATGCCGCCGAACGTGTTCGGCGATGCCGTCAGCATATTGCTGAACGGTCCGGGCCAGGTTTTCCGCGGACGAGGCGTCGCCATCCGGTTCGGGCAGCAGCTCGCGAATCACGAGTTCGTAATGGAAATTGCGCCGCGCCATCACGAATCCCTGCAACACCGGCGCTTCGCAGCGCTGCGCCATCTGGATTGGCCCAATCAGGAACGGGCGCTGCTCGCCGAACAGCGTCACGGGGGTCGTTCGAAGCCGGCCGTCGCGGACGCGGTCCTCGTCGACATCCAGCGCGCTGGCGATGACGTAGTTCTCGCGGTAGCAGCGAAAGATGTCGCGTGGAAAGGCGTCGGCGAAAAACATGCGCACGGCGGCGAACGCCGGGAACGTCTCGGCGAACTTCCGCTGGATGAAGCGCCGCAGCGCGCTTTCGTTTCGGTCGCGCACCCCGGCGAGTCGGTATCCGAGTTGCGCCATGATCATCGCGGCCACGTGATGCGGTCCGTGATGCGACATCGCCACATACACGCCCTTGCCGCGCGCCAGCAGCGAATCGAGCAGCGCCTGCCGCGGAAAATGAATTCGCCGCGAGAACTCGTCGGCCGGGATGCGGTCGAAGATGCAGTAGATCATCTTGTCGCAGCGCGTGCGCCGAAAATATCGCGAGGCGATGTGACGACGCCGGCCGGCCGGGATGCCTTCGGGAAATATCTGTGCAATGCGAACGTTGACGCGCCGCCGCCGCTTGTAGGCCACGAGAAACTCGCACCAGCCGAAGAACTGGCCGAAGCGATACAGCCCGTCGAGGCCGAACAGCCGCACCCACATCAGCAGAAAACCACGCACGAACGAGATCTTGAACCGCGGCCACCACGACAGCGCCGTGGCGCGGTCCGACCAGTCCGGATGCGCCCCGCCGCCGGTGCGACCGGGCGACGCTTCGCCCGTTGTGACGTCCGCGTCTCGCGAGGGGATCGACTCCAACGAACATTCCCGATCGGACGAGTGTGGGGCCTCTGCCGAGTCCGCGCGCGTTCCGGGCGCATCGGCCAGAAACGCATCGGACGCGACATTGGGGCTGTTCATAAGGAAGTGAGTATAGGGCCGCCGAAAAGGCCTTCCAAGAAGCGGTCGCATATCAGGTCCGCGGCCGATGGGAGCCATCGGCGATCAACCCTTGGGGCTCGCCGTGCAGACCGAGCGGCCATCGGTAGTACGTACTTTGTTCGCAACACAGCCATGAGCCGCAAGTCATTCCCTTGAGCAAGTTTTCGATGCCGGGTTGTCAGTCGCCGGCTGAAATCTAAAATCTGATGTTTGTAATCTGAAATCCACGCGTCCCTTCGTCTGTCCCCCCGCTCGCGCCGGGGCCGCTTTGTCGCTTCCTCGCATCGTGGGGATCATTATTCCCGACCTTTCCCTTCGTCGATCCGTCGGCCTCCGGCGTGCGTGGCTGCTGTTCCCAGGTCCGTGCTCCCTTCTTCCCTTCGTGCCTTCCCCGCATTCGTTGGGATGCCTGCGTATTACGGATGCCGGATTTCCTCGCGTCCCGCGACAAATCTCAAACACCGCGCCGTGCGACTCGAGACCGGGCAACGACTTACTTCCACTCCGCCGAGGCGCCGGGGCCTTACCACCGGTACTGCGAAGCCCGGCACGGCCGAGCCAAACCCGTGGTCCGCTTCGCGAATCGGCTCATCCCTGTTCCCTGTCCGCTTTTCTCGTTTTTCGTCGTTGCGACGTTTGATTTCGACTTTCGAATTTCACTTCCGGCTTTCTCCCCCACCGGGCTGGGACGCGGCGGCACGCTTCGCTTCGCGCTCCTGGCGGCGCTGCTCGGCGGCGGCCATGCGCGCGGCTTTCTGACGCGCTTTTTCTTCTTCCGCCTTTTTGCGCGCCTCGGCTCGCGCTGCTTCGGCAGCCGGATCGGGCGGCGGCAGCGGCGCGTCGATGATCAACAGGCCGGACGGCGACTGATGCACGATCGGCTCGCCGTCGCGCGTCACGACCGCCCGCACAAACAGCCCGCCATGCCAGCCGACCGGCGCCTGCCGATCGACCGCCAGCGCGAAATCCAGCGACGTTGTTTCGCGCGTGACGCTCGCCTGCGTGGTGGCCACCTTCGGCGGCAACCCGAGCAGTTCGACCCTCGCCGGACCGTCAAACGGTGTGGTCTGCGTGACCTTCACCGCCACAACGACGGGCTTTCCGGTCTCGGTGCGCGTGCGGGCGATGGCGAAATCGAGAAACGGCGGTGCGACTTCCAGCGTCGCCAACTGACTCGATGTCGCCACCGGCCCGCCCCAGTCGGCCGTCGCCGTGACCGCAATCGGCCACTTGCCCACGGCCGCTCCTTCGGAGGCATTGAGCGGCAGCAGCCCGCGCGGCTGATCGGCCTTGAGTGTCAGCGTGCCCGATCCGACTCCGGGCGGGTTCCAGATCATCCGAACCGTGACGTCGCCCTTGAAATCGCCGTTTCGCTCGATCTCTATCGGCAATTCCAAGATGCCGCGCTGCACCAGTGGAACCTTCGGCTCGACAAGGCTCACTCGGAATGGCAGCGGCGTGCCCACGGCCACCGCCAGCCGATCGACGCTGGTCTGCACGATCGGCACGTCGTTGAGAATCTTGACCAGGTCGATCGTCTGAAAAAGGCGACCTTCGATCTTCACGTTTTCATCCGCGTGCCTCGCGCGAAGATCAACCAGCGAACCAGCCGGCGCGGCATCGGCAGCGGCCTCAAAAACAATCGGCGTCTGGTTGACGTTGGCCGCGACAGTCTGAGTCGCCATCGACACACCGGCGGGCAATTCCGTGGCCGCTAGATTCAGCGGCCCGCCGAAATCGCGCCGCGTCGCCGTCAGCAGCATGCCTGCACGGTTGCCGGCCGCCACAGTCACGCGGGCCTCCTGTTCCGGCGGCGTACTCAGGACCAACGCGGGCGTAATCGAGCCGACTTCGAGGAAGTACGTAAACTCCGCGCCGCCCTTGAACAGCAGGTCGCGCACCTCGATCACGTACTTGCCATCCTCGGGCAGCGTGAACCGCACGACCGGATCAGGCCCGGCCGCATCGTCGTTGCCGGCCAAGCCGCCGCCCTTGTGTCGTCGGACACTCAGCACCGCATCGAGCGGCGAGCGCAAGCGGCGGGCGAACAGGCGCGCCTCCCAGACCTGTCCCTTGGCGCCCTCGAATACGTAACAATCGACATCACGTCGCGCTGCGATAATCCCCGCCGCGCCGCCAGGGACTGTGATAGCGGTCGCCTGGTCGTCATTTTCATTCGGCTCCGTTTCCGTTGCTGCCGGGAAAGCACTGATAAACATCGGCACCGCCGACGGCGCGACAACGCCATCGCGAACCGGCAGCACCGGGAAATCGCCGCTTGAATCGGCGGGCAGCGTCACCGGCTGCGTCGTCGCCGTCGGATCGCCGATCCAGTTCGCCGTCAGCATCGCGCCCGCCGTGCCGCCGGCCGGATGCACCGCGAACGGTCGTGGAAAGGCGCCCACGTGCAGCCGGTACCGGCACGCCCCACTGCCGCCGAAGGCCGTCTCGCGAGCCTCGACGAAATAGCGACCCGCCGTCGGCAACGTCACGACCATCGCTGCGTCCTGTCGGACCAGCGGCGTATCATCCGCCGACGCCAGCTCGCGGCCGGTCTCGTCATACAGCGCGATGCGCGGATCGAAAACGGTGTCGCCCAATCGCATGGCCTCGATCTCGACGGCCAACGTCTCCCCCGCAGCGCCGTTGATGGCAAACAAATCGACATCCTCTGGCGCAATCACACCGTTGACCGTCGCCGGCGGCGTCAGACTCTGGGCGCTGTCGCGATCATTGTTCGGCTCGGCCTCGGCAACGTCGGGAAAGACACCGACTGAGAACAGCCGCAGATTGGAAACGCCCGCGGCAGTTCGCAGTCGCACACCGACCGGCCCCGGCAAGCAGTCGGCGTCGATACGCAGCACGGCGCGCGTTTGAACGTTGTCGACCGGCTCGAATCGAATCAGGCCCAGCCCGCCGCGGTGAAAGAGCACATCCTGCGGATCGGACAGGCGCTCTCCGACGAACGTGACGACGACTTCCCGGCCGCGCTGCGCGCCTCGCGGCAGCACGTCGTGGATCTGCGGCGGCGCGGCCGCCAACGCCAGCGCCGCCCGGGCTGCTATCTGAAAATGCGCGATGCCCGCCAGGGCATTTCTGAGCGGCTTGAGCATGGAGCGCGGCTGCGACATTGATGACATTCTACTGCGGCCTTTCACGGTGTCTGCACCTGATGTATCGCGCGGAAATAGGGTGCACGAATTGAAGAGGGGCGGTACGGGCGTCCCGCCCGTCCGGAACGGGCAAGATGCCCGTACCACCCAGCACAATCGTTCTGGTTATTTGCGCGCGACTCTTAATGCATCGCGCGGAGCGGGCATTCTGCCCGCGCGAACGGGCTACCTCCCCCGCGCAGGCGGGGACCGATCCTCGCGCGTTTCATTTGATTCACCGTTTCCGACCAGGACCACTACACTGACGCCGACATCGGCGCAACTTGATCGGGCGGCATTGATCCGAGCCGCAAACGCCGGCGCCGCGGCGCATCAGAACCCGCCGCGCAAACGGCGAGATGCCGACGGCTGCGAGTCGGTGTTACCCGGTGCGAGATGCGCACGTCAGTAAGCGCTGATGCCTCGAACGCGACGAACGCGTCGGACCAAGCAGCGCCCCTTTCGCGCTGCGCGCCGAAAGCATACTGACGTGCGCGTCTCGTTGCGCGCGTGCGCGTCTCGTTGCGGGCTTGTGCTGCCTACTGGAAAACGCCGGGCACGATTGTGTATCATGATCGCCGGCCACCGTTTCCCGGAGCGTCCTTAATGCAAACGCCACTGCCCGTTTTCGATCCGGCCCACTTTCGCCCCAGCCGGCGCGAAATGTTGCGCGTGGGCTTCGTCGGCGCAGTCGGGCTGACGCTCGGCGACCTCTTCAAGCTGCACGCCATTGCGCAGGCCGCCGAAGAACAGCCGGCCGCCACCGCCCCCGTCGCCGAGTCGATCATCCTGATCTTCCTCGAAGGCGGCATGAGCCATCTCGACTCATTCGATCCCAAGCCCTACGCGCCGATCGAAGTTCGCGGCGAGCTGGGCGTCGTCAACACGCGGCTCGACGGCGTGCAGTTCTCCGGCCTTTGGCCGCAGACGGCGGCCGTCGCCGACAAGCTCGCCGTCATCCGCTCGATGACCCACGGCGAGGCCGCTCACGAGCGCGGCTCGCACACGATGCTCACCGGCTACAAGCCCAGCCCGGCCATCGTCTATCCCAGCATGGGCGCGGTCGTCTCGCATGAACTCGGCGGACGCAACAACTTGCCGCCTTACGTCGCCATCCCTAACGCCGGCGGCGCATTCGGCTTCGACGGCACGGGCTACCTCAGCCCCGCCTTCGGTCCGTTCAGCATCGGCGGCGAGCCGCAGAACGATCAGTTTGTGGTGCGCGATCTGAGCCTGCCGCCGGGCGTCGATGAAACGCGCATGGAGCGCCGCAAGGGACTGCTTGCCGCGGTCGATCAGCATTTCAAATCGCTCGAGCAATCCGACGCGCTCGATGCGCTCGACTCGTTTTATCAGCGGGCCTACAGCCTCATCAGTTCGCCCCAGGCGCGCGAGGCCTTCAACATCAAGGCCGAGCCGCCGGAAGCCCGCGACGCCTTCGGCCGCCACGCCATCGGCCAGCGGCTGCTCATGGCGCGGCGGCTGGTCGAGGCCGGCGCGCGGTTCGTCTCTGTTTTTTACGGCGGCTGGGACTTTCACAAGGACGTGCACGGCGGCATGCGCGGCCTGACGCCGCCGATCGACCAGGCCTTTGCCGCGCTGATTCGCGATCTCGAATCGCGCGGCCTGCTGGGCAAGACGCTCGTCATGCTCGCCACCGAGTTCGGCCGCACGTCGCGCATCAACAAGGACCGCGGACGCGATCACTGGCCCAAGGTCTTCTCGATCGCTCTGGCCGGCGGGGGACTGCGCACCGGTCAGGTCGTCGGCGCATCGAACGCCGACGCGACGGAGCCGGCGGTCGATCCCGTTTCGCCCGCTGACGTGGCCGCGACGCTGTTTGGCCAGCTCGGCATCGATCCGGCGAAAAAGCTGCTGTCCCCGGGCAACCGCCCGATCGATCTGGTGCGCGACGGCCGGCGGCTGAGCCGATTGGTGAGTTGATTTCTCTCCGCGCTCTCTGCGCCTCTGCGAGAGAAGTCTACGCGCCCTTCACGCACAGACAGCTCGCACCGATGCGCGTATCCGCGCGCGACCAGGCCTCGTTGAAACGACGCGCGATCTCGTCGGCCTCCGCCGTCGCGCCGCGCGATTTCAGACAGCGCGACAAACCGTAGAGCGACCAGCCGTTTTCCGGCCAGCGGGCAAGGTCCTCGCGATAGACCGCCTCGGCCTCCTCGACGCGGCCCGAATCGAGCAGAATCGCCCCGAGCGTGTGTCGCACCGGCTGAATCCATTCCGGAGGCTCCATGTATTGGAGATCGTCCTCCATCGTCGCGGCGTTGCGCAGCGACGCGACGGCGTCGTCGATGCGGCCTTCGCGATAGGCGATCTCGCCGTCCAGCACCAAGTCGGCGATTTTCAGAACGCGATCGGCCGGGTTGATCGCCATCAGTGCATCCTGTGGCACACGCTGGACCGCGGCCCGGAAGGCCGTCTGTTCGCGATGCGCTGCATCGACTTCGTTCTTCGCGGCGTGGGCCACGCCGCGCGTGAATCGCCACAGCGCCCGAGCGATGACGAAGTGCTCCGCCGGTGGCCGGGCGCGCAGGATGTCGTCCCACAGGCCGAAGCGCATCAGGACTTCCAGCTCGATGGCCATGTATCCGTCCATCAGCGCCGCGTTTTGCCGGCCCCACTCCTCCGGCACACCCGCGATCATTTCGCGCGCCGCCCGCAGCGCCGCCTCGCGCCGGCCCTCCATCATCGAGGCATACGATAGAAAATGGTGATTGTGCGCCATGTAGGCGCGATAGAGGTTCTGCCGCGGCGATAATTCCCGGTAACGCCGGTCCGCCTCGATCGCCGCCGCATTCTGATCCGACGCTTCGCGCCAGCGACCGGTGCGCACGTCGATGTGCGAAGGCATGTGCGTCAGATGGCCCGACGCCGCGACCAGGTTCCGCAGGCGATCGGCCGCAACCATCGCGCGCTGCGGCTGCCGCGACGCCTCGACCGCGTGGATGTACAGATGCAGCGCCCCGGGATGATCGGGCGCCAGTTGCATCGCCTCTTCCAGCGCCGCCAGCACTTCCTCGGTGTTGCCCTTGGGCTGGCCGTCCTTCGTCCACAGGTCCCACGGCTGCAAGTCCATCAGCGATTCGGCGAACAGCACGGCTATGTCGGCATCGTCCGGATACGTCGCCCGCATCTCGCGCATCGCGGATGCGTAGGCCTCGTCGTACGGCCGCCGGGCGGTGATCATCGCCTCCATGTCCGGCGACGCGGGGTCCTTGGCCTCGCGCGCCACGGCGGCCTGCATCGCGGCCGGATCGCCGTAGCGCTTTGCCAGCGCATCGATCATGGCGCGCTCGACGGGCGTGGCGTGTTCGCGCAGCGCCAGCGCCTTCTGAAGCGCCGACCACGCCGCTTCGGTCTGCCGCTCGGTCATCACGGGGTTGTTGATGTGCGGTCCGTTGCACAGTGCGACGCCCCACCAGGCCATCGCGCAGTTCGGATCGAGCCGTGCGACTTCGTGGAAGGACCGGATGGCTTCATCGTGATTGAAGCCGAAGGCCCAGATCAGTCCCTGATCGAAATAGCGCTGTGCCGTCGGATTGGCGGTCGCGATCGCGCGATGGTGATTGCCCATGCCGTCGAACAGCGGTGCACGATCCACCGCCTGGTCGGCCGCGCCGGGCGCGTGGCAGCCGGCCGAGACAAGGATCAGAAGACACACCCGACGATTCAGACCGGCCAGGACAACACGGATTCGGCGATGATGGTGCATCGTGTGACCCCTTTCACGAAAATCATTCTGCAAACGGCGCGTGGCGCTTCTTGCGGCCCGGAATCCGGCGCTGCGCCGGGCAAGAGGCGCCGAGGAAAGTTAAAGCTTAGCGAAAAAGGATGGCGCGCTCAAATCGCGGACAAGGCCCGTGAGACGGCGATGTCGGAAGCGTCAAAGAATTCACGACACGATTTCACCCAGTTGGCACGGTCAAGCGCTCGGGCGCCCGGTCCGCTGTGCGGGCCGAGCCGCTCCAGTAAACGGGCAACTCGAGGGCCTGGCCGTGTTGATCGCCGCGTGGCACGCGTTTTCAGCACTTGGGGCACAGCCGCACTCGGCTGGCTGTGACGGTGCACAGCGTTCGTACGTGCTCGTCTCGTTTCGAGCGGCACGGCTCCCGCATGGGCGGGGGACCAGCCCGTGGCGCGCTCCGCCTTCTTCGAAAGAGGCAATGCATGCCCGTTGATTTCAAACGCGCCCGTCGCGCGGTGCGCTCCGCGAATGCGAAAAAAGGGCGTGATGTCGCCCGGCTATTCGACGATGTAGCGGTTCGTGCGTATCGGCCGGTCGGTCTGGAACAGCAGCGAAGCGTCGTCGGTGAGCATGTAGGCGTCGTAGAGGAAGGCCCGCCGCGTGTCGCGCGTCACCTCGGCCTCGGTGCGGCCGATGCCGCAGCCAGACGTCGCACCCAGCATCGCCACCAACAGGGCAGGAATCAGGATTCGCAGGGATCGCATGCCAGTCATCCTTTCGTGCAGGGATGATACCCACTTTCCGCGGATCAGGCAGGGTGAACCCGCGGATTTCGTTCCGAGGCCCCGCAGCCCTTGGGAACCTCAACCGCCGTCGCCAATTGATATTACATTCACCGGGTCAGCTTGTAAAGTATCGAATGCGGGTGGTAAGAAGCCTCTTTCGGATCAGTCTTTCCGCTGATCTGAACGTTCTCATAGCGGGAGTCGGCGCGGCGCCCGCAAAGTCCCTGGCTGGCGGTAACATACGTGTCGTCGCAACCAAAAGGAACGCAAGATCATGCCGACTTGTGGGAAGCTCGTCACGCTTGCCATGCTCATCATGACAGGGGTTGGCACCAGCGGGCAGAGTGTTCAGCCTCCCGCCAGTGCATCGGGGCCGGCCGCCGTCGAGTCGGCCCGGGATGCGCTGCGCCGCGAAGCCCGTGCGCTCGAACCGCTGATCCGCGCCGCCTGGGTGAAGCGGTTCCTTCAGGCTACCGCCGACCTTCCGGCGGTGACGCCCCGGACAGTTTTCCGCGACGAGGCGACGCGCACCTGGTACGCGCGTGACACCGCGAACAAATTGACCGAATCCAAGCGCAGCGCGCTTCGCCCTACCGAACTGGACGAGCGCACCTATTACAACACGAAATACGGCACGCCGCTGGCATACGCCCGGCCGCTGGATGTGCTGGCCGAACACGGCCTCGCGGACGTGGCGGGCAAGCGCATCCTCGACTTCGGTTACGGAACGATCGGCCATTTGCGCCTGCTGGCAGTCCTCGGCGCCGATGTCGTCGGCGTCGATGTCGACACGTTTTTGCCTGCTCTGTACACCGAGCCGGCCGACGTCGGTGCAATCAAAGGACGCCACGGACGCGACGGCCGCATCACGCTTGTGCACGGACGCTTCCCCGCTGAACCGCACGTACTGCGCGCCGTCGACGCGGGTTACGACGTATTCATCTCCAAGAACACGCTCAAGAACGGTTACCTCCACCCGGCCAGACCGGTCGATCGTCGCATGCTGATTGATCTGGGCGTTTCCGACGAAAAGTTTGTGCGCGAAGTGCATCGCGTTTTGAAGCCCGGCGGGCTGGCGATCATCTACAACATCTGCCCGGCGCCCGCTCCGGAGGACAAGCCATACATTCCGTGGGCCGACGGTCATTCCCCGTTTTCGCGCGAGCAGTGGCAGGCCGCCGGTTTTCGCATCCGCGCGTTCGACGTCAGCGACGACCAGGCGGTGCGCGCTCAGGCCCGCGCGCTGGGCTGGGACGAAGGCCCAGAGCCGATGGACCTGGAGAAAGATCTGTTTGCATGGTTCACCATCGTTGAGAAGCCGGCACCCTGACAGCTGCGCTCTGAACCGGCCTTCAGCCGAGTTGACAAAATCAGTCGGGGAAAGAACAGCTTGCGTTCGAAAAAACAGTTAAGAAATGGCGTCAACCCACGTCGCTGGCGGCGCGCAGTACGTTCATGTCCCCAGAGGCTGCTGTTGCGACAGTCGCTGCAACGTTTCGAGATGCCGCGTGTGCCGGCCGGTGATTTCCGACACGCGGCGGGCGGCTTCGGGGTCGTCGGCCAGCGCGGCGCCGGCCGACTGATACGCGGCGATCAGCTCGCGCTCGGCCCGGATCAGCCGCGGCAGCAGCGCCTGAAGCTGCACGTAGTGGGTCTCGGCCGTGGCGGTGGCGTAGCTGGCCGGCGGCGGAGACGAACCGCGCGCCAGCAGCAGCTCGGACAGCCAGGCCAGGTGCTCGCGGTCCTCGGCGGCGACGGCGCGAAGGGCGGCCTCTTCGTTGGTGTCGTTCCACTCGATGTAGGGCATGGCCTGGTGCCAGCGCGCCGTCGGACAGCGGAACTCGGCCGCAAACAGGCGACGCAGCGCTGCGATGGTTTGAGGTGAAGCCATAAAACGTCGGCAAAACGTCGAAACGTCGAAACGTCAAGAAGTCGAGCCGTCAAAAAGTCAAAACCGAAAACGTCGTGATGGTTGGCATCGGGAGTCTCAATACGTCTATTTCCAACACGACGCTCCTTAGTGCAACGCACGTGCCATTCGAAGCGGCTCGGGCCGGGGCCACATGCTTAGACCGGAACCACAGTGCGTCATTCCCGCGCAGGCGGGAATCCATCGACACGCCGGCAACCTCTGGACCCTCGCCTGCGCGGGGGTGACGAGGAACCACGGGCTGGAAGCCCGTGCCACGCGAAAACACAGCCGAGGGCGGCTGTGCCCCATTCGCAGCCGAGGGCGGCTGTGCCCCATTCCACAGCCGAGGGCGGCTGTGCCACATTCACGGCCGGGGGCGGCTGTGCCTCATTCACAGCCGAGGGCGGCTGTGCCCCAGTCCACAGCCGAGGGCGGCTGTGCCACATTCCCCAGCCGGAGGCGGCTGTGCCACATTCCACAGCCGAGGGCGGCTGTGCCACATTCGCAGCCGGGGGCGGCTGTGCCCCATTCACAGCCGGGGGCGGCTGCGCCCCATACACAGCCGAGGGCGGCTGTGCCACATTCACAGCCGGGGGCGGCTGTGCCAAATCAGCGAAAGCCGCCGGGCGAACCTGACGGCGGCGCGTCGGAGACGGCCGCGGTCCGCGCCGCGGGCGGCTCCGCACCGCCGAGATACAGGTATTTCGTCGCGTCCTCGGCCGTGATACGCAGCGTGCCGATGGCCAGCGTGCCCGTCCACAGAATCACAAACGAGCACAATCCAACGATCGCCAGTCCACCGGCCGGGGCCGAAATCGCCGGCGAGTCATCCTCGACCAGCCACATCTGCCGAATCACGCGTACGTAGTAATACAACGACAGCGCCGTATTCAGAACCGCCACGATCACCAGCCAGATCATCCCCGCGTCCCACACGTTGACCAACAGCCAGTACTTGGCCGCGAAGCCACCCAGCGGCGGCAACCCGACCAGACTCACCAGGCAGATCGTCATCGCGATCGCCAGGAACGTATGCCGCCGGCCGAGATTGCCGTAGCCCTCGATCGACTCGCTGCCGGTCGCCCAGTAGACCATCGCGGCGCAGCCGAACGCGCCGAGGTTCATGAACAGATACACCACCAGATAGGCCGCCAGCGCCGAAAACGCGGGATGGGCCGCATCCGGCGCGGCCTGCACCAGAATGGCCGCGGCCATCAGCATGTATCCCGCATGGGCGATCGACGAATAAGCCAGCAGCCGCTTGATGTTGGTCTGGCGGAACGCCGACAGATTACCGACCGTGCACGTCAGCGTCGCAAACAGTCCGATGCCGGTGGCCAGCGCGTAGCCGTAGCCCGGCTCGATGCCGACCTGGGCCAACATGCTCACGACGCGCACCAGCAGTCCCAGCCCGGCCGCCTTGCTGACGACCGACAGCCACGTCGTCACTTCGATGGCGGCGCCCTCGAACACGTCCGGGCACCAGAAGTGGAACGGCACGGCCGAAATCTTGAACCCGATGCCGACCATCAGCGCAAACGTGGCGATGGTCGACAGCACTGACACGCCATCGGGCGATGCCATGCCGCGCGCGATCACGGCCAGGTCCATCGTGCCGTAGATGCCGTACAGCAGCGACGCGCCGTAGATCATAATGGCGCTGGTGATGCCGCCGAACAGCACGTATTTCAGCGACGCCTCGGCCCCCAGCCGGCGCCGCTTGTCGAAACCCGCCAGCGCATAGGACGGCAGCGAAGCCAGCTCCACCGCGATGAGAATCATCAGCACATGGCTGGTGCTGACCATTATCACCATGCCTAGGGCGCTGGCCAGCAGCAGCACGAAGAACTCGGGCGCGTTGCGGTGCATGTCGGAGTGCGGGGCCGGCGAGTAGTAGCCGAAGATCCACAGGCCGATGATCGCCGAAAGAAACAGCGACAGCAGCAACGTGAAAAACAGACTGAAATTATCCACGACCAGCATCGGCGCGCGATCGAACGGCGCCATGCCCGCCCAGCCGCCCTCGCCGACGCGCGGCAACACCCAGAAACACGCCGCGGCCGTCAGCACCGCGCCGATCAGCGCGATCAGCGACGCGGTTCGCGCGCCGCGGCCGACCGCCAGCGGGGCCAGCAGCAGCGCCACCATCGTGCCGATCAGCGCCCACATCGGGCCGAGATTCGACAACGACGTGCCGTCGGGAAACCAGAACAACGGACTCTGGGCGATCAGGCTCATAGCGCGGCCATCCTCGTCACGGTCGACTCGGCGATCTTCAGGATGTTGTCCAACGTGCCGTTCATGACATCGAACGTGAACTGCGGCAGGATGCCCAGGAAAATCGCCAGCACCGCCATGGGCGTCAGGATGGCGACCTCACGCGCGTCGGCGTCGGGGAAGTCCGCGTACTCGGGCCGGGACGGACCGAGATACACGCGCTGAATCAGCCACAGGATGTAGCCGGCCGTCAGAATGACGCCGGTCGCCGCCACGATCGCCATCGGCATCGCCCAGGTGAACTCCGGGTGCACGCCGCCGGCCTGGAAGGTTCCGATCAGCACCCAGAATTCGCCGATGAATCCGCACAAAGCGGGCAGGCCCAGCGAAGCGAAGAAGCCCAGCGTGGCCATCGAGCCGTATTTCGGCATGGACAGCCACAGGCCGCCGAACTTGTTGATCTCGCGGTGATGCGCCCGGTCGTAAATCACGCCGACGAGGAAAAAGCACATCGGGCTGCTGATGCCGTGGGCCAGCATCTGGAACATGGCCCCCTGGAAGCCGGTTGTCGTCATGATCGCCAGGCCCAGCAGGACAAAGCCCATGTGGCTGATCGAGCTGTAGGCCACGAGCTTCTTGAAATCGGTCTGGGCCATCGCGCACATCGCGCCGTAAATAATGTTGATGACCCCCAGCAGCGCCAGCGCGTATGCGAAATACTTGCCGGCCGCTGGGAACAGCGGATAGCAGAATCGCAGCAAACCGTAGCCGCCCATCTTCAGCAGGATGCCGGCCAGGATCATCGAGATCGGCGTGGGCGCTTCGACGTGGGCGTCGGGCAACCACGTGTGGAACGGGAACACGGGTATCTTGATGGCAAACCCGATGTAAAGCAGGAAGAACATCGCGATGCCGAACGTCACCGACTTGAAGCCCAGGATCGGCGCCGGATCGTTGAACGCCTCGACGATCTGGGGCGTGACGGCGTAGGCGATGATGTCGAAGGTCGAATGCCCGGCCGCCTGGGCCTTGAAATACATCGCCAGCAGCGCCACCAGCATCAGCACCGAACCGACGAGCGTGTAGATGAAGAACTTGATCGCGGCGTATTCCTTACGCGCGCCGCCCCAGACGCCGATGAGGAAGTACATCGGCAGCAGCATCACTTCCCAGAACAGGTAGAACAGGAAGAAATCGAGCGCGGCGAACGTGCCCAACATGCCCGTTTCGAGCAGCAGGAACAGCGCGAAGTAGCCGCGCATGCCGCGCTTGACCTTCCACTCGTCGAAGTTCCAGCTTGCCGCGCAGGCCAGCAGCGTGATCAGCGTCGTCAGCACGATCAGCGGGAACGACAGGCCGTCGATGCCCACGAAGTAGTCGATGGTGAAACCGCCCGCGCTGATCCACGGGATGCGGTAAACGAAGTGCAACGACTCCGGCGTGCCGTAGCCCGTGCCGAACTGCTGTTGCAGGAACGGCGGGAACAGGTACAGCGACAACACGAACGTTGCCAGCGCCGTGATCAGCGCCGTCGCGCGGATCAGCGCTCTGGGCACGATCAGCACGGCGACCATGCCGATCGTCGGGAGGAAAATGATCCAGTTCAGTAACGTTGACGAATTCACGATTCAGCGTCCCATGTACCCCCGGCCGTCACGGCCGCCGGGGCGATTGTCCTGGCCCTTCATAACGCTGGAGCGAGATTCCCACCTCGCACCCACTCCCACTTCGCTGGTGCGAGATTCCTAGCTCGCACTCATGCCCCGCGGGAATCCATTCCCGCGTTACCACCGCCGCTGGAGGCATCCAAGCCAATACCGCAGCGCCTGCGCTCGCGGCTCGTGTCGCACCGCGTGGCCCACCGCACAGCGGTGGGTTGGACGATGAGACGAACTCGAATAACCCTCGCAATTGGCCGCTCAGGGCACGCTCGCCTTCGCTTCGGCCGTCGTCTTCATCCACGCGCTGATCCCATCCACAATCTGCGGCCCGAACAACACGGCCAGCAGCACGATCGCCGCCGAACCGGCCGCAACCATCACATAAACGCGGATGCGCCCCGCCGACTGCGGCCGCCGCACGCCGTCGCCCAGACGGAACATCCCCTCGGCCACGCCGTTGACCACCGCGTCGACCAGTCCCAGGTCGCCTCGCTGAATCGGCATGTCGAGCTGCCGGCCGGTCCACGACGCGAACCGCGCCGTCAGCGCCGCGCTGACGTTGACGATGCCGTCGACGAGCGCGTCGAACACGTAACGGCACAGTTTCGCCAGACCCACGCAGCCGCGCACCAGGACGAAGTCGTACACGTGGTCGAAATAGAGCTTGTTCTCGAGCACGTGATGGGCCGTGCCGACAAACGGCAGCTTCACGAGTTTTTGAGCGGTCGCCAGCCCGCTGCGATAGATCAGCCACGCAACCAGGAAGCCGGCCAGCCACGACCAGCCGACGCGCGGATTCAGAAACTCGTGCGCCGCATGCAGATTGATGAACTCGCCCGCGGCAGCCGCGTGTCCCGCCTCGGCCGCGCCATCCAGACCGACGACCATCGCGGCGTCGGTCGCCGCCGGCGCCACATGCGCCAGCAGCGGCCGGAACCACAGATAGCTCGAGACGAACGTGCCGATCGCCAGCACGATCAGCGGCACGTACATCATCGGCGTTTCGTGCGCGTGTTCGTGGACGTGATGATCGCGCGGTTTGCCCATGAACGTCAGCCACCAGCAGCGCATCATGTAAAACGGCGTCACGTAGGCGATGATCAGCGCCAGCCAGAACATTCCCCTGGGCAGCGGTGGCATGTTCTGAAGTATGGGCAGCCTGGCGCTGGCGGAATGAACGTCTTCGCCGTGGCCCTCCTCGGCCGAGGCGCTGGCGCCGGCGACCAGACCGTGCCCCGCGCGAATCGGCGCCGCCCCGTGCGGCTCCAGCCGCATTCCCTCGCGCCGCTCGTGCGGAACCGCGGGCGCGTGGGGGTCCATCCATTCGGGCATGTGTTCGCCGACGTCCCAGTGATGCGAGCGGTCGTAGGCAACCGCCAGGATTTCGTCCTTGCTGAAGTAACCGCCGACGCCCAGGTGCGCGCCGGGCAGCCCGAATCCGGCGATGGCTAGCACGCCGATGAAGAACGTCCAGCACGTGACGGGCATCTTGCTGCGCAATCCGCCCATCTTGCGGATGTCCTGTTCGTGATGGCAGCCCTCGATGACCTGCCCGGAGCCGAGGAACATCAGGGCCTTGAAGAAGGCGTGCGTGATCAGGTGGAACAACGCCGCGGTCCACGCGCCGACGCCCATGCCGAAGATCATGTATCCGAGCTGCGACAGCGTCGAATAGGCCAGCACCTTCTTAATGTCGGTCTGCACGATCGCGATCAGCGCGGCGATCGTCAGCGTCGCGCAGCCGATGACGGCGATGAACATCTGCGCCGACGGCGTCAGCAGGCGGTAGATGCGCGCGACGAGATAGACGCCCGCCGCCACCATCGTCGCGGCGTGGATCAGTGCGCTGACCGGCGTCGGACCGGCCATCGCATCGGGCAGCCAGACCTGCAACGGCACCTGGGCGCTCTTGCCGATCGCCCCGCAAAACAGCCCGATGCCCATCAGTGTCGCCAGCGTGAAGCCGAAGCCCAGAAACCCGACCGGCATCGTGAACAGGGCCATCGCGCGGGTCGCGTTGGCGCTGGCGGTCGACGCCGCTTCCGGCCCGGCGCGCGCCATCCAGTCCTGCGCGAACGCCGACGTGTGCGCCATCGGCGCTTCGGACGCATTGACCGACGCCAGCTCGAACGTGACGGCGGCCTGGTCGAGATCGAACGTGCCCAGGTACAACACGACCAGCATCAGTCCGCACAGAAAGCCGAAGTCACCGACGCGGTTCGTGATAAACGCCTTCATCGCGGCGTTGGAAGCGTACTTGCGGTCGAAGTAGAAGCCGATCAGCAGGTACGAGCACAGACCGACGAGTTCCCAGAAGATGAACATGAACAGCAGGCTGCTGCTGATCACGAGTCCCAACATGCTGAAGCAAAACAGCGACAGATAGGCGAAGAAGCGATGGTACTTGCTGACGCCGTCGACCTCGTCGCTGTGTCCCGCCATGTAGCCGATGCTGAAGACGTGGATGAAGCCGGCGACGAACGTGACCATGAAATACATGGCCACCGTCAGCGAATCGAGCTTGACCCCCACGGTGATCGGCAGCGTGCCGAGATAGGCCCACGTGTAGCGCGCGGCGCCGGCGGTCAGCTCGGTCCGCTCAGACTCCGGCAGTCCCATCCAGCGGAAGAACACCATGCCGGACAGGACGCAGCTCAGCATGATCGCAACCGTGGCGACCCAGCCGGCCGCCGGCTTGCCGATGCGGTGGCCGAAGAACGCCAGCATCACAAAGCTGATCAGCGGTATCACGACGCCGATCGCGAGATATTGTTCAAACGTACTCATATTTCCTGCCGCGCCTCGTGGGCGGTGTCATTCTGCCGGTGCGTGCATCAACCCGTCGCTTATGCAGCGCACCCGATCTCTGCTGTGGCGGCGCAACGATTACTTGCGGGCGCCTCGTTTCGCGCGGCACGCCTCCAACCTGCGCGGGAATGAAGCACAGCCGCCATCCGCTACCCTCTCAACGTCGCGCCGCGATCCACGTCGATCGTCGCCGCGTTGTTGTAGAAATTCATGAAAATCGCAATCGCGATGGCCGCCTCGGCCGCCGCCAGCAGAATCACAAAAACCGCCGCGATCTGCCCATCCATGGCGCCCGTCCGGTAGCGCGCGAACGCGACGAAGTTCACATTGGCCGCGTTCAGCAGCAACTCGATGCCCACGAGCACGCCGACGGCGTTCCGTTTGAGCATCATGCACATCACGCCGCAGGCGAACATGGCGGCGGAGAGAATCAGGTAGTGCGTCAGTCCGATGGTCATGTTTACCGTTTCTCCGCCCGCGCCAGGTACGCCGCGCCGATCAGCACCGCCAGCAGCAGCACCGACGCCGCCTCGAACGGCACGAGGTAGGAGGTCAGCAACTCCGTGCCGATCTGCTTCACCGTCGCGTTGGCCGTCATCGGCGCTTCGCCAGGCTTCAGCCCCGCCGACAGCGTCGCGATCGCCGTCCCCGCGAACAGCGCCGCGCCCACGCACACCGCCGTCACGACCTCCCACCGCTTCGGGTTGTACGTGATCCACGGCGATTTGCTCGTCAGCATGATGCCGAAAATGATCAGCAGCAACGTACCGCCCGCATACACGATCAACTGAATTGCGCCGAGCAAGTTCGCGAAATTCAGGAAGTACAGTCCCGCCACGCCGCCCAGCGCGCCCAGCAGCCAGCACGCCACGCGCACGATGTTCGACGACGCCACGCAGCCGATGGCCGAGACCAGGGCCACGCCTCCGAACAGATAGAACATGACGGCTTCGAACATCGATTCAGCCTTCCCTCATGACACCACGCCCACGCGCCGCCGGACCTTCGCCTCACGCCCCCGGCAGGTGCTCGATCGCCAGCGTTCCGACCAGGCGGCGATTGTTCACGTAACCGTGGATGATCCAGTACAGGCAGACCACAAACACGATCACGCCGAAAGCGGCCAGCGCCCAGTTCACGATCCCGGTCAACGCCGTAAACCACCCCCAGCCCTGCTGTTCGAGCAGAATCCAGAATGTGTTGCCCAGCAGCAACACCATCGTCAGCGGCAGCATCACCTGAATGCACGCGTAGAGCACCTGGTCGATGCGGATGCGCGGCAGCGTCCAGCGCACCCAGATCTGCACGTAAAGCAGCAGTCCGCTCTTGAGTACGAACCACAGCGGCCCGCTGAACAGCACGCCGTTGGCCGCGCGTCCGAACAGGCTGTCGCTCGTCAGCGCCCACGCGGCGGGCAACGGCGAACTCCAGCCGCCGAAGAACAGGATCGTGCACAGACCGCAGACGACGTACATCGCCGCGTACTCGGCGAAAAAGAACAGGCACCATCGGAAGCCGCTGTATTCGGTCAGGAAGCCGGCCACCAGCTCGCTCTCCGATTCGGGCAGATCGAACGGCGCCCGCTTGCACGAGGCCAGCGAAGCGACGAAGTAAACCAGCGCCGCCGCGAAGCAGAACGGATTGCGGAACACCATCCACGTCCAAAAGCCGCCGGTCTGGCCGAAATGAGCATCATCGACGATGGTCGTCAGGCTCAGTGTGCCCGCGGTCATCACGGGAATCAGCAACGCCATGCCCATCGGGATTTCGTACGAGACCATCTGACACGCCTCGCGCATCGAGCCATAGACCGACCATTTGTTGTTGCTGGCCCAGCCCGCGATGATGACGCCGACGACTTCGATGCCCAGCATCGCCAGAATGAACACCAGCGCCACGTCCAGCGCGCGGAAGGCCCACAACGTCGCGAACGGCAACGCGATAAACGCACACACAGCCGGCACGAACGTCAGATACGGCGCCAGCCGGAACAGCGCCTTGTCGCCCTGCGGCGGAACGAAATCTTCCTTGAAGATCAGCTTGATGCCGTCGGCAAAAGACTGCGCCCAGCCGTGCCAGCCGCCGACGCGCATCGGCCCCAGCCGTGACTGAATGCGACCCGAGACCTTGCGCTCCCACCAGATCGTAAAGAGCGGAATGACGTTGATGAAGCCGAGCACGCCGCCCAGGCACACGATGTCGCGCACCACGTCGAACTGTAGCGGCCAGAGCAGATAAGCGAGAAATCGCCATCGATCGGCCAGGATCGGTGAAATCGAACTGAGTTCCGCGATCGTCAGCCCGCCGCCGAAGAAAGTCACCGCCTCGTTGCGGCCCAGCTCCGACTGCATCAGCCCTTTGATGAACTCGAAGAGCAGCGCGTGCAACCAGGGCACGACGATCAACAGCGCCGCGACGCCGCCGAAGAAAAGGATCGGCGCCGCGCGCGGCAGAATCAGGGCGAAGACGCGATAGAACGTAACCGCCAGAAACCCCGTCAGCAGCGTCGCGCAGCCTAGCGCGGGAAACACGAGCAGCAGCAGTATTCCAAGGACGTAGGCGTCGAATTTCAGCCACTCGAGGATCAGATAGTTGACAATCCCGGCCGCGATGAAGTGACCGCCGACGATCAGCGACAGCAACCAGCCGCGCCGAATGAGTCCGCCTGCAATGAGGGCGCCGACGGCCAACGGCAACAACGCGCCGAATGCGATCGGCGCGGGCACGCTGAACCAGAAAACGACGCCGTCGTCCCGACCCTGAATCAGCAGCGCGATTCCGAAAACCGCGACCACGAGCATGGCGCCGCCGCCGCACAGCAACAACGCCTGCGCTTGAAGGCGAATGCGCGACCAAAAGTCGGGGGAGCGTTCAACCCACGGAAGTGTGGCATGTGTCACCGAGTCGCTTCTCCGTCGTCGGGAATCCGGTCCCTGTGAATAAGTTCACAAATATAGCGAGCCTCCCCGGAAACTTGCAAAGGGCAAAAAAGTCGGAAGCGCTTCAACGAGGTTTCCACGCCGTCCCTCCAGGAACGCCGTTGGAGGCCCGTGCTGGTTCCTCCACCCGGGCGAGCCGATATCTAGAGATGAGCATCCTGGCCGCCGGAACCGACGTGCTCCAACAAGCGACCGAGGCGGGCCGTTCGCCGCGCGGCGGAAGCCAATCCGGCCCTGAGTTCGCCCATGAAGTGCGGGCCGCATACGAACAGGCCCTACTCGCCGCCGGTCCGACGCCCGCCCAGATTGCCTGGCGACTGGGCCGTTTCGACCGCGGTATCAAGCTGCTGAGTGAGATCGAATACCTGATCGGTCCCATCCGGGGCGGCAATCTGCTGGATGTCGGCGCGGCCCACGGCGGCGATGCATGCGCGGCGATCGCCTTCGGCATGGACGTAACGCTGGTCGACTTTCGTGATCATGGCTACGCCGAGTTGCAGCGAACCATTCACAACGTTCGTTCGCAACGAAGGTTGGAGTGGGAGCTGTTCGACGTAAACCGGAATTGGCCGCTTGCGGATCGGGAATACGATGCCTTGTTGGCAATGGCCGTGATCGACCACGTGGCCGATTTGTCAACGTTCTTCCATGAGGTGCATCGCGTGTTGCGGCCGAATGGCTGGGCGGTTGTGCAAACGGCGCTGGCCCTTCCCAACCTGCACCGTGACGCCCACTTCGGCCTGCCCTTGGTTTCCGCGTTGCCGATGCGGCTGAAGCGGTGGGTCTCCCAGCGAATCATGGGACGGAGCTACTCTTGCCCGCTGGCGAATCGAACGCATTACACGGTTCGACCCGTCACGGCACATGCTCGCAGGGCGAACCTGTATGCTTCCGCCCACAAGTACGCCGACAGCCCCCTTGCGAACCGCGTTCGCCGATGGCCGTTGCCTTCCGCCTGGCTGTCGGCGGTGAAACATGTCGCGGCGGATTTCGTGATTATTCAAAAAAAAGATGAATGACCAACACCTGCACGTACGTGATTATCGGATGTTGGCCAGACCGGCGCGTATACGATCGCCAAAGGGTTGCGAGAAGGAAACGACCGTCGGGACGGTTCGCCCCGACGGTCGTTCATTCGTTGCATAGCAACTTGTCGGCTTCCACTCGCCGCGGCAGCGCCACCTCGCTCAAGCTCGAAGCGGCTTACCACGCGATCGAATACTGGACTTTGCCTGTCCAGTGTGCACTCGTGGTTTCGTCCGGATGCACCTCAGCCGTCGCGGCCAGCATCAGTTGTTGATTGTCGGCCAGGTGGTGGACCCAGCCCAACTCCAGCAGATTGTTGTTCTGGTGGCCGTAGTAGTCGTCACTGCGATTCAGGTAGTTGAACACCAGCAGGTTGCGATCGTCGAGCGAATAGTCGAATCCAGGCCCGACGCCCCACTGGAAATGCCGCCGGTCGCCGATCGACGGATGATCGAAGTCGCCGCGGGCGCCGTTGGCCGTCTTGATGAAGCCCAGCATATGAAATCGAAGCTGCGAGGCAATGTGCTTGGTCATGTGCAGATTCAGCGTGCCATCCACCTTGGACGAGTTGCAGCCCGTGGGCACGCGCATCTCGGCCGACAGCGCCATCGCCGGCATCAGGTCCTGCTCGCGCATGAACCGCCAGAACACCTTCAGATTGGTCTCGCCCTGGCCGTAGTCGAGGTCTTCGCGATCGGCGATGTTTGAGCCGTCGCCGAAGTTCAGCGGCAGCACTTCAAGCTCCGCGAACACGTCATCGGTGATGCCGTACTTGATGCTCGGGGAGACGGTGAAATCGTCATCCATGCGCCCGCCTCGGTAGGTCGACCAGGCGGTACGCGTCTCAAGCTGCCACTGGCCGGCGCGGACGTTTGGATTGGCCTCGCGCACGTTGAAGAAGTCATCCACGCCGTGATACTCGGTATGATCGATCGAAATCGTCTCGGTTTCGAGGGTCAGATAGGGAACCTCGAACTTCTTCTCGACAAACTTCAGCGTCTTGACCTGCGTTCCGCCGGTTTCCGTGGTCGTCGTTTCCGTTGTGGTCGTTGTTGACCCGTTGCCGTTCTGACCGAATGCGATCTGAGTCGAGCATGCAAACACTGCGATCATCCCTGCACGCATGAGTTTTGCCGACATCTACGGTTCTCCTTGTTGGCCTATGAGTTCAGTTGCGTTGAGCCGCGATCACGGCCTGCCGCGAGCGACTCCCGGCTGTGAAAGCCCGTATGGTGAACATCGCCCCCCACTGCGTCAAGGGGAATATCGGCGGGCCAACCGATTTATCGGTAGCAAACATGGAGGCCCTTTGTCCTATAATCAGGGCATTGGCAATCCTGAGATGTGCCGCTCCAACATCCCGGATGGCAAGACCTTCTGGAGCCTTCCAACCGGCAGGGCTTTTTCACCGCCCGACGCTTTCACCGGCAACCTGCCGGAAAGCCGAGTGACATGCGTTGCACGTGGCTGTGATCGCCTCAAGTTCATTCGGAACCGAATCAAGCTCCATCGCTTCTGCCCGACGTTGAAGGGCCAGGGACTGTTCGTGCAACTTGTGCGCCAGTCGAATGAAGACCGCCCGTTCTTCCTCGGACAGGTCCGAATCCGCCAGCGATTCCGGGATGTAGCCGGCCGTTTCCGCCAGCGCGGCCGCCGATCGAGCAATATTTCGCGCCGCTGTCCGCCGGTCGATGCCGGCATCCAGCTCCTGCGGCATTCGGGCGAAGCGCCGACGGTTCAGTTCCTCCATCAGTTCGTGAAGCCGGTCATTGTGAATCGTATGCAGCGCCGGCCGGCCCGTGTCGGCCAACTTCGCTTCACGTTGCTGCCGCGCCCTGGCATCGACGCAGCCCTGAACGATCCCAAGCCCGGCCAGCACGATGCACGCCGTTGCGTATCGTTTGAACATGATCGAATCCCTCGCGATCACGGGTTGTCGGCGGACTTCTCCCGCGTCACGCTATTCCGGTGTCTCGGTCAATTGCAGGAAAATGTCTTCGAGCCTTGCGCTGTGCGACGCCTGCTCGCGCAGCGAAGCCAGTGTTCCTTCGGCGACGAGCCGTCCACGATGGATGATCGCGATGCGGTCGGCCGACGACTCGGCAATATCCAGCGTGTGTGTACTCATGAAGACCGTCCGGCCGGCCGCGGCGCGCTCGCGGAACAGCTCCTTGACCGTTCTCACGGTGCGCGGATCGAGTCCCACCATCGGCTCATCCACAACCAGCACCTGCGGATCGTGCAGCAGCGCCGCCGCAAGCACGACCCGCTGTTTCATGCCGTGCGAATAGCCTTCCGCAAGCTGATCGACGAACCGAACGATATCGAGCCGCTCGATCAGTGCATCGGCCTTGCGTCGGGCCATGACCGGCTCCAGCCGGTACATCCGCGCGACGAAGTCCAGAAACTCGCGCCCGCTGAGCTTTTCGTACAGGAACGGTTGATCGGGCACATAGGACAGTTGCGCCCGGGCGACCTGACCATCTCGCCCCATGCGATGGCCGCAAACTTCAATGACGCCGGCGTCCGGCTGCAACAGCCCGGTGATCATCTTGATCGTCGTGGTCTTGCCCGCCCCGTTTGGTCCCAGGAACGCCAGCACGCAGCCGGGTGGAGCGTCCAGCGTCAGGTCGTTGACCGCCTTGAACGAACCGTAGGACTTGCTGACATGATCGATGCGGATCGACATTTGCACGAGATGTTACCGCGCGGAGGATTCGTTCGTAACGGCGGAGCTTCCGGTGCGGTGCGATCGACGCAGCGTGTGTACGGTGTGTCATGCGCCGCCGATGCAACGCAACCGGGTTCTCGCGATAATCTCCGGGGAATGGAAGCCACGCGCCGGGTCCTGCTCGAAATCGCCGTCGACTCAGTCGACGATGCGCGGGCCGCGGAGCGGTACGGCGCCGACCGGATCGAGCTATCGCGCAACCTGGCCGCCGGCGGGTTCACACCCGATGCGGAGACGCTCTCCGCCGTGCGCGCGGCCGCTCACGTGCCGTTGATGATCCTCATTCGGCCACACACGGCCGGCAGGGTTCCCGATGCAGGTTTGGACGTTCCGTTCGCGGGTGACTTTCGATACTCGGCCGAGGACATCGCCCGCATCGCCGACGAAGCGGCCGCGGCGGTGTCGCTGGGCGTGGACGGCATTGTTGTCGGCGCGCTCGACGGGCAAGGTCGAGTTCACGAGTCGCATTGTCGCATGTTGATCGAGCGCTGCGCCGGCCGCGCGGCGGTATTTCACCGCGCCTTCGACCTCACGCCGGATCCTCTGGAGGCCCTCGAACGGCTGTTTGACTTGGGCTTTGCGCGGATTCTGACGTCGGGCCGCGCCCGGCGTGTCGACGATGCCGATGCACTGGAGTTGCTGGCCCGCCTGAACGACCGCGCCGCGGGGAAAATCGAAATCCTGCCTTGCGGAGGCATACGACCGCACAACGCGGCGACGATCGTAGCGGCAACGGACTGCCATCAGTTGCACAGCGCGTGCCGACGCGCAGGCGAGGATCGGCTTGACGTTCAGATGCTATCTGAACTTCGCGCCGCGATCGACCGTGCCACATGAATCGTGGGGGCGCGAGCACAAACAACTTGAGCGACTCATCGTCGGTTACGCACGTTCGATTTCAACCTGGCCAAGCGCTCGCCGATGTGCCCCTCGGGCTACAAGACCGTGCCGCGCGAAAACTCGACATGGTCAAGATCGCGGCGCATCGTCATTCGGCCTTCCACGCTACGCATCGCGCCGCCTCGGTTCGCAGCTCGTTGATCGCCGCGCGGAGTGCCGTGAAGTCATTCGCGGGCACGTCGCGCGAATCGACCCGCACGTGCCGCGACAGCGTGACGCCGTGTGTCACCTCGGTGAGCGTCTGTTCGACGCGGCCCCAGGCGCCCGATGCCGCCGGCAGCGCGATCGGCCGCGCGATCGTCTTCCACTCGGCCGGCCACTCGATCGTCAGCTCGACGCGCTCGCCGAACGCCCCCTTCAGCCGAACCGGCGTCCGCCGCACGCCGCGTCCCAGCGGCATGCCCACGTCGGCCGAAGCCGGTCCATCCTGCGCCAGCAACAGGCGGCGGATGCCCTCAATCGTCTCGACCGCGCGCGACGACGCCACGTCGGCGTTGGCCGCGAACTCGTCCGGCGTCAGACGCGTCACGCTGTGCGACGTGATCTTCGCGTCCGGCAACACGCGCCGCACGAGCGCCTCAACGCGACCGCGCTGCTGATCGGCGGTGCGCAACGACTCATCGGAGCAGAACAACCCGCTCGCTCGCAGCGACAGCCTGCCGCTCCAGTCGCCCGATGCGTTCACGCTGATCCGGCCGCGCACGTCGCACACGCTGGCGTCGGCGCTGGTCCAACGCTTCAGCTCGAGGCGGTGGAGCTTGCCCTGCTCCTGTGACAACAGCGCGTGACCGCCCCACTCGGCGCAGGTCAGTCTTCCGTTGCGCGGATGCCACATCTGCGGCTCATCCACCGGTCCGATCAACACGACATGCGCCGCCGAAAAACCGTCCTGCGGCGTCCCATTCTGCCAGACATCGTCTGAAACGAGCACCGCCGGCCGCGCTGCCACGCCCGCCGCGCGTGCCATCGCCAGCAGCGCCGCCGACGCTTCCTCGGGCAGGCCGTAGTTGCAGTCGAGCACGGCGGAGGCGGACCGCGGTTTCTCGGGTCGCCATGCCGCGTTGAAATCGACGAAATTGAACGTGGCCGCCAGTTTCTCCTGAATCGCGCGCAGCTTGTCGCCCGCGTCGGCGCGATCCTTCGTCCATTCGCCCGCCAGCGCGCTGACCAGATCGTTGCGATCGGCGGCCGACTCGATCCGGCCGAGCAGGTCGGCCAGCCACTCGTCGGGCGACTTCCAGGTGCTGGCACAGACACGCCCGGTGAGATGCGTCCGTGGAACCGATTGAGGCTCGTCGATGACGCCGGGCAGATCGCGAAGAGCGTACACAAACTCCTTCTTGCGATCGGCGTCCTGCTGATACTCCAGACTGGACCCAGACTCACCGGCCGCGGCAGGCAACAGGCGCGAATGAACAAACGTATCGTGCGGGACGCGGAAGTCGATGCCGCGCTGCCGGATCGGATAGCGATCGGCCACGGGCACGTCGATACACAATCCCTTGCGGGCGCCGGACGGCGACGTAATTTTGTACGCCAGTTCCACGACGCAGCCCGGCTCGATGCCGCTCATTGTCAGCACAAGCTGCCGCACGTCGGCAAATGCCGGCCAGCCCGCCGCGCCGAACGCGGCTACCTCGTTCTTTGAATAGTCCGGCGTCTCGACGTACGTGCCGTCGGGTCGCTTCACGCGTGCGACGAGCACCTCGACGGCATCGACGCCCTTGATGTACGTGATGCGCGGATCGGCGAAATCGCCGTAGGCCCGGTCGTGATTCAGGCGCACATGCTTGAGTTCGTAATACTCGCGCGAGCCGTCGTCACGAACGGTCCAGCGCTGGTCCCATCGCTCGATAACGGCATCCGGCGTCTCCGCGGCATCCTGCGCAGCCGCCCCCCGCGTCTTCACCGCGCCCACGGCGAGCAGGCAAACGAATAAGGACCACCGTTGCTGTCTGGAAAAACGCAACATCCATAGCTCCATTCCATCCGCGCGTGCCCCCCGCGAACCATCGGGGGGAGCCGTCAGCCGTCGGCCGGGGCTGTTGTCGGCTGTCATTCACCGGTTCTCAGTTGTCAATTGTCCGATCTCGGATCGGGATCTCGAATCTCGAATCGAATTTCTCGACTCTGATATTGGATATCTGAAATCTCGAACGCCTTCGTCGCGTCGTCGTCCCGTCGCGCTGTGCTTCCCCGCGTACGCTCGTCTTCCCGTCGTGTCTTTCCTCTGACGTTTCGACGTTCCGGCGTTTCATTTCGATTTTCAAAGCTTCGCGCTGGTCGTGTCGGCCGTGACTTTGACCCAGTACTTGCCGATTTCCTCCAGCGCTTTCATCGCGCCACGGAAGCCGGCGTAATCCTCGCTCGGCACGACATGCTTCTTCAGATCGACCTGACACTCGTAACGCAGCCCGTCGCCGGACTTGCTCATTTCGAACCGCACCGCGGCGGCCGGCCCATCCAGCCGAACGGCTTCGCGCAGTCCGTCCGACGCCGTCCAGCCGCGCGGCAGCGCGATCGACTCGGTCAACACGACGCGCCGCGTCGACCGCAGGCGCAACGGGTACTTGCGCGTTTCGGCCGATGCCGCGTTGATCAGGTCGGACAACACCGTACCGCAGGCCAGCCGCAGCATCGGCAGCGAGACGACGCGCCGCTCGCCGTCACCCAGCGCGTAATGGGCCGCCGCGAAATCAAAGCGCCCGCCAAGCGGGCCGCTGAAGTCGACCGCATCCATCGCCTGCGTGTTGCGCAGCAGCGCGTTGGCCGCCAGCGCGCCGAACGTGTCGTCGAAAAAGTCGCTGCGCTGCTGCGGTCGGAATCGCGCCAGCGACCGGCGCAACGCCGTTTCGGGCGCGCCCTCGGCCGTGAAGCTGAGCGATCCGTTCAGGCTGTTGTCGTCGGCCAGCCGCGAACGCGCTTCCCAGGTCAGGCAGTTCTCCTCCGGCCCGCTGTAAGGCGAGCGCGTCAGCTCCTCGCCCTGCGGCGTTCCATACACGACGTATTGAAGCTGCTCGGCGCTCGACCAGTTTTCGCGGCTTTTCGGCATCCAGGTCGGATCGAGCAGTCGGAACGACCCGTCGGGCTTGCGAATGCACGTGACCGCGTGATTGAACTGATCGGCCGGAATCGGCGCCACGTCGGTGCCGGCCTGTGTCATGACGATGTACGAATCGAAGCCCGCCTCTCGCAGCATCGCCACCAACATGCCGGCCTTGTCCTTGCAGACGCCGCCGCGGTCGCGGAAAGTCTCGGTCACCGCGTGCGTCGTGTATCCCTCGCAGGCGCCGCGGCTGGTGCCGATGTAGCGGATGTTTTCGGCCACCCAGTGATTCAGCGCCGTGATCTTCTCTTCATCCGACCGGCACGACGCGATGATCGCGCGCGTCCGGGCGCGGATGTCGTCATCGACGGCGAAGCTCGGCTCGTTCTTCTCGTGGAACCAGCGGCTCTTCTTCTTCCAGTCCTCCAGCGTCGCCAGCACCAGCTTGCACTCGGTGTCGCGCGCCGAGGGCATGTGCGGCTCGCCTTTGAACGGCATGATGTCGCGCTTCTCGAACGTGTAAACCACGTGCGTGCCCTCGAACGTCACCGCGGTGCGCACCTCGCCGTTGTACACCTCGAATTGCAGCGGCTTGTCCTTCGGCATGCGCACAACATAGCGCTTTTCGATGATCGGAACGCTCGAATAAAAGTTGACTTCGTCATACCAGTGGCCGGGCATCGGCGGTTCGAGCGATGGTCCGCCGGCATCGACGGCGCCGGCCGCTTCGCTTCGCAGGTAGGCGACGTTGAAGCCGGTCTTCACGAATTCCGTTTCGACCGCGTCGCCGATGCTCAGCCGCGGGACCGAAACCATGAGCTGGCGGCTGCCCCAGTAGATGCCCCACTGCGGCTCGGGCTGCTGCACCGCCGACGCGACCGGCACATCGACCGTCGCGCCGTCGGCGCGATGCACGCGGACGCGCTTCAGTTCCAGCGTGTTGGTCGTGGGATCGAAGTCGAAGCGATGCACCGACTGGTTGCGAACGCCGCCGTCGCGCAGCACCTTGACGATACGGCGAGTGCGCGCTTCACCGATGCCGTTGGGACGCACGGTTACGTCGGTCTCGTCCAGCACGACCACCACGTCGGCGTCGTACTTCTGGGCATCGCCGACGTTGGCCAGCCGCGCACGGACGTCGTCGTCGCGCGCCGCGGCGGCGGCCGGCAGCGCACAGGCCGCGGTCAATAGTGCGGCAAGCGAAGCAGTCGCACAGCGGAAGATCGATAAAGGAAGAACCGTGGGTTGGGACATGCCGTGTTCTCCGAGGCGGGCGTCGTGTTGCGGCCGGCGTTGCGTTCATCGGACCGTGGCGAGGCCACGTTCGATTGCGACACAGACCAACAGTTTTTCGAACGAGACTCGATCCGGCGCGAACCGCCCGTTGCCTCAGTCTATCGTGACGGCCGGCGGATTCCAACGATCAGAAATGGCTTGGATTGTGCGGTTGCAGGACCGGGCGCCGCAAAGGAACAAGCGACAGGAACGCGCAAAGTCCGGATGAGCAGTCTCTCGCGCACACGCCGGCGGCCCTTGCATCCCCTTTTTGATCGCTTATGTCACCCGATCAACCCGGGCGTGCCCGGCCGCCCGCTCAGACCCGGCTGCACGCGACGCCCCTCAGGTCATTCTCGCACAACCGTGAGGATCGTTACGTCGCTGACGGGAACGTCGTCGAACGTGGTTGCGAAACCGTCGTTTAATTCCACCGGCACGGCGTCTTCGGTCATGACGTTTGCGATGCGATCGACCGTGTCCAACCCGTCGATGACGCGCCCGAAAACGGTGAACGGCGGCGGGCCGGTGTCGAGAAACGTGTTGTCAACGACATTGATAAAGAACTGGTCCGTCGCCGAGTTCGCGTCCTGCCCGCGCAGCGCCATGGCGATCGTGCCGCGGACATTGGACCGGCCGTTGTTGGCTTCGGATGAAATCGCGGCGCGTCCCTGCAACTCGCGCAAACGCGGGTTGCCCCCGGCCCCCAGACTGACGAACGCGCCGGCCTGGATGACGAAGTCGCTCACAACGCGATGAAACACGACGTTGTTGTAATGTCCATCATCAGCGTATTGCAGGAAGTTGGCGACGGTGTTGGGCGCGACGAGCGGCTCGAGTTCCAGAACAATGTCCCCCTGATTCGTCCGCATGCGCACGCGCACGGGCGCATTCGAGGTGTTGTCGTTCGTGCTGGCGTCGTCGGGCGTTCCCGAGACGGGACCGGGCTGCGGCGCGGGGATGACCGTCAGGGACAACGACCCCGTGGCCAGCGAGCGACCGGCGCCGTCGAACAAGTAGGCCTGGGCAGTCAGGGGACCGGCGCGGACGAATGTGTGCGTAATGGACTCGCCTGTTCCCACGGGCAGACCCGTCGCGCGCGAGCCATCGCCGAAATCCCAGTTAATCGAGCGTGTCTCGGGATAGCCGTTGATATCCACGCTCAGCTTAATGCGCTGGCTGTTGTCCGAGTCGACTTCGGCGGTGATCGTCGGCGCCGGCCGGTCGGGCAGCGTCGGCACTTCAAACGAGCAGCCGTCGGATGACATCCCCGCCGACGCGGCGAGACCGATCAACATCAGGATTGCGGCGAAACGTGGCATGGGGCCTCCGGTACCGAAAGCGGCGTTGCGTTTCCAATCAGCGCGGCCGTCGCCGATTGTATGTCGGAATCAGTTTCGCGCAAGTGGAGTTGTTATCGCACTCGCGAGGGCGTTGGTGGTGTCGTCGGGCGGTCTTCGGGATGGAAAAAAAACCGGGGGACAAGCGCCCGGATCAAAATTCTCGTTTGCACCCAGGAGTCGGGGGAAGGTGAGCGCCCGCGACCACCTCGCACCTGTATGCATCGGGAGGCCGCAGCAACCTCCGTTCAGGTTGATTGCCTCGCCCCCAGAAATGATTGCCATATCGCATTCGGGTTACCAAGCTCTGTCCCATTATTGGGTAATATAACCAAGTCAATGATCTGTGCCAAATCCAGACGGATCGTCATTCAATCAGCGTAACATGCCTTATACAAAGACGTTACAACTCAAGAATGCCATTCATAACTCACGTTCAAATGCTTGGCACGCAGCGTGAATACTAGCTGTGCGTCAAATTACTCAGAGCGAAAAGATGAGTGAATGGCGCAGTGAAATGAACCGATAATTCGGCCCCTTGGTTACGGGGCACACAATATCCGAAGATCGCTCGCCCTCGGATGGGGCGGGCAAAGGGCGGGTCTGAATGCGAGGCGGACCCGCCCGCTTTTTTTTTACATCCGCCACGCAAACCACTATTCACCGGTCCATCCCCAACGTAAACGCCTTTTGCTGATTCCTGCGCGGCGCACTTTCCGAAGTCTCTCAATGGGTCGATCTCACGAGATCGCAAGCGCGGCCGAGGATTACGCAAGCGCGTTCCCGGCCCGTCGATTCTCGGACGCACGATCGCCCTTATCATGACCGTCGTGAATCACACCAGGATCATTGCCACCGTCGGCCCTGCTTCCGCGAATGACGAGACGCTGCGCGCGTTGATCGACGCCGGCACGAATGTCTTCCGCCTGAACTTCTCGCACGGCACGCCGGATCAACATGCCGACGCCCTGGCGCGCATACGCCGAGCCGCGGCCGATCGCGAAGCGATGGTCGCCATCATGGGCGACCTGCCCGGCCCCAAGATTCGCCTGGGCGTTGTAGCCGGCGGACCGCGCCTCCTCGCCGCCGGCCAGACCATGCGTTTCGTACGCGCCGCTCAACCGCACGCGGCGGACGAGCTGGAGTCGAACTACTCGCCTTTCATCGACGAGGTTCAGCCGGGACATCGTATTCTCATCGACGACGGACAGGTCGTGCTGCGCGCCGGCGAGCGTACCGCGGACGCGCTGCTCGCCACGTGCGAAGTGGGCGGCGTCGTATCCGACCGCAAAGGCATCAATCTGCCCGACACGCCGCTGAGCCTGCCGGCGTTAACGCAGCGCGATGAAGAGTATCTGGCCTGGTCGGTGCGGCACGGGCTGGACTACGTGGCGCTGTCCTTCGTGCGCTGCGCGGACGATCTGGTGTTGCTTCGCCGCCGCATCACCGAGTTGGGCGGCGACCTGCGCACCGTGGCGAAGATCGAAAAGCCGCAAGCGGTCGAGCGGCTGGCCGAGATCATCGACGCTTGCGACGTGCTGCTCGTGGCGCGCGGCGATCTGGGCGTGGAGATGGACGTCGCGCAAGTGCCGCTGGTGCAGAAGGAAATCGTCCGCCAGTGCGGCTACGCGGGCCGGCCGGTGATCATCGCGACGCAGATGCTTCAGAGCATGGTGACCCAGCAAGCGCCGACGCGCGCCGAAGTGAGCGACGTGGCGAACGCCATTCTGGATTGCGCCGACGCCGTGATGCTGTCGGCCGAAACGGCCGTCGGCTGCTGTCCGGCGGCGGCGGTTCGCATGATCCGCCGCATCGCGATGGAAACCGAGCCACTGATGCGCCGGCTGGCCAAGCGCGGCAACCGCGAGGTGATGGCGGCTGCGTTGCGCGTGACCTCGGCCGTGGCGCGCGGCGCGGCGCTGCTCGCGCGCGATCTGAACGCGAAGCTCATCGCCGTCTGGACGCGCGTCGGCAACACGCCGTCCCTGCTCAGTAAACACCGGCTGGAGATGCCGATCGTCGGGCTGTCGCCCAACGAAGCAGTATGCCGGCGGATGGCGATGCTCTACGGCGTGACGCCGATCCGGCTGGAGCACGGCGGCAGCGATGAAGCGATGCTTGCGCGGCTGGACGATGCGCTGATTCGGCGCGGACTGGCTCGGCCGGGCGATCTGACGATCGTCATCACGGGAACGGAGCTGACGCGACCGGGCAGCACCAACACGCTGCTGATTCACCTCGTCGGCGCCACAACCGCGATGCCGCATGAGCGTATGTGAGCCTGCGTCAAACACGCACTGCAACGGTCGGTCCGTCGAACGCGCCGGATTCGGCGAGTTGGCGACACGAGGAGCTGAAGCGCGTTTCGCGCGCAGCCGCTCCACGCGATCGCTATCATGTTTCAACCCGCAGTCATGCAACGGCTGGAATTCCGCGCACGCCTTCACGATAACGAGCGAGCAGCGCTCGCCGGGCCAATGCCGATGACGCCCACCTTCTCCCCAAGCACCGCTCGACTGTTCGTGCGCGGAATGGCGCCGGCGATCATCGCCTGCCTGTGCGGCTGCTTTGCCGAGCAGTCGATTCCGCTGACGCCGCGCGACGTGACGCGGCTGGAACACGCTCCGCGGCCGGCGGTGTCCGGCCATTCGACGCGCGAATGGCTTGAACGCGCCCACGTCCGCCTGGCCGGGTTGATCCCCGCCACGCCTTATGCCGCGCTCGTCACGGACGAACTGACCCGACCCGACGGTGAACCGCGCGACGTGCTGAAGCACTTCGCCGTCAGGCCCGATGACCTGCCGCGCCTGTTGCCCAATTTCAGCGGCCTGCGCTGCACGGCGCAGGGCGGCAGCACGCGATACTTCATCGACCGGCCGGCGCCGCCCTGGCGCGGCTTCGACGACGTGTGGATTCCCGTGCGGCCGAATCTGTCGCTGTGCGGACGCATCGGCTGGGCACGCGACAAGCACGGTCGCGTGACGGTCGCCAATGCGATCGTGATTCTGCCCGGCCTGTTCGGCGATCACGGTGTGGCGCGCACGCGCGATCTCGCGATGGGCCTGCGCGCGTGCGGCTATCACGTGCTGTCGCTGGAGCCGCGCGCGCACGGTCAGACCGAGGCGCGCTACCCGCAGGCGGCGTGTACATTCGGCGTGCTCGAAACCGACGAACTGATGGCCGTCAACGACTGGCTCGAATCGCAGCCCGGCGTGAGCCGCACGGGACTGATTGGTTTCTGCTGGGGCGCGACGACGGCCCTGCTGGCGGCGTGGTACGACGGCCGCGCGGCGGACGATCCGGCCATCTCGCCGGGTCTGTCGCGGTTCCTGCTGAGCGTGCCGCGCGAGCGGCCGCGTTTCGAGGCGGGAATCATCGCGTTTTCACCCATCTTGCGCTGGGAAGAACTGCGCGACCGGACCGAGCGGCCGCGCTCCATCTTCTTCGATCCGCCGACGTGGGCCGTGCAGCAGACCGTGCGCGATCGAATGCGACGCAAGGGCTACACCCCGCCCGACGGCGATCTCGGGCGGCTGATTGAGTTTGAGTACCAACGCTGCGATCTGACACAGTGGGTGCGCAAGGAAGAAGGCTTCGACTTCGTGCGCCTGCTGCCTTATCGCGCCCTGCCGGTCGGCGACAAGCTCGAAGCGGCGCGGACGCCGATGCTCGTCGTTCATGCGTCGAACGATCCGCTGTCGTCGGCGCAGGACGTGGCGCACCTGATGTCGCGGGTGAGCAATCCGCGCGTCGCGGCGCTGATCGTCGCCGACGGTGGGCACGTGGGCTTCGCTGTTCACGCGCCGCGGCATTATTTCAGTTTGATCGTGAACTACTTTGACGAACAATCCGGCGCGGCGGCGTTCGAGCGATCAGTGGCCGCAATCGAACCCCCGGACGAATCGCATTCGATGCACGCAGGCGCGATGGAATGAACCGTGCACCGTCCCGCGCGCCGTGTGGCACAGCCGCCCCCGGCGGTGAGCGTGGCGAACCGTGCGCCCTCACCGCGCCGTGACGCGCGATTGAGGCGCGACGATCTCGCCGGTGGTGCGGTTCCACGTGATGACGGGGCCGCGCCACGTGCGGCTGGTCTGCTCGGCCTCGGATTCTTCCCACAGCAGCGCGTCCTGATTCGGCGCGCCGCGCAACGTCACGACGTTGTCGGCATCCAGACTGAGCGATTGCCCCAGCAACTGCCGGTTGCCCTCGCGCAGCCGCACCTGGCCCGTGGCGTTCAGCCGCGTCGGCTCGTTCCAGCGGATGTCGCGCAATCTCAGCGTGCCGAACCCGGCCGAGTCCGCCGGCGACGCCGCTTCCGTTCGCGACGCCGGCGCGGTGGCGAACTGAACGACCAGCTTGTCGGCGTCGAGCATCGCCTCGCGGCCGGGGCCGAGCCGCAACGCGTCGGTGTCGGCCACGAGCGCCTTGGCCACGTCGCCCATCAGCAGGATTCGATCGCCGCTGAGGTGAACCATCTGCACACGATGATCGAACGTCGCCAGCGCCTGCTTCATGTCGAAGCTCATCGAATCGACCCAGAAGAACGCGGTCAGGCTCGGGCCGCGACCGCGCGTGCCACCCAGCGGCGGAAGGGCCAGTTCCGGCGCGGGGGCGGAACGCGCATCGGCCACCGGCGCCACCGGCTCGCTGCGCCTCGCCGCGGGCGCGACGCGATAGTCCTCCAGCGCCAGCGAACCGCGACCGGCGACGTGCAGATGTTCGCGCGCCAGATCGGCCTCGATGCTCGGACCGGCGATGCGGACGCGCGATCCCACACGGCCGCCGGGTTCATACTCAGTCGAAACGGCCGCGGCGTCGCCCTCGGCCAGCACGAACACCGGCCGCTTACGCAAGCGCGGTGCTTCGTCCGGCGCGATGCGCTGCGGCTGAAAACGGTCGTTTATCCAGCGAGTAACGATGGCCAATGGCTGTGTTCCGGCGGCATCAGCCGCGGGGCTGTCCGGTGGCGGCGCCTCGTTTTCGTTTTTCACATCCTCGAGTCGCAGCGTCAGCTTGCGCTCGCACTGTAGCTCGTGGGTCGGCGTCGACGTGTGCACTCGGCCCTGGAACATTGCGTTGTTCTCGATGCCGTCGATGACCATCCCCGACGTGAACGTGACGTTGACGACCGTCGCCTCGGCCAGCCGGCGACCATCGAAATCGGAGCGCGTCACAAACGCGGCATGACCGCGGCCCGGCGTCTCGACCCGCTGCCGTGCCACGTCGATGTGCACGTGCCGGCCGTTGACCGAGTAATCGGCGTAGGACGTGTACGCCCAACCGCTGTCACCTGCACCGTGGATATCCGCCGCGAGCAACTCGCCACGGTTGTCGAACTGCGCATCGAGGCGGTCGCCGTCGATCTCCAGCGGATCGGGCTGGGCTCGAACGACCACTTTTCGCTCCGCCAGCAGCCGTCGAATGCGAACGCGCGTCGCGCGGCGATCGTCCGGTTGGGGCGGCGCCGCCGATTCGCCGAATTCGGCTTCGACATGCTCGGCGGCCAGCGTGCGACCGGGCTGCTCGACGCGGGCAGCGCCGTCGGCGACGGCGCTGGTCGGCACGTTGCGGCCGTCGTGCGTGACAATCAGATCAACGTCGAGCGACCCGGCGCGGATCGACTCGTCGCCGTCGCGCAACGCGACGTCACCGGCGGCTTCGAGCCGCGTAATGTGATCGGCGAGCGCCCCCGGCCGGCGCGGCGGGCCGAACGTCATCTCTATCTTCTCGCCGCCCAGGTGTCGATGCCCCTGTGTCATGCTCACGCCGCCGTGAAACTCGGCGCGTTCGATGAAATCGACCCGTCGCTCCTTCGCCTGGCCGGTCTTTTCATCCACGACGCGGCGCGGCGCGCGGCCCAGATCGAAATCGACATGATTTGTCCACGTAATCTCGACCGGCGTCCGCTCGCCGCCCACCGATCGACGACCAGCATCGTCCCGCAGCGCGCCCGGCAACGCCAGCGCGTCGCCGTCGCCCCCCGGATCCTTCAGCAATCCCTTTCCCAGCCAGCGACCTCGGCCGGCGCCGCGATCGAACGCTATTTCGTCGGCCACCAACTCGCGGCCGTCGCCCGTCGTCAGCCGTGCCGGTGCGTCGCCGCCGCCGACCAGCCACACGCTCGAAGGTTCGCTGCGATAGACAAGCTGCGTGCAGTGCGCCTCGCCCTGACGGTCCTTCACGGCGACGCGCTTGCCCGTTGCGATGGCGTCGAAGCGCCGACCGGTCCGCACGGCCGGCTCGGCATCCATCGGCCGCAGCTCGAGCGGGCCGCGCCATTCAAGCACCAGCTTGGTCGTCGACTGCAAATCATCCGCGGCCGGAGCGGTGGCGGCTGTCGGCTGAGTAGCTGCAACGTCTTGCGATTTGGGCGGAGCGCCCAACGCCCCGCCGCGGCGCTGTTCGCGGCCGAGATCGAAAACCAGCTCCAGCCGGTCGCAATCCAGCTCACCCGTGTTTTGCAGCCCCTCGCGCTGCTCGACGTGAACGTCGCCGACGAACACGGCGTTGTAGGTCTCGATCCGCTCCGGCCGCTTCTCTTCGTTCAGGAATGCCAGCGGATCGACCGGCTGGCTGGTCGCGTCGGACGCGGTGGTCGGCGCGTTTTCGTCTTGGCGTGGGGCGTCCTGCGTCGTGCTGCGCGGCGAGGCGGCACGAATCGCGGCAATGGCCTCTTCGGCGGTCAGCAGCGCGGATGCGTCGCGCGGCGGCGTTTCGGATTGAGCGGCGGGCGCGCCGCCTGCGGAAACCGCGGCGGCTTCGACTTCGCCCGCATCCGGCTCGCTGCGCTGCGCGCCCGGCATGGCGAAATCGACCATCCCGCCGCCGCGCCGCAACTCCATGCGCCCGCCGTGCGTAAACGTCAGATAGTCGATGCGGTTGTCGACCTGGTTCCAGCGCATCACCAGCGATTCGCCGCCGGGATTGGCCTGGATGTCGGCCTCTTCGCTCTGCATGCGCACCGCGCCATCGGCGGTCAGCCGCGAGGCTTCGAGATCAAATCGCGCTTCGTCGCTGAGCCAGATATGAATGAGCTGCTCCGGGTGATCTTCCATCGCCGCGAGTTGCGGATTCGCCTCGCGCCAGCGCCGCGACGTGCGGTCGACGACGACCTTGACGTTGCCCTGAAGCCGGCCGCGCTTGGGATCGACGTCCTGCCGCGTCGTCGTGGCGACTTCCATCTCGCCCGAGTCGGCGGTGATATAAGTGATCTGCCCGCCGGGCATGTGGATGCGGATGTCCGGCCGCTCCATGCGAACGAGCTGCTCCGAGACTGCTTCCCACTTCTCGGTGCGAAACTCGTAGCGCACGCGGCCGGTGTAGCGGTCGAGTACGCGGAAGTAGGGTCGCGTGCCGGCGCTGACCGGCAACTCGCCGGCTCGCAGCGTGCGAATCGGCTGCGCCGTTGCGGTCGTGTCCCCAATGCCGCCGGGCGACTCGATATCGCCGGGCGGAGTCCTGGGCTGGTCGCCGCGAGAGAAGTAAAAGAAGGCGGCCAGACCGAACACAAACGCGGCGGCGGCATAGATGAAACGTCGGAACATGCAGTCACACAATCGCTCGATGCTGGTTCAAGAATCCGATTTCGAACCGCCGCCTGTGCGGGACGCCTGATGGATGCTGGTGCGCGATTCCCATCCCGCACCCACTTTCCGCGGGAATCCCTTCTCGCGAAACCGCCGCCCTCGGTCCATCCGAAGCGAACACCGCAGCGCTGTCGCTGGCGGCTCGGATCACGTCGCCGGCGCCATCTTATCCGAACCGCAACCCTCAACGCGACCAAGGCGCGAGCGTAAAGCGAGCGACAGAAATCGCCTCCGAGGATTCGCGCACAAATAACCAGAACGATTGTCCAGGGCGGTACGGGCATCTTGCCCGTACCGGACGGGCGGGACGCCTGTACCACCCGTCTTCAATTCCTACGCCTGGTTTCCGCGCGATGCCTCATGCTCCGCGCGCTGACAACGCGCATCCCCCGGCGGCCAGCGTCCCGCGCGCCGCAGCAGACACTCGACCACTTCCGCCACCGCCCCCTCACCCCCGTTGCGCCGCGTCACGCGTAACGCCGCGCGCTTCACCGCCGGAATCGCATTCGCCACCGCCATCGGCAAGCCGCACGCAAGCATCACCGGCAGGTCCGCCCAGTCGTCGCCGACGTAGCACACTGTGTCGGGCGTCATGTCAAGCCTTTCGCACAGCCCATGAAACGCCGCCAGCTTGTCGTCGATGCCTTGAAGCGTCTCGTCGGCCTTCAACTCGGCCGCGCGGCGCGTCACCGCCGCTGACTTCCGCCCGCTCAGCAGTGCCAACCGCCCCCCCGCCCGCCGCCACGCCGCCAGGGCCGCGCCATCCTGAACGCAAAACGTCCGCTCGTCGCAGCCTTTCTTGTCAAAGGGCAGGCTGCCGTCGGTGAGAACGCCGTCGATATCGAGGACAAGAAGCGGCAATGATGCGTCGGACATTGGAGGCGATTATACGCCCGACGCCGCGATTGACACTCGACACCGCCCGCAGGCACCCAAACAAGCAAGTCGGCTAGGAGATGGTGCGCGAAGATCGACCACCAACTGCGGATTCTTTCGCACCTCCCCCCAAGGAGAGCTTGATTCGGTCACAATCGACATAGGTAGTAACACCTATTAACGATATAAGTACTTGCTGTATATTACGTTACAAATGATGATAAACGGCTCTTAACATCCGAGTATTCGGCACACGGCTTGCATGTCGATGTGACAGGTCGCGACGTTTGCGCTGCGATGTGCAACGGCGCAACCGAACTCACCCCGACGAGTTGGACCCTTCGGAGACCTCCACATGACTCGAAGCTCGATTCGTCTTGCGTCATCCTTTGGAACCGGTCTCATCTCGATTGCCACCGCGCTTCTGATCAGCGCCACGGGTTGCGAGTTGCTGCTCGTTCCGCTTCCCGGCGCCAACAATGGCAATGACAACGGCACACCAAATGAGCCGCCGCCGCGCGTAGTCAATCAGACTGACAAGTCCAACAGCCAGGCACGCTACGTGGGCGCCAACGCCTGCCGCAACTGCCACACGGACATCGCCGCGATGCACTCGCGACATGGGCACGCACACAAGATCACGCCGGTTTCGGGCGGTCCGCCGGTCTTTCCAGACGGCACCTCGGCCGGCATTCCCGATACCCCCGTCGGCTACGACTGGTCCGACATCGCCTGGATCATCGGCGGCTACACCAAGAAGGGGCGCTTTGTGGACCACGACGGCTACATTCTGACGACCGGCTCGACCGGTCAGAGGGTTCAGTGGAACCTGCCGTTCGGGCCGACCGGAAACACAGGGTCATGGGGCAACTACGAGCCGGACATCCCGGAGCGAAAGCCCTTTGACTACGCCTGCTTCGTCTGCCATACCACCGGCCCGCAGCCGGCGAATGCAGACTCTCCCGAATTCCAGGAGAACCGGCCGGGGATGCGCGGCACCTGGGCGGAGGCGGGGATTCAGTGCGAAGCCTGCCACGGTCCGGGCAGCAATCACTTCACCACCGCCGGCGGCGACGTGGTCATCAAGACCGACATGATCTTCGTCGACCCCGACGGCAGTAATTCCTGCCGCGCCTGCCACAATCGTCCCTACGACGATCAGACCGGCAACATCGTGGCCAAAGGCGGCTACGTTCAGCACCACGAACAATGGCCCGAGCTGCGCGCCAGCGGCGGCCACAGCAGCCTGAGCTGCCTCGATTGTCACGATCCGCATCGCTCCGTCTATTACGACAAGGACAACGCGCTGCGCAAGCGCTGCACCGACTGCCATCCCGATGCGACCATGGCCGGCCACGAGGGCAAGGTCTATACGCGGTCCGACGGCTACACCGAGACGCTGAGTTGCACGAGCTGCCACATGTCGTATCCCGTCAAGAGCGCGACCAACGCGGCTTCTTCCCTGGTCGGTACGGTGGCGCGCATCGCAGACGTGCGCACGCACATCGTGCGGATCAACACGGGCGCAGTCGACTATCGCTCATTCTTCACTCCGGACGGCAATTCAGTCGTGCGCGACAGCCAGGGACGGGCCGCCGTCACCGTCGACTTCGTCTGCATCCGCTGCCACAACGGCAACGGGGCTTTCGCGTTGGAGGTTCCGTTCGCGGCGGCCATCGCGACGAGCATTCACGCGTGGAAGTAGGCGGAAGCGGTGGCGGTTTTCGAGCGGCGCCGATCACTGCGAACGCGCGCGGCATGAGAGATAGTGCAAGAATCGGTAACGCCAACTCGCCGGCGTAGCAGTGTTAAGGTCTCGCGCTGCGGGAGATTGGCGATTCTGGAACGCGTCGCCGGCGAGGGCTTGGCCGTGTGTAGCGCCCGCGTGGCAGCGATGCGCTCGCGTGGGAGTGCGTCCCGCGTTGCTTTCCTCCACGCGCCAATCCAGCAGTCCGCACAAGTCAATTTTGTACCGGCCATGCTTGCGCATTCACCAATCGGCCGATTACCAATCCACCAGGCCCTGCAAGACGCTCCTCTTCACCAGCACCTACGCGCGCAGCGACTATGGTTTCCCGCAACGCATCAGCGTTTGCGGCAGCGCCAATCGGGCCATCCGGTGATCTGACCAATCGATGGGACTCGTTCGACGCGCCTGCCCACGGTTGAACGTGGCGCTCCATCATTGCCTCGCATTCTCTCGCTGACGTGTCGACCGCCAGTCGCTATAATCGGCCCGATCGAGGCTGCTGGGGACCACCACGAAATGTCGCCACGTTTCTTCCCATTTCGACGCCGTGCCACGGTCGCATTGCTGGCCGCCGCGCTGCTCGCGCAGGGAGTCCTGGCGCTTGTCCACAACCACGGCATCGATCTGCACGACGCCGCAAGCAGCGCCGAACATTCTGACGGTCACTGCGGCCACGGCCACGGCCAGTCACATTCCGATCCTCACGCCGACAACTGTTCCGTCTGCGCCATTCTGATCGCGCGCCAGCAGCAGCTTCTGTCGGATTCGCCGCTGCTGTTGACGACGTTGCAGGGCGCCTGGATCGCACCCAGGGCGCATACCCCGCAGGTCCTCATCCTGGCCGATGCGGCCCCATCCTTGATTCCGCGCGGCCCGCCCTGCGCCTGATCGCATCACTCACCCATTTGCCGCCTGACGCCCTTTGTGGCATCGGGTCAACCTTCACAACGGCTGCAACCCCGAGCGGCTTCGACGTCGTCCGCACTGTGCCGCGACGTTGACCGGATCACGTGCGCCCCGGTCACGAAGACGACGCGCCTGCGCGGGCCGCGACGTCGCGCGTCCGGCCCCTGGGTTGCGCATGTGTTCCCTCTTTGACACCCCCTTCCGCGCTGCGCGGTCGGGGCCGCATCTGCGATCTTTCATCGGAGCTTTATCATGATCCACGCATCCCTGCGCCGCCGCGGCGGCTTTACATTGGTTGAACTGCTGGTCGTCATCGCGATCATCGCACTCCTGATTGGTCTGCTCCTCCCGGCGCTGTCACAGGCTCGCGTCACGGGCTTTCGAACCGTCGCGCTGGCCGGCCTGCGCGAAATCGGCGCCGGCCTGAACGCCTATGCCCAGGTCAACAACGACGACTACCCGACCATCCTCTCACACGACGAAAAGGGCTTTCTGGGCCTGAGCCTGCTGGGCCGCTTTCACCAGGTCGCCGAACGGTCGTTCATCAATCCCGCCACGACGGACACGCCGGCGCCGTTCAAGTCGCAGGACGGCCGCTACGTCCTGGCCGATCTCGACGGCGCGGAAATCACCGACGCCACGACGATCGATTCCTCGAACATCCACCAGGTCAACTGGCACTGCTCGTACGCGTACGACAACGACATCAAGCGCCACAAGACCGGCCGGTCGCTGCTGGTGGCGGCGGACCGCGCCGACTACGAGCAGGGCCGCACCTTCTCGGCGACGTGGAAGGGCACAGGCATGTGCGCCGTGTGGGCCGACGGGCACGCGGAATTCACCTGGACGCGTTCGATTTCGGACCAGAGCGATCCGAACATGTACCACCACAACGAATTCGGCGGCGAGGGCAGCGACGAAACGTGGGACGGCGTGGTCGTCACGCCCGGCACGCTCGACACGCACGTGCGGTTCTTCTCCGAGGAAGAGGACGACGAACTGCTGCCGGATTGATGGCGGCGCTGCGTCGACTGCGCGGTGGTCGACAGGCGTTGCGATTTGCGCGCGAGGGGCGCTCGGCATGTCCGGCTCAGCGTCGGGCATGTCGAGCGCGGCGTGCGCGTGCGCGAAAAGCCCCGGTGTCGTTTGTCGGCTTGTACGCATCTGATGCATCGCGCGGCGCGGACATGCTGCCCGCATGAACGGGCTGCATCCCTGCGCAGGCGGGGGCCGTTCCGCGCGAGTTCCATTTGATGCACCGATTGCGACCAGGACTACGAGCCTTGCGTGCCGGAGGATCGACGCCAACGGCATTGCGTCTTCCGGCCCAGGGTTGAATCGCCACGCCCCTCCCCGCCAAGTCCCGATCGAGCGCCTGGCCGGGGTGATCGACCTCAAAGGCGCTTGCGAAATGCCGGGCGGCGCCGGCTGGAACTGCCTCGGGGTCGCCGTGATTCGATCGTGTCGCAGGTCGAGCATGGCGACACGCCCTTTCCTCACCCCCGCCGTCGCCACCCGTTAAGAAACGGATCGAGCCGGCCCTGCAAGACGCTCTTCATCCGCAGCACCTTCGCCCCGGTGCGCGGATCGCGCGCGGCCACGCCGTCTTCGCCATAGACGCGGCACACGTCAAGGTCGTCGATCGCCGGCCGCCGCCAGGCGTGCGATAGATCGTGCAGCAGATGGGAAAGGGTATCGGCGCCGCGGCCGACGAAATCGATCGCCAGACCGCGCTCGGGCAACTCCAGGCGCGCCCGACAGTCAGGGCGCAGTTGCAGCCACTGCGCATCCGAGCGAAGGCGCCGCAGCCCCGGCCAGATGGCCGCAGGCGGCGCGCTGCTGCGCGGCAGAACGTCGATGCGCACGCGCAGCGGCGGACCGTCGCGCCGCACACGGCGATGGACGCCGACTTCCATCTCAAAATAGTGCGATGCGCCGGGACCGACGACGTCCAACACCGCGCGAGACAGGTCGCCTTCAACCACTTCACAGGCGACGAGCGCCGCGGACAAGTTGACCGATTCGGCCCAGGCGCGCTCCATCGCCGTCAGTTCGCCGATCCAGCGCCCCGCCGATCGAAGCGGATCGACGTTGCCGAGCACCACCCAGATCGCCGCGTCGCCTTCCTCCGCATCGCGCTGTTCCCACGCGCGCAAGGCCTGCGCGGCCCGCTCCAGAACGCGCGCAAACCGCGCTACGTCGGCCGCCGGCGTTGCCGCCGGCGCGGATTGAACGGCCAGATTCACGATCGGCTGCGCCAGCCGGCGTTCCGCCCGCACGGCGACTTCCAAGGCGCGAAAACGCTCCAGCACGGCGCTGCGCTCGGTTGAACGGTTCCAGAAGTCGGCCTCGTTCATGCGCGCCAGCAGCGCGTCGCGTTCGGTCTCTTTCTGCGCTAATGCATCCAGACGAGTCTTCGCCGCTTGAATGATCGCCTGCGCCTCGGCGCGCATGTCGTCGATGTGCATCGCGCGGGCTTGCGTTCCGCGCTCGGTCGGCAACGCGACGCTCGCGCGGGGAATGGTCGGTGGAGCGGGCGACGCAGGCGGTTCCGGCAGGCGCGCGACAATCTGATTGCCGCGCACTGACAGCGACAGAGCCGCGCCATCCGGCGGATGTCTCCGCACGATCAACTCGGACAGCGCCGTCGTGACGTGGCGCTCGATCGTGCGGCGCAGAAAGCGCGCACCGTACTCGGCGTCGTAGCCGTTGACGGCGAGCCAGTCGAGGACCGATTCGTCGATTTCGAGCCGAAACCCGCGGCGGCGAAAGCCCGCGCGTCGTTCGATCTGCTCCAGTTCGCGCAGGGCGATCGTGCGGATGTCCTCGCGCGACAGCGGATGGAAATAGACGATCTGATCGAAGCGGTTCAGCAGTTCGACGCGGAAATGCCGTTGCAAGCGCTCGTCCAGCGCGGCGTTGCGCGCGGCGGCGTCCGCCGGGTTCACGAATCCAAACGCCTCGCCGCGGTAGATGTCGGCGCCCGCGTTCGACGTGGCAATGATGATCATCGAGCGGCACGAAATCGTCTCGCCGGCGGCGTTGATGAAGCAGCCCTCGTCGAACAACTGCATGAAGCGGCCGTGGATATTGGCGTGGGCCTTCTCGAATTCGTCCAGCAACAGCACTGCAAACGGACGGCCGAGCAACCGCTGCGTCAGCAGTCCGCGTTGCTGCGCCGGCGTGCCGTCCGGCTCGCCAAACAGCGTGCTGCCGCGCCATTCGTCGTCGAAATCGGCCATGTTGATGCGCACCATGCGTTGCCGGTCGCCGAACAGAAACTCGGTCAGCAACTGCGCCAGGTGCGTCTTGCCGACGCCCGTCGGTCCCGCGAAGAGGAACACGCCGAACGGTCGGCGTGAATCGGCCAGTCCGGATTTGATTCGACCCACGACGCGCACCACCGCGCGCACCGCCTCCGACTGGCCCAGCACCTTCGACGAGAAATCGGCTTCGATGCGCGACAGGTCGAGCGCGGCGTCGGAGTCGATCACGGCGCGCGGCACGCGGTAGTAGCGCCGAAACCGCTCGACAATATCGGATTTATCGACGGGCTTGTCTTCGCGCACAAAGCCGGCCGCCTGACTGAGAAGATCGAGCGTCTTTCGCGGGCAGCAGCCGCGCGTCAGAAAGCGGACCGAAAGATCGAGCGCCTCGCCGAGGGCGTCATCGGTGAACGTCTTTCCGCGGCGTTCGGCCTGTTCGGCGGCCCAGGCCGACAGGATGCGCTCCATGTGGCGCGGGGAGGGTTCCTCGACGCGCAGCAGCGCGCAGCACGATTCGAGTTCCGGCGACTCCTCGAACATCATCTCCACGCGCGGCGACAGCCCCTCGGCGATCAACGACCCGCGCAGCCGCGTCATCAGGGACAGCAGCGCCGCTTCAAGCCCGAATCCAGCCACGAGGTGAATGTCGCGGAAGAACGGAATGACGTCGCCGCCGGCCGCCGCCAGAGCGTCGGATAGCAGCTTGAATTCCGGCCCCATCTGATCGGACGGCTTCTTCAGTTCCGCGGCCCGGCGCTCCAGCGAGAATTGCAGCACCCGCCGCGAACGCAGCCCGGCCAGTTGTGCGTCGAGCGCGCCTCCGTGCAACTGCCGCGAAAATTCGTGGATCACGGCCGTCTTGCCGCAGCCCGACTCGCCGATCAGCACAGGGCATCGTCCGGACGCCAGCATGTCGGCGACGTGCGCCACGTGCTCGTCGATTTCAAAGGCGCGCGGCAACTCCCCGTCGGCGGCCTCGCGCGTCAGGTCGCGCTCCAGCCAACGCCGGATGATCTGTCCTCGATCGGGTTTGGCCTTTGACATCCGGCACAAAAATAGCACTGTTCGACGACGATGGCCACGCGCCGGGGTTTTTCCTGCTCAAGTCGAAGGGGGCGACTTCGGCGATTCGGCCGGCAAGACTCGCTGGCCCATCCGTCGGAATCGGGCGGCCAATAAGTGATACAATGTGTTCGGTGGTCCAGGGAAATACGCGATGGCTTACTTTGATTTCGTGTGGACGCAGTAGATTATTGACCACCTGGCCCAGCATGGCGTCGACCCCGAAGACTTCGAAGCTATCGTAGCGTTCCCGGAGTTGCGTGGGACCACTATGTCGAGCGGCCGGCCCTGTTGTTGGGGCTTCGCAAGAGATGGCCGATTTCTGATCTGCGTGTACGAACAGTTTGACGATCTCACCATCCTGCCGATCACGGAATACGAAGCGCCGATATCGAGTGAGGACTTCGAGTCATGAATCAGCGCAAGATCATTGCCATGACGCCCGAGTTGTACGAGCGCTGGCGGCGCGCGAGGGAGCAGGCCGAGGCTGAGATGCCGGAACTGGCCGAACTGGGCCGCCGCATGCGTGAAGCGGCCGCGGAGGACACGCTGACGGGCTGCCTGCGCCGCGCGGTTCACCGAAGCGCGCGGCCGCTGGCCGAGATCGCTTCCGCCACGGGCATCGGAATGCAAGCGCTCAACCAGTTCCTCAGCGGCGATCACACGTTGCGGTCCGACGTGCTGGATCGCCTGGCTGCCGCGGTGAATTTCTCGCAGCTTCTATCACAAATTCCGGCGGCCACGTACAAGCCATGATCGGACCGAGGCCCCATGGAGCATTGTCGAGCGCGGGACCGTGTCATTCCCCCGCAGGCGGGAATCCAGCGGCGCGCGAAACCGCGGGACCCCCGCCTGCGCGGCGTGAGGGGGATAAATGCACAGCCGGGGGCGGCTGTGCCACATTTCATAGTCGAGGGCGGGTGTTTGCGCGCGATGACGCGCAAGGAGTTCGAGGCGCACCGATCCCGCTCGCTAACGCTTCGCGGCTCGGACATGCACGAGCTGCAAGCCCGTGCCACCCGACGCAGCCGGGGGCGGCCGTGCCACATTTGGTCCCTGGCGCCTGCTTTGACGTTTCGACGTTTCGCCTTTCACCCCTTCGGCCAGCGTCGCACGCGGAAGCGCGAGACGCACGCCGGCAGGTCGGTCCGGCCGCCGGCGTCGGCGAGCATCGCTTCGCCGGCTTCCAGCCCCGAGGCCAACGCCGTGCCGGTCGAGGCGATCGACGGAAACGTGCGGTAGTTGCCGGCGAAATAGAGATTGCGAAACGTCGCGCTGCGCACCGGCGGATTGCGATAGCCGCGGAAAAAGATCGGCGAGTACATCGGCACGCGCGCGACGTTGGTCCAGAACGGCGTCAGCTCGAAGCCGAAGATCTCGCGGAAATCGGTCAGGTACCCGGCCATCAGCTCGTCGTCGCCCTGGAGGAAAAACGGCCGGTCGCGGCGCTGAACGTGCGTCACGAAATTGACGCAGGCGTCGCCCGGCGCGCCGATCGTCGGATTCAGCGACGACAGCAGAAACACGCCGCAGGCGGCGCGGTCCAGCGACGGTAGATTCATCCAATAAAAGTCCGGTTCAACGCGCTGCCGCGTCGCGCAGACGACCGAAATCAGCGCCGTGTAGCGGATGCCGGCCAGATCGGGCGTCGCGTCGTCGGGGCGCAGGCCGCAATAAATCTCGGTCGGAATCGTGCTGACGAACAAATCGCCGCCGACGCGCCGCCCGTCGGCCAGTTCGGCCTCGCACAGGCGGTCGTCGCGCGCGTGCAGCTTCGTCACCGACGCGCGCAGGCAGACGCGCACGCCGGCCTTCTCGACCAGCCGCGTGACGCCGTCGCACAGCACCTTGGTCCAGTTGGCGCGGGGGATGTAGCCCAGCGCGGCCGAGCCTTCGCGAAAGTGCAGCCGCGCGCCGAGCCACGCGCCGGAAACGTCTTCGCACGGCAGATCGAACTTCAGCCGCGTCAGCGGCTCGAAGATCATGCGGCGCACTCCCGGCCCGCCCCAGGCGTCGATCAGGTCGACGGCGCTGCGGTCGTGCCAGTCGGACCAGTCGGACTTGTTGAAGGCCCGCAGCATCAGGCGCACGAAGCGCAGCTTGTCGGACAGGGGCATCGGAAAACGCAGGAATCCGCCGGGGCTGCCCAGGTCGAACAGCCCGCGATTGTGGCGGAAGAACATCCGGATTTTCCGCCAGCGCACGTCCGGCAGCGCGCCGATCAGATCGAGAAAGAACAGCAGCGTGCGATCGCGATGCAGGATGTGGTGATAGCCGAGCGGATAGAAGCGGCCCTCTTTCTCGAAGCTGCCCGCCAGGCCGCCCAGGCCGGCGCCGCGCTCGATGATCGTCACGTCGGTCCGGCCGGCGCGGGCCAGCGTGTAAGCCGCCGCCACGCCGGAAAGGCCGCCGCCCAGCACCACGACCGATGGGTTTGCCACGCACGCTCCTGTTTACGCGCGCTGTCAGCGCCTTTTCATGTCAGATTCAACACCCGGCGCCGCTCCTCGTGCTCGGCCTGGCCGTGCCGCCCATCCGTTCGACTTTGCGTGCGCCATCGGGAATCGTCACAATACCCGTTCGTCCGTTCCCACGCGGGAGCGAAAGCACGGGCACTTTAGGGCACGCGGGGCGTGCCGTTCAACCGGCGACGTGCGTCGATGGCGCGTCGCCGGCCAGCTACGGAGGCAAGATGGCCATGACCAGCAAACCGGCCGGTGATCCGATTCGCATGAGCCAGCGCGGCGTGCTCGAAACGCCCGATCATCCCATCATCCCGTTCGTCGAGGGCGACGGCACCGGTCCGGACATCTGGCGGGCCGCGGTGCGCGTCTTCGACGCGGCCGTCGAGAAGGCCTACGGCGGCAAGCGCCGCATCGCGTGGCACGAGGTGCTGGCGGGCGAAAAGGCGTTCAAGCTTCACAACACCTGGCTGCCGGATGAGACGGTGGAGGCATTCAAGACTTATCTCGTCGGCATCAAGGGGCCGCTGACGACGCCGGTCGGCGGGGGCATTCGCTCGCTGAACGTGGCGCTGCGGCAGATGCTCGATTTGTATGTCTGCCTGCGGCCGGTGCGCTATTTCCGCGGCGTTCCCTCGCCGGTGAAGCATCCCGAGAAGGTCGACATTGTGATCTTCCGCGAGAACACCGAGGACATCTACGCGGGCATCGAGTACGCGGGCGGATCGGACGAAGCGAAGAAGGTGTTGGGCTTTATGGCGGAGCACTTCCCCAGGGATTTCGCCAAGATCCGTTTCGGCACGGCCGAGAAGGCGGTGGCCTGGCAGAAGCTCCTGGAAGGCATCGGCGCGCCGAAGCGCGACATCACGGCCGGCCCGTGCGGCGGCGTGATGGTGGGCGTCGGCATCAAGCCGGTGAGCTATCTGTGCACCGAGCGGCTGGTGCACAGCGCCATCGGCTACGCGGTGAAGTTCAAGCGGCGCAGCGTGACGCTGGTACACAAGGGCAACATCATGAAATTCACCGAGGGCGCGTTTCGCGAGTGGGGCTATCAAGTCGCAAAGGAATACTTCGGAGCGGTCGAGCTGGACGGCGGACCCTGGCACGTCATTCCGGAAGGCAAGCCCGGCGCGGGCATCGTCATCAAGGACGCCATCGCGGACATCACGTTACAGCAGGTGCTGACGCGGCCGGAGGACTTCGACGTCATCGCCACGTTGAACCTCAACGGCGACTATCTGAGCGATGCGCTGGCGGCGCAGGTCGGCGGCATCGGCATCGCGCCGGGCGGCAACATCAACTATCTGACGGGGCACGCGATTTTCGAGGCGACGCACGGCACCGCGCCGAAGTACGCCGGCAAGGACCAGGTGAATCCGGGGTCCGTGATTCTGTCGGGCGAAATGATGCTGCGTTACATGGGATGGACCGAGGCGGCTGACCTGATTATTCGAGGCATGGAAGGAGCGATCGGCTCGCGCCGCGTGACGTACGACTTCGCACGGCTGATGGAGGGCGCGACGCAGGTGAAGTGCAGCGAGTTTGGGGATAATGTTATCGGGCAGATGAACTGAATCGGTTCAATAACCAACACCCCAAGTAATAGCGATTGGCTCGGCCGTCGGATACTACTAATGGGACCGTGTTAGTTGTCCGATTCAGCGCGCAATATTTCTGCGCAAAACACGCAATGACCATTCTTCTGCGGTGGAAAACGTCGATACAATCTGAGAAACATGACCCGCGCGCAGGATTTCTGCGCGGCCCACGAGTTTGCCACAATGCTCATCGAGTTCTTCGGCAAGAACTTCGGATCGTTTCGAGACGAGTTTCGACTTTCGATGCTCGCCACGGACATCGAGCCGGGCGGCGACCGGGGAATCGTCGAAGTACAAGTCGAGGGTGATGACAAGCCGCTGCGCTTATTGCGCTGCGCTGCCATCTATGGTCCAAATGCTTCGGGAAAGTCAACAGTAATACGCGCCGCGTCAGCACTGCACAGTCTACTTGCGAACTCGGCGCGCTATTCGTCGGATGAATCGCTGGAGGCATACGATCCATTTTTGCTCGATGACACGCATAGTAAGCAACCCGTATGTTTAGGGGTCCGCGCCGTCATCAGCGCGCGCGTTTACGAGTATTTTGTCGAGTTTAACCAAGCACGCATTCTGCGAGAAGTACTGCGCGAGCACACGAGTCTGGGGCCCTCGACGCTTTTCGAGCGAGTGCAGAACGACGCCAGTGGCGCATGGGAGCGAGATTCGCAGTTTACACTAATCATGAAAGCGTTTCGCCACAACGCGTTGCTACTCGGCCTTGCGGATGTGTTTTCACCCGAACTCGCGGGTGGCATTGCGGTCGGCATTCGCCGTCTGTTGACTTTTCGTGACCCTGGACAATATCTCGCAAGCGAGCAACTCCTGGACCACGTTGCTCGGCTGACTCGCGAACGCCCCACATTTGAAAACTGGTTGCTCGACTGGCTCAAGTCCGCAGACCTCGGCATACAAGAGCTTCAGGTGGAAGAGGAAATAAAACATCGAATCGTTCGACAATTCGAACGAGAACCCGGCGAGCGCCCGAAACTCGTCAAGCGAATAGAGCCTAGAGTAAAGTATAGCCTTGCGTTGCTACACACAACAGGCGCCCGACCCAGGAAGATCGGGTTTGACAAGGAATCGATGGGGACACGCCGGCTCCTTGAGCTTGCACCGATGATCCACGACCTCCTGTTCGGCGAGCATACACGCGCTTTCTTCATCGACGAAATCGGCGCCTCACTACACCCCGCGTTACTTGTAGCTCTCCTTCGTTATTTCAACTGTCATCTCGAGGCCACGCAGGTGCGTGGGCAACTTGTTTTCGCAACTCACGAAACTTTCATGCTCGACGACGAGGCAAGACGCGCTACATTGCGAAGAGATCAGGTCTATCTAACCGACAAGGACGCCGCCGGCGCAAGCCGTCTTTACTCGTTGGCCGAGTTCAAAGAGCGCCAGGTTCACAACCTGCGCCGGCGGTACCTTCAGGGTCGTTACGGCGCCATACCCTCAATCGGTCCGTTGGGAGGGTGATTCGTGGCCCACGCACGACGCAACAGGCGCGGTGCGTCACGAAGGGCGCAACGGAATCGCTACGGATTCCGCAGCGTCGGTACACGCGCCACGTTGCCGATCATGACCCTCGTGTTCGACGACGCACGCACGGCGCCGGCGTATTTCGAGTTTCTGAAACCCCAGGTCAGGCAGCATGTTGTACTGAGAATTGTCACCGCCCCGACAGGTGGAGCTTCGCCTCGCAAAGTCGTCGAACGCGCTTCGCACCTACAGAGAGAACTTCGTCGCGATCAGGCCGCAAACGAGCGGAATCGCGACAGTACATGGGCGCTGTTCGACATGGAGCACACGCCGCACCAACGTGACCAAGCCAACGAAGCAATCAAACTCGCAGAGAAGAAGTCGATCAGCGTAGCCATTTCCGATCCATGCTTCGAGGTCTGGACGCTGCTGCACCTCGATGATACAGGCAGGGGATTCGACAACTGCGATCAGGTCCGCGCGCGAATTGCGAAGCTGTGGAGCAACGAATTCGGGCAGCCTTTTGATTCCAAGGCGAATGCCGATTATTCGCTCATCCTGCCGCGCCGCAACGACGCGGCGCGACGTGCTCGGCGTCACTGGGAACGCCAAGATCCCTCCCGAACCGAAGTGTTCAGAATCATCGAAGAAGTCGAACGTCATGTCGGTGTCGGCGGTGCCTCGAACGATGTGACATCAACACGATCGGGCGGCAAGCCGGCCGGTTCGAAGAAAACGAACAATTGATCCTACGCCTCACACACCCCATCCGCTTCCACCTCGATCAGCATCGCCGGATCGATCAGCCGGCGGACTTCGACCATCGTGGTGCAGGGCGGATGGGCGGCGAAGAACTCGGCGTGGGCGCGGCCGAAGTCCTGCCAGCGCGAGATGTCGGTCACGAACATGCGCGTGCGGACGATGCAGGATAAATCCGCGTGAAGATCGCGCAGCGCCCGTTCGATGATCCGAAAGCAGCGCCTCGCCTGGGCGCAGGCGTCGCCGGGGGCGATTACGTTTCCGTCATCGTCGACCGGCGCGGTGCCGGTGACGTATATGAGGTTTCCGGCGCGCAGGGCGCGGCAGTAGCCGACTCGGGACTCCCACGGAGCGCCGCTAAAGGTGCGTTCAAAAGCCATATTTGTTATCCTGTTTACGTGACCGGGTCGTTTCAACGATCGACGGCAGTTCATTGCGGGGGCGATCCTCAGGCGACCGGCGTGCCAAGGCTGTGAGTCGCCGGGACCGAACCCCGCGCAGGCGGCAATCCCACGGCGGGCAAGCATTCAATGGACCTTCGCTTGTACGCAGATGACGGTTTGCTCCCGTTCCCATCATTGTGAACCCACCGCCGAAACGGCGGGCCACCCGCGCGTGTCGCATTCACGGCCGGGGGGCTGTACCCCATCTGCGTCAGAGCGGGCGGCTGACGAGATTGATTGCGACACCCTGAATCGACAAATCCCCCCGCGGATCGACCACCATCGCCGGTGAGTCGGGATTGTCGCCGCGCAGGATCACGCAGCGCTGCCCGCCGCGGCGCTCGACGCTGACGCGCTTGAGCGTCGATTGGCCCTCGACGAGGCAGACGCAGATGCGGCCCTGGACGAACTCGGGATTGGCATCCGGACGGTACTCGACCAGGATGATGTCGCCGCGCTTCAGCGTCGGCTCCATCGAATCGAACTCGCAGCGCAGGCAATAACGGTCCGGCGCCCACAGATGCCGCAGAACCGGAAAGTGCTCCGCCGCCTCCTGCGACACCGCCGGCGGGCCGTTCGGCACCGTGCCGAACAGCGGCAGATCGCGCGTTTCCAGCGGCTGCGCGGCGTCGTGCCCCTCGCCCGCGCCGACCAGCAGCGTTTCGGCCACGTCCAGCGCTTGCGCCAGCGCAACGCGCATCGGGCGGCGCGGCACACGCTCCCCGCGCTCGATCGCCGAAAGATAGCCCTGATTGATGTCCGCCAGCGCCGCCAGCTCGGTCTGCGTCAGGCCGCGTTGCCGCCGCAGGGCGCGCAACCGAGCGCCGAATCTGTCGGAGCCGGCAGGCAGGGGCAGGCGCGAGACGCGGCGCGGCTTCATGTTCGCATAGAGTACAAAACGATGCAGGGCGATGCGAGACGCGGGCGACGCTCACCGCCCGATCAGAATATTCCGTTCCGTGCGATTCGCCGTTTCGGCGTTATCCTCTTGTCGCGACCGCCGCCGAGCGACTCGCCGCCGGCCGTCTCCCGAGCATCGGAACACCGGTGATGATCAGCGTCCTCAGCGTCAACTTCCGCAGCGCCGCCGATGCGGCCGGACTGGCCGAGTCGATCGCGGACCATCGCGACGAACTTGATATCGAGCTGATTATCGTCAACAACTCGCCCGACGAGTCGATCGCGGTGCCGCCCGTCGCGGCGGCGTTCACGCGCGTCGTCGACTCGAACAACATCGGCTACGGACGGGCGATCAATCGCGCAGCCGCCGGGGCGCGCGGTGAGATGCTCTTTCTTGCCAACCCCGACGTGCGCCTGACGCGCGGCGCGCTGTCGGCGGCGCGGGCGTTTCTCGACGCGCATCCCGACGTGGGCGTGCTTCTGCCGCGCCTGCGCTATCCGGATGGCCGCGTGCAGCCGTCGGCGCGGCGATTCTACACGTGGCCGGCGGCGCTGTATGCGCGCTGCCCGCTGCGCGATCGGATCGGCCATCCGCGTTTTTTCCGCAATTATCTGATGATCGACGAGCGCTTCGACGGCCCGACCGACGTCGACTGGGGACTGGGCGGAGCGATGTTTCTGCGGCGCGACGACTACCCCGGCGGCCGCATCTTCGACGAGCGATTTTTCCTCTACTTCGAGGATGTGGACCTGTGCCTGCGCACCTGGCGCGGCGGGCGGCGGGTGGTGTATCACCCGCTCGTGATCTGCGTCCACGCGCATCGGCGCCACAGCGCCAAACTGCTCTCCCGGAACGCGCTGGCGCATTTCGCCGGCATGATGCGTTTCCTTTGGAAACATAAGGGGTTTCCCGGAAGGTAAGCCGTCGCGCAGCACTGTCACGCGAGGCTTGATTCCGATCATCGCTTCCTTACAATGCAGCCGCGGTCCGGGTTAAGGTGCGCGCTGCGAGTGTGCGGCGCCCACGGACCCATTGCACCGAGGACAGGTTCGGACGGCCGTTCCCTCACGATCGCGGCTGGGTGAAGCGCGATCGACGATCTGCGCTTGGGTATCCCTCGCATGGATGTTGAACAAATCAGGAGCCTCGCGGAGTTGATGTCGGCCAACGACATCACCGAAATCGTCGTCCGCGAAGGCGAATCACGGATCATTCTGCGGCGCGGCCCCGTCGGCGGCGTCTACCTGCAACCGCCGACGCTGCCGGCGAATCCGGTGAACTACTTCCCCGCGCCGTTAAACTCCGGAACATCGGGCGGCGTTGCCAGCCCGCCCGCCGAGGTCGGCGTGCCGCTGCTTGAGATCAAAGCGCCGATGGTGGGCACGTTCTACGCCGCGGCGGAGCCGAATGCGCCGCCGTTCATCAAGGTCGGCAGCCAGGTCGGGCCTGACACGGTCGTGTGCATTATCGAAGCAATGAAGGTGTTCAACGAGATAAAGTCCGAAGTGTCGGGCGTCGTCGAGCGCGTTCTGGTGGAGAACGGCGGACCGGTGGAATTCGGCCAGACGCTGTTCCTCGTGCGGCCCAACCCATGACGACGCGACAGGACAGCCGGTATTGATGCTACGACGGCGCAGACGCCGAACGGGACCTTCAGACAGATCGAGATCCCCATCGACATGTTTTCACGCATACTGGTCGCCAACCGCGGTGAAATCGCCTTGCGCGTCATGCGCGCCTGCCGCGAGCTGGGCATCGAACCGGTCGCCGTATGTTCCGAAGCCGACCGCGACGCGGCCTATCTGCGCATGGCGTCGCGCGTCATTTGCATCGGAACGGCGCCGCCGGGCGACAGCTATCTGCGGGCCGATCGCATCATCGCCGCGGCCGAAATCGCCAACGTCGACGCGATTCATCCCGGCTACGGCTTCCTCGCCGAAAACGCCACCTTCGCCGAGCAGTGCCGCGCCAGCAAGATCGAGTTCATCGGGCCGTCGGCCGAGTCGATCCGGCTGCTGGGCGACAAGACCGAAGCGCGCAAGCTGGCCCGCCGCAGCCGCGTGCCGACGGTGCCGGGCAGCGGCGGCGCGATCGAGGATGACGACGAGGCGGCCCGCGTCGCCGGCGAAATCGGGTATCCGGTGATGATCAAGGCGGCGGCCGGCGGCGGCGGGCGCGGCATGCGCATCGCGCACAACGAGGCGTCGCTGCGGACGCAAATCCGCAACGCGCGGGCCGAGGCCGAAGGGGCGTTCCGCGATTCGCGCGTTTATCTCGAAAAGCTGATCGAGCAGCCGCGGCACGTCGAGGTGCAGGTGCTCGGCGATCGCCACGGTCACATCGTGCATCTCTACGAGCGCGACTGCTCGGTACAGCGCCGTCATCAGAAACTGATCGAAGAAACGCCTTGTCCGGTGCTGAAGTCATCGACGCGCGAGGAGATGTGCAAGGCGGCCATCAAGCTGTGCCGCAACGCCGGCTACCACTCGGCCGGCACCGTCGAGTTTCTGCTCGACGCGCACCAGAAGTTCTATTTCCTCGAAGTTAACACGCGCATTCAGGTCGAGCACCCGGTCACCGAGCTGGTCACCGGCATCGATCTGATTCAGTGGCAGATTCGCGTGGCCGCCGGCCAGCCGCTGGCCTTCAAGCAGCGCGACATCCAACACCAGGGCGCCGCCATCGAATGCCGCATCAACGCCGAGGACCCCGCGCACGGTTTCCGGCCGTCGCCGGGGCGCATCGAGACATTCATTCCCCCGGGCGGACACGGCGTGCGAATCGACACGCACGCGCATTCGGGCTATATGATCCCGCCCAACTACGACTCGATGATCGCCAAGCTGATCGTGCATCGGCCGACGCGCGGCGAGGCCATCGCGTGCATGAAGCGCTGCCTGGACGAGTTCGTCGTCTCGCCGACGCGCACGACGATTCCGCTGCATCGCGAAATATTCGCGCACGAGCAGTTCCAGAACGGACAGATCGACACGGGCTTCATCGAGCGGCATTGGTAATCTGCGTGGCACGGGCTTGAAGCCCGTGCAGCACGGCAGCCCGCGGCTGTGAATGGGGCACAGCCGCCCCCGGCTGTGACTGGAGCACAGCCGCCCCCGGCTGTGGACACTGACCCATTCCGTCATTCCCGCGAAGGCGGGAATCCAGGTTGTCCGATGCGCCGCGTGAACTCCCGCACGCGCGGCGGAGGCGGTTTACTCCAATGCCCATCATCGTGACCCCACCGCAACGCGGTGGGCCACCCGGCCTGGGGCACAGCCGCCCTCGGCTGTGGTTGGGGCTCAGCCGCCCCCGGCTGTGGACACTGACCCATTCCGTCATTCCCGCGAAGGCGGGAATCCAGGTTGTCCGATGCGCCGCGTGAACCCCCGCACGCGCGGCGGAGGCGGTATACTCCAATTCCTATCATCGTGACCCCACCGCAACGCGGTGGGCCACCCAGCCTGTTCCATGATTCCCGCGAAGGCGGGGATCCAACTTGGCCGATGCGCCGCGTGAACTCCCGCACGCACGGCGGAGGCGGTTTACTCCAATTCCTATCATCGCGACCCCACCGCAACGCGGTGGGCCACCCGGCCTGGGGCACAGCCGCCCTCGGCTGTGGTTGGGGCTCAGCCGCCCCCGGCTGCGGACGCTGACCCATTCCGTCATTCCCGCGAAAGCGGGGATCCAACTTGTCCGATGCGCCGCGTGAACTCCCGCACGCGCGGCGGAGGCGGTTTACTCCAATTCCTATCATCGTGACCCCACCACAACGCGGTGGGCCACCCGGCGAAATCCCGCACGGGCTGAAAGCCCGTGCCACGCGATCGGGCGCGGGTACAATCCACCTGCGTGCTGACGTTCTCGCTCAACTCCGGTTCCAACGGCAACGCCATCTACGTCGAGGCCGACGGCGTGGCGCTGATGTTCGACGCCGGTCTCAGTGCCGTCGAGGCCCGGCGGCGCATGAACGCTCACGGGCGCGATCCGAACGACCTCGACGCACTAATCGTCTCGCACGAGCACTCCGACCACATCAGCGGCGCGGGCGTGTGGCACCGCAAGTTCGGCACGCCGCTGTACGTGACGCCGATGACGCTCTCGGCGGCCGATCCGCCGCTGGGGCGGCTGCGCGACGTGCGCTGGTTCATGAGCGGGCAGACGCTGGAGTTCGGCCGCGTACGCGTGCATTCGATCCCCACGCCGCACGATGCACGCGATCCGCACTGTTTCGTCGTCGAGCACGACGGACGGCGGCTGGGAATCCTGACCGATCTCGGCCACGTCTTCGGCGGGTTGGCGAACCTGATCGAAGAACTGGACGCGGCTTATCTCGAAAGCAACTACGACCCCGACATGCTGGAGCTGGGGCCTTATCCGTGGCGGCTCAAGCAGCGCATCCGCGGTCCGCGCGGTCATCTGTCGAACGTCGAGGCGGCCGATCTGGCGGCCCCGGCGGCGCGCGGGCGGCTCAAGTGGATCGCCGCGGCGCATCTGAGCGAAGAAAACAACACACCACGGCTGGCGCTGGCGACCCACCGCAAGCGCATCGGGCGGTATTTCGACGTTCGCCTGGCGCCGCGATACGAGCCGAGTGAGATGTTTGAGGTGGTATGAAGAGAGGCGCAGCAATCTTCGCCCGGACGGCGCACGGTTCCAGCCAGGGACTTCAGTCCCTGGTTTCGTGGCCCCTTTACCACATTTCCGCCCGGCGGGCGGACGACGGCGTCAGCGAGTTTTCCGATCGCTCTGCAGCGCAATGGGTGAAATTCAGGTCCCGCGCAGTTTCGACCGGCACGAGGGAAAAGAAGAAAGCGACGAAGATTTCAGACATGTCGGATTTCAAATCTCGAGTTTGAGGTTCGAGTTCCCGGTCTCACAACTTCGCCCGACGGTGCGCAACGTCGTTGAAGCTGTGCTCCCGCGTGCGCGAGGGCGCGCTTCAGATTGACTCCAGCAGTTCCGTCATTTCGGCCGCGGCATGATCGTCGCCGACGCGGCGGGCGGTCTCGATGCCGGCCTGCAACGCGGCTTTGGCATCGTTCAGCCGGCCGGCCTTCAGCAGTGTCTGGCCCTTCATGAAATAGGCGGGGCAGTAGCCGTCGTGGAGCGAAATGACGCGGTCGAACTGGGCCACGCTGTCGTCGGTGCGGCCGGCTTTGGCCAGTTCCATCGCCAGGCCGAAGTTGAGGAACACGTCGTCCGGTTCCCTGACCAGGAACTTCTGTAGTTGTTCGATCGTGGGCATGGGATCTCGGGGCGCGGCTGCGCTGCTGGATGAAGCGCCAACCCGACAGCCGACGGTGGGATTTGAACCCACGACCTCAGCTTTACGAAAGCCGTGCTCTACCGCTGAGCTACGTCGGCGGGAAACGAGAGAATATCTAAGCGCGGTCGGAGGCGTTCGTCAAGTCGGACGGTTTGAAATCGAAACTTCAAGGAGCGTAGTCGGAAATGAGGCCTCAACATGGACAAGCCCTCGCGACACGCGCGTTCCCCAAGTGCAGGGATGGGCGAGCGCCAAGGCGTGACCATGCCACACTCTCCGATCCTCGGTCAACGTGAGGTCGCGGTGCTGCCTACTTGATGTGACACGTCAGGCACAACGCGCTGCGCCGGTTCGACACCGCCAGCATGGCCGGCTGGCCCCACGCGTTATGCGGATCATGGCACGAGACGCACTCGACGCGACCGTCGGGCAGCCTGATCCCCCGCTGCCGCACCCGCGCGGCCGGGTGGTATCCGCGATCGGTCCGCGGATAGGCCACGCCGACGGGATGATCGTGGCGGAAATCGACGCGGGCCGAGGCGACGTGCTCCGACGCCGGCTCGCCCAGCTCGATGCGCGAGGCGATTGTGCCATCGTGACACCCCAGGCACAGGCGCGTCGAGCGGTGCAGCTCATCGCGGGCCGGGCGACGCGATTCCTCATCGGCGACCGTCCGCGCGGCGCCGCGCCGGCCGGGCCAGTCGCGGCGGATGTCGGACGAATGCGCTTCGCGCGGGGCGCGATCGGCTCGGTGATCCTGGGCATCGTCAGCCGGTTGTGATGAAGCGGCGGCGTCCGCCGACGGCGGTGACATCGGTTGTGACGCCTGCGAAGTCGCGCGATTCGTCCCTGTGCGAGAGTCTTCGGGCCACTGATCCGCTCCGACCGACTGCCCCAACAGCCGCGCCTGTTCATCGCGGCCGTGACAGGCGATGCAGCGATCGATCAGCGGCGCGCTCGGCGGTGCGAAGTCGTGCCTGGACCCGATCAGACCGGTGATGACGCGCGAGGTCGATTCGTGCGAGACCGCAACGGTGGATTGCCGCGGTTGCGGTGCGGCCACGGACGCCGCGAGCCAGGCGCTCATCACGGCGGCGACGCTCGTGCAAGCCGCGGGTTTCATCAACGTCTCCCTCGCGCCACGCCGGCCGTGCCGTATTGCAGGTTGACGTGATCGACACCGTGACAGGTCAGCGTGCAGGTGCCGCTGTAGCGGCCGGTGTCGGTGTATCGCGGCGGCTCCAGCCCGCGACCGGTGCGGACCGGCCTGACGATGGTCGTGTCGAAGTTGATCAGATTCGTGTGGTCACCACCCGCGCCGCCGGGACGCACGCCGTGCGGATCGTGACAGGCCGAGCAGGGCGTGCGCGCCACAACGATGTGCAGGCGATGAAACGGAAAGCTGTCGTCGCGCAGGATGCTCGTACGGTCGTGGCAGCGGTAGCACAGGGCGTAGGCGGCGGCGCTTTCGACCGTGAAGTCGCGCGTGTCGTAACGATTGGCCAGCAGCGGAGCGAAGCGCGAGCCGTGCGGACCCTCCGGCCCCGAGCCACCGGCGACGCGCGAATTGTCGCTGTTGTGGCAGTCGGTGCAGGCCAGCACCGAGCCGATGCGCAGCGGAGACATCAGGCTGACGACGTCGGGATTGCGCCGCGGACCGAAGACGGGATGAAAGGAGGCATTTGACGTCGCAAACTCCAGCCGCGTATTTGTCTCGTGGACCTGTCGGATCAGCCGCGTGCGCGTCGGCGGGACGTTGTCTGCGTGGCAGCGCAGACACACCTCGTAGGCGAACTGGGCGCGATCGATCTCGTGTCCGAAGGCATTCACGCCGGGCGCGGCCGTCAACGTGCCATCCGCCGGCGCCGGCGACAGCCCGCGCACCAGCACGCGGTTGGCCGGCCGCACGGCGTGCGGATTGTGGCAATCGACGCACTCGACGTGCGGTCGCATGGAGCGCGGCCGCTCGGTCGGATCGTGAACGCCGGTGCGCCGCTCGCCGCGATGGGCGCTGGACTTGCGGATTTCGGCCAGAATGTCGGAGCGCGCGACCGAGCCGTCATGGCAATTCAGACAATTATCCTCTTCTCGCTCGAATCGCAGCAGCCGCTCGGGATGCGGGGCCGAGTGGACCTTGTGGCAGGCGGCGCAGGCGTTGTCGGCCAGCGTCGGATACTTCATGCGTTCGGTCGGATCGACGCGGCGGCCGGGCGTCGGCACGGGCGTGACGGCGTGCGACGAGGCCCGCCAGCCGGTCAGGTCGTGACAGGCCACGCACAGGGCCGAGCCGCGGTCGGTGATGCGCAGGAAGTCGCCCAGCCGATTGTTGTGCGGATCGTGACAGGCCGTGCAGTGCACCTCGTTGTGCTTGCCCAGCGGCAGCGTACGGCTGACCAGATCGGGCGGGCGTAGCTGCGGATCGCGGCGCGACAAGGCGCGGTCGTAGCGGAATCCGATGGGATGATCGTCGCGCAGATCGTTCGTCAGATTCGACTCGCCCGGCGGCAGGAAGCGCCGCGTCATGACGACGTGGTCGGCCGGCGCGGCGTCGGCCGAAAGCGGGAACTGCCCGCTCATGCCCGGGGCCATCAGGCCGTCGTGGCAGCTCAGGCACATCTTGGACACGCCGGAGGGCTGGCCGATGCGGGCGTCGGTCGTGCTGCTTTGATAAATGCGATATCGAATCTCGGGATTATGGCGGCGCCATGCCGGCGTCTGCGGCGTGCTCGTGTGCGGCACGTGGCAGAAGACGCACACCTGGTCCTCGTGAACGGCGCGGATCGGATGCGGCGACAGGGCCGACAGATCGTGCGGCGAGCCGATGACCGAGTCGTCGGCGCGAAGCGGAGCAGTGCCGGCCATCGCCATCAGGCCGACAGCAAGGACGGCTGCGACGACGTGCGCGGCCACCGGGGACTCGTACAAGCGAGATGTCGGAAGGTCTCGTGCGTGCATGACTCACCGCATCTGCGCCGACGACGCTTCGATTCGCGCGGGCGGCTCCGGCAGAATCTGGAACACCTGCACGCGGCGGTTGTAAGCGTCGGCCGCCCACAGCCGCTGATTGTCGTCGATATCCAGTTGATTCGGCAACCAGAACTCGCCCGGTCCGCGGCCTTCGTGGCCGATCGCCAGCAGCAGGCGGCCTTCGCTCGAGAACACCTGGATGTTCTCGAACTGCGCATCGGCGACGTAAACGCGACCGGCGCCATCGACGGCGATGCCCTTGGGCATGGCGAAATCGCCGGCGCCATCGCCCCGCGCGCCGAATTCGCCGACGAATTCGCCATCATGTGAGAATCGCTGCACGCGGAAATTGAGCGTGTCGGCCACGAGCACGCCGATGTCGCGATGCACCGCTACGTCGGTCGGCACGTTGAACTCGCCCGGCCCCGCGCCGCGACGGCCGAATCGGAACAATTCGCCGCCGGCCGCGTCGAAGACGATGCAGGCATGCAACACGGCATCGACGACGTACAGACGCGTGCCGCTTTGCTTTTCAATTGCCGCCGCCGCCACGCCGATGGGTCGCTGGAGCACGTCGCGGCCGATGGTGCGAACGAAGCGCCCGCCGGCGTCGAACTCGAAGATCGCCCGCCGTGCGGAGTCTGAAATGAAGATGCGAGGGCCATCGACGGCCACGTCGGCCGGCACCGCCAGCGGCGCGCCATCAACATCCAGAATGGCTCCATAGGTGCGGGCGTTGAGGTCGAAGACGTGCACGCAGCGCAGCGTCGGATCGGTGACGAAGACCCGCTGATCGCGCGACACCGCCACGCCGGCGGGCGTCGAAACGCTGTTGATCCGCGCCGGCCCGCCGATGGCGTCGGCGAAGGCCTGCCAGCCGCTGCGGGCGGGCTTGAGATCGGCGTCGGTCGCAAGCTGCCCGAGCCATCGGATGCGCGGCTCATCCGGCGGGGGCGGCCAGACCGGCGCGCGATCGTCGGGTGGAAAAATCACGCCGGCGGGCCGGGCGCAGCCGGCGCCTACGAACGACAGCACGACAAAAAGCAGCCGCAGTCGCGACACGTCATTGTTCACGACATCGAGAGAATCCTGCGTGCCTGCCAAGTGCCGCCCGTCGTTCATCAGTCGTCCTTCGCGTCCGCAGCCGACGCATTCATCTCTTCGCCAGTACATCCTCGAATTCACGCCGCACCTTCAGCCACACGCCGAATCCGTCCTCGTGCGACTCGGCCAGGTTCAGCAGATCGTACTCCACGCTGGCAACTACCGTGTACGGCCCCCATCGCAGTTCCGCGCCGGTTTCGACGTCCACGCCGTGAACGATGCCGCGCCAGCGGTCGTCCTCGTAGCGATACGTCGCGCGGCCGAAGCCGCCGGCACGCCGCGACCAGTCGTAGCGACCGTCGATCGTTCCCTCGACCAGGATGACGTCCCGATCGGCGTCGCGGCTGAAGAAAAAGTGCGACACGTCCAGCCGCGCGTCGATCGCGCCGGCCGGACGGCGCAGCAGCGCGACGTCGCCGTAGGCGCGGTAGGCGATAAACGGATCAATGTTGTCGCGAAGCAGCTCCAGCTCGCCCCCGGCCGACCAGCGCGGCCGCTCATACTTCACGCCCAGGCGATGCCGGTGCAGGTCATTTTCGCGCAACGGCGTGCCGCGGCTGGAATCGCGGTCCTCCCAGCGCGACTCGAAGGCATAGTACGGCGTCCAACCGTTGTTGAACGCCTGCTGTAACCGTGCGTCGACGCGCGTCGTGCCGCGCCGGGCGTCGCGGTCTTCGAGATAAACGTAGTCGATCGAGACGCTCTGATTGTTGCGAATCCGTCCCAGCAGCGATCGAAACAGCAGCGTCGCGCCGCGGCGCTGCACCACGACGTAGTCGCGGCCGCGCACGAACAGCCGCGTGCGCGTGCTGTCCCACACAAGGATCGACGGCGTCCAGGCCCCCTGCCGCGCCAGCACAACCGGCAGCGGATCGCGAAACGTGCCCGACTCGCGAAGCTGAACGCGCGTCGCTCCGCCGCGCGTCCACTCCAGTTCGTGCGTCAGCCCCAGATCGCCGCTGAAGACTCCCAGCGCGTTCTCGCGCGTGTAGGCCCAGTCGATGTTCCCGCCGAACTCGTCGGTCTCGCTGTCATCCTTGATGTCTTCCTTCAGCCCGAACAGGTTCACCGTCGTCGTCAGATTCGTGAAGAGCTGATGCGTCAGGCCGGCGTCGAAGCGGTGCAGATCGATGTCGTACTGTCCGAGTTTCTCGCGCGAATACTGGTACTGATAGAACGTCGTGAGCGTGTCCGAGTGCTTCAGCGTCAGCCGCGGCCCGGCCTCGAACAGGTCGCGAGCCACGTCGCCGGCCTCCTGCTGATAACGCACCACGGTATCCAGCCGATGCCGCCCGCCGTCGCCGAAAGTCCACGTGTCCTCGGCACGAAGCTGGTAGCGCTGCGTGTCGAACCGGTAGGTCCCGCCGCTGTAGCGCTCTTCGCGGTCGTCGTACTCGAAGTCCAGCCGCAGCGTGTGATCGGGGCGGTGATTCCACGTCGCGCGGTACGCGAAGTAATCCTGCACGACGCGCTCGTTGTCGAAATCGCGCCGGCTGCCGTCGCGGTCGACGTCGCGATGCTCGAAGCGCCACTCCATCGGCAGCACGTCGTCATTCAGATACACCGCGGCGCCGTATTCGCTGCGCCGCTCGCGCAGGCTCGGCAGAAACGGCCGCGCGTAACGGTCTCGCGCCTGAAGCGCGAACACGTTGCCGCTGACCGCCCCGCCGGAGAACAGATCGGCCCGCACGTCGAACTCGGCCAGCGTGCCGTCGAATGAGTCGGTCCGTTCCCAACCGTCGAACCGCTCCTTGCTGCGCTCCTGCGTCAACCCGAGGCCGATGTCGCCACTGAACGAGAAGATGTCGCGATCAAAAAGGTATCCGTCCAGGCCCAGCCGCCCCACTTCCTCGAGCCGGCCCCACGAATTCGTCTGCCGCGTGCGACGTGAATACGGCCCCTGCTCCGTCCGCACGCGACGCTGCTCATACTCGCCGCTCAACTCCAGCGAGAAATCGACGCGGTCAAGCCCGAGGCGATCCGCTCCCGCCGCCACGCGACTGTCGACGGGCGGCGGTCGATCGTCGGGGGCAGTGGCCGATTGTTCGGATCGCGCCTGCGCGACGGAAAACGTGCCGAGACAGGTCGCCAGCAGCATCCATGCTGCCCGTCGTCGCGACCTCGCTCCAGCATCGCTCATCCAGCCTGTCTCCGCCGACGTGCCGGCGAGGCGCCTCGCCGGCACGTGAGTCTGCCCGCGCTTCTGCCATTGACCGCCGGGGAATCGCGCAAGACCCGCCTGCGCACAACGCCGCTTTGACGGCTTGCCCGGACTCGACATGGCCAGGCCTTCGCGCGGCGCGCTTGCCGCAATCAACCGACTCGAAGCGCGCGTGGGCCTGTCGATGCCGCCCGGTCGGTTTCAATCGTCGCTCCGTGTTGTCTCCCACTCGCTCTCAATGCCGCGCCGGTTGCTCAGCGATCACAACGGGCGTTCCGTCGTCGCCGAAGCCTCCGCATGTTTCTCCAGCAATCGCCGCCACTCGTCGCCCGCGCGCAGGAAATTCGCGTTGTCGGCGCCGTGCGGTTCGTGACACGCCGTGCACGGCGCGGCCACACCCGCGCGCCGGCCGGAGCAGATCGGCTTGTGCGCCATCTCGTGGCAGTCGGTGCACAGCGACGGCTCGGGCCGCGCGAGCAGAAGCCCATGCTGCGACGCATGCGGCCGATGGCACTGATGGCAGGCCCCCGCCGCGAAGGGACCGTGCGAAAACGGCGTGGCGATGAATACGTCCGCGTGGCATTCACGGCAGACGTCGAGATAGTTCGTCCGCGGCTGCTGCGCGTGGCTTTCGTCGTGACAGGTCGCACAATGCCGCTGGAGGAACGGCGGATGTTTCGAGGCGAAACTCGCCGGCGAGACCCATGCCCGCGGCAGGCCGTGCGATGGCGGTCGCAACCGGCGCTCGCCGCCGGCCGACGTAAACGACACCGCGGCGGCGCCATCCGTTGCCGCGGGCGGCACGTCCAAAAGAACGCGCAACAGCCGACCGCGCGCATTTTCGGAACAAGCCGCGGCGAGCGGCAAACCGACGGCGGCGGCCATGCAAACCCAACGGCGCATGCGCATCCGGCGCGTCTCCAGCGGTCGGGTACAAAACGTGTCAGTTCGGCGCGGCCTGAGTCGATCCGGTCGCACCGCGCTTGGCCAGCTCGGCATCCACGGCCGGCAACATCCGTTCCGCTGCCGCGCGGTAGCAGACGCGCGCCCCTTCCTTGTCGCCGCGCGCCTCCAGCACCCGCGCCAACCAGTAATTGGTCAGTGCCGGATCGGGATTGCGCATCAGCGCCTCGCGCAGCGATTTTTCCGCGTCCTCCAGCCGGTTCTGATGAAAGCGAATGACGCCCTGCACCAGCCACGTCCGGCGATTGGCCTCGTCGATGCCGCGCGCCTTGTCCACCAGCTTCTCCGCCGCCGGCAGGTCGTTCGTGACGATCCGCAGCATCGCCAGATCGAGATAGGCCGGCGCGTAGAACGCGTCGGCCTCGATCGCGGCCTCAAGTTCCTTGATGGCGTCGGGCAACAAGCCGCGCTGTGCCAGCAGCGCCGCGCTGCGCACCAGCCGCTCGGCCCGTTCCAGGCCGGGATCGCGCGTCGGCTGCGTCGAGGCAAGCTGTCTGGCAAGTTCGTCCGCCTTGATCTTTCCCGTCAGAAACTGCACGTGCGCCCGCAGATGCCGTTCGTACGCCGGATCGTGCCCCGGGATGCTGTCGTGAAGCTTGCCCTCGTTATCGACCAACAGCGTGGTCGGCAGCACGATGATCCCCAGACGCCCGTAGTGCGCGCGGCCGGCGTCCAGCACGACCGGCAGGCGAATGCGGTTGCGGTTGCAGAACTCGCGCACCTCGCCCAGGCGGTTCGGGTCGGTCGTCAGCGCCACCGCTTCGATGCCCGGCGCCGGCGTCTCGTCGACGATGCGCTGCAATTCCTGCATCGCGCGCTGCGAACTGGTCTGCAAGGGGCTGATGAAGATCCAAACCGACGGCCGCCCGGCCCAGTTGTTCGAGTCCACCAGCTTGCCGTCGTCGATGCGGTTCAGTTCGATTCGCCCGATCGGCTCGCCGTTCTTGATGTTCCGCGGCCCGGCACGCGAAGCGCCTGGCGGGATGAGCACGATCACGAGTGCGGTACACCTCGCGATGAAGCGCGCCCAGCGTCGCGCGCCTCCGTTCCCTGTTCGCTGTTCCCTGTTTCCTTGTCGCTCATTCGTGCCCCGGCCGACTTCCGCCGTCGGTCGCTCATCTTGTGCGCTCATGGTCGCGCTCCTGTGTTCGGCGGCGGCGCTGTGCCCGGACGGTCGGCGGGCCAGGTCGCCTTGCTCGGGCCGGCGGGATAAACCACCGGCTTCTCGCGATCGTACGCATACGCCGTATGACATCCGGGCGCGCAGGAACCGCCTGTCTCGGTCTTGCGAAAGCCGATCGGCATTTCCCACTTGCCGAAGGGCACGCTGTCGCGAATGTGCTTTTCCTGGTTGCTGGCGTGCGTTTCGTGACAGGCGCGGCAGGTGCGGCCCTTGGTGTCCTTGTTGACGTGCAGAAAGTGCAGATTGAGATCGCCGTTACGAAAGCCGGTCAGCGTCGTCGTCTTCGGATCGTGAACGATGTCTTTCTCGTGGCATGAGAAGCACAGCGCATAGGCCTCTTCCCGGAATGGCGCGTAGAACTCGGGCGGATACTCCTTCGTCAGCAATCGGAAATTCGAGCCGCCGTGAATCTCATGACACGCGGCACAGTTGTTTTCGGCGATCGGTCCGTGCAGGCTCTTGCCGCCGGCCAGCACCGCTTTCATGTCGGCGATGCGCCCCGTGGGCGTATCCAGCGGCTGATTGTGACAGTCGAGGCAGATGTCCTTGGGGTTGTTTCGCAGGATGCGCGGATGCGGCGTGGCGTGCGGCTCGTGGCAGTTCAGGCACTTGCGGCCGGTGACCACGGCGCCGTGGGCGGTCTTGGCGAACTGTACCGTGCTGCGGATGTCTTCGTGGCAGGACATGCACAGCGCCTCAGGCTCGGCGTTGAGCTGCATGCGCTCGTCCGAGGCGTGCGGCGTGTGGCAGCGCAGGCAGTCGGTGCGGACCGGTTCGTGGGTCGAGACGGCCGTGCCAAGCTGCTGCTGCGTACTGACGTGACACTCAAGGCACAGAGCGTTGGCGGCGCGGAGCAGCAGCCCCTTCTGGTCCGAAACGTGCGGATTGTGACAGGCGACGCAACCGCCCGCGGCCACCGGGCCGTGCACGAATTTCCTGCCGCCCGTGACATCGGCGTGGCAGGCGCCGCACGACAGCGCGATGGTGTCGGCCCGCAGAAACTGGCGCGTCTTGCCGCCGTGCGGATTGTGGCATTCCAGACAATCGCCCTTCGCAACCGGATCGTGCATCAGCCGCCCCTGATACTGATCGTGGCAGAAGTAGCACATCTCGGCCTTTTCGCGGATGTAGTCGAACTTGTGCTGCTTTTCGTCGGTCAGGCGGTGGCACGCGTCGCAGGAGTTGGCGGCCACCGGGCCGTGTTGCACGGCCGCCTGCGTGACTTCGGCATGACAACCCGAAACGGTGCACGACGGCATCGGGCCGGTTGGACGCTTCTTCGGATCGACCTGTTGCGCCGCCGCGCGCGGGGCCGCCGCCAGACCGAACAGTGAGCAGCAAAACGCAAGCACAGCGCGGCGCGCCGCGATTGCCGGCGCAGTCCCGACCGGCCGCGCGCGTGGTTCGCCGGAGGATGAATTCTTCCGAAGCGCGAAATGTGGAACATCTTTCATCGCTGAACCTCCCCGGTCGCTCCATAGACAACCGGATTTTCGCGATCATACGTGTAGGGCATGTGGCAACCCGGCGCACACGATCCCCCCGTGTCGGTCTTGCGGAACCCGACCGGCACGGCCCAGCCGCCGCCCTCAAACGGCGTGGCCTCGGCCATGTGCTTGGGCTGGTCGCTGGCGTGCATTTCGTGACAGGCGCGGCAGCTCCGGCCCTTTTCGGCGTTGACGTGGATGAAATGCAGATTGTGCTCGCCGTTGCGAAAACCCGTGAGCGTTGTGGTCTGGGCCTCCATGACCATTGCTTTCTCATGGCACGAGAAGCACATCGCGTAGTTGGTCACGTCGAATTTCTGATAAAACGTAGCCGGAAAATACTGCGCCAGCAGCCGCGCGTTGCTCGATCCGTGGACCTGATGACACTCCTGGCATTGCCCCTCGCGCACCGGCCCGTGCAGAAACCGGCTGCGCTGCACTTGGGCAGATACCGCCTTGATGTCGCGCCCATCGTAGCCCTTCTGTGGTTCCGCGTGACACTGGGCGCACACTTCGTCGACCCGCGCCCTCATCAACGCCGGCTCGCCGCTGCCGTGGGCGTCGTGGCAGTTCTCGCAGCCGTGCTGAACGAACAACGCCCCGTGCTGCTCCGTTGCGGTACGCACCGTCGCCGCGATTTGCTCATGACAAGACAGGCACAGCGCTTTTCGATCGGTCCGCAGCATCAGCGGGTGACTCGACGCGTGCGGCTCGTGACACTCGCGGCAGCTTGAATCGACCGGCGCATGACGCGACGTCGCGGCGGCCAGCCGCGTTTTCATCGCGACGTGACAGCGATAGCAGTTTTCCGCGCCGGATGCGATCGTCAGTTGCGGATTGTCGGCTTCGTGTGGCGTATGACACACCGAGCATGCGCCGGCGCCGTACGGCTCGTGAATGTATTGACCCGTCGACAGCGGATGACAGGTGGCGCAGCGGGCCGCGATCGTCTCTCGGAAGAGGAACTTGTGATCCGCAGCGTGCGGATCATGACAGACCGTGCATTTTCCGCTGAACACCGGCTGGTGCTGGTGCGCCTTGCCGGTAAACACGACGTGGCAGTAGGTGCACGTGTCGTTGTCGGTCCGCTTCAGCGGAAACTTGTGGCCCGGCTGCTCCGGCGCGTGACAAACATCGCAACTTTGGGCGGCGACGGGAGCATGAACGTATGCCGCGGCCGTGTAAGAATCGTGACAGCCCGCCGACGCGCAGCTCGTGCCCGGCTCGACCGACGTCGGGCGCATGCGCGGCAACGTGGCGGGCGGCCGGGGCGGAACGGCCGGCTGGTGGCGCGCCGTCGCGGAGGTCGGCGCGCGCGACGGCCGCGCCGGCTTGGGCGGCTCTTCGGAGCGGCATCCGCACAGCGCAAGCGCTGCGCACAGCATTGCGCGGCGCGCGGCGTTTTGTGTGGTCGGCAGCTTCACGTCGTTCGTGTCCAGACTCGCGGCCACGCAGCATCCGGTCCGGCCAATCGCGCAGCCGAACGGCCGCTTGCGTCGAAGACATTCGCTGACGCCGCGTCAGAGCGTTTTTGAGCATCCCGATTCAAGGCCAACGTTTTCAGTCGAGCACTCTGCTCCCTGCGACGACAGCTCGCCGCTCCCTTCACGCACCCGCCCGGGTCGCGTTCAGCGTCGCGGTTCCGTTCACCCGGCTCACACTCGCTCTCAGGGGCTGCCCCGCGCGGCCGGACCATCCGGGTCGCAGGTTCGCTGCACTTCCTTGGCGTACTCGGTCGCGACGCTCAGCAGCGCAATCGAGTAATTGAAGTTGTGAGCGCCGTGCCCCAGCCGCACCAGCGCGACGTTATGCCGCGCGTCGGAAACGCGCCGCGCCAGCGTCAATCGCTGCCCGTCCGACATCTCGGTCGACGCCAGCGCCGACTCGGCCGCCGTCACATCCGCTTCGACCTCGGCCAGCCGGGCATCGAGCACGCGTTTCCACTCCGAAAGGCGGTCGGCGTATTTGCCGGTCTGCGGATCGCCCTCGTCGCCGTGACACATGTCGCACGATTCCTGCATGGCGACAAACGTCTGGCCCACGACGCGCGCGGCCATGGCGTCGTGCTCGCGCATGCGATGACAGCCGATGCAGTCGACCTGGGCGCGATACATCGGGCTGGGCATGTCCGGCACGCCGCGGCCGCCCGTGCCGCGGTACAGTTCCGACGGACCCGCGTGCATCGACTGATGGCAGACGACGCAGGACGCTTCCGGTTTCTGCACACCGGCGTCGATCGAATGCTCGATTTCGAGATGGCAGCTCGTGCAGCGCAGCTTGTGCTTCGTCACGTGGTTGTCGTGAATGAAGTTGGCCTCGCCGTACCGCTCCAGCAGATGCGGTTGATTGTGACAGTTCACGCACACCTGCTTCGGAACGGCGCCGTCGCCCTTGATCGAGTCGCTGTGGCAGTTGTAACAGGCGACGCCGCGGTCGATGTAGGCCTTGTGATCGAACACGCCCGTCGACAGGCGAATCTCTTCCTTGGGCGCGGCGTGACAGCCGGTGCACCCGCCGAGCACCTCTTCGTCGCGCCCGTGCACCAGCCCCTTGAAGTGACAAACGTAGCACGTGTCGAGCGTTACGGCGATGTGCTCGCCCTGAACGATCTGGCTATGACAACTCGTGCAGCGAAGCTGCCGGCCGCGCCGCAGCTCGCCGAGATGCGGCGTGTGATCGAACTTGATGGTCACCGTCGCGCCGTTGGGCTTCTGATATACCCAGTCGGCCTTGCCCTTGCCCTCCAGAACGCGCTCCGCATGACACCCGCTGCGCAGGCAACTCGCGTCCTCGATCTGGGCATGCGGCTTGCTGCCGTACGTGTTCGTCAGGTAGCGGATCAGCATTGAGCTGGCCTGCCACTTGCCTTTGAGCGTGCCTTTCAGCCCCGGCTCGAAGTGACACTCAATGCACTCGACGCCGTGATGCGTCGACTCGTGCCACGCCCGGTAGTACGGCACCATGATGTGGCACGACGTGCAGAAGTCCGGCTCCATAGTGTAGGCAAAAAAGCCGGTGACGAAAAAAACAAACGAGATCGCCGTCGCCTGCGCCCAGCCGCGGCGCGAGAACAGGAACGGGAACCAGTGCGACGTCGGCCGCACGTAGATGCCCATGATCGCGCGGCCCCAAGCGGACAGTGACAGCAGCACGCCCGTGATCGCAATGGCCGCCGCCGCCAGTGACGCCCGGCCGATGGCGCGCATGCCGCCGCCCTCGGCGTAGCTGAGCGCCAGGCCGCCGAGCACGGCCAGAATCACGCTGAGCGTGACGAACGGCGCCCACCACGGCCTGTCCCGCGGCGGCATAGGTTCATTCGATTCGGTGGGCATCATCGTCAGCAGCTTCCGCGGCGCCAATAACCGTCAGTCGTACGCGCCATGCCTTAGGTCACAAGCTGCCAGCCATCAGCCGCCAGCCATGAGCGAACAGCCGGAGTAGTTGTCAGTCCTCAGTTGGAAGTCTGGAATCTCAAGTCTCGAATCTCACATCTCAAGTCTGATATCTGATATCTAATGCTCCTTCGTCGCTTTTTTCTGTTCCGTGTTCCTTCGTTTTGACGTTTCGACGTTTCATTTCGACTTTCGACTTTCCCTGCCCGCCTTGATCACTCTCCTATTGCAGTCCCGCCCAGATGATCAGGATAACAAGAGAAAAGCCGACCGTCAGGCTGATGTAGGCCACAATCTTCGCCAGGACGCGCTGCCAGGAAGGCGCCGGTTCGACGCGCAATGCGTCGAGCGTTCCCGCCGCTTTCAGCCGCTCGTATTGCGGCGCACGCTCCTCGGCGAATTCCTCTTCCGGCAACTGGCCGGTGAAGATCACGTCATCGACCGGGAACTTCTCCCAGCGCAAATGCGCGTTGAAGAAGTGGATCGTGAAGATGAACGCCACCGCCAGCAGCGCCTCGTAGCCGTGCACCACGGTCGCCACGTTGAACCAGTAGCCCGAAAAATACTCGGCGAAAAAGGTCGGGAACCACAGCAGCAGCCCCGACAGGCCGATGATGAACGTCCCCACCAGATCGGCCCAGTAGTCGAATTTCTCCCAGTAGGTCCAGCGGTCGAACGTCGGCTTCGCCCCGCGCCCGAAGAACCAGCGCACCATCGCGACGAACTCCTGCCAGTCGCGCTTCATCGGCAACATGCTGTGCGGGCCGAACACGCGCGTCAGCACCGAGGCGCCGTCTCCCCGCCGGTTGCGCCACAGGTGAATCACGTGCATCACCAGATACACCAGCACCAGAATCGCGAACGTGCGGTGCAGATAGCCGGCGAAGTCGGTCCCGCCCAGCAGCCGCATCAGCCACGCGGCCCACGGACGGTCGCTGAACTTCAGCGGCAGGCCCGTGATGGTCAGCCCCATGAAGCTGATGATGACCAGCCCGTGCGTGACACGATGCCACGTCGAAAATCGCTGGATGGCCGGCGAATGCCGCGCCGGCCGCGGATGCGGACCGTGCCGCAACCGGTTGATCGTGCCGCGTGCAAACCAGGCGATCGAGTGCAGCCCCCAGAACGTGAACGTGACGCTCATCAATACGATGAAATAAAGCCAGACATAAAACAAGATGGGATCGCGCCGCCGGTCGCGATAGTCGGCATGCGGGCTGTACCGGACGAAATTCGCCCGGCCGGCGGCCGACATGTTCTTCAATTCCGTGTGGCAACGCGCGCAGGTATCCGGCGCGTTGGTCGGCGACAGCGTCGAGCGCGGATCCTCCGGCGGCAGAATATGGTGCGCGCCGTGGCAGTCCGAGCAGCGCGCCGCGCGCTCGCTGCCCAGCCGCTGCACCTGCCCGTGATAGCTCTCGCGATACGTGCGATAAAGATCCGCGTGACACGAACCGCATTCGCCGACGATGTCGCTCAGGAACTCCGGCGTGTCGCCGCGCGAAATCGCATGCGACGTATGGCAGTCGCTGCACACCGGCGCGCGACGCTCGGACGGCTCCGGAGCCGGCGCGCCGCGGCGTCGCGGCGCGCGCGGCGCCGCCTCACGCTTCGCCTCGCGGATCACGGCTTCACTGTGCACGCTGCCGGCGAACGACTCGGCGATGCCCACGTGGCACCGCCCGCACGTCAACGGCACGCGCGTGTGATGCACGCTCGAACGCACGTCGTCCGAGCGCCGGATCGCGTGATGGCCGTGGCAGTCGGCGCACGTGGCCGCCACGATCAGGCCGGCCTTCGTCACCGCCCTGCCGTGGACGCTGTCGAGGTACTGCGACACGCGCAACCGCCCGTCGCCCTCGTGATACGCCGCGCCGACGTGCTGCGAATGGCAGTCGCCGCACACCTTGATGACGTTCAGCGGATACGTGCGCGACTTGGGATCGCTCTTGCGCCGAACGTCGTGGCCGCCGTGGCAATCCGCGCAACGCGGCGCGTCCTTCATGCCCCGCGCGGCCGCCTCGGCATGAACGCCCTGAATGTACTCGTCGGCCGCCGCGGCATGGCACGACGTACAGTTCACTTCGCCCAGCCGCGCGGCGTGCGGAAGTTCGACCGCGTCCGCGTGACAAGCGGCACAGGCCACGCCGGCGTGAACGCTTTCGCGCAGCATGTCCGGTGTGACGTAGAGCTTCGACTGATCGGCCCGCGGCGGCGGCGGTTCGCCCGCCGACAAACGGACGCGCGCGCGCAGATCTTCCACCGGATCGGTGGCGATGCGCTCCTGGGCGTGGCATTGAAGGCAGCGGCGGTCGTCGGCGGTCTGGGCGCGGGTTGGGGAAACGAAGCACAGCACGGCGGCGGCCGCGCACGCACCCGCGATCATCAAAGAGGGAGCCAAGCCGCGCACCATGCAGCCATCCACCATGCAATTTCCGCGCCAGTCTTCGGCCCCGGCGCGTTCGTCATCCGGTGGAAGTGTGATCGAACCGCGTGCGATTTCAAGTGCGAATCGCAGCCCGTCATGAGTCGGGAGTCGCGCACCAATAACCAGAACGATTGTGCATGGTGGTATGGGCATCATGCCCGTTCCGGACGGGCGGGACGCTGGTACCACCCCTCTGCAATTCGCTCTCCGCATTTCCGCGCGATGCCTGACAAGTGCTCGTACGCGGTGCGCGCGTCCCTGACTCGTCGCGATCCGCCGAACGCCGCGCGACTACATGGCGTCCAGCCAGGCCTGGATGTCCAGCCCGTCATGCTCGCCGTCGCTGTTGACGTCGGAACGGTTCATCAGCGCCGGATCGCCCAGATCGAACCCCAGCAGCGCCTGTGTGAGCAGGTCCGCGTCGGCCTGGTCGATCGAGCCATCCGCGTTGATGTCGGCCGGGTGGTTGTGAAGCGGAACGATGCGGCGAACGACGCCGTTGGACGTTGTAATGCCGGTCACGACGTACAACTCGCCGTCGCCGCCTTCGCCGAACGACGTCAGCGCCGCGTGGGTCAGCCGCAGCGAGTTCCCGGTCGCGGCGCCGTTGACGACGCGGAACGACCAGATTTCGCCGGTGCAGAAATCGCCGTAGAAATAGTTGCCGTATTCGCCAGGAATGACCGCGCCGCGATAGACATACCCGCCCGTGATCGAACAGCGGTTGTTGCTGTGATTATAAACGTGGATCGGATAGGTCAGATTCTGCCCGTTGCAGACGCAGTCCGGCCCGCTGGGCGAGATAAAGCACGCGTTGCCCTCCATGCAGCGCCAGCCGTAATTCTGCCCGCCGCCCGCGCCGGCCGGAATGTAGTTCACTTCCTCCCATATGTTCTGTCCGACATCGGCCAGGTACAAATCGTCCGTCAGCGAGTCGAAGCTGAAGCGCCACGGATTGCGCAGGCCGAGCGCCCAGATTTCGTCGAGCGGCGGACCGGCCCCGACGAAGGGGTTGTCCGCGGGCACGTAAGGCGACGGAATATCGACGTTGAGCCGCAGCAGCTTGCCCAGCAGCGTGCTGGTGTTCTGTCCGTTGCCGATCGTGCCGTGCTGATCGTTGGCGCCGCCGCCGTCGCCCAGGCCGATGTACAGCATCCCGTCCGAGCCGAACTGCATGCAGCCGCCGTTGTGATTCGACTCGGGCTGATCGACGGTCAACAGGATCAGCGCGCTGGCCGGATTGGCGACATTGGAGGTCGCCGGGTCACCCATCACGCGGTACCGCGCCACAACCGTGTCGCCGGGCGAGCTGCTCGTGTCGATGTAGTTCACGTAGAAATTGCCGTTATTGGTGTAGTCGGGGTGAAACGCCAGCCCCAGCAAACCGCGCTCGTCCTGGCCGCTGGTCGGATTGACCACCAGCGCGTCGATGTCCAGGAACGGCGTCGCCAGCACGGTGCCCGTCGTCAGGTCCAGAATTTTGATAACGCCCCGCTTCTCCACGATGAACAACCGGCTCGTGTCGCCCGGCGGCGCGCACACATACACGGGGCGGTTCAGTCCCGACGCCACGGTCACGGTCGTCACCGGCGCGCCGCGGACCGTTCCGACCGCGACCAGCAGGCAAGATGCACCTGCCGAGAACATCGACAACAGTCGCGAAGGACGCGTGGAAACAGCGCAAGCCGCTAC